>DATAZR010000155.1:0-9457 GCA_036271955.1 Acidobacteriaceae bacterium
GATTTTGAGTCCGCTGTGTCTGCCAGTAACTTATTTTACTTTTTACTTCAGTAAGATAATCATATCATCCTAGAAAATGTGTAAAATTCGGCCCGGTTTCGACAAGAATCGGTCTCAGCCGGATTGGGTCCGTCATGGCGAATCTTTGCATTGATCGTGGGAAGGCGGGAGATGGTGGCCGAGGTCGGAGTCGAACCGACATGAGGTTGCCCTCGGCAGATTTTGAGTCTGCTGTGGCTGCCAATTTCACCACTCGGCCATAAAGTAGATTGTATCGCAACTGGGATTCGGTGGCTCGCTGGTGAGCGCCCGGTGGCCAGCCTCCTCCGATACCGCCGCTGCTGATGATGGCAGTCGTCGTCTCTCTGGTTCGTTTAAGAACAGAGGAGCAGACATGCTCCTCATAACTGGGAACCACTCGCAGCGGAGCCATCAGTCAAGCCCGCCTACCTCCGACGCCATGACCAACGGCTCGCGCGTGATGTCCCGCTGCTCACTCTCCCGCCCGCGCGGGAATCCTCATAGAACTTTCGGCGCAACTCTCCCAGTTCAATGTCGTCCCTACGCAAGAGGAATGCCAGGTTTTATTCATCAAGAGATTCAAGAATGCCCTGCGGTATCGGGGACCGCTTGTCGCCTCCGGGCAGACATTCGAGAAGGATGCCTGCTAGTTGTTTATGCACATCGGGAACAAGTTTCCAAAGCTCCTCGATCTCCTGATCAAAGTGATAGGATGATCTGCTCGACTCAGACATTTCCCGCTTGGTTTCCAATCTGAATGAGCATGAAGAAAGCAGGCCGAGGCAGGTTGAAGAGCTATCTTTTTTGGCAAAATACTGTCGCGGCGCAAGGCTTGTCCAGATGGAGGCTATGCATCACCACCTCTGTCGTTGGGAAAGTAATTATTGCCGGACCGATGAAGGCGACGCGCTTCAATCGGAACGAGCGAAGCGACTGTGGAATGGCGGGAGTGGACGTCTAGCATTTGGAGAAGAGGTTCTTCAGTTGCGGGTCTTTGAACTTGCAAAGTCTTTGAGTCCGCTAGATTCTGACGAAGCGCCCTCTGTGTTACCCAAAAGCCTCAAACAGCACCTAAAACTGATTCTTCCGCAGAACCCTTGGCAAACCTATTTGAACCTGTGGAACTCTGCTCGACCTGCTGAATGGACAGCGAAGGACGAAGATCTTCCAAACGTATGGATTAGGGATTTCGATATGCCCAGTTAGAGTTCAGTCAGTGTTCCCATTGGAGGGCAGCATACCAGTGTCACTGGAGGGAACCTCTTACCTCGTCTTCACTGAGCAAAATGAGATAGCGCTTGCTGCTTCCGTCCATACCTACCTCCGGCAAGCGGGACCGGTCGAAATCTACACTGCTGAGCCTTGCATTCAAGGTTGTAATCAGCCTGTCTAGCTTGCTCTTTTCTCTGGCAAGGATCGCTTGTGCTCGGCTGACTGTCTCTTCAAACGAAGGCGCTTGGCTTGAATCAAAATCCGCGCGATCTGCCCCTGCGCCTTCACTGGTTCGGTTTGGATAGATGAGCAGTTCGGCGGCGACACCCGCTGCGGAAACCAAGTAATCTCTCTGTGATTTTTCCGCGTGAGACTGGCCTAGTAAGGCACAGAATCGGCCCCCATCGACGCCCTTTTCAAAACAGATCCCATGACACGGAATACCATAAAGGATGGCCATCAGTGCATGCCCACTCTCATGCGCCAACACTGGTCCCCACTCTTGTGCCATCTTCTCCTCCAAGTCCACCAACAGAACCTCCCACAATGTCGAAGGATAGCATTGAAGCAATCGTGCTGAACCATTGGCCAGTCCAACCGAGGTTCTTGGCAGAGCGTGCTCTCTCGCGGGTTGTAGTGGAATCCATTACAATGTAATATTCAAGTATGACTACTGCTACTGCAAGGAAATCGAGGGTCTATACGATCAGCCTGCCGCCCGAACTTGCACAAAAGGCTGAGGCGCTGGCTCAGAGGGACAGCCGCACCATGAGCGAGCTATTCCGCGAAGCTTTTCGCACGTACTCCGCACAGCAGGCGCGAACGACGCTGGATGAACTGGGCGAATATGCGGCTGGACGCAACCCGAAGGGCTATACCGAGGTCGATGTGCCCCGGCTCATCAAAATGGTGCGCGCTGAAAAGCCGCGCCGTCGTAAGGTACGGTCTAACGGGTGATCGTCGTCATCGATACAAACGTTTGGATTTCCGCGCTTCAGTTTTGCGAAACATCGCGGCACGCCGACTTTGGCGCTTGAAAAAGCGATGAGCGAAGACGTGATTGCCACTTGCGATGAGATTGACGCGGAGATCATCCGCGTCCTGACGGAAAAGTTCTCCGGGAGCAACACCGGGCAGTATCGGCGCTGCAAGCGATTCTGGCGCGCGGCATCCGTGTAAAGATTCGAGGCACGGTAGAGGTATGCCGTGATCCCCACGACGATATGTTTCTGGAGTGCGCCGCCCTTGCGAAAGCGGATTTGCTGGTTGCAGGCGACAAGGATTTATTGACTCTCGGCGCGTACAAGGGAACGCGCATTGTCACGCCCTCGGAGTATCTGAGAGCCGGATAGGTGATCGATCCATCCGTGCCGCAGAGCCGTTTTGAAAATCTGGCGCAACGTCACGATTTCCCGGTGCATGGTGTTATGCGCTGGCGGCTTGCCGCGCATCGCCTTAGCTTCTTCAAGGCGATGGATGCGATATTCATTGACCTTGCCAGCCGTGATCTCGGGAAGAACCATGCTGCCGAAGAACGGGACGAGATGGCCATTGGTACGCGCGTGCTGTCCGCGCGCATAGGTCGCGCTAAGCTGTCCCTCCGTCATGATGTCGAATTCGCGCAGGTACAACTTCGCAGCTTCGCGGAACGGCTTGCCGCTCTTCAACTCACCGTCGCGGAGCTTGCCTCGCAATTGCAGATACCAGTCTTCTGCGAACTCCTTCGCTTTTCGAGAGGCTATCTTCTTTGGTGGTTGTGCGCCGGTTCTTTCCGGCTAGATAAGTTGCGCATTGCCAGCTAGAACTATTCGGACGCCTGTAGACGTGAACCTTGCCACCAAGGATGGTGTGATGTTCGGACATGCGTAAGCACCTCCAGACTGTCCCCAAGCTGCGAAAGTGTGGAAGAGTTGTGTAAGGATATCGCTTGTCTTTTGCTTCAGTCAACTACATTTATTTTCAGTAGCTTAGCTGATTATTAGATTGTGTCTTAGACGATTTTGTGTCCGCTGCGTCTGCCAGTTCCGCCATCCCGGCTCTTTATTGCGATTATCTAGTACTGCGATGAATGGAGTTGGCCCGGGTTCACTCCCGATTCAGACTGCCGCATCTCTGCTAGGGCTTCTAACGTCAGTGCCGTGGCGATGCGCGGGCGTTGAACCTTTCTAGTATCGCGTAGTCGTTGAACGGACTGCATCCTGCCGCCGGATTGGTACAGAAGCCTGATGCCTGAGTACGTTGGTTCAGGTGGGTTTCGTGGTGGCGAATCTGCTTGCTTCTGTTGCTTATCTTTTTCGGCAAAATATTAACAGGCGAACTTGGAAGTTTATATTGCAAGTCTGGCTGTTGATAATGTAAACTCCTACTCGTGATGACTCAGAAGAACGATGAGGCCGCTGTGATGGAGTTGGCGTTGGCGCTTGGGCTGCTGGTGCGCCGGATGCGTACGGCGGCGCCTTCTGAATCAAAGGATTTCTCCTGGACGCAGACGGCGGTGATGTCTCGTCTCGCGAAGGAAGGGCCGGCTACGATTGCCGATCTGGCGCGAGCGGAGAATTTGAAGCCGCAATCGATGGGGACGGCGATTGCGGCGCTTGAGGAGCTGGGATTGGTGGAGCGCAAGCCGCATCCGACCGATGGGCGGCAGATGTATATCGAGCTGACGCTTAAAGGGTCTGCGCTGCGCAAAAGCTCTAAGGATGCGAAGCGAACGTGGCTGGCCGGGGCGATTGCGAAGCTGGACAAACGCGATCAAGCAACGCTCTTTGAAGCCGGCGAGATTTTGAAGCGGCTGGTGGAGCTGTGAACGGCGACGCCGGTACGGGTCGACTTAAGTTTCTGAGTTCCTTTTCGGGTGCGTGGCGAGCACTGCGGCATCGCAATTTCAAGCTGTTTTTCTTCGGTCAAAGCATCTCGGTGATCGGCAACTGGATGACGCGGCTGGCGACGAGCTGGCTGGTCTATCGCATGACTCACTCGGCGCTGCTATTGGGTTTCGTTACTTTTGCGGGACAGATTGTTTCGTTTGCACTGGGACCGTTCGCGGGTGTTTGGGTGGAGCGGCTGAACCGGCGCAAGCTGCTGGTGTGGACGCAGGCTGCGGCGGCTGTTCAATCGCTGGCGTTGGCCGCGCTCACGCTGGCGCATGTAATTACGCTCTGGGAGATCATCGCGCTGACGGTATTGCAGGGGATTATCAACGCGTTTGACATGCCTGGACGGCAATCCTTTTTGTCGCTGATGGTGGAGGATCGCAACGACTTGAGCAATGCGATTGCAATCAACTCTTCGATGGCCAATGGCGGACGGTTAATCGGGCCGGCGATCGCTGGAGTGGTGATTGCGGCTGTGGGTGAAGGCGGATGCTTTCTGATCGACGGGCTCAGTTATTTTGCTGTGATTGCGTCTCTGCTGATGATGCGCATAAGGCCGCTGGATCTTCGCCACAGCGGGAGCAGCATGCTGGAGCAGGTACGCGAGGGTTGGGATTATGTGCGCGGTTTTCGGCCTATCCGCACCATTCTGCTGCTGTTCGCGTTGACCAGCCTGATGGGCTATCCCTATGCGGTGCTGCTGCCGGTCTTTGCCGGGCAAGTGCTGCACGGCGGGGTGACCACGCTGGGCTGGCTCACGGGTGCTTCGGGTGTTGGCGCGCTGATATCAGCGCTGTCGCTCGCGGTGCGGAGCTCGGTCGTTGGGCTGACGAGGATGCTTGGGATCTCGGCGGCGATGCTGGGCGGCGCGCTCGTTCTTTTTGGACTCTCGCACACGCTGTGGTTCTCGTTGCTGCTGATGGTGGTGGCTGGATTCGGGTTGATCCAGGGCGCCTCGGCGAGCAACACAATCATTCAATCGCTGGTGACGGAAGATAAGCGTGGTCGGGTGATGAGCTATTACACGATGGCGTTTTTTGGAGCTTCGCCATTTGGAAGTTTGTTGGCTGGGGCGCTTGCGCATCGGTTTGGAGCGCCGGCGACGGTGATGATGACGGGCGCATTCTGCATCGTGGGTGCGTTGTGGTTTACGACGCAACTGCCGGCTGTGAATGCGCTGATACGGCCGATTTATAGAGCGAAAGGCCTGCTTACCCCACTTGATCCCCGGCTGGTTTCGGGAGAACGGGAACCGGCCGCGTAGTACTGCAAAGAGAGATGGCCACAAAGAGGGACGTCTATGAGGGAGAAACGGATATGAGCTGGTATCAATACATCGCGTGTTTGTTTGCGGGCGCTTTTGCCGCCAATGTGGTGCCGCATTTTGTTTACGGCATTTGCGGTGATCGCTTTCCGACGCCGTTCGCTAAGCCGCCGGGCAAGGGATTGTCGTCGCCGACGATGAATTTGGTCTGGGCGCTCTTCAATATGGTGGTGGCGTATCTTCTGTTTCGCGCAGGCAAGGTTGCGAGCGGAGGTAATGTGGCCCTGGTGGTCTTCTTTCTTGGGATAGCGGCTCTGAGCATCATGATGAGCGTGCATTTCAGCAGCAAAGATATCGAGTAATCGGTGAACGAAAATCTCCTAACTTCATAAAGGAAAATCATGCCTCTTACGCAACTCGATCCTGTTTCTGCCTTAATCGTCATTGACCTGCAAAAGGGAATCGTTGGTTTACCGGCTGCACATCCGATTGCGGATGTTGTTGGCCGGTCCGCGCAACTGGCGCGTGCGTTTCGCGAGCGGGGGTTGCCGGTGGTGCTGGTGAATGTCTCTGACAGGGCTCCGGGCCGCACGGATCAAGGGCCTCTGAAATTTGCGTTTCCGCCGGACTGGACAGAGCTTGTTCCAGAGCTGGAGCAGCAGCCTGGCGACTATCTGGTGACCAAGAAGCGGGTGGGCGCGTTCATTGGCACCACACTGGATGAGTACTTGCGCGAACGAGGGGTGACGCAGATCGTTCTGATGGGTGTGGCGACCAGCGCAGGCGTGGAAGCGACGGCGCGGAGTGCTTACGATCTCGGCTATAACGTGACGCTTGTGGTGGATGCGATGACGGACATGCAGCCGATGCGCATCAACATAGTGTGGAGAAAGTCTTTCCGCGGATTGGCGAGACGGGCACGACCGAAGATGTACTGAAGCTGCTTAATCCTGCATAAGTGCTCTAAATTATTCAAGATGTCAGGGATTGCGTATTTCCACGGCGGCGGAGAGTACTTCGCCACTTGCCGCGTTTCTGTAGCTGAGGCTGTGCGAGGACGCGCCATCAGCGGGCCCGGCGGGCGTTTTCAACGTTACAACCGTGCGACAATTAATTGTGACCGCAATGACATCGTCTCCCTTGTCTGGTCCCGTCTCCGGGGTTCAAGAAACTTCCGTTCCCCAGCCGGTTTCCATTACGCCGGAACTGCTGGCGCAGCATAGCATCACGCCGGATGAGTACAGCCGAATCCTTGGCGCGCTGGGGCGGACGCCTTCGCTTACCGAGCTGGGCATTTACTCGGTGATGTGGAGCGAGCACTGCTCCTACAAGTCGTCGAAGGTGCATCTGAAGCGGCTGCCGACGAAGAGTGAGCGGGTGGTGCAGGGGCCGGGTGAGAATGCCGGTATTATCGACGTGGGAGACGGCTGGGCCTGCGCCTTCAAGATCGAAAGCCATAACCATCCCAGCTATATTGAGCCGCATCAGGGCGCCGCGACCGGCGTCGGCGGCATTCTGCGTGACATCTTTACGATGGGGGCGCGGCCGCTGGCGGTAATGGACTCGCTGCGCTTTGGTCCTGTTGAGTCTGGTGCGGAGAGCGCGGCGCTGGTTGCCAGAAACCATTCCATTGTCGAGGGCGTGGTGAGCGGCGTGGCTAGCTACGGCAACTGCTTTGGTGTGCCGAACCTGGGCGGCGAGACGAAGTTCGAGGCTTGCTACTCGGGCAATCCGCTGGTGAATGCTTTTGCGCTGGGGCTCGTGAAGATCGATGAGATCTTTTATGGCAGAGCGGCTGGCGTCGGGAATCCGGTGATCTATGTGGGCGCCAAGACGGGGCGCGACGGGATTCATGGGGCGACGATGGCTTCGGAGGAGTTTCACGAGGGAACGGAGGCGAAGCGGCCCAATGTGCAGGTGGGCGATCCCTTCATGGAGAAGCTGCTGCTGGAGGCCTGTCTTGAGGCGATGCAGACGGGGGCAATCGTCGGCATTCAGGATATGGGCGCAGCGGGGCTGACCTGTTCTACGTGCGAGATGGGCGCGCGAGGCGGAGTTGGGCTGGATGTGGAGCTGGACAACGTGCCGCAGCGCGAGACGGGCATGAACTCGTACGAGATCATGCTTTCGGAGAGCCAAGAGCGGATGCTGCTGGTGGCCGAGAAGGGCCGCGAGAGCGAAGTGCTGGACGTCTTTGCTAAGTGGGGACTGGATGCGGTGATCGTGGGCACGGTGAAGCCAGAGCCGCGGCTGCGCATCCGGCATCATGGCGTGCTGGTGGCGGATATTCCGAATGAGTCGCTGACGGATGATGCGCCGCTCTATCACCGGCCTGTGGGGACATGGAAGCCACCCGTGGCTCTTGATCCTTCGGATGAGGTTCTTGCTGAGTTAAGTGAGCCGCGCGACTATACGGCGGATTTGAAGAAACTGCTGGCCAGCTCGAATATCTGTTCGAAGCGTTGGGTGCATGAGCAGTACGACACGATGGTGCAGACGAATACGGTGCAGGGCCCGGGCGGTGAAGCCGGCGTGATGCGGATTAAAGGCACAGGGGCGCCGGGGCACGAGCGTGGGCTGGCGATGGCGCTGGATGGCAACGGACGCTGGTGTTATCTCGATCCAAAGCTGGGCGCGATGCATGCTGTGGCTGAGGCGGCGCGCAAGGTGGCTTGTACGGGGGCGACGCCGGTGGCGGCGACGAATTGCCTGAACTTTGGGAATCCGGAGAAGCCGGAGATCATGGCGCAGCTTTCGGCGGCGATTGATGGCATTGCCGAGGCCTGCACGGCGCTGGGAACACCGATTACCGGGGGGAATGTTTCGCTCTACAACGAGACGAAGGGCGAAGGGATTTATCCGACGCCGGTACTGGGTGTGGTTGGAATTGTGGACGATGTGACCAAGGCTGTGCCCGCGAGTTTCCAGCGTGCAGGGGACGCGATTCTGCTGATGTGGCCGGTGCCAAGGGGTGAGCAGCCGAACCCGGATCTGGCTGTGCCGGTTGCGCGGGTTGGAATCAATCCGTACATCGTCTATCCGATGGTTCCGGTCGATTCGATCACGCCGGTGCCGGAGGGCGGGGAGTCCGCAGGAGACCAAAGCACTGCCGTGCTTACGGCCTTTGGCTCGTCGGAGTTTGCGAGCGTGGTTTTGAAGAGCAAGTGGGGCAAGCCTCCCGCGCTTGATCTTGAGGCTGAGGCTCGACTGCATCAGCTTCTAGGCGTTCTGGCGCATAAGAAGCTGCTGAGTTCGGCGCGTGATCTTTCAGATGGCGGTATTGCTGTTGCGTTGGCGCAGGCCGGCTTTGCGAAAGGGATTGGCGCCAAGGTTGATCAGGATCCGTCGTTGATGAGCCATCCTCTCTTTGGCCTTTTCGCTGAGACGGCTTCCACGATGCTGATGACGGCCGCGCCGGGAAAGGTTGGCGAGATCGAGTCGCTGGCTTCTGAGTCCGAGTTTTTGACGGCCCGGATCGGGACGACGGGCAGCGACCGACTCGAGATCTCGGTCTATGGAGATTGCGTGATTTCTGCACCGCTTGGAGAGCTGCGGCAGCATTGGGCCGAAGCGCTTGAATCTGCTCTGCATGATGAGGTGCTGGCATGAGCCGGTTGCTGTATCAGGGCGTGGATGGGATGGCGGATGAGTCGGCTGAGCTGGCTGCTTATCCCACATGTCGCACTCCTCTTGGAGATATGGGGCACCCTGGTTTGGAGTCTGGTGCAGCAGAGGATCCGAAGCTGCGCGAGGAGTGCGGGGTGATGGCTGTTTATGGTCATCCTGAGGCGGCACGGCAGGTTTATCTGGGGCTCTATGCTTTGCAGCACCGGGGGCAGGAGTCGGCTGGGATTGCTACGGCCAATGGCTACAATCTCTCGAATATCAAGGGCATGGGGCTGGTCTCGGAGATCTTTACCGAGGATGTGCTGCGCAAGCTGCCAGGAGAAATGGCGATTGGGCATACGCGCTACTCGACGACCGGGGATTCGGCGCTCCTGAATGCGCAGCCGATCCGCGTGGAGTCGACCAAGGGGCTGATTGCGATTGCGCATAACGGCAACCTCGTTAACCTGGGCAATCTGCG
>DATAZR010000156.1:0-2126 GCA_036271955.1 Acidobacteriaceae bacterium
CTTCACGAGGAAGCGCGAAAAGCAGGAATTCTCGCCCGACATGGACTTTCCCCTCCGAAGGAGCCGTGCGGAATTCCAACGGCCGCCTCAGGGCGAATTCAGGGCGCCAGCCGCGAGAAAAAGTGACGATACTGCGGAAAAAGTTCAGCCCGCCGGTGGAGGTGGCAGCAAGGCGAGACGGAGGAAGCGGCAGGTAATGTCATCGTTCGCCGCTCGCAAAGCCTATGAACGGGATAAACGCACCACAGAGACCCGACTGCATGGCTGGGGTGGTGAGATGGGGTATCGGGGCTGGTCGCTGCGGTTAGCGGGCCGTTAGGTGGCTGCGCTTCAGACTGATGGTGAAACGAGGTCCGCACGAGGCGGCCTCAAACATCAGAGGAGAAGCGCAGCCATGCAGCATTATGTCGGATTGGATGTCTCAGTAAAAGAGACCAGCGTGTGTATCGTCGATAAAGCAGGCAAAGTGATTCGAGAGGTCAAGGTCGCAACCAAGCCGGCGGAGATCCTTGCAGTTCTAACAGAAGAAGCACTTGCCATTGAGCGCATAGGCCTTGAAGCGGGCCCCTTATCGCAGTGGCTGTACGGCGCATTGGCTGAAGCGGGTTTGCCGGTGATCTGTGTTGAGACCCGGCATATGAAGGCGGCGCTGTCGGCACAGATCAACAAGAGCGACCGCAATGATGCGCGCGGCATTGCACAGATGATGCGTGTTGGCCTGTACCGACCGGTGCATGTAAAGACGCTGGCCAGCCAGAAGCGCCGCATGCTGCTGACCAGTCGCCAGCTTTTGCAGGCCAAGGCGCTCGACATCGAGAACGATCTGCGTGGCACGCTGCGCAATTTCGGCCTCAAGGTTGGCATGGTGGGCACGGTCAAGTTCGAGGCTCGAATTCGTGAGCTGGTCGCGGACCACCTGGACTTGGCCGCGATCGTCGAACCGCTACTGATCGCCCGCCGGGTCCTGCGCGAGCAGCTCGGCGTGCTTCACCGCCAACTGCTTGAGATCGTGCGCCAGGATGAGGTCTGCCGCAGGCTGATGACCACGCCTGGGGTCGGACCAGTGGTCGCGCTGACCTTTCGCGCCACGGTCGATGTGCCCTCCCGCTTCAACAACTCGAAGGCGGTCGGTGCCGCCTTGGGCCTGACGCCACGCCGACAGCAGTCAGGCGAGATCGACCGGATGGGCGGCATCTCGAAATGCGGAGACGCCATGATGCGCGAGATGTTGTTCGAGGCAGCCCTGGTGCTGATGACCCACAGCCGCAAGTGGTCGTGGCTCAAGGCCTGGGGCATGAAGATTGCCCGGCATCGTGGGATGAAGCGCGCAATCGTCGCTGTGGCGCGACGGCTGGCGGTCATCATGCATCGCATGTGGGTGGATGGAACCGAGTTTCGCTGGAGCAGAAAAGAAGCTGCGGCGGCATGACTGGGAGCGTCCAATGGTGAGTGCGCATCGCGGCAGCACGGATGTTTGCTCGGTGCGCGCGTTCGCCGTCAAGCGCGACCGAGCAAACAAGCGACCGTGCCATCAATGCACACTTGTGACGCTCATCATGTCGTGTCTCAGTTGTGCACAATAGCGATAGGAGAAAACTGAATTCCGCCGACCCGGTGGAGCGATGTCCCCGCAGGGACGATGGATGAGGCGAGTCCGTTTCGAGTCTTGATGCCTGCCGTAAGTCTTACGGCAAGGACGTATCGTGAGATTGGTCCGCCGCATCGTTCTGATCCCATCATGGGAGGGCCAGAGTGCCGATCCCGAAGAGAAGCGAGGATCCCTGCGAGCGACATCAAAACCAGGATCGACGGAGCAGTCTGAAAGCGCTTGACACCAACCCGCCCCGATAGAGAAGACTCGAACTCAGAAATGTCGTGGCAAAATATCCCTTTGAAAGGTCGCGCGGATTCCCAGGATCCGAGCCGAATTGCGGCCAGGGAGACCACTCGCGTTTGAGCTGCAGCGCCGGGGATACGCAGCTCGGGACTGGGTTCTGCGGGATCTTCAGCAAGCGTTCTGCATGCACGTTGGCCATCATGCGGCGTCGCCGAGAAGGCACGAATTGGCCGCGATCTCTTTCGATCAGAATGATCCGCCGGCGGCAAAGCCAGCAACACCATTGCTT
>DATAZR010000157.1:0-68849 GCA_036271955.1 Acidobacteriaceae bacterium
TCGCTCTCCAACTCACCCGACGCCGACGATGCCGGCTTCCGTGTCGTCACCTTCGATCAGGTCAAGACGGCTTATGCGGAGCAGGTGCGCGCGCTCATCGCCGGTGGCTCCGATCTGCTTCTGGTGGAGACCATCTTCGACTCGCTCAATGCCAAGGCGGCGCTGGTTGCCATCCGCGAAGTCTTCGACGAAGACGGTTTCGCGGCACAGGGCAAAGAACTGCCGGTCATGATTTCAGCAGCTGTAGGGCGTGGCGGCGAGACGCTGATTTCCGCGCAGACCACTGAAGCCTTCTGGAACGCGGTCGAGCACGTCAAGCCGCTGTCAGTCGGGCTCAACTGCTCGCTCGGCCCGGACCTTATGTATCCGTTTCTCGAAGAGCTTTCCGAGAAGGCGAATGTGGCGATCTCCTGCTATCCCAATGCCGGCCTGCCCAACCCATTGTCGGAGACAGGTTTCGACCTCGGCCCAAGCGATATGGCTCGTTATCTCGGCGACTTCGCGCGTGGCGGCCTGATCAACATCGCCGGCGGATGCTGCGGCAACACGCCCGAGCACATCGCGGCTATCGCCAAGGCCCTCGACGGCAAGCCTCCCAGGCAGTGGGGACACCACCACCTAAGCGAGAATGCCGCGTGAGTGGGAATGAAAGCAACGCATCTATAGACCTGGAGCAGCCTGTCGCGACGAAGCCTCTTCGCCTCTCCGGCTCGCAGCCCTTCACCCAGCAGCCCGGCGTCTACATCATGATCGGCGAGCGAACCAATGTCGCCGGCTCGCCCCGCTTCGCCAAACTGGTGAAAGAGGGTAAGTACGAAGAGGCCGTGAGCATTGCCCGCCAGCAGGTCGAGAATGGCGCCAACGTCATCGACATCTGCATGGATGAGGGCATGATTGATGGAGTCGCGGCCATGTCGCGCTTCCTGCAATTGCTGGCCAGCGAGCCCGAGGTCGCCAAGGTCCCCTTCATGGTTGACTCCTCCAAATGGGAGGTCATCGAAGCGGGGCTCAAGTGCCTGCAGGGCAAGGGCATCGTCAACTCCATTTCTCTCAAAGAGGGCGAAGAGAAGTTTCGCAAGAACGCCGCAACGATCATGAAATTCGGCGCGGCGGCGGTTGTCATGGCCTTCGATGAGCAGGGCCAGGCAGCGACCTTCGAAGAGAAGATCCGCATCTGCGCGCGCGCCTACCGCATCCTCGTCGATGAGGTTGGCTTTCCTGCCGAAGACATCATCTTCGATCCCAACATCCTCACCGTCGCAACCGGCATGGAAGAGCACAATAACTACGCGCTCGACTTCATCAATGCCACGCGCTGGATCAAAGCTAACCTGCCGCATGCCAAGGTCAGCGGCGGCGTCTCGAATATCTCCTTCAGCTTCCGCGGCAACAACAAGGTTCGCGAAGCCATGCACTCCGCTTTTCTCTATCACGCGATCGCCGCGGGCATGGACATGGGCATCGTCAACGCCGGCATGCTCGAGGTCTACGAAGAGATCGAGCCGGAGCTGAAGGTGCTGGTCGAAGATGTGCTGCTCAATCGCCGTCCCGATGCTACCGAGCGCCTCGTCGATTTCGGTGAAACCCTCAAAGGCGCAGGCGCGGCAGTCAGCGAGAAGAAAGCCGAAGAGTGGCGTAATGGCACGGTCGAAGAACGTCTTTCGCACGCGCTGGTGAAGGGAATTGACACCTACATCGAGATCGACGCCGAAGAGGCTCGCGTCAAGCTGGGCCGCCCTCTGCTGGTGATCGAAGGCCCGCTGATGGCCGGCATGAGCGTGGTCGGCGACCTCTTCGGAGCGGGCAAGATGTTCCTGCCCCAGGTGGTCAAGTCTGCCCGCGTAATGAAGAAGGCTGTGGCTCATCTCACACCATTCATGGAAGCTGAAAAAGCGGCGCTGGAGGCCTCCGGACAAGTCGTCAAGGCGCAGGGCAAGATTGTGCTTGCCACGGTCAAAGGCGACGTGCACGACATCGGCAAGAACATCGTCGGCGTGGTGCTCGCCTGCAACAACTATGAAGTCATCGATCTTGGAGTGATGGTCTCTTCCGAGAAGATTCTTGAGCACGCCAAATCGGAAAATGCAGACCTCATCGGCCTCAGCGGCCTCATCACGCCTTCGCTCGATGAGATGGTGCATGTGGCCCGCGAGATGGAGCGCCAGGGATTCAAGCAGCCTCTGCTGATCGGCGGCGCAACCACCAGCCGCGCGCATACCGCGGTTAAGATCGCGCCGCACTACAGCGAGCCCGTGGTTCATGTCCTCGACGCCAGCCGCGCTGTGCCCGTGACTACAAGCCTGCTCAGTGAAGATGGCAAAGAACTCTTCGTTGCCCGGCATCGCGCCGATTACGAAGCGCTGCGCAAGGCGCACTCCGCACCAAAGCAGAAGGTCGTCGATATCGCCACCGCCCGCGCTCGCCGCACTCCTATCGAATGGCGACAGGAAGACGTCCCCGCTCCCGAGTTCACCGGTCTGCGCGTGCTCGATCGTTTCCCTCTCGCAACGTTGCGCGAGTTCATCGACTGGACGCCATTCTTCCACACATGGGGCCTCAAAGGCGTCTATCCGCGCATCCTGGACGACGAACGGCAAGGCGAGGAAGCGCGCAAGATCTTCACCGAAGGCAACGCGCTGCTCGACATCATCATCGAACAGAATCTCATCACCGCGCGCGGCGTCTATGGCTTATTCCCCGCCAGCGCTATCGGTGACGATGTGGAGTTGTACACCGATGCAACGCGGTCCGTACCCTTGGATCGCTTTTATTTTCTGCGCCAGCAGGCCAATCGCGAGGGCAGTGAGCCGTGCCGCTCTCTCGCCGATTTCATCGCGCCTAAAGAGACCGGGCTGCCCGATCACATCGGAGCCTTCGCCGTTACCAGCGGCATCGGCTTGAAAGAGCTGTGCGACCGCTTTCGCGCCGACAACGATGATTACAACGCAATCATGGCTGAGGCTCTCGCAGACCGGCTCGCCGAGGCATTCGCCGAGTGCCTGCACAAGCGTGTTCGCGAAGAGTGGGGCTATGGCCGTGAAGAAGGCCTGAGCAATGCCGACCTCATCCATGAAAAGTATCGCGGCATTCGCCCTGCGCCGGGCTATCCAGCCAGCCCCGACCACACCGAGAAGGGAACGCTCTGGCGTCTGCTCGATGTAGAGGCAAATACCGGCATGATGATCACCGAGTCCTTCGCCATGTGGCCTGGCTCGAGTGTCAGCGGACTCTACTTCGCTCATCCCGAATCGCGCTACTTCAGCTTGGGCAAGATCGACCGCGATCAGGTAGCCGATTATGCGGAACGCAAAGCGATGACCGTTGCCGAAGTGGAGCGCTGGCTGCGCCAGAACCTCAACTACGATAGTGAAGAATGAGGCCGTCCTTTATGCCGGTTGGCCATTCAGCTATCCTTGAACGAATCGGGAAACGAATTTCGGAACGAATCGCGCAGGCCTGACGCCGGCGCTCAACCCATCACTGGAGACTCACCAGGATGTTCGGGAAGGCGGTGCAAATCCGCCACTGCCCCGCAACTGTGAGCGCACCTGCAAGGCTTCTCGTCGTTACGTCGAGGCCTCGCAGACATCCGGCCAGGTGCCACTGGGAGATTATCCCGGGAAGGCGGTTCGGAGAAGGCGCAAGTCAGGAGACCGGTCCTAGGGTGCCAATCAACCGCTAACGTTCCGAGGGGAACGGAGGATAACGATGCATTTTTCTCTGGCACTACGCAGCCTGCGCGTGCGGATTCAGCGCGCCTGCCTGTGTGCATTCCTGTTTTTGCCTTTCACGCCACTCATCCATGCCGGCGTCATTCGCGGCACCGTCACTGACACCAGCGGAGCTACCGTTGTCGGTGCAACCGTAGTGCTCACGAACGGCGACAAGTTCGTCGGCAAGACCGTCTCCACCGCCGACGGCAGTTACCAACTCGTCACCGGCCAGAGCGGACGCTTCTCCCTGGTCATCACCGCCCAGAGTTTTCGCCAGCTTGCTCCGCCATCGTTCTATGCCGGCGCGGGCGCTAGCGTCGAGCGTAACCTGGTCATGGAGCCGGAGTGGGTCCATCAGTCCATCGTGGTCACCGCGACCGGCACGCCCACGCCGCAGCAGCAGACCAGCGCCGCCACCAATGTTCTCGGCACTCTTGACCTCGGCTTGCGAGACAGCTTCGTCGATGCGCTGCGACAGATGCCAGGCACGGTAGTCACCCAGTCTGGCCAGACCGGCGCGCAGACCTCTCTGTTCATCCGCGGCGGAGCATCCGATGCCAATAAGGTCATGCTCGATGGCGTCGACGCCGGCGACCTCGGCGGGCGTTTCGATTTCGGTCCTCTCGCCACCACCGGCATCGACAGCGCCGAGGTCTATCGCGGACCGGCATCCGACCTCTACGGCGCCGATGCCAGCAGCGGAGCGATCGTCTTTTCGACCAAACGGGGCATCTCCAGTTCGCCCTCTCTGCGCCTCGCCGGCGACGCGGGCAACTTTCAAACCTCGCACGAAGAAGCCGAAGTTTCCGGTTCCCATAAGACCCTCGATTACTTCGGTGCGGCTTCCTGGCTGCAGACCGGCAACTCGCTGCCCAACGATGAGTTCCACGTAGGCACAGGATCGGGCAACTTTGGCTGGCAGCCGCTGGCCAGTACGCAGATTCGCGGCACGGTTCACTATGGCTTCGATGGCACCGGCGTACCCAATACATGGGAGTTCTATCACGTCGCCGATAACGCCACGCAGAAGGATCAGGACCTCTTCATCAGCGGCTCCATCGACAACCAGACCACCGTGGATTTCCATAACAGCCTGCGCTACGGTCTCAGCCGCAAGCGCGAGCAATACTCGCTCTGGCAGCCCTCAGGCCAGCTCATCACCTACTACGACGATCCGGTCTTCGGGCCCGAGCAGGCTTACTTCGGCAATGCCGTCACCTTCACCGGAGCCAACGGCTACACGGCTTCCGGCCGCGCCATGCTCGATTTTCCTGAAGAGTATCCCTTCACTGAGCAGTTCGTTTCCAACCGCGACCAGCTCGTCTATCAGGGAGATTTTCGCTTCACTCCGCATCTCGTTGTGTTGGCCGGTTTTCATTATGAAGATGAACGAGGTGTCGAAAACATCCCCAGCTTCGCCATAAACGAATCAACCGAGCGCACGAATTATGTCTATCTGGTCGGCGTGCACGGAGACTTCAAGAACCGCGTCTTTTATACATTGGGCGGCAGCCTCGAGCACTACTCCTACTTCGGTGTGCAGACCTCGCCGCGCGCCGGCCTTTCCATCTATGCCATCAAGCCGCGGCACGGCATCTTCAGTGGGACCCGCGTGCTGTTCAACTTCGGCGATGCAGTGCGTGAGCCCACGCTGACTGACCAGTTCGGATCGCTCTATCAATTCCTCGCCGACAACGGCGATCAGTCCATCGCGCAGCAGCTGCATATCTCACCACTCGCCGCTCCTTCAACGCGAACCTACGAGGGAGGCTTCGAGCAGGACTTTTTCTCGAACCGCCTCATCTTCCGGTCCAGCTATTTCCACAATCAGTTTGGCAGGCAGATCGAGTCGGTCGGCGGCAGGGTGCTACCCGATCTTCTTCCCGGCCTGACCCCGGATCAGCGGCAGCAGCTGATCTCCGCGCTCGGCTACTACTATGATGATGACTACGGTCTCTCGGTCAACTCCGAAGCTTACCGTGCCCAGGGCATCGAAACCACCGTCGAAGGCGGCATCGGAAGCAGCCTTTTCCTGCGCGGCGGCTATACCTGGACCGAAGCCGTCGTGCAGCGCTCCTTCGACAGCGACAATGAAAGTCTCTCCGAGGGGTTCGAGCCCACCTACAACGGCATTCCTATAGGAGCGCTCTCGCCGCTCAAAGGTGCGCGCCCCTTCCGCATTCCTCCCCACAGCGGCTTCGTCTCCGCCAGCTTCCAGCGCAAACGTTGGACCCTGGTCTCGACCGCCTCCCTGGCCAGCCGCAGCGACGACTCGACCTTCCTGGAGTTTGAAGACCTCTCCGGTGGCAACTCGCTGCTGCTGCCCAACCGCAATCTCGATCACGGCTATGCCAACATCACCTTCGGCGGCAGCTTCCAGCTTTTTCCCAGGCTCGCCATCTATGCCAACGCAGAAAACCTGGCCAGTGATCGGCACATCGCTCCCATCGGCTACGAGAGTCTGCCCTTCAATTACCGGGGCGGCCTGCGGCTCCGGCTGGGCAAGGGAAGCGGGGACTGAAGAAACAGAGCCTGACCGGAAGTTGTCCTTCAACCCCGGCCATACCGCCCAGCTGGCCCTGTGCCGGCTGGGCGTCTCATTTCGCTCGCTATTTCGCCCCGTTTTTCCACCAGGTAAATGAAGATGTGGCCACTCTTCATCTTTCTTTAGTCATTCTTTTGTCGTCAATGTGTTAATAAATAAGCACGTCTTAGTCTCCGAACTGGCCATAGATAGCCATCGCCGGTCGAGCGTTCCATAGGCCACGGGCAGAGTACCCGGGTACGATAAAGACTCAACTCATTCATTTCAAAGCATTTCTTGAGGAGCTTATGACGAAAGCTTATTGGAGGCGCATCGCCGCTCGCGGCCTTGTGTCTCTCGCTGCCATCCTGGTCTGTACTATTTCCGCCTTGGCCCAGGGAACTCTCGGTTCGATCAACGGAACCGTCCTCGATCCGGCCGGTGCATCCATTCCCGATGCAACCATCACGGTGACCAACACCCAGATCGATCTCACTCGGACCGCCAAGTCGCAGAGCAATGGGTTCTTCCAGATCTTCAATCTGCCCATCGGCATCTACAAGGTGACGATCACACATGACGGCTTCGATACCACGAATCTCGCCGGTATCGCAGTCCAGGAAGCCCGCGCCACCACCATCAATGGCACATTGAAGATCGGCCAGGTTTCGCAGTCCGTCGAAGTCACTGCCAATCCGCTGTTGAACGCGACCGACGCTACCAACGGATACACCCTCGACGCCGCGCAGATCGCCGAGACCCCGCTTGCCACCGGCAGCTTCACGCAGCTCGCCACCCTTTCGCCGGGCGTGAATGCCGAACTGCTCAGCGGCCTCGACTCCAACTCCGGACTCGGCAACCAGCCTATCTGGGCCAATGGCCAGCGCGACACCTCCAACACCTTCCAGGTCAACGGTGTCGACGTCAGCAATATCTTCAACGGCAAGAGTTCTTCTGGATCGAACTCGCAGCGCTACAACTTCAACATCGGCGGCGGCAGCACCTCGTCGACTTCTTCTGCCGGTACTCAGACCGTCGGCGGCGCCAATCCCGTCGGAACCTCGGTCTACGGCTCCAACGGCAACAGTCTGCCTTCCCCGCCTCCCGAGTTCACCCAGGAGATTCGCGTCAACACCTCCATGTATGATGCCCAGCAGGGAGCGACCAGCGGCGCACAGATCGACGTTAACACCGCTACCGGAACCAACAACTGGCATGGTCAGCTCTACGGGTCTTTCGCCAACAACTCGCTCAACGCCTCGCCCTTCTTCTTCAACCAGTCCTACCTGCTCAGCCAGGAAGGCGTAGGCGCGTTTCCCGAGTCGTTGCGCGTTCCCGAGCTGCATCGCTGGACGACCGGCGCCACGGCCGGCGGTCCCATCTTGCGTAACAAGCTGTTCTTCTTCGCCGCCTACCAGCGCACCTACAACTCCGATCAGTCCACCGGCCTCTCGCAGATGACCGTGCCCAGCGCGCTCACCGATGATCGCTCGGTCGCCGGACTCGATGCGGCAGCAACCGCCTGGGCCAATGGCAAGGCCTTCACCAGCACCATCGGACCCATCGCCACGTCGCTGCTCAACGCCAAGCTGCCGGACGGCTCCTACCTGATTCCCTCGGCCCAGTCTTCGAGCCCGTACCAGTACGGCGTTCCCAACGTAACGCTCAAGGGCACCTCATTGCTGACCGGCGATCAGGCTACCGGCGCGCTCGACTACGACCTCAGCTCCAGAGACCGCCTCTCGGCCAAGTACTACTACCAGAACGATCCGGTGACCAAGCCCTACGGATACTCGCAGGTCGGCGGTTTCCCCCTCACTCAGAGCAACGGATCGCAGGTCGGCGCGCTCGACAACACCATCGCCCTCAGCTCCCGCCTCAACTGGGAGCAGCGCGTTGGCTTCTCGCGCATGAAGTCCTACAGCTACGTTACCCAGACGCTGGCCAATCCCTCCGGCGACCCAGCCTTCGGCATCGGCACCGGCAATGCCCTCTACCAGCAGGGAATCATGCCTGGCCTGCTCCTCAGCAGCTTTGCCGATACCCAGATCGACTCGCCCGGCCTCAAGGTTGGCCCCTATAGCTCGTTCGCCAACATGGGCTATACGCAAAATCGGCTGAATCCTTCCAGCAACCTCATCTGGGCCATCGGCCGCCACACCATCGTTGCCGGCGGCGGATACAGCTACACCCAGCTCAATATCGATAACAATCGCACCGGACTGGCGCAGGTTACCGCCAAGACTTTCCAGACCTTTCTCCAGGACCAGGCTTACAAGTCCAACGTCCTCGAAAGCATCGATCCTACCAGCGGCCGCAACAACTCCGACCGCTACTACCGTTCCAACGAAATCTCCGGCTACTTGCAGGACAAGTGGCAGGCGCTCTCAAACCTGAGCATCACCGCCGGAGTCCGCTACGACTACCACGGCGGCCTCACTGAAAAGTACGGCAACATGTTCAACTTCGATCCCTCCCGCTACAACGTAACCGGTGACACGATCAGCGGTTTCAACGTGGTCGATGCCGGTTTTGTCGTGGCCTCCAACAACAAGTACAACCCCACCGCTGGCGAATCCGATTCCACTCTCGCCGGACGCCAATGGGGTATTTCGCCTCGCGTCGGCTTTGCTTGGTCGCCCAAGCAGGATCACGGCAAGATCGTCTTCCGCGGCGGCGCTGGAATGTACTTCGACCGCGGCGAGCTTTTCAATTACCTCTCCCAGCCGGCCGGCAGCGGCACCGGCGGTCCCTTTGGAGTCACCGAAGCGGCTCCCCTCACCAGCTATATCACCGGCACCGGCAAGACCATGGCGAATCCGCTGGGCACACCGGTATTCAGCTCGCCCAGCTCCGACCCATCCATCATCAATGCTGAATTGCAGGCGACTCTCAACGGCATGACAGACGAGGATGTCGTGAGCACCAGCAAGGGCACCTCCGACTACGGACGCCGTTGCGGCGCCATCGCCAGCCAGGCTGCCTATACCGACTGCGCCGACGCGCTCAACTTCGCCTCCTACAACAAGAAGAACGTCCTCCCTTACACCCTCAACTTCACCTTCAACATGCAATGGCAGCCCACCAACGACATCGCCATCACCCTCGGCTACACCGGTAACCTCGGACGTCACGCCGTCGTTCCCGTGCCGTTGAATGAGCCCGGCCTCGCCACGCCGCAGAATCCCATCCACGGCGAAACCGCTACCTACGGCTTCGACGTCCTCAACGAGAACGAGCTGACCGCCCCCGATCCGAACGATTACGGCGACCGCTACTATCTCCCCATCGCCAGCGAGCCCTGGAACACCGAAGACGGCGGCAACACCGACTTCCGCGTGCCCTATGTCGGCTTCAGCCCCAACGCCGCCATCTTCACCACCGCCGGCAACTCCTCCTACAACGCCCTTGAGGCCCACCTGGAGAAACGCATCTCGCATCACATACAGGGCGGCGCCAGCTACACCTGGAGCCACACCCTCGACGAGCAGAGCGACATCGGCCTCTTCTTCACCGGCAACAACCCCAACAACCTGCGCCAGTCCTATGCCTCATCGGACTACGACCGTACCCATGTCTTCACCGCCAACTTCCAGGTTGAAGCGCCCAACTTCGCCCGCGAGCACTCCGCCATGGCCTACATTACCAATGGCTGGCACCTCACCGGCGTCGGAGTCCTGCAGAGCGGCGAGCCTTACTCTCTCTATGAGTTCTACGGTGCAGTGGGCAGCGTCTACTTCGGCGATTACCCCACGCTTCCCAACCCCGTGCTCTCCATCAAGGACCCCGCGCATCCCAAGCGCGCCCTTACCGGCAACTCCGGAGCCTTCCGTTCCTCCGGCGGTGCATTCATTCCCCACATCGATCCCACCCAGCTCGCCATCAACTACCTGGCTCCCGGCGAAAAGGGCGTTCCCATCTCCACCGGCAACGATCCGCAGGACATCTACGAAACGGATTTCGCTTCCGGCAACCAGCGCAACATCTTCCGTCAGGCCTCGCAGAAGCGTCTCGACATCTCCATGCGCAAGACCTTCCGTCCTACCGAGAAGCTCTCGCTGCAGTATGAGTTCAACGTCTTCAACGTAACCAACACCACCAGCCTCGATGTCCCGCAGGACCAGACGCAGATCCGCCAGGCTTCTGCCTGCTCCAACTCTGCCATCGACGCCGGCAACTACTGCAGCCCCAGCTCGTACTACATCAACTACGGCCAGATCGTCACCGGCAACAACGCTACCGATCAGCAGTCGTCCAAGACCAACCTCGATCAGTTCCCGATCGCCAACGGAACTGGGCAGGGCACGACCATCCCCACCTTCCTGCAACCTGGTCAGGGCTCCTGCACCACCAAGAACGCCATCTCCTCAGGCTGCCCCAACAACGGAGCTAACTTCGGCTCCGTAACCGGCACCATCGGCGGAGCGCGGGCAGTCACCATGGGTCTGCACGTGACCTTCTAACTGGCAAAGCAGTTTGTGAGTTCTCTCAAACCGGAAACAAGATAAAGTCCAGCCGGCGCATCCTAACCGGCTGGACTTACTTTTGAATCACCTTTTATCACATTCTTATGTGAATAAATATTCATCTTCCTGCCGTGCATCATTAACGAACCAGGCCGCCTGAAAGTGCATCTTATTAGACAGTGCTGCTCGTAAGTCCTTGGAAAATCAAGAAGAGGAATGAAGCGGTATTGGCGACGGAAAGAACGGAGTCGCCGGATTGTGGTATGTTTCGTTTCTGCACCCGGAATCGAGTCCCGATTTCGCTCAGGTGCCATTGAATACCTACCTATTCCCAGAGCTAAAAAGACCCGTAAGACCGCTTCAACCCGGTTTGACGCCGCATTCTGCTGCGTCTGCCGCTTTAGAGGTTGAGTTGTAGTGCGCTCCGCTGGAAATACCGCCGAGAGCGTCGAGTATTGATCGAAACCTACATTTTGGAGGCTGTTGAATGCTGCACAATTCTCACCGCAGGATGATTCCCATCCTGGCCTGCTTCACCCTTTTGCTCTCATTCTGTGCTGCTGCCCTCGCTCAAACGGCAGTGGATGGCGCCATTGGCGGCACCGTGCTCGACAGCACTGGAGCCGTGGTCTCCGGCGCAACTGTCGCAGTCCACAACGATGCTACGAATGCCGAGCAGAACGCCGTTACGGACGCTTCCGGATACTTCCGGGTCATTCATCTTCAACCGGCGGCCTATGACGTAACCATCGCCGCTCCCGGCTTTGATACTTTCAAATCCGTCAACCTCATCGTGCAGGTCGGTCTTCTCACCGACGTGCAGGCCTCACTCAAGGTGGGCAACTCCGCGCAGACGGTTGAGGTCACCGGAGCCGCGCCTCTGGTCAACACTACATCGCCGGATTTCTCCGGCGTCGTCGATCAGGAAAGCCTGCACAGTGTTCCCGAGAACAATTACCGCTGGTCGGCCTTCGCTCTTCTGACCCCCGGTGTAGTCAATGACTCCAACGGTTTTGGCCTGCTGAGTTTCCGTGGCCAGAGCACACTGCTCAACAATGTCACCATCGACGGAACTGACGATAACCAGGCGTACTTCTCCGAAGAGCGCGGGCGAACTCGCGCCGGATACTCCACCATCAAGGAAGCCGTCGATGAGTTCCAGGTGAACACCTCAAACTACTCAGTAGAGTATGGACGCTCGGCCGGCGGCATCGTGAACTCGGTGACCAAGAGCGGCTCCAACGCCTTTCACGGCACGGTCTACTACTTCGACCGCGACAGCGACTGGAATGCGATCAATCCCAACGTCACGCATCCCGTCGAGACGGCGCCGAATAAGTTCGTTTCGCAGATATTCAAGCCGACCGATCTGCGCCGTCAGTATGGTTTTGCCGTTGGCGGGCCCATTCTGAAGGACAAAATCTTCTTCTTCGCCGCAGGCGATCGCTTCTACCATGATTTTCCCGGAGCGGCCACGATTACCGGCACTAGCGCTAACTCCAATTTCTATGGCGCGCCCAAGGCTACCCTAGCGGGTACGCCAGAGGTTTGCGGCGGCACAACCACGGCGGCTCCCACCTATCAGGATGCCCAGGTCTGCCAGCTTCACACCGATACAGGGCTTTCCTATGAAGCTGCTGTGCCCGTCTACAACTCGACCATCGCCGGTCTCACCACCATGCTCGGCACCGTGCCCCGCGTCGGCGACCAGACGCTTTACTTCCCAAAAATCGACTGGCAGATCAACCAGAAAAATCATTTCGCAGTGGAAGCCAATCGCATGCGCTGGACCTCTCCGGCGGGCATTCAAACCAGTCCTGCCGTGGCCTATGGTATGGCCAGCTTCGGCAATGACTACGTTCGCGACAACTGGCTCGTCGCAAAGCTCGATACCTTCATCACCGCTCCGCTCAGCAATGAAGTGCGCTTCATGTATGGACGCGACTTTGAGTTTGAGACCAACCAGTCGCCGACATCCTATGAGCAGTCCAATCTGACTGCCACGTCCAATTACACCAATCCCCTCTTGCTGCCGCCGAACGTCTTTCTCTCCGGCTTCTTCCAGTTCGGTACTCCACAGTTCCTCAATCGCCAGGCTCTGCCGGATGAGCGCCGCTGGCAGCTTGCCGATACCTTCAACTGGATTCACGGCAATCACAATTTCAAGTTCGGCGTGGATTTCATCCACACCGACGACCTGATCGCCAACCTCTATAACCAGTACGGTGGCTACTCCTATACCGGCAACACCCCGCTCGGCAACTATGCTGCCGATCTCTATCTCGCCACCAATGCCGTCGCAGGAAAAGTGGCTCAGAACTTCAACACCTACAATCAGGGCGCAGGTCTGCCGGGCCTGGACTTCACCACCAACGACTACGCCTTCTTCGCGCAGGACGAGTGGAAAGTCAATCCGCGGTTGAGCGTCACTCTCGGTGTCCGTTACGAGTACGAACAGCTTCCCGATGCTCAGCTTCCCAACTCGCTCCTACCCCAGACGTCGAAGATCAACTCCTACGCCGGCGACTTCGGCCCTCGTGTCGGCTTCGCGTATGACGTCTATGGCGGCGGCAGGACGATTCTGCGCGGCGGCTATGGCATGTTCTTCGCTCGCGAAATCAACTCCACCGTCTATCAGGCGTTGATCGGAACGGGTGCCGCAGGCAGTCAGACCAATCCCAACCTCTTCGCTGGCGGCGCCTGCACGCCGGTCTTTCCCAAGGTAGTAGCTCCTGAAAATGACGGCACCTGTCTCGGCGGCGCCAGCGGCAATGCTACCGCCGACTTTATCGATTCGAACTTCAAGCCGCCCTTGATCCACCAGGCCGATCTCACCGTGGAGCAGGCTCTCGGCAAGAACGATGTCTTCAGCGTCTCATGGCTCGGAACCTGGGGCCGCCGTCTGCCGGACTTCGTCGATACCAACCTGCCTGCGCCGACCCCGGTCAGCTTCACTTTCGCCGACCCTACCCAGCTCGGTCCGGTAGCAAACGGCTCCACGCTGCTTGCCAATGTCTACTTCTACGACACGGCAAATGCCAACCACCGCCCGAATCCAAACTTCAGCTCCATCACCGACATCTTCAGTGGTGTGAACTCCAACTACGAAGCGCTCGTGGGTCAGTTCAAGCATCAGATGTCGTACCACGTCTCATTCAACGCCAACTACACCTGGTCGCATGCGCTTGACTTCGGCGAAAACAACACCACCGGAGCCAGCGCAACCGCGTTGCTCGATCCCACCAATATCAAGCTCGACTACGGCAACTCGAACCAGAACGTGCCGAATCGTTTCGTCACCTACCTCGTTGTGCAATCCCCCTGGAAATTCCACGGTCCTCTGGGCTATCTGGCAAATGACTTCGAGATTTCTCCGGACTTCCAGTTGCAGTCGGGATTGCCTTACTCCGTCGGCGTCAGCGGCGCCTCGGCCAAGCTCTATGTCACCCCCGGCAGCGCGGCCCAGCAGTCGATTATCAGCACCACTTCCTTCAATGGCTCTGCAGGTGCAAACCGTATTCCCGGCATCGACCGCAACGTCTTTCAGCAGCCCAGAACCTGGGTCGCCGACCTGCGCCTCTCCAAGAAGATCGTCGTGATGGAGCGCTACAAGCTGGAGTTCCTGGCCGAAGCCTTCAATCTCGCCAATCATCCCAACGTGACCGCAGTAGGAACGACAGCTTATGCCGTCTCCACCGACACCACCCATCACGTCAACGAGTTTGTGCCTTACACCAGCACCGCATTCCAGTCTGTGACGGGCATCAACAACAGCAATTTCGCCTACAACGTTCGCCAGCTCCAAATGGCGCTGCGTCTCACCTTCTAACGCAACTGCACCCTAAGACAACAAAGCAGCGGCTTCGGCCGCTGCTTTGTTGTCTGTGCTCAGGCTATTGATACTCACTTCGCATCGCGTTCCGCAACCCAGCGTGCTTCTTCTCCCGCCGCCAGCACAATCGTGGACTGCGCGCCCACCACTCCGCCGCCGGCCGCCTTGCCTTGCAGCCGATAACGCTTCGCCCCATCGCTCAGTCCTGATAAATCGACCTTGAATTTCCGCTGCTTCCCAGAAAGATTCTTTAGCGCAAATCCGCTTTCGTCACAGCTATAACTCACCGAGTATTCGGGAATGCCAAACTCCACGCTGCCCTTGCCCTGCATCCGCGGAGCCACCGCCACATCCGCATCCGCAGGAATCGTCAATCCCAGATACTTAGAGATCAGCACAGCCGCAAACACATTGGGATACTCGTAGTATTTCTCCGCTCCGTGGGAGTTCTTGCCGTCGACGTAATACACATAGTCCATGTCGTATCGCTCGCCCATGAAATACCCATGCTTCGCGCCTTCTGCAGCCACTGCTTTGAGTTGATCGAACAGCATCCCGCCCTGCTTCTCCGATTGCCGGAACGCCGCATCCCAATACCAGTAGCGCCCAGCTGCGCTTAGATCGTATGGACCGCCGCTGCCAATCTCCGACTTCGTGTATCCCGCAATGTCCGCCGACAAAAAGCTGGGAAACCGCTCGAACTGCCCAGCATTTCCAGCCACCAGCCGCCGCACCGCATCGGCCTGGTTCTTCGTTGCATATCCAAGTGTCACCGGCAGTGTATTTGCCACCAGGGGGACATGGTCATGTACCTTCCCGTCGCGGTCTACCCAATCGATAAATCGCTGCTTCGCCTCATCCCAATACCCCATCGGCAACGGCGCAATCAGCACGTCAGACATCTTCTTCGAAACGCCCTCGTACACAGCAGCCTTTTCTCCACGTCCAAGCACGCGCTCCATTCCGGCCAGCAGAGTAAAGCTGCGCGCCGCAAATCCCTGTGCCTGTGTCACGCGGCCATCTTTGATCACCTGGTCTTCGTAGTACACATCGCCCCACAGCCGCCCGTACTGGTCGACGTTCGCCAGCGTCCATCCCGCTGCATTCTCAAGGTTGCCGATATTCTCCTTGAGCCAGGTCCGATCTTTTCTTGCCTCGTAATAGTGCCAGGCTTCCTCCACCACCTCGATGTTTCCAGTCACCAGAAACATCGCCGCGTTCTCGCGATTGTCCTTGCTATTCCTGCGAATGTGATACTCGCGTCTTCCATCCGGCTGCACCGAGCAGGGCGCGCGAAACAACCCCTCCGGATCGTCCTTCATCAACTGAAACTGCAACCCGATCATCCGTTTGACGACATCCAGATCCGCCTCCGAGCCCATCGCCAGCCGGCCTTTGATCTGGAACTCGTGATCGACCGCAGGATACGACCCCGCATATGATTTCACGTTTAGCGTGCTCAGCACGTAACCGCTGCTGTAAGGAAACCTGGCCGCCATCGTCTTCTCCACCACCGACGGCAGCATCGTGCCCCAGTAAAAAGCAGCCAGCGCATCTTCGAGCTCCGGACTGCCTGCAATCTTGAATGAAAACCGATGGCCAAAGGGGTCGCTGTGCGGCCGCGCCTCGGCCTTCGATAAGGTCACGCGATCCGCCTGCAGCGTCACTCGTAATCCAGTCTCTGTTGCCGTCGCAATCGCCTCACCGCCATGCAGCTCCAGATGCCACGAGCTGTCCTTCGATAACGCATCGAGCGGTAGCACCCACAGAGCGCTATTCGCGTCGATCTGCGCGCCCACCTTGTCGATGGCTGCACTCAAAGGCAGAACCCACCACTGATCGTCCTCGCGTCGAATACCCAATCCCTGGCAATTCGCAAAGACCAGCTCCATCGGCGCTTCAGCGTTCCCGCGCGTGAGCTCAAGCTTGCCGTCTGTCGCGCTTACATGAAGACTGGCATTATTCACCGACTGCAGAATTCCGTCAGCCTGGGTCAACAGCGGTTTACTAGGGTTCACTCTGCCGTTCTGCGCAGACAGGCAAGCCGCTCCTCCCACGATGAGGAGCATAGCAATCAATATTTTCATGAGAAACCCGTATCTGATTCCGCTGAACCAGCCTGAGTGAGAAATGACTACCTCACCGAGTGTCTCATGCAGCAAATACCTATCCCGCGAGACGGCCTACGCGTGCAAAAGACAAAGGCCCCAGCCGAAGCTGGAGGCCTTTGCAGTAGAACCAGTGATGAGGGCAGCGGAGCAGTCTTACTGATCCCTGTTCCCTGATCCCTGTCTTTAATACATGCCGTCCATGCCGCCGCCGTGTCCGCCGCCAGCCGGGGCCGCTGCCTTGGGCTCCGGAATCTCGGAGATCAGGGCTTCGGTGGTCAGCAGCAGGCCTGCGATCGAGGCTGCGTTCTGGAGCGCTGTGCGGGTCACCTTGGTCGGATCGATGACGCCGGCCTTGACCAGGTCTTCGAACTGGCCAGTGGCCGCGTTGTAGCCGTAGTGGTCGTCGGTGGACTCGTGAATCTTGCCCACAACGACTGCGCCCTCTTCACCGGCATTGGCAACGATCTGGAGAAGTGGCTCTTCGAGAGCGCGACGCACGATCTGCGCGCCGATCTTCTCATCGCCTTCCAGACCCTTGATCAGGGTATCGACAGCAGCGGCCGAGCGAACCAGAGCTACGCCGCCGCCAGCCACGATGCCTTCTTCGACAGCCGCGCGGGTTGCGTGCAGAGCGTCTTCGACGCGAGCCTTCTTTTCCTTCAGCTCGGTCTCAGTCGCAGCGCCCACCTTGATGACCGCAACGCCGCCGACCAGCTTGGCCAGGCGCTCCTGCAGCTTCTCGCGATCGTAATCGCTGGTTGTGTTTTCGATCTGGCCACGAATCTCCTTCACGCGTCCGGAGATGGCAGCAGCCTCGCCCTGTCCATCGACAATGGTCGTGTTGTCCTTATCGATGGTGATGCGCTTGGCGCGGCCCAGCTGCTCCAGCTTGACGACGTCCAGCTTAATGCCCAGGTCTTCGGTGATGGCTTCGCCACCGGTCAGGATGGCGATATCGCCCAGCATCGCCTTGCGGCGATCGCCAAAGCCAGGAGCCTTGACTGCAGCCACATTCAGCGTGCCGCGCAGCTTGTTCACGACCAGGGTCGCGAGGGCTTCGCCTTCGACATCTTCGGCAATGATCAGCAGGGGCTTGCCGCTGCGTGCAACCTGCTCCAGCAGAGGCAGCAGATCCTTCATGTTCGAGATCTTCTTCTCGAAGATGAGGATGTACGGATCGTCGAGGGCAGTTTCCATGCGGTCGGCATCGGTCACGAAGTAGGGGCTGAGGTAGCCACGATCGAACTGCATGCCTTCCACGGTTTCCAGGAAGGTATGGCCCGTCTTGGACTCTTCGATGGTGATCACGCCGTCCTTGCCCACGGTCTTCATGGCGCCGGCGATGATCTCGCCGATTTCCACATCTCCGTTGGCCGAGATGGTGCCAACCTGGGCCACGGAGTCATCGGTTACAGGCTTCGAGAATGATCCGAGAGCACCGCCGTCCGTGTACTTGCCTTCCTTGTCGCGCGTGCCGATCACGGCCACGACAGCCTTGTCGATGCCGCGCTTCAAAGCAGTCGGGTTGGCGCCTGCAGCAACCGTCTTCACGCCTTCGCGGAAGATGGCCTGGGCCAGAACGGTCGCGGTGGTGGTGCCGTCGCCGGCAACATCGGAGGTCTTCGAAGCGACTTCCTTCACCAGCTGCGCGCCCACGTTCTCCAGAGCGTTCGAGAGCTCGATTTCCTTGGCAACGGTCACGCCGTCCTTGGTAATGGTTGGCGAACCGAACTTCTTCTCAATCACAACATTGCGGCCCTTGGGACCAAGGGTCACCTTCACGGCGTCCGCCAGGGTGTTTACACCCCGCAGGATCGCCTGACGGGAATCTTCTCCGTGCAGAATCTGCTTTGCCATTGCTTGAAATCTCCTTGTTGCTCGTTCTGTAGTTTCGAGTGATCAGTGAACAGTGGTCAGTGATCAGAAAAGTCGCCAGACGCCGACTCCGCTTACTTGCTGAGGATTCCGAGGACTTCTTCTTCGCGCATGATGAGGAATTCCTCACCGTCGAGCTTGATCTCCGTGCCGGAGTATTTGCCGAAGAGAACGCGGTCGCCAGCCTTTACATCGAGCGGGAAAACCTTGCCTTCGTCGTTGGACTTGCCCTTGCCGGCAGAAATCACTTCGCCTTCCTGGGGCTTTTCCTTGGCGCTGTCGGGGATGTAAAGGCCGCTGGCCGTCTTTTGTTCGGCTTCCACGCGGCGAACCAGGATGCGGTCGTGGAGCGGGGTAAAGGTCGTCGTTACCGATGATGTAGCCATACGTGTTGCTTCTCCTTCAATGAGTGTTAGCAGTCGTGTGTTAGCTTCGAGTCCCGATTCGCGGGAAGGCTCCTGCCTGCCTCGCTCTTCGGCGAAAACTCGTGTTAGTGGTGAAAACAGGTAAAATCGTCTGCGGGCAGAAATCCGCCCGAAGTTCTCCGGCAAAGCGCCAGCCGCAGGAATCCGACTTTAGCACTCTCGCCGTTCAACTGCTAGAGTAGGCAAGTCGTCTTAAGCTTGTCAAGCGCAGGGAGTGTGAAATGTGAGTGAATCGCACTCATGAATCCTGCCGGAGTGTTTAGCTGCGCCATCCTCGTGAAAAACAGGCTTCCAGTCCTCTGATACGATTGCGTCGGAGGAGACCCGCCTTGTCCCGTTACGCAGCTGTTGCAGCCCTCGCCATCCTGAGCACCGCCCTTACCGTTCACAGCCAAGCCCCCGCGGCCGCGCCAGCACCCCAGCCGCCGTCGACCCCTCCGGCCGATGTGCAGCGCGGCTACGCCGGCTTGAAAGCCAATATTCTCAAATCCGCCGACAAGATGCCGGCCGAGAACTACTCTTATCGCCCCACCCCCGAAGTGAGAACCTTTGCGCGCGTGGTCAATCACGTCACCGAAGCGCAGTTCCACAGCTGCGGCGCGATCAATGGCACAGCCGCGACGGCGAACACAGTTCCGCCGGAGACCGCCGACAAGGCCACCATTGTTGCCGCGCTGCAGGCGTCCTTTGCCGAATGCGACAAGGCATTTGCCGGACTGACTGAGGCAAATATGCTGGAGAAATTCAAGATTGGCCCGGCGACGCGTGCGCGCATCAGCCTTTCCTGGGGAACCGTCTCGCACGACAACGAGCAGTACGCCACGCTCGCACTCTACATGCGCTTGAAAGGCTTAGCCCCGCCGAGCAGCGAAAAGTAGCCGTAAGTCTGCACAAACATCTCCCGTGATCGCGCTGCGTGTTAAGTCACTCAGCTCGTAGCGCCTCCACCGGGTTGACCGAAGCCGCACGCCGCGCAGGAACGTAACTCGCCAGCGCCGCCGATAGCGCCAGCACCACAGCAACAGCCGAGAGCGTCAGCGCATCCCACGGCGCCGTATCGAACAGCATGCTCCGCATCACACTCGCCGCCGCGACAGAACAGATCAGACCTGCTGCGATTCCGACGACGATGAGCCTGCCTGCCTCACTCATAACCATTGCATGGACCGAACTGCGCTGGGCTCCAAGCGCCATGCGTACACCGATCTCACGGGTGCGACGGCTCACCGAGTAGGCGATGACTCCGTAGAGCCCCACGATGCCCAGCAGCAGTGCCATCGCTGCAAAGCCGCTGACAATCCATGCCGAGGCGCGATGCAGATACGCGGCCTGGCTGTCCTGGATACGTTCTTCCATCGTCTGGCGTACCTGGATGATGTAGGCCGGGTCCAGCTGGTGAACGCTTTGTTCAAGCGCCGTCAGTACAGTACGAGGATCGTCGGAGGTGCGAGCCACCAGGTAAAACGTGCTGTCCGGGACTTGGTCAAAGGCGGTATACATCGCCGGCCCGACCTGGGAGTCCATCGTGCCTTCCTTGATGTTGTCGATCACCCCAACGATTTCGGAGGACGGCTTCGATTGGTCGTAACCGATGTGCTGGCCGAGCGGGTTCTGGCCAGGGAAAAACGCGTGGGCAAAGGCCTGGTTGACGATCATGACCGGCGGGTGATGAATGTCATCCCCGGCAGAGAAATAACGTCCGCGATTGAGCCGGGCGTGCAGTGTGCTGAAGAAGCCAGCGCCCACCTGGCGGAAGTTGGCCTCGTATTCGGCAGGGTGAGGCGGGCGTCCGGCGATGGTGAAGTTGGTGCTGCCTGCGGCAACGCCGGTGGAGTTGTTTCCAGTCACGCCGGCCAACGGAATATGGTGGGCGACGGATGCGGAGACGACTCCCGGCAAGTGGCTGACGTTATCGATGAGCTGGTGGGCAAAGGCGACTTGCTGATAGGGCTTGGCATAAACCTCTGAGTCCGACGGCGTAATGCGAAGGATGGCTAGGTGGCCGGTTTCAATTCCCAGGTCGGAGTGCATGAGACGGTAGAAGCTGCGGCCCAGCAGGCCCGCGCCTGAGAGCAGCACCATTGCCGTACATAGCTCGAAAATGACGAGGTTTGCCCCCAGATGGCGCCAGACCGATCCGGCTGCTGTGCGTCCGCCTTGCTCGAGGCGATTGCGAAGATCGTCGCCGGAGAGTTGAAAGAGCGGAGCAAGCGCGAAGAGCGCTGCCGTCAGCAGGGCGACGCCGCCGGCAAAAATGAGCACATGCGCGTTCAATCCAAGCCCGCTCAGGTAAGGCATGGAGTTCGTCATGCCCTCGGGAAGCAGGCGGATAAGCACATGCATCAGTCCGTACGATCCGGCGAGGCCGAGCCCGGCTGCTGAAGCGGAGAGCAGAACGCCTTCGAGGACGAAAAAGCGGATCAACCTGGCGCGTGGCGCTCCGAGCGCGCTGCGAACGGCAATTTCGCGGCGACGGTTCTCGGAGCGCACCAGCAGCAGGCCGCTAACGTTGACGGCGGCGATGAGCAGCAGGAGCACGGCGCCGCACATCAACAGATTGAGGACAGAACGGAGTCTGCCAATGGTCACTTCAGTCCACGGCATGACGGTTGCTCCACGCCCTTCATCGTAGCCGGGGTACTGCTTGGCAATCAGCGCCGCAATATTGCTCATATCTGCCTGCGCCTGTTCGACGGAGGTGCCGGGTTTGAGACGTCCGAGGCCGGAGAGATTATGCTCACCGCGGTCTTCCGGGTGATCCGCCCCCTCGATTGGTCTCCAGAACTCGGCGTGCGCTGTCGGGGAAAAGTAGAAATCCTTGGGCAGCACGCCGACGATCTGGCGGGGTTCATTGTCGAGAACGATCGATTGCCCCAGTATGTCGGCTCGTCCTCCGTAGCGGATCTGCCAGGCGGCGTAACTGAGCAGCGCAACGCCGGGCGCGCCGGGACGGTCTTCGCCCTCGCGAAAGCCGCGGCCCAGCGCGGGGGTGACACCAAGCATACGGAAGAAACCGGCGCTTACGGAGCCGATGCCGACGTCCTCAACGCCCGAGGGGATGCGAAGGGTCGAGTCGCCGCCGTCATAGATTTCGAGTGCGGCAAAGGTGTGGTTCATCCGCTTCCAGTCGAGATAGTCGAGATAAGAGAGATGGAAGCGCGGGCCGAGCGGGTTGCTCTCGAACAGGCCCATGAGCTGCGCGGGATCATGATAGGGAAGCGGGCGCAGGAGCACCGCGTCGACGAAAGCAAAGATGGATACGCTGGCGCAGATGCCCAACGCGAAAACGGCGATGGCCGAGGCGGCGAAACCGGGATTCCTGCGCAGCTGCCGCAGGGCGTAGCGAAGATCGAACCAGAGGCTGTCGATAGCTAGCGCAGCATCAGCACGGGCGACTTTTTCCCGCGTGGCCGCGCGATTGCCGAAGCGTACCAGGGCATCGCGGCGGGCAGCACGAGGAGTCATTCCGGCGGCGATGTTGTCCGCGATGCGCATCTCGATATGCGAGCGCAATTCAGCTTCAATCTCGCGATCGATGTTGCTGCGTACAAAGAGATTTGCGATCCGCCGAAACAGAGACATCGAGTTCCTCCGTAAAAATCAGGTCGAGAGATTGAGGCTTTACACCTAGACGGCTTGGGGTGCCTAAGTGAAATGGATCGTACCCATAGATGTATAGGTATGTCAAGCGCCCTTTTCTACGCCAAGCAGATGCCCAGGAAGCGATCATGAAAAGCGGTGAGGGAAGTGGTTTTATTTCAATTCACCTGGACCTTCTCTTTTGATTCGATTACCGGCTTTATTCCCAGGCGCCGGCGCGTCTAAACCCCGGAGGGTCGCGGCAGGGATGAGGAAAGACTACAATGGTGGCATGTCAGGCAAGTGGTCTCATTCACGGCGCATTCTCGTTTTCAGCTTTTTGATGGCTTCGGTCGGCATTGCCGCCGTCGCCCAGGATTCAAGCGCTCCCAAGCGCGGACGCAAGTACAAAGCACCGCCGGTGACCTCGCGTGTCGAAGTCACGGTGACCCGCGCCACCAACGGCAGGCCGGTCGAAAACGCGGCAGTCATCTTCCATCCGCTCGTCGATGGCCACAACGACGGCAACATGGAACTGAAGACCAACGACGAAGGCAAGACGGTCATCGATCTCCTGGAGACCGGTTCGAACGTGCGCCTGCAGGTCATCGCCGACGGCTTCCAGACCTACGGCGAGGACTATAAGGTCGACAAGGACACCATGGCGATCGAGGTCAAACTCAAGCGCCCCGCCGAGCAGTACTCGATCTACAAAAAGAACGAGGGCGCAAAGAAATCCGGCGCGGCGACCAGCGATGCAGGCGACAAGACTCCCAAGGCCGACGCTCCCGCCGATACTCCCAAAGACGCGCCTTCCGAGACCAAACCCGATGCGCCTAAAGACGCTCCCAAGGATGAGGCCAAGCCAAAAGATCCGCAGTCGAGCGCTCCGCAGTTCCGGTAGTCCAAGTCCAGTAATTTCATTCCGGTTAAAGAATTCCAGTTCATCGAGCCTCTCCCGAAGTTCGTTCACTCAAGTTGAGGAAGCATGCCCGCCGGAACGCCTTCCAAGTCTGATGTTCGCAAAATAGCTCTGGTGACCGGCGGAGCCAAGCGTATTGGGCGCGAGATTGCCCTCACGCTGGCCCGCTCCGGCATGGACGTAGCCATCACCTTCCGCGAGTCGGAAGAACTGGCCCGCGCGACCGCTCGCGAGATTGAAGCTGCCGGCGCTCGCTGCCTGGCGCTCCCGATGAATGTACGCAGCGAAGACGAGATTCGCCGCACCTTCGCCGAAGTGGCCGCCGCCTTTGGCCGCATCGACGTGCTGGTTAACAATGCCGGAGCCATTGAAAAAGCGGTGCTTGAGGAAATCAGCGTCGCGCAGTGGGATCGCATGTTTGAGATCAACACGCGAGGGCCGTTTCTGGCGGCGCGCGAGGCGTTGCCCCATCTGAAAGCGGTGCAGGGAAGGATCGTAAACCTGGGCTCGCTCGGGGGCATGGAGCCGTGGGCTGCCCAGGCCCACTACTGCGCATCGAAGGCCGCCCTGCACATGCTGACCCAGACGATGGCCAAGGCATTTGCGCCGGAGGTCAGCGTGAACTGCGTGGCGCCGGGATATATCGAGATGCACCGGCCCGGCGATGGTCCGGAAAGGTCGATCGCGCCCAGCTTCGCCGCCAGAACGCCCATGGGGCGCAACGGGACAGCAGAGGAGACGGCGGCAGCGGTGTTGTTTTTCGCCACCGGTCCACATTACATTACAGGGCAGATACTTACCGTGGATGGCGGGTTGGGGCTCTAAAGCTTCGGGCTAGCGTCCGAACATCTTTCCAAGCCAGCTGCCCTTTTTCTCGCTCTGGCTACCGTTCTGCTGCGAAGTTCGTTTCGGAGCGGACTTCACCGATTCGTGGAACTTGATCGGCTCGCTGTCCCAGACGCCAATGGCTTCGGGCTGGCGGGGCATCTTGGTTCCGGTGATTGCGGCCTGGGGGTTCTCGACGCAGAGGCGGCGGGCGGTTTCTTCACCGGCGCGGTTGGCGACGTACTCATAGCCTTTCTTCAGGTGCGGTGGACGCCAGTCGAGATTGTGCGCATCGGTGGCCAGGAAGTGAATCCAGTTGCGGTCCAGCAGCTCATTCGAAAAGGCTTCTGCGGAATTGCCGAACCGGCCGTAAAGCGACGAAGCCGTTACCTGAACCACGCAGCCCATGCGAATCCAGTCGGCCAGCATCTGCGGGTGCTTCACGATCACCGGATTGCGCTCAGGATGGGTGATGATGTTGGTGTATCCAGCGGCCTTCAGGCGGTTGAGCGCTTCGCCCAGCTGCGGCGGAATGGCCATCTCGGGGAACTCGACCAGCAGGTAGCCTTTGCCGCGAATGGAGTACTTGAGCGGGTTGCGGATCGCGTCCTGGATGTTGTCGGCGTTGAGGTGAAAGTCGCAGGCCAGGCCCAGTTCGATTCTGTCGCCTAGCCGCGCCTGAATCTCGGCCATGCGCTCGGCGTTCAGCTCGGCCTGGTAGGCGTAGCTGTCGCTGGAGTGGGGCGTGCAGGCGATAAAAGTCACACCCTCGGCGATGGCGGTCTCAGCCATGCGAACGGAAGTCTCGAGGTCGGGGGAGCCGTCGTCGACGCCGTAGATGAGGTGATGATGGATGTCAATCATAGCGTTCTGGCATGGCGATTCTGGCTAGCGGTTCCGGGGTGTTCCTCTGTTGTTGCTGCGATCCGTAAGAACTGTTGCCGGGTTTTCTAACAACTATCGACATCGCAAACATCAACTGTTTGCGAGTGCGCAGACTAGGGAATCGAAGATTTTGAGGCCGTCGGCAGAGCCCAGCAGCAGCTCGCTGGAGCGGTCGGGGTGGGGCATCAATCCTAAGACGTTGCGGCCCTTGTTCAGGACGCCGGCGATGTTGGCCAGCGATCCGTTGGGGTTGGCTTCCGGGGTAATCTCGCCGGTGCGCGTTGCGTAGCGGAAGGCGATACGGTCCTCGGCTTCGAGTTCGCGAAGGGTCTCAGTGTCGCAGTAGTAGTTGCCTTCCATGTGGCCGATGGGCATCTGGAGGACTTCGCCGGAGCGGATCTGGCTGGTGAAGGGGCTGTCGGCGGTTTCCGTGCGCAGATGCACCTGCTTACAGATGTACTTGAGGCCGGCGTTGCGCATGAGCGCTCCGGGGAGCAGGCCTGCTTCGGTCAGAATCTGGAAGCCGTTGCAGATTCCCAGCACCAGTCCGCCGCCGTCGGCAAAGCGCTTGACGGCCTGCATCACCGGCGAGAAGCGGGCGATGGCTCCGGTGCGGAGGTAGTCGCCGTAGGCGAAGCCGCCGGGGACGAGCACGGCGTCGACGCCCTGGAGGTCTTCAGAATCATGCCAGAGGAAGGTGACGGGCTGGCGGGCGATCTCGGAGATGACGTTGTAGGTGTCGTGATCGCAGTTCGAGCCGGGAAAGACGAGGACGCCGAATTTCATGTCTTTAGAGTACCAAGAGACGCATCGGCAAGATTTTTATGTCACGTCGCAATGCGGAATACCCATGCGAGACTAAATTCGCGAAAATCATGTCGTAATTCATTGAGATCGTTTGAGATACGCCAAACGAGCTTGGCGGACGCACGGGCAGCACGCAAAAGCATGAAACGAAAAGGTTGTCATTCTCACGATCATGGGGTAGTTGTGTAGTCATCCGTTCAGTTCCCCCCTGTTCAATTTTGTGAAAGAAAGGTATCTCCATGCCTCGTTTGCTCAATGCTTTTTCCGCAGGTGTGTCGTTGTTGCCATGCCTCGTTGCTTTCGCCCAGATCAACGCGCAAGAAGTAGTCTCAAAAGGTGAGCTGCCTCACTCCATCATCAGCCTGGCAGAATCAGTCCGTCCACAGGGACAACTGCTTGCCAGAACCAGCAGCGACGCCAAGTTTGAGAAAGTGCCTGCGAACTTCCATGTTTTTCAAGCCGCAAATGCCGGGGAAAACGCTGGTACGGAAGTACTTCGGCTGAACTTCGCAGGCGAGACCCGTTTGACCAAAATCGAGTCGAAGAACAAGGACTTTGTCGTCGAGACGGGCGGTACCTGCCATGAGGGCAACAGCTATTCGAAGGGCGATAGCTGCTCGCTGATGGTCCGCTTCAATCCGCAGGGGCCAGGCCATCGGTCCGGTTCGCTCAGTATCTCCAACAGCGTGGAAGCGACGGCGATGTTTGTCGGCCTGACCGGCAACGGCTACGCGCCTGTCATGAGCTTCACGCCGTCGCAGATTACGACAGTCCCGGTGACGGTCTCCGGCACCACGGGCTTGATCAAGAACTCAACAAATTTGACCGTGGATGGGGGCGATACCCTTTACATCCCCGATGTTGGAAACAACGCTATCAAGGAACTTGATTCGTCGGGAATTATCCACACAGTCAATCCGGTTTTTGCCACGCCCCAGACGCTGGCCGTCGATAGCGCGGGTATCCTCTACAGTTTGAACGTCACGGGCAGCACATATTACTTCAGCGACTATTACCCCTGGGGTACACAATCGGCCTGGGGAACTACCTATGCCGCCGGCGCCTGCACGCCGAGCACCCCCTGCTCCCTTTCCACGGTCGGCATGAGCATGCCAGCAAACATCAGCATCGATCCGTATGACAACCTATTCTTCGATGAGAGAACCAAGGGCGCGGCGGAGATGCCGGTGTCGGCTATAGGTGGAGGCAGCGGTACGTTCAATCTTTGGTATCTGAGCAACCAGTTCATTTATACCTCGGGAAAAGGCGCCTCGATGGCCGTGGATGGGAGCGATAACCTCTACAACTTTTACAACTACAGCACGTCGGTTTGCTACATCCAGGAGGAGCCTGCCTACAATGCAGAATATTCGCCTGTCATCAAAAAGGTCGCCGGCGGGTCGGCTTGCGGATTCAGCGGGGATGGCGGACAGGCTCGCAGCGCTGAGATCAGCTCGAGCCTCGGGCAAATGACCTTTGACGTGGCGGGGAATCTCTACTTCGCCGATGCGGGCAATCAACGCATCCGCCGGATAGACGCGACCTCCGGCATCATCAGTACCATCGCCGGAACCGGCACGGCTGGATATTCGGGAGACGGCAACGCTGCTACGATCACGCCGATCAGCAATCCTACGGGTCTTGCTGTGGATTCACAAGGCCAAGTCTATTTTCTGCAGAGTGCACCGACAGCAGCTACAACACAGGTGGTGCGCAAAATCGGAACTTTGGGGTACTGGAATTTCGGCGGTCAGCTTAAGGGAACTTCAAGCGTCACGAAGGTAATCACCGTGGCGAACACAGGGAATAGCGCCTTGACTCTCACTTCAGACGCTTCGTTCATCGGTGGATCTCCCACCGCTTTTCCGATAGATCCGACAGCTACCAACTGCGTGCTGACAGCAGGAGCAACGCTCGCGGCTGGCCACAGTTGTACGATTGGAATCAAGTTCACGCCTTTGGCTGCCGGCGGGGCATCTGCTTACCTGGTGCTGATGTCCAATACGCTGGCGGGATCGAACAAGATTTATTTTTACGGAGGCGGCACTCTTCCGTCGCCAACGATGGCTATCACATCGCCAACTTCTGGCGCCACGGGGACCACGGGGACTACGGTAACCTTTGCCGTCAGCGTCACGTCGACCTCAACGACGAAGCCGACCGGTACGGTGCAGTTCAAGGTGAACGGAGCGAATCTCGGCACTCCTGTCACATTGTCTGGCGCTGGAACCGCTTCGACGACGTTCAGCGAGCCTACGGCATCGACGTATTCGCTCTCAGCCACTTACAGTGGGGATACCAACTACGCGGCAGCTACGGTTTCACAGAACCTGACGATCTCAGCTTCGGTTAAGGCTGCGTCGACGGTGACTCTGACGCCGCGTATGGTGTCGCTCTCCGCGTGCAACCCACCGGCCTACGCGGTGCGGGTCTCTTCTGCTTCCGAAGGTATCCCTACCGGAGTGGTCCAGTTGAAGAGCGGCGATTCCGTTGTTGCCTCGGCAGTGCTGGCAAATGGGGCAACAAGCCTCTCCGTCGCTTCGCTCGGGAAGGGCTCACATACCATTGTGGCGAGTTATGGAGGAGATGCCCAGCATTCTCCGGCACAATCCACGCCTGTATTAGTGAACTCGGTTGCAGCTTCTCAACTCCGCTGCAGGACTGTCGAGCAGCCGGGTGTGACTATCAATCAACGAGCTGATCTGCTTCGTTGATCTGGCTTCCCGGGAACAAGTCGATTGTTCGCGGGGAAAACACTTGGGGCGGCACGGGAGGGCTTTATGCCATTTCCGTGCCGCCTTTTTGCTTTGGGGTCCTCGCGGGAATTTTGTTCCTTACCGCTTCGGCTACGACCTGGGCCATCTTGGCGTGAGATTCGCGGGCGAAGCAGCGCTGCTTGCCTCGGGCTAGAAGGCCAGCCAGCTTTACCAGCCAGTGCGCGGGCTGAGAGACGGCGAGCAGGTCGTAGTAGACCTCGCCGGAGACAGGGTAGTACTCGATGAGGAAGCGCTCTTCGCCGCGCTCGACGTGCATGGGGGTGGTGCCATAGCCGAATCCGAAGCGGCCGGGCTCGTCGATGACATAGAGGATGCGGCTGTAGTTGACCGACCAGAGGCCGAAGGTGTGGGCTTCGACGGCGACGATCTCTTCCTGCTCGACGGGGACTTCGGGATTGGCGACGCGGACCCAGCCGACATCGAATTGCTTCCATTGGCGGAAGGCGGCGCGGGCGGCTTCAAAGGCCTCGCGGCCGCGGCCAATCTGAGTGCGCATGTGGCCGCGAACGTAGCCAGGCGGCACATGCAGGTCTTCCGGGCCGTATTGGGTGTCGAAGGCGACGCCGTAGCTGCCGGGCGTGGTGCGGGCGATTTCGAGGTTGCGGCGAATCGAGGACTCGGCGGGTCTGCGCAGCGAGAACATCGTTGATTAGTATGCCACGGCCACCTCCGGAGCATGGGCTCACTTTGTAGCCATCTGCCTGCGGCCCGCGCTCCTGTGCATCTTGCAAAAAATCAGAAATCGCAGAATTGTCCTTGACATAGGCGGGTAAATCACTACCATATGGTTGTGGATAGGCTGAACACAACATTTGCGGCTCTGTCCGATCCGACCCGCCGGGCGATGATCGAACGGCTCTCACGCGGGCCTGCCTCTGTCCATGGATTGACGGAGCCGTTTGCCCTTTCGCAGCAGATGATTTCAAAACACATTGCCTACCTGGTGCGGGCGCGGATCGTGGTCAAGACGAAGCGTGGACGAGAAAGTGTCTGCACGCTCAGGCCAGAAGCGATAAAGACAGTCAGCGACTGGGCGATGAGTTATCGCCGGTTCTGGGAAGAGAGTTTCGACAAATTGGATGTGGTTGTAAACCAAATGAAAAAGGAGATCAAAGATGGCAGCAAGAACGGTTAACGAGACACAGCGGATGGTGGTGACCAGAGTTTTCGATGCTCCACGCGAACTGGTTTGGAAGGCGTGGACGGACCCGAAGTACGTGATGCAATGGTGGGGGCCGAAGGGCTTCACCTCGCCAGTTTGCAAGATAGATTTTCGCGTGGGTGGAAAATTTCTCTGCTGCATGAGAACGCCGGATGGACAGGATTTCTGGAATGGGGGGGAATACCACGAGATCGTTCTGCACGAGAAGATAGTCTCCTCCATGTACTTTTCCGACTCGGAGGGAAATAAGGTTGAACCCGAGCACTATGGAATAGAACATGAGGCGATCGAGGGTGCGTACGACGTGGCTCTTTTTGAGGATATTGGAAACGGCCAGACGAAACTTACCTTCATTGGAAATGAAACCATGGAAGAGGCAACAAAGAGCGGTCAAGTCGAGGGCTGGCACCAGATACTCGATAAGTTTGATGCGGTTGTTGCCGGACTGGCGCAGGCGAACTAAGAAGTCGAAGTCTGAAGATCGTCATGCGCGAGGTACAGCCAAGCGCGGCGGCGAAGGCTTATTGGAAGCAGCCTTCCCGTCCCTTGGCTGTACCGTCGTGTTTCCGGACAAGTGACCTTGGTTCGACGGCCGGCTTTAGCCCGCTGCATTTTTCCAACGCTGCATTTTTCCGATGTGGACCTGATCGATCTGAGTCAGTGGTCAAGAGAAACGCGCGTGTGGGAACCGATTCTGCAGGTGTTGGGTCGATTGCTCATTGGGGATGAATCGCCCCTGAGCCGTTTGTGGTCCTGTTGTTGCAGATGAGTTCAGTAGGTCACGGATAACTCTGTTTCTTTGCCTGTGTCGGGGATGACTGCGGTGACGCGGCGATGCTCGCTGTCGTAGCTGGCGGTTACTTCGCCTGAGGCGGAGGTGACTTTCGCTGCTGGTTTGGTTGCGCCGTAGACTTCGATGGAGAATTGGGTCCACCAGGGGGTGAAGCTGCCTTCGCGAGGGCTGATCTTTACTTTGACGCCATCGGAAGTCAGCTCGCAGGTGAAGTTGAGGCGGAGGTAGTCGCCGTTCTTGTAGGCGTAGCTGATGCCGTCGTCTAGGTAGAGTTTGCCTTCGCAGGCGTCGCCGGGGCGGCGTGGGGGATAGACGCGCAGGGTGAGCGGGCCGATGGGCTTTTCATCGGTGCTTTGGACCAGCGGCTGGATGGGAATGATCGAGCCGCCGCGCGCGAAGACGGGCAGCGTATCGACGCTGGGATGCAAAGAGATTTGCAGGTCGTTGTCGGGCACGTTGTCGTTGCCGACGCGGGGCGCGTCCTGACCTTTGATTTCGATCCGGTGGCCGGTCCAGAAGTTGTACCAGCCTACGGGCGGCAGCACGGCCTGGTAGTCGTCCAGCTCGTCGGGATAGGGCGAGGGAGCGATGAGGAGATCGGGGCCGAAGAGGAATTCGTTGTTGGTATTCAGGTCGAGGGGGTGGCCGTCTTTGCTGGCGTTGGGAAACTCGAGAAAGAGCGGCCGCATGATGGGGATGCCGGTGCGGCTCATCTCTTCGGCGGTGGTGTAGAGGTAGCTCATCAGCCGGTAGCGGGTTTCGATGAAGTTGCGGCGCAGGTTGAGGTCCTCGGTGGTGCCGTCTTCCCATGGTTCCTGGGGATTGGTGCCCATGGAGGTGTGGTCGCGGTCGATGGGATGGAAGGCGGCAATCTCCAGCCACTTGGTGAGCAGCTCGGGCTGGGGTGAGCCGGCGAATCCGCCTACGTCGGCGCCGGACATGCCGAAGCCGCTGAGGCCGAGGTTGATGAGCTGCGGGGTGGTCTGGCGGAGATGGTTCCAGGTGCTGGAGTTGTCGCCGCTCCAGGTGGCGGAGTAGCGCTGGCCTCCGGCGTAGCTGGCGCGGGTGAGGACGAAGGGGCGCTGATCGGGCAGGATTTTGCGCAGCCCCTCGTAGGTGCCGCGGGTGTTTTGCATGCCAAAGACGTTGTGGATCTCGAGGTGATTGGCGACGCGCTTTTCGAAGCCGGGCTCATCGATGCGATGGCGGACATCGTCGGGCATGGTCTTGGAGGCGACCTCAAAGAGAGCCGGCTCGTTCATGTCGTTCCAGAAGCCGGCGATGCCTTTGTTGGCGAAGTCGGTGTAGAGGTTTCCCCACCAGTCGCGGCTGGATTTTTGCGTGAAGTCGGGGAAGACGGAGGGGCCGGGCCAGACGATGCCGGTGTAGACCGAGCCGTCGGCATTGTGGACGAAGTGGTCGCCGGCGATGCCTTCGTCGTAGGGCTTGTATCCCTGGTTGGGAAGATTGGCGATATGCAGGTCTGTGATGACGACGGTGTGGATGTGGTCGGCCTTGAAGTCCTGGATCATTTTGTCGAAGGTGGGGAACTTCTGGGGATCGACGGTGAAGGGGCGGTTCTTGTACTGGTAGTCGATGTCGAGCCAGATGGCGTCGGCGGGGATTTTTTCGCTGCGCAGGCGGCTGACAATGCGGCGGACTTCACTTTCGGGGAAATAGCTGTAGCGGGACTGCTGGTAGCCGAGTGACCAGAGCGGCGGCAGGGGCGTGGTTCCGGTCATCCAGGCCCAGAGGCGGATAACGTCCTTGGGCGAAGGGCCATAGAGGATGTAGTAATCGAGCGGGCCGTTGGGCGAGCCGAAGGAGTATCCGTCGCGCAACTCCTTGTCAAAGTCGAAGCTTGAACGCCAGGTGTTGTCGAAGAAGAGGCCACCGGCGATGCCCTTGTTGAAGGTGAGGAAGAAGGGGATGGATTTGTAGATGGGGTCGGTCGACTCCTGCCAGCCGAAGGCGTCGGTGTTCCAGTCGACGAAGGCTTCGTTGCGGCGGTCGAGGGGGCCGGGTTTGTCGCCGAGGCCGAAGTAGTGCTCGTCTTCGGGCGACTGTTTGTAAACGCGGAATTCAGTTCCATGGAACTCGACGGGGCGCTCGGGAATGTCGGCGGCGATGACGTGTCCGGCCAGATCGGTGACCGTCATGGCCAGCGGGTCGCGCTGGATGAGGACGCGGAGTTTTGCGGTGGCGAAGCCGACGGACTTCTCGCTGTTCTCAGCGGTGACGGAGACTTTGGCGGTGCGGGACGCAGGCAGCACTGCCCAGGAGGCGTCCTCGGGCAGGGTGGACGAGGCGGCGGCGCGGACGCGGATCAGGTCGTCGCGGAGGGCGGTGATTTGCATGACGGCTGAGCCGGAGCGAATCTCGACGCCGTCAGGGAGCGGGCGTGAGGATGTGACCCGGTCCAAGGATATGTGGGCGGGTGCGTGAAGCGGCGTGGCGTGCGAAGGCTGAGCCGGCTCTTCTGCCGGCGTGGCGGTGATGAAGATGCTGGAGGCGGCAGCGATCAGGAACAGGGTCCGCGGCAGGGAGAGGAGATTGAAACGAGAGGAGAAAGTGGTCGGCACGGTGGGCTCCTGCGAGTGCATTTCAGTGTACCGCCGCTGGATGCCGCATCCCAAAGGTAATGTATTCTTGACTCAGTCATGCCCACCCTCCAGCGTAAGGCTGTTAAGTTTTGAAGGTGTACATGGGGATCGATGTCGTCGTTCTAGCTCGATTTCTGCTGACAGGAATCGCTCTGCTGCTGGCGTTTCTGGCGGTAGTGACGTGGAATCGACGCGAGGACGCTCCCGAAGCGACCACTTTTGCCGTGCTGCTGGCTTCTATGGCGGTTTACGCCTTTGGCTATGCCGGGGAAATTGCCCAGACCACAACAGCCGCCGCTCATCTCTGGCTGGACGTCGAGTACCTGGCTCTGCCCTGGGCTGGCGGACTGTGGCTGCTGGCCGCCTGCAAGCACAATGGGATGCGCGGGCGTCTGTCGCTGTTTTTCCTGATTCCGGCTGTTACGTTTCTGGGCTATTACACGAACTTCAGGAACCTCTTTTACACGGCGCCGATGGAGATGACGCAGCGGGGCCCGTTCGCGGTGATGGTGGTGCACCGGGGGCCGCTTTCCACGCTGGACAATGCGTACCTGATGGTGTGCTTCCTGGCGGGGGCGTGGATCTATCTTTCCGGGCTGCGCCATTCGTCGTCGCTGTTTCGCAGGCAGGCTGTGGTGCTGGTGCTCAGTTCGCTGCTGCCGTTTGTGGGCTACTTCGTTTACCTGGCGGGGCTGAGCCCATGGGGGCTGGACATCACGCCGGTCACCCTGGGAGTGACGTGCGCGCTGATCTATTACGGCATCTTCCACTGCGGCATCTTTGACCTGGCTCCGCTGGCGCGGAACCTGATCTTCAACAGCATGCGGGATGCAGTTCTGATTCTGGACACGCATGATCGCCTGCTGGATTTCAATCCCGCGGCCAAGGCGTTGTTTCCCATTCTGAACAAGAGAAACCTGGGCACGGGAGTGACGCCGATGCTGGCTGGCTCGGCTGCGTTTGCCGAAGCGGTGCAGAAGGTGACGGAGATGGTGGAGGTCACGCTCGATGACGCTGAGCTTTCGTCCTACGAGGTGCGGACATGGCCGCTGTTTACCGCGTCGGCGAGCGCCGCGTCGAGGCTGGTGGGGCGGGCGGTGATCTTTGCCGATGTGACGGCTCAGGTGCGGCTGCGCGAAGAGCTGCGCGGACGCGCGGAGACCGATCCGCTGACCGGGGTGGCCAACCGGAGGCGCTTTTATCACGCGCTAGATGTGGAGTGCCTGCGGTTTACCCGCAACCATCTGCAGCTCACAGTGATGATGATCGACCTGGACCACTTCAAGGAGGTCAACGACCAGTATGGGCATCTGACAGGCGACGCGGTGCTGCGCATCGTGGCCCAGCTGCTGCTGCTGTGCCTGCGGAAGACCGACTTGCTGGCGCGGTATGGCGGGGAGGAGTTTGCCGTGCTGCTGCCGGAGACATCGCTGGCGGGGGCGGAAGTGATCGCCGAGCGCATCCGGCAGACGATCTGCCAGAAGCCGGTGGTGGCCGAGGGAGTATCGGTCGATGTGAGCGTCAGCATTGGTTTGGCTAGCCACAGCGATGAGCGCGAGGCGACGCCGGAGATTCTGCTGAAGAAGGCCGATCTGGCGCTGTATCGCGCCAAGGCCGCGGGACGCAACCGGGTCGAGGCGAGTTAGACGCGCTGGACGGATTGCTGCGCTGAGCTCTCTTCGTGGTACTCCATCTCGGTGTTGATGGACCAGATGTTGGTCTTGCCTTGGACGCCGTTGACGATGTTTTCGACGGCGGTCATGGCGGTGAGCATGGAGTGGTCCTGGTTGTTGTACTTATGCATGCCGTTGCGGCCTACGAGATACAAATTCTCCAGGCTGTCGGTGTAGTTGCGGATGACATCGAAGCGGTTGTAGCTGCCGAAGTACGCGGGGTAAGTCTTCGGCGCGTGGACGACGTGGAAGTCCTCTACGTCATCGGCGTTGAGGATGCCGATCTTGGCGACTTCAGCAATGGCAAAGCGAGCCATCTCCGCATCGGGTAAGTGCCAGAGGGCGTCGGTATCCTTGCAGAAGTATTCGAGCCCGATCCAGACTTTATCTTCTGAATCCACCAGCCAGGGGCTCCAGTTGTTGAAGATCTGTAGGCGGCCTACGAGGACATCGGGCTCCTGGATGTAGATCCAGTTGTCGCGCAATGCGGAGCCATCTTTTTCGGTGACGAGGAGTTTTCTGGCGAGCAGACCGACGGTGATGAAGTCGCGATACATGAGGCCTTCGCTGACTTCGACGACTTCGGCGGGCGGCTGGGGCGAGAGGCCGCGGATGAGGTCGCGCACCGGCATGGTGGAGAGGAAATAATCGCCTTCGAAGAGGATGCGCTCGCGAGCGGCGTTGACGGCTTCGACGGAGACGACGCGATTGCCGTCGAGGTGGATGCGGTCGATGCGCAGGCCCATATGGATTTCGCCGCCGCCCTGACGGACGAGATCGGCGACGCGCTCCCAGAGCTGGCCGGGGCCGAATTTGGGATAGAGGAATTTTTCGATGAGCGAGGTCGCGGTCTTCTTCTGGGCGATGTCGCCGGGCGCGCCGGGGCGGAAGGTTTTAGAGAGAAAGTGTGCGACAACGGTGCGGAGCGACAGGCTCTTGATGCGCTGCGCGCCCCATTCGGCGCTGATCTGGTCGCAGGGCACTCCCCAGACCTTTTCGGTGTAGGACTTGAAAAAGGTGAGGTAGAGCTGGCGGCCGAAGCGGTTGATGATGAAGTCTTCCAGGGAGCGCTCTTCACGCTGGGGCAGCAGTGCGGAGTGCAGGTAGCTGGAGCCGCAGCGGACGGTACGAAGGATGCCCATGTTGCGGAAGGTGGCTGCGGTGAGGCGGATGGGATAGTCGAAGAAGCGGCGCAGGAAGTAGATGCGGCTCTTGCGCGGGCGGACGAGCATGACGAGGTCTTCGGCCTGCGGATCGATGTTGGTTGTCGGGGCGGGAAGATCGCGCACCATGCCGTGATAGCTGAGATGAGCTTCTCCTACGGCTTCGACGGGCATCAGGTCGAGCCACCAGCGCATGACGCGGTCGGATTTGGAGAAGAAGCGATGTCCGCCGATGTCCATGCGATTGCCTTTGTAGCGCACGGTGCGGGAGATGCCGCCGATCTCCTGGCTGGCCTCGATCACGATCGGCTGGATGTTGGACTGCCGCTGGAATTCAAGCGCTGCCGTGAGGCCGGCGGGACCCGCGCCGATGATGATGGCTTTGCCTGTTTTCATGGCGTGGCTGCGGGGTCCTTTTCGGGCTTCGGTGTGAGTCTGCCGGGGAATGCTGTTGTGGGGAACTGGGGGAATTGTTGCATGGATGGGGCGGCTGGTTCTTATTACCAAAGCTCATCGTACGAAAGATTTGACCGAGAGAATTGGCCGCGAGATTTGGCGAAGGATTTGCGGCCGGGAGCAATGGTGGGAGATGGATCGTCAGCCGATCCGGACCTTCGGCGAAGATTTTAAGGAGCGTCTGTCTGGGCCTTTGCAATCAGGGGGTTGGGCTGGAATATCGTGCGCGATGCTATACTCGTTTGGGTTGGCCGCACCTGCTCTTTACACGGAGCGCGGCCACGTACTGTTATCTGCACTGAGGTCTCTCATGTCCGGCCATTCCAAATGGGCCACAATCAAGCACAAAAAGGGCGCGCTGGATGCCAAGCGCGGCAAGATTTTCACTCGCCTGATCAAGGAAATTACCGTTGCCGCTAAAGCGGGCGGCGGCGATCCTGACGGCAATCCGCGGCTGCGCAGCGCAATTCTCGCTGCCAAAGCGGAGAACATGCCGCAGGACAACATCAAGCGGGCCATCCAGCGCGGCACCGGCGAGCTTGAGGGCGCGAACTACGAAGAGATTTCCTTCGAGGGCTATGGGCCGGGCGGCGTTGCGGTGATCGTCGATACACTGACCGACAATCGCAACCGGACCGTAAGCGAAGTGCGCTTTGCCTTCTCGAAGAACGGCGGCAACCTGGGCGAGTCGGGCTCGGTGCGGTTCATGTTCTCGAAGAAAGGCGTTATCGCCATCGAGAAGGCGGAAGCCGGCGAAGACAAGCTGATGGACATCGTGCTGGAGCATGGCGGCGAGGACCTGAACGACGAAGGCGAGTCGTGGGAGATCATCACCGATCCGGGCTCGTATGAGGCGGTGCTTGAGGCGGTGAAGGCGGCCAAGATTCCGACGGTGATGAGCGCGGTGACGATGGTGGCCTCGACGTACACCAAGCTCGAAGGAAATCCGGCGAACCAGATGCTGCGCATGCTCGATGCGCTGGAGGATCTGGACGACGTGCAGAATGTCTATTCGAACCTGGACATGGATGCCGACCAGATGGAAGCGGCGGCGCACTGAGGCTGGTTCTGATTTGCTTGCAGAGGCCGCCCGCTTGAGGCGGCCTTTTCTGCGAGAATTTATAAGCACGCATCGTTTGGCGGGGCAGTTTAGAAAGGGAAGCATTTTGTATCGAATCTTGTATCGCAGATTGGCTGTGCTGGCATTGGTCACGGCTGCGTCGGTTGTCGTGCAGGCGGAGACTCCAGCGCCTCGGAAATGGGAGCTAGGCCCTTTCGTCAACTACGGCAATGGCCTCATGGACCGCACCGACTTCCACTTTTTCGCGGCCGGATTTCAGGCGGGGCGTGTGATCTCGCCGATGGTGCACGCCGGGCCGCTGAGCGGACGATTTGAGCTGGGCGCGAACGTGATGCCACTGTTTCAGGCGTACACGCCGGCGGCGCACGATCAGACTGTCGATACAGGAGACGGTACGATCACCCAGCGCATCGGCGGAGGCACGTTTACAGGTGCGAGTGTGACGCCGGTGGTTTTCCGCTGGAACTTTGGCCTGGAGAACCGGCGTGTGCTGCCCTGGTTCCAGGCGCAGGCAGGCGTGTTGTGGATGAACCACAAGTTTCCGCCCGATGTTGAGGTGCCGGAGGGTACGCCGGGAGGCACTTCGGTTTGGAATTTCCGCTCCGGGGCTGGTGTAGGTATGCACTACTTCACCAATCCGCGCCACTCGATCGACTTTGCTCTCAACGCTGAGCACATTTCATCGGCGTCGCTGGGAGACAGAAATCCTGGCGTGAATGCGAGTCTGCAATTTCAGGTGGGCTACACCTGGTGGAAATAGGGCCGATGACGAAGAAAAATGCAGTCGAGAGCACTCCCCGGATTACAAAAAGTCAGAAGAATATTGCCAGACAGTCTGACGGGGATTGCAGAAAGTCGGACGGGAATTGACCGGAAGCAAATCCATGGACGGACCGATCGTAGCGTGCGTTCCCAACTTCTCCGAGGGCGCGGATGAGGCCTGCGTGCGGGCTATCGTCTCGGCGATGCGGGTGGATGGGGTGCGGCTGCTGGACTGGACGATGGACTCGGACCACAATCGCTCAGTGGTGACGATTGCCGGGCCTCCTGCTGCTGTGGTGGAGTCGGCGGTGCGGGCCGCCGGACAAGCCGCGCAGCTGATTGATCTGACTAAACAACGGGGTGTGCATCCTCGTATCGGGGCGGCGGACGTGATTCCGTTTGTGCCGGTCTCCAAGGTTTCGCTGGATCAGTGCGCGGTGCTGGCGCGGCAGGCGGGCGCGGAGATTTGGCGGCGGTACGGAATTCCGGTGTATTTCTACGAGGCAGCGGCGGCGCGGCCCGACCGGGCGAACCTGGAAGATGTGCGGCGGGGGCAGTTTGAGCTCTTGAAAGACGCTGCGCGCAATGAGCCCAAGCGGCGGCCGGATGTCGGAGGGCCGGGTCTGCATCCGACGGCGGGGGCCTGTGCGGTGGGCGCGCGCAAGTTTCTTGTGGCCTACAACATCTACTTCGACTCGGCGGACGTCTCTCTGGTGAGGGCAATCGCGAAGGAGCTGCGAGCTTCCTCGGGCGGTCTGAAGGGTGTGAAGGCGCTGGGAGTGCTGGCGCATGGCCGGGCGCAGCTGACGATGAACATCACCGATCTGCAGGCGACGCCGGTTTCAATGGTTTTCAAGCAGGTCTGCAAGCTGGCCGACCGGCATAAGGCGGAGCCGGCGGAGGCGGAGATCATCGGTTTGCTGCCGCAGATGGCTTATGAGCAGGAAAGCGAATGGATGCGTCTCTTAGATGGGTTCGATGCGGCGACCAAGGTGCTGGAGCGGCGGCTTGAGAGTCCGCTGGATTGGCCTGGGGAGCTGGGGCTTGCCGGTGAGTAGTTGGATCAGGCCGTGTGTGAGACTGGGCAGATGAGCAGATCAGGTTGGATATTGCACTGGTTTTTGAGGCGCGCGGGATTGAGAATACGCAATATGGATCGGACGCCGCGGCATCCGGTCCGGGAGGAAAGGTGTTGAAGGAATTGGTGAATAAGATGAAGAAAACCTGGGCAGTGTGCACATTTGCGGGTGCTTTGCTGGTGACGGGAATGACGGCTTCGGCGGCGCAGTTGTCGTCGGATGCGCGGTCGGCGATTCCGCATGAGGTGCAGCAGATGGTGGTGATCGACTACCGGGTGATGCAGAATTCTTCGTCGGCGATGGCGCTGCGCGGCCAGGTGATGCCGCCGGAGCTGAAGCAGCTGGAAGATGCGCTGAAGAAGTCTGGTCTGAACGACAACAACGACCTGGAGCAGCTGGCATTCATTCTGTACCGGACGGGCAGCGGCGGCGACAACCTGCAGACGGTGGGCATCGCGCAGGGACAGTTTCCGGTGGACGATGTGCTGGCCAGCTTCAAGAAGCAGAAGGTGAAGGCGACTACGGTTCGGGCCAACAAGATTTACCCGATGGGCCGTACGGGTATGAGCGTGGTGTTTCTGGATGAGTCGACGATGGCTTTTGGCAACGTAGATGCGCTGAAGCAGGTGCTGGATGTGCGCGACGGGCTGCAGCCAAGCCTGCTGACCAACGGGCAGGTGATGGACTCGATGCGTTCGGTGGACCAGGAGCCGCTGTGGAGCGTTCTGGATGAAAAAGGGACGCAGACAATGATGAAGTCGGTGCTGGGACAGGCGGGCGGGGTAGCCGACTTCGACACGGTGAAGAAGCACATGGTAGCGAGCTACTACACGATGAATTTCCAGCATGGAGTGAAGTTCAACCTGTCGGTGGTGACGGGCGACAACTTTGCCGCGGCGACGGTTTCATCGCTGCTGAATGCAGCGATTCTGTACCAGAAGATGAGCGGGACGGAGTCGGAGAAGGCGGCGCTGGACGATACGACGATCAGCTCGAGCCAGGGCCGGCTGGATGTACGGTTTTCGACGACGGATTCGCAGTTCAGCTCGCTGCTGAAGTCGCCGATGTTCCAGAGCATGGTGCATTGAGAAGAGCAGGGAATAGGGAACAGGGATCTGGTTTCTGAAGTTATATGGGACGAGCGAGTCGGTGGCGGGAGTTGGTGAGCCCGGGAGCCGGCTCGCTTTTACTTTCTGCTCTATTGTCCCCCTCTGCGATTCATCCTTCCGTCTTATCCGGGCCATTTTTCACTTCATAGCCACAAAGAGGATTGGCTCGGCCCCGCTATTCAGCTGGGCTCGATGCGGATTTTGGGGACTTCTACTATGAGCTGGGCGGTGTCGGGGCGGCCGGGCAGGCCGGCTACTACTACCCGGTTGCGGCCTCGGCCTTTGGCGCGATAGAGGGCTTGATCGGCAGACTCGATGAGGTCTTGCGGGGACTTGCCGCGTGAAGGCACGACGGTGGCGCAGCCGATGGAGACGGTGACTATGCCCGGGGGATTGGTCTCATGGGGCAGGCGGCGGTTGCGGATGGCGACGCAGATGTCTTCGGCGACAGCCTTGGCGCCGACCTCATCGGTGCCGGGCAGGACGACGGCGAATTCTTCGCCGCCGTAGCGAGCTACGAGGTCGCCGGGGCGGAGCACGACATCCATGGCGGCCTCGGCGATCTGCTTGAGGCAGCTATCGCCGCGGACGTGGCCGTATGTGTCGTTATAGCGCTTGAAGTGGTCGGCATCGATGAGCAGCAGGGAAAGCTTGTGCCCTTCGCGCAGGGCTCGGCGCCACTCGGTGGAGAGAGCTTCGTCGAAGCGGCGGCGGTTGGCGATGCCGGTGAGGGCATCGACGACGACGAGCGACTCCATGGCGCGATAGGCGGACTGCAGATGCTCCTGGGATCGCTTGCGCTCTGTGATGTCGCGGACTAGGTTGAGAAACCCAATGGGGCGGCCAGTGGCAGGATCGCGGTAGACGCGCAGGCTGCCCTCGGCCCAGTAATATTCGCCGTCGCGCTTGCGCTCGCGGTATTCGAGGGTTCCGCCCTCAGAGCCGGCGCGCAGGGCTCGCATGGCCATGTCTACTTCGGCGACGTCGGCGGGATGAATCATCTCTCGAAAGACGCGGCCTGCGAGATCGCGGGGCTCCCATCCGGTAAGAGCCTTCACTCCGGGGGAGACGTAGGTGCGGGTGCCGTCGAGGTTGCCGAGGATGATGGCATCGCGCGAGTTGTCGACGACCAGCTTGTGCAGTGCGGCGATCTTGCGGAGCTCGCTCTGGGTGTGGCGGAGATTGCCGAAGACGATGGAGATGCTGTAGAGGGTGAACATGCCGCAGGCGAGGAAGAGCTGGAGGACGGCGACCTTCCATGCGGTGCTGACGTGGCTGGCCATGGCCAGCGGACCCTGCTGATGGACTGTATACCAGCCGCCCATCACAGCGACGATGAGCGTGCAGAGAGCGGCCCATCCGAGGTCGACCTGAGTTAGAACAAGGACAAGAAAGGGAAAGATGAGGAAGAGAAGCGGCACGCTGGTCTGGCTGAAGACGATGAACGTGACCAGGAAAACCATCGCCGGGTAGATCCAGCGTTGGCGGAGCAGGTGGGTGTTGCGCATGCGGCTCTGGAGGATGGCGACGAAGGTGGGCGCGACGACGGCGATGCCCAGGCCATCGCCGATGAGCCAGCCGAGCATCACACTGAGAAAATCCTCATGCCGTGCCAGGTGCATGAAGATGCCGAAGCCGATGGCAGCGATGGAAGGGCCGAGGAGGCAGGCGAATCCGATGAATCGGAGCAGGAACCAGCCGTTGGTGAACGAAGGCAGAGATGTCGATTTGCGCTTGAGTAGGAAAGCGCCGATGAGGACCTCAATGAGATTGAGGAAGTTGTAGGCCAGACTCATGGAAGCGGATTCGCCGATCCACATGCTGCCAAAAAACATGGTGACGAAGGCGACCGCGATGTAATACTTCCAGCGCCAGCGGGGAGCCAGCAGAAGGCAGGAAAGCAGGAGGCCGTTGGCCAGCCAGATGATGTTGGTTCCGAAATCGGTGCGGTCGAAGTTGCCGATCCAGAGAATGGAGAGCAGTATGACCGCCGAGAGATATGCGAGCCGCAGGGCAAAGGCGTGCTTATGCAACCATCGCGAGCTGATTAGCTGGATTGGCACGCACTCCTCCTCTGGTGGCGTTCTCTACATTCTTTTGTTGTCCGGCGCCGCTCCCCGTAGCGGACATCGGAATTTTCTCAAATCGCGATTGCCTGCTGCCCACGCGCGCCTACCTGCTGTAGTATGCGAAACCAATCAACGCGGCATTATGACATTTCATACGATGTTGATGATACCTATTATGAGGCAGGTTGCAGGGCGGGAAGGAATTGTACTTTGCCCTGTGGTAACAGGCGGATGGTGACCTGGCCGTGCTGGCGCTCTTTGAGGCTGAGGCCGTCGGCGTGGGCGGAGCTTCCGCCGGGGATGGAGTACTGCACGTGCAGCGGCCCGCTGCCGCGAATCTGGAAGCGATAGTGCATGGTTGCTCCTGGGGCGAGTGAGTCGGCGCCGAAGCTGGCGGAAGGATAGTCGACCTCCAACTCGCGGATCAGTTGGCCGGATTGATTCTCGATCGATGCGTTGATCCAGTAGCTTCTGCAGGCGGCCAGAGGAAGCAGGACTGCACCGAGAGCGATGGCGGCGAGAGCCATGAGAGGAATGCGAGGGGCGATGCGGGGCGACGACTGCTTTCCGCTCAATGGCTGCCTTCTTTCGGTGTAGCTTCTTTTGGGGACTGGGAAAGAGGCGGGGCAGATTTCTCCAGTTGATTGAGGCGGCGGAGGATCTCGGGAAGGCGCTGGAAGACGGCAACGGCGCGGAGCCAGGTGCGATTGTCGAAGGCCGGAGAGCCGGAGAGCATCTTGCCGGCGGGAACGTCGTGAGAGACGCCGGATTGGGCGGTGAGGATGACTCCATCGCCGAGGGTGCAATGGCCTGCGACGCCTGCCTGGCCGGCGAGGATGGCGTTGGCTCCTACGATGGAGGAGCCGGCGAGTCCGGCCTGGGCGCAGACGAGGGTGTTTTTGCCGACTCTGGAGCCGTGGCCTATCTGGACGAGGTTGTCGATCTTGGCTCCATCGGCGATTTCGGTGGCTCCGACGGTGGCGCGGTCGATGCAGGCGTTGGCCTGAATGTCGACGCGGTTCCCGATGCGGACGGGGCCGGACTGGGGAATTTTGTGCCAGCTTCCGGAGCTGTCCTTGGCGAAGCCGAAGCCGTCGGAGCCGACAATGGCACCGTTTTCGAGCGTGACGTGATCGCCGAGAATGCAGCCCTCGCGAACGACGGCGTGAGCGTGGGCGAAGAAGTGGTCTCCGATGGTGACGCCGGAGTAGAGAACGACGTGGGGCAGGATGGTGGCGTGGCTGCCGATGCGAGCGTCAGGCCCGATGACGGCGTAAGCTCCGATGTGGGCATCGGGGCCGATGACGGCGGTGGGGTCAACGACGGCCGTGGGATGGATTCCGGGCGTGTAGTGAGGTGGCTGATAGAAGATAGCCAGGGCCTGGGAGAAGGCGAGATAGGGATTGGCGAGTCGGAGGGTGGCAGCGGGAATCTCCGGGAAGTCTGGGGAGACGAGTACGGCGGCTGCCTGGGTGGTGCGGGCAAGGCCCGCGTATTTAGGGTTGGCGACGAAGGTGATTTCAGAGGGACCGGCTTCTTCGATGCCGCGGACGGCGGTTACTTCGATGCTGCCATCTCCGCGGAGCTCTGCTCCCAGCCGCTCTGCCAGTTCCGCGAGCTTCATGTTTGCGATTGTAATGGAATGGGCTGGCGGGAGGGTGTTCAGGAGCGGGGCGGGCCGGGGAGCGGGCCGGAGGGGGATTCGACCAGGAACAACTCAGGCTGGATGACGGCGCGGCGGTCGCGGGCGACGGCCGGCTGGATGACGGCGAACACGGCGAACTCGCGGATGGAGCTGTGAGGGATGAAGACGCGCTGGGTGTTGGAGCGGGTGTCGGGCGGGGTGAGCAGCAGGCCGGGGCCCTCGATTAGTGAGCGGTCGTTGGCGGCTACACCTTCGAGCTCTTCGCCGTCGGTGAGGGTGAGGCGGAGCCAGAGACCGGCGACGCGCGGGCGGCTGGAGAAGCGGCGGCGCAGGAGGCGCTCGGGATTTACGGAGTCATTGCCGGAGCCTTCACTGGAGGTCAGTTCGCGAACATAGCAGACCCATTTGATCTGGCCCCAGGGGATGCGAAGGGTCTTTCCGGAGCTCAGGAGTAATTCCATTTCAGAACTACTCACAGAACTAGAACCGGAATCGGCGTCCGAACGATCTAATGCAACAGGGTTGACGGCGGCATAACCGGCGCACCAATCCCGAGTCAACTTGCGCACGATCACAGGTTTACGCGCTGATCCCACAGGCTGGATTGTCGCATGAGCTGGGACAGTAGTTGCAGAATAGGCGCATGGTTGTAGCCAAGCTGGTTACGGTGTGTTAACGTACTTTGGTTGCAGGCTGGATTGGTATCTTTTCTAAGCATCGCTGCATCAGATACTTGTGAAAACTTGATTGGGGAAAAGTACCCCAGGAGTAGTGAAAGAAGAATGCCCGACTATATTTATTTGCTGGAGAATCGCTTGTCCGCGGCCCAGCAAAGTGCTTTACGGACGGTGCGGGATCTGGCGCGAGAAGCGCAGATGACCGTCTTTCTCACCGGCGGCGCAGTGCGCGACCTGACATGCGGCAATCCGGTTCGCGATCTGGAAGTTGTGCTGAATGGAAATGCGAACGATTTGAAGGCTGCCGTGACGGCCGCCGGCGGCAAAATCTGGGGCCATGACACGGCTTCGCGAACGCTTTACCTGTGTTTCCCGGGAAACGTGCGCGTGGACCTGTGCAGCGCGCGGCGTGCGGAATATGCCAAGCCGGGCAAGCCGACGTACCACTGGACCAGCATTCAGGAAGATCTGCGGGCGCGGGACTTTACCGTGAACGCGATGGCAATTTCGCTGAACGAGGGATCGTACGGGCTGCTCATGGATCCGGCGAACGGCGTGGCGGACATCGAAGCCCGGCTGCTGCGGCTGGTTTCCAATTACGGATTCCTGGACAATCCGGCGCTGATGATTCGCGCGACACGCCTGAAGGCGCGGCTGGGATTTGAGCTGGAAGAGCGTACCCAGACGCGCTACGAAAATGCCAAGGGCGACGAGATGATCGAGCATCTCTCGGAGCACGAGCGGTCGGCGGAACTGGAGCAGATCGGGCACGAAGAAGAGCCGCTCAAGGTGCTGCATGCGCTTGAGGCCGAGGGATGGATGCAGCATCTTTTCCCGGCGTGGACGGCTGCCAAGGCGGATGTGGAGAAGCTGACGGCGCTGCACGATCTCTCGATCGAGCTGCAAGTGCAGGGAGTGCATCCGGATGTTTCAGCGGCGCAGATGCAGCTGCTGACGGCGAAGGTTCCGCAGAAGGATCTGGCGGAACTGAAGAAGAAGATGCTGCGGCCGGGCTTTGTAGAAGAGTGGAATCATCTGGACGCGGCTGCGGCGGATTTTGCCAAGGTGCTGACGGCCAAGGAGAATGCCGCGCCTTCAAAAACGTATACGCTCTTCACCACGTATGCGGCTGAAGCAGTGCTTTGGCTTGGATTCACCAGCAAGCAGGCGGCGGTGAAAGACAAGTATGAGAAGTTCCTCAAGGAATGGCCGCAAGCTCGGCAGAAGGTTCCATATGCGCTTATGGCGGAGATGCGGATCACGCCGGAGTTGCCTGGCTATGCGGACCTGGTGAAGACGATCTTTCTGCAGTTGATCGACGGGGGACTGACGACGGCCGAAGAGATGCGCGCGCTGCTAGAACCGCATTCGCCCCCGGCTCCACCTCCGCCGGTGACGATCAAGCGGACGCGGGCCAAGAAGGGCGCGGACGCCAAGAAAGCACGGATGGACGACGAGGAAGATGAAGACGCGGACGATCTGGGCGGCGACGAGGAAGACGAAGACGATCTCGACGGACTGGACCTGGGCGGAGATGAGCTCGACCTAGGCTTGGATGACTCGCGTTCGGCCCTGCCAGCGGCGGAAGGCGAAGAAGACGATGTTTTCGCACGCGATTCGGTGGGCGAGGACGAAGGGGATTCCGATCTTGATGAGGATGGAGACGATGGGGACGGCGGCTCGGACGACGATCCGGACGATGAGCCACCGGCGCGCGGCAAGCGGGGAGCGAAGAAGGCAGCCAAAGGCTCGACGCGGTCGGAGTCGCGGCGGGATGGCTCGACGGCGGCCGGCGCTGGGTTGAAGGCGCTGGCGCTGAAGCTGGACCTGGAAGAACCGAGCGATCCATCGGACCTGGACGAGGCCGATCCGGTGCTGGAACTCGAGGAGGATGAGCCGGTTCGCGCGCCAAGGGGTGCGGTGAAGGGCAAGCCTGCCGGAAAGACCCATAGCAAGGCTGCTCCGGTCAAGGTTGCTGCGGTGAAGGCCGTTCAGGTGAAGACGGCGCCCGCGAAATCAGCGCCTGCGGCCAAGGGCGCGGCGGTGAAAGCTGTGGCGAAGGGCAAGCCCGCAGCACCGGCAAAGGCCGCGGCGCACGGCAAGGTCACCTCAGCAGCTAAGAAAAAGCACTAAAAGATTTGCTTGCTGGGCCAGGCCTGATTTGGGCTCACGGCTGTGCTGGCGCATTCTCAGTAATCAATTATTTCGAATGACTCTCTTCGGAACCGGGCTTAACGACTGGCCTGTTGCCGGATTCTATATATACTTCGCCCTGCGGGTGGCGCTTGGCACGCACGTGGCGCTTGCGGTCGAAGAATTTTTCGCGGCAATCGACACATTCCCATGGGAAGTAGCCGAAAAAATACATGAGTCGATCGCGAAGGGATTTTGAACGGGCTACACGCCGTGTCGACTCTCCATCGCAATGCGGACACTCAGGGTTCATCGAAGAGACCTCAATCCCATAAATCAGTTGACGCGTGCGTAATCAGAGCAGTTTCATGAGCGCATGAATTCCTAATTAGTGTAGACGAAATTTGCGGGATCAGGACTGCAACTTGTTGAGAGAATTGTGTGAGCAGACTCAAATTCCTAATTTGCGGAGGACTGCTAAAACGGGAAAGTGAGGCGCCGCAGCGTGGCTGTGCGCCAGAGAGATGCGTCAGGAGCGGCTGCGGCGGCGGGAGAAGAGCAGGATTGCGACGCCGACTACCGCGACGAAGCCTCCGCGGTAAGCCCATTGCATCTGGCCGGTCATGAAGCTGCCGGGGAGGATGTTGATGCCCTGGAGGATCCAGACGGCGCCCATGGCGATGAGCAGGATGGCGAGGATTCGAAAAGCGATGCGCATGGGTTTCCTCCTTGAGATTCGAAAGCAGGGTTTGGCTAGGTTGCAAGAGTTTCGTTTTGTGGCTTCAGGACGCGGACCTTTACCTGGACTTCAACGCGGGAGCCTAAGCGGTTAATGATCGAAACCAGCCTGTCCAGCGTAAACCGTCCCAGATCGGCATTGCGAATCCGCGAGAAATCTGCGGCTGCGACTCCTGTCTGGGCGTGTGCTGCCCGCACGCTCAGTTTTTTGCGGTCAAGCATCTTGATGATCTCAGCGGCCAGGATGGACTTAAACTGTTCGACATCCGGGCTCGCGTGGCCCAGGTCGCGAAAGACATTTCCACTGCCACGCTCTACTTCTATCGCTTCGCTGGTCATTTGAACATCTCCTTCAATTGCCTCAATCTGTTCTCGATCAGCTCCATCTCGTGCGGCGGAGTTTTGATGCCCCGGGTGGATTTCTTCTGGAAGGCATGAATCACCCATATTTCATCTGCTATCTGCACCGCATAAACGACGCGAAAAGCATTTCCGCGGAAGGGAAGAGCAATCTCAAAGACGCCGGAGCCAAGGCCTGTGAGAGGTTTGGCAATATCAGCTTTGCCGTTCTCGGCCGCGATGGTCAAAGCTGTGAGGCAAATGGTTTGCGCCTGCACCGGAAATTTTTCGAAGTCCTTGCGGGCGGCTTTGATCCACGAGATGGGCCGCGTTGTTCTGGTCATCGACACATCGCCAGGATCACAATAAGAATTGTAGTCATATGTGACAACATCCGGCAAGCGTGATTTCTGTTACTCGACGATGCGTGAGGATCATAAAGTTTCGTTCCTTGTTTTCCTCAGCATACCGATTACGCCACTGAACCGTCGTTTCGCTTTGAGCCTAAAATGAGAACTGACCATGGCTGAATTTACTCATCTGCATTTGCATACGGATTACTCGCTGTTGGATGGCGCCTGCGACGTGGACAAGCTGGTGGAGCGCGTTGCTTCCATTGGGCAGAAGTCGGTCGCGATGACCGATCACGGCAACATTTATGGCGCGGTGCACTTCTTCGATGCGGCGAAGAAGAAGGGCATCAAGCCGATTCTGGGCTGCGAGCTGTATGTCTGCAAGAAGGAAGATCATCGCGCCGACCCGAGCGGCGACAAGTACAACCATCTGCTGGTGCTGGCGGAGAACGAAGAGGGGTATCGCAACCTGATTCGGATTACGTCCGAGGCTTCAGTGCATGGCTTCTACAAGAAACCGCGTATCAGCAAGCAGTATCTGGCGAGCCATGCCAAGGGGCTGGTCGGTTTTTCGGGATGCCTGTCGGGTGAGTTCAGCGAGCTTCTCTTGAAGGGCGACTACGATGCCGCGAAGGCCTCGGCGTTGCAGTATCAGGATATCTTTGGACGCGGCAATTTCTTCCTTGAAATTCAGGATCAGGGTCTCGAGCAGGAGAAGCGTATTCATGCGGATATGTTCAAGATCGAGCGCGATCTTGAGATTCCATTGGTGGCGACGAACGACTCGCATTATCTCTGCGAAGACGATCACTCGGCGCACGATACGATGCTTTGCGTGCAGACCGGCGCCAAGGTCCAGGACAAGGATCGCTTTCGTTTTGATGGTGACCAGTTCTACGTCAAGAGCGCTGAAGAGATGGATCGGCTCTTTCCTGACCGGCTGGATATTCTACGGCGCACGCAGGAGATTGCCGAGCGCTGCAATCTGAAGCTGAATAAGGTGGACAATCCCTTTCCGGAGTTTACTGTTCCGGAAGGACATACGATCGACAGTTTCTTTGAGGAGATTTGCCGCCAGGGCCTGAGGAAGCGCTTGGATACCGCGGTCGAGAATTTGAAGGCGCGCGGCGTGCTGCGAACGCCGGTTCATGAGTACGAATCGCGATTGAGTTATGAGATCGGCATCATCAAGCAGATGAAGTATTCGGGATACTTCCTGATCGTGTGGGACTTCATCAAATACGCGCGCGATCATGGGATTCCGGTAGGGCCGGGGCGCGGGTCGGCGACGGGATCGCTGGTGGCTTATGCGATGGAGATCACCAACATCGATCCCATGCAGAACGCGCTACTCTTTGAGCGATTTCTCAATCCGGAGCGGGTAACGATGCCGGATATCGATGTGGACTTTTGCCAGAACCGGCGCGGTGAGGTGATCGAGTATGTGACGCGCAAGTATGGGCGCGAGCAGGTGGCGCAGATCATCACCTTCAACACCATGGCTGCGAAGGCCGCGATCAAGGATTGCGGGCGCGCGATGGACATGCCCTATGGTGATGTGGATCGCATTGCCAAGCTGATTCCGGCGACGGTGGGCATCACCATCGACAAGGCGCTGGAGGAGCAGCCGGAGCTCGCCAAGGTGTATAACTCGGACGCGCAGATTCGGGAGCTGATCGATACAGCGAAGAGGCTGGAAGGCCTGGTGAGGGGCTCGGGCGTTCATGCGTCGGCGGTGGTGATTGCGCCCCGGCCGTTGACCGATCTGGTGCCGATCAACCGGACCAAGAACGACGAAATTGTGACCGCCTATGACATGACGGCGGTAGAGAAGATGGGCCTGCTCAAGATGGATTTTCTTGGGCTGGCTACGCTTACAGTGATTACGGATTGCCTGAAGCTGATCGAGCAGACACGGGGCGAGACGCTGGATATCGACCTGGTTCCATTGGACGACCCGGAGACATTCAAAAGGGTCTTTCATACCGCGCTTACATCGGGCATCTTCCAGTTTGAATCGAGCGGGATGCGGGACATTTTGCGCCGCTATAAGCCGGACACGGTGGAGGAGTTGACGGCGTTGAATGCGCTCTATCGGCCAGGGCCGATGGATATGATCGATGACTTCATCGAACGCAAGTGGGGCCGGAGCAAGGTGGAGTTTTTGCTGCCGGAGCTGGAGGGGATTCTCAAGGATTCGCTGGGCGTGATTGTGTACCAGGAGCAGGTGATGCGGATCGCCAACGTGCTGGCGAGCTATTCACTGGGCGAGGCCGACCTGCTGCGGCGGGCGATGGGAAAGAAGAATGCCGAAGCGATGGCCGAGCAGCGGGACCGATTTATGAGCGGCGCTGCGGCGCTGGGCCATCCCAAGGCGCCGGTGGTCGAAATCTTCGATCAGATGGCGAAGTTCTCGGGGTACGGTTTCAATAAGTCGCACTCGGCTGCTTATGCGCTGGTGGCGTATCAAACGGCTTATTTGAAGACGCATTATCCGGTGGAGTTTATGGCGGCGCTGCTGACTTCGGAAATTTCGAAGCCGGAGAATGTGGTCAAGTACATCCAGGAATGCAAGGAGTTGGGGATTGCTGTCGAGCCTCCGGATGTACGCGTCTCGGGCGCATTCTTTACTCCGCATGGCGGCAGCGCGATTCGATTTGGATTGACGGCGATCAAGAATGTGGGCGGCAATGCGATCGAGTCGATTCTGACGGTGCGGCGTGAACTGGAAGAGAAGGGAAGCGCGTTCACTACTTTCTGGGAGTTCTGCGAGAAGGTGGATTTGCGGCTGTTGAACAAGCGCGTGATCGAGTCATTAATCAAGGCTGGCGCGCTGGATTCGATGGGCACGCGGGCGCAGCTTGCTGCGGTTGTCGATAAAGCGATGGAGCGCGGGCAGAAGGCGCAGAAGGATGCGGCGCAAGGGCAGCATGGGCTGTTTGGGCTATTCAATGAAGCGCCTGCGCATGGCAAGGGCAGCAACGATCTGCCGCATATCGCGGACTGGGACGAGCATCAGCGGCTGAACGGCGAGAAGGAAGTGCTGGGCTTCTTTGTATCTGGGCACCCGCTCGACAAATACGCGGAGAAGCTGCGCAATCTGAATGGTGTGGTTTCGACGGCGACAGCGCTGGAGATGAAGCCGCCGCCGCGTCCACGCTGGGGGCAGCAGCGAGATCCAAGCGATGAGATTTCGATTGCCGGGGTGCTGGTCGGAATGCGTGCTCAGAAAAGTAAGCGCACCGATGCGATGTACGCTCAGGGGCACATTGAAGATTCGTATGGAAAGCTGGAGGTGATCTGCTTTGCCAAGAACTATGAACGGCTTGCGGATCAACTGAAGACGGAAGCTGCTGTACTTGTGCGGGGCGTGCTCATGGGCGAGGAAGACTCCGCACCCAAGCTGGAAATCAGCGGATTGCAGCCGTTGGATGAGGTGCAGGTGCGGTTGCCTACGGGTGTGCGGCTGCGGCTGAATCTGGAGGTTGCGAGCGAGGAGATGTTTGCCGCGCTGCGTGGGAAGATTGATGCTGCTCCGGGGCCGGGCAAGGTGATGATGCACCTGCAGAAGAAGGGCCAATACGAGGTCGTGTTGGAGCCGGCGGGGATGGCTGTGGCTGCGGATCGGGGATGGGTAGAGTCGATTGAGGAATTGCTGGGACGCGGGGCTGTGCAGGTGTTGAGTTAGCTCGCTATATCAATTGTCAGTCAACATAAGCCGATTTGTTGTTTCGCATGCTTGCCTGCCAATTTAAGATGGCTTGCGTTCTTTCTTTGATCGCTCAACGTGTAGAAATCATCCGTGCATAAGATCATCCCTGAGGAGATTCGACGATGTGCATTTCGAATGCTCGCCGCCTGGCCGCCTGCGTTGTTCTAGTTATGGGCTTTGCCCAGGCCGCGCTTGCTGCTGACATCCTGATCGCCGACGCGAAATCACAGCCGGAAAGTTTAACTGTGGCGCCGGGCGGCGTGTTGATCGTCGGCAGCGCCAGCTCGCCATTTGTCTACAAGGTGCGTCCGGGAGCATCCGCCGCCGAGAAGTTTATCGATGCCAACGGCGAAGGCCCGGGGACATTTTTCTTCGGCATGCTGGCGGATGCCTCCAGCAATACGTTGTGGGCTTGCCAGCTGACTCCGGTGCCGGATAGCAAGCCAGCGCGGCGGCATACTACCCTACGAAGTTTCGACCTCTCCACCGGCGCGCCGAAGATTCGATGGAACCTGCCAGGGGACAACAATACCTGCAATGATTTTGCGATCGGGCCGGACAAGGCTCTGTATATAACCGATACTGCCAACGGCAGAATCTACAAGCTGGCGGCAGGCGCGGCCACTGCGGAACTCTTCGTGGAGCATCGGGCGCTGGTGGGCGTGGACGGCATTACGTTTCTCGATGGCACGCTCTACGTGAACAACGTGTTCTCAAACAATCTTTACCGCATACCGGTCGATGCTGCCGGCAAGGTGGGAGAGCCTGTCGATATCTGGATGGATCAGCCTATCAAGGGGCCCGATGGCATGCGTGCGGCAAATGGCAAGCTCATCGTCGCCGAAAATGGCAGCGGCAAGATTTCCGTTATCACCGTGAATGGAGACAAGGCGAGCATCACGGTGATCAAGGAAGGGCTCAAGACTCCTACCGGTGTTGAGCCTGCAGGCGATACTCTGTGGATTGCCGAACGAGGTGCGGGCAAGGCTGTGTCTATCCCTTTGCCCAAATAGCTTGCTGAGGCATTGGATGTGCAACAGCGTACAGCGTCAATGAATTGACGCTGTTGTTTACCCGGTGCATCCGGAGCACAGGGCGGCAATCTTCTTCAACTCCTCAAAAAACGTTAAGCTTGAATGAGTGTCCAGTTATTAGCAACGGACATCGTTCGAGATCCGGGAGGGGTTTGACTTGCTTCGCGCTGCCGCCGTTTTTCTGGCGTTATTTCTAAACTATTTCGTTGGGCTGGGTTGTTTGCAGGCGAAGGCCGATCCGCTTAAACCGCGGGTGATCGTATTTGTCCACGGCATTCATGGCGACCGCGAGACGTGGCGGGCATCGAATAACGCCTACTGGCCACAGCTGATCCAGACCGATCCGCACTTTCAGCAATCGGACGTAGTAGTCGCCGAGTATCCCACGCCGCAGAGCCACGGCCAGCTATCGACGGTGCAGCTCGCTGAAATTCTGTGGAAGCGGCTGAAGGACCAGAAGGTCTGGGACCATCGCGAAGTCGTCTTTCTCACCCACAGCCTCGGCGGGATTGTCACCGAGGAGATGCTCCTGAACCATCCTGCCGACGCCGCGCATGTGCGGTTCATCGTTTCGTATTCGACGCCGCATGAGGGATCGTTTGTGGCCAACCTGGCGAAGATCTACGACGGCGATCCTCTGCTGACGGACCTCAGCGACAGCAACGACAACAGCTTCCTGATCGATCTGGAGCAGAAGTGGAGAAGCACGCCATCGGCGAGCCGTATCCATCGCTTCTGTGCTTTTGAAACGCTGGACACCAAAGCCGGAGAGGGCGTGGGCCGATACCTGCGGGCGCATGTTCGCGTGGTGAGCTACTACAGCGCAACGTATGGATGCGATGTGGATACGGCGCCGCAGAAGATCGTGGCTGACCACATCGATATCGTGAGACCGGCCAGTCGATCGTCGGATGCCTATACTTTTTTTGCCAGGGTTTATCGCAACAATCCGATCATCGATGTTGTCGACAGCGTTCGCGACAACAAGATCTCCGGCCTGGTGGTCGACTGCAACCGGTCGAGCTCCGCGGATGATCTCCAAGTGCCCATTGCGCTTGACGCTTCGCTGCATGAGCAGGTCTTGTCGGCTGAGGCCGAACTGGTGGACAAGGAGAAGATCAAGCAGGTATCCGGGCCGGTGGTGATGAAGATCGATCCGGGGGGAATTGCGCATGTCGCTTACTCGGTCAAGGGACAGGGGCGCGGCCTGCTGCTGGGCTGTCCGGTAGGCCACGCCTCTATCCTTGTCCACTTCCATATCCGCAGTGAAGTGCCGGTGAAGGAGTAGCATCCGCAGCTGAGCATGTGCTGTAGCTACTAGCTGGGGCTACTCGGTTTCGCAGGCTCAGGCTTGTTTTCGCAGCACCCATGTGGTCATGCAGCGATGGTTCTGCACGACGGTGGTCTTCAGCGGATCGACGAGAACGGCGTTCATTTCCTTGGTGAGTTCCATGAGCATCGTTTCGTTTGCGAGGAACCATATGGAGCCGTCTCCGGTCACGTACTTGTTGCCCTCTACGTGCGCGAAGTCCATGCCGATCCGCGAGCCGAGGCGGCAGAAGAGCAGGCCGCCGGGCCGGAGAACGCGCCAGAGCTCAGAGATCATCTTGTAGAAGTGAGCATCATCGCGCGCGAAGTGAAGCACTGAGCTGCAGATGACAACATCGGCGAATGCGTCGGGAAACGGGAGCTGCTCGATGACGCCGACCTGAAAGTTTTCGGTCAGAAGACCTGTCTCCAGCGATGCGGAGAGGCGGCGAACGTGTTCCACTCCATCGCGGCTTGCATCGAGCGCAAAGACTTCGCAGCCCTCGCGCAGAAGATGCACGAGGTTGCGCCCGTATCCGCAGCCGGCGTCGAGTACGCGCATGCCGGGAGCGATGTTGCCGCGAAGGATTTGATCGAAGACGTAGATGTCGATCTGGCCGAACTGCTGCTGAAGGTTCAAAGGCATATTTAACGATAGCGCGATGGGGTCGCACGGTGGCATTCGCCCAGACCATACATGCCTGCCGTTTTGCGTGAATATTTCAGCCTGCGGCTCATTTCGCTCTGCTACGCTTGTCGGCATGCGTCCTAACCTGCTCGCTACCTCTGTTCTTTTCCTGGCCGCTCTGTCGCAGTTCGCCCCGGCTCAAGTCTCTGCCCAAGCACCGGCCTCCGTTGCCTCTCGAGTGGCTGCCCAGAATGCCCTGTTTGATGATTCATGGCAGGCAACGCTGAAGATGAATCCCACGCTGGCGACTGCTGTCGGAGACTATCGCTACAACGACCAGCTCGGCGACTCTTCCCTTGCGGCCTCTGCTGCGCGCCACCAGCGTGAGCTTGCCGACCTGGCCAAGATCAAGGCGATCGATCCTGCGGGCTTCCCGGAGCAGGACCTGATCTCGCATGAACTCTTTCAACGCCAGCTGCAGCAGCGCGTGGATGACAACGATCTCAAAGAGTACGAGATGCCGCTCAGCTCCTCGGGCGGCGGCGGAGGCATTCATGCGGGTCTGGCCGACCTGCCGCTTTCGATGCCTTTCGACTCGGTTAAGCACTACGAAGACTACATCGCTCGCCTGCACCAGATTCCCAAGGCGTTTCTGCAGACCGAGGACGTTTTACGCGCCGGTGTGAGCGATCATCTTGTCCCGGTGCGGTTCATTGCCGAAAAGATTCCGGGGCAGGCGGAGGGTGTGGTTGCCGCAAATCCCTTCATTCTGCCGCTCAAGAAATTTCCGGCCAGCTTTTCCGATGCGGATAAGAAGCGGCTCACGGACGAGATCACCTCCACGGTGAATAACGAAGTCTTCCCGGCGTACAAGCAGTTCGCGGCCTTCGTCACTACCGAGTACATTCCACACTGCAGAACCACACTGTCGATCAACTCGCTTGGCGGGGGCACGCGCCGCTATCAGGCAACGCTGCATCGCTTCACCACCACGGATCTCACGGCGGCACAGATCCACGAGATTGGGCTGAAGGAGGTCGATCGCATTACAGGAGAGATGACTGTACTGGCCAAGGCCAACGGCTATAAAGATCTCGCCAGCTTCCGCGATCATGTCGAGAACGACCCAAAGTATCAGCCGGCATCAGCGGACGCTATCGTTGAGGACTTCCGCAAATACATTGCGCAGATGGAGCCGCGCTTGCCTGAGCTCTTCAATCTGCTGCCCAAGACCGCGGTCACAGTCGAGCCGATTCCACCATTCCAGGCTGCCGCTGCTACGCACTATCAGGGCGGAACGCCCGATGGCAAGCGCCCGGGCCGTGTCTCAGTTGCGGTATCTGACCCGACGCATCGCAGTTTTATCAATGACGAGGCGGTCGCTTATCACGAGGGCGTTCCCGGCCATCATCTGCAGATCTCGATCCAGCAGTCGCTTACTGGCTTGCCCGAGTTTCGCAAGCACGGTGGAAACTCGGCATATACCGAGGGCTGGGCACTCTATGCTGAGGAACTGGGCAAGGAGATTGGCTTCTATCAGGACCCTGGTTCGGACTACGGCAGGTTGCGTTCGGAGCTGTTCCGGGCGGTGCGGCTGGTGGTCGATACGGGTATTCACGATATGGGCTGGAGCCGCGACCAGGTTGTCGATTACATGCGCAGCTCCCATGCCATCGACGAGCCTACAATCCAGGCTGAGACGGACCGTTATATCGCCGGACCTGGACAGGCGTGCAGCTACAAGCTTGGCCAACTCAAGATTCGCGAATTGCGGGAACGCGCGAAACAACAGCTTGGCTCGAAGTTCAACCTCAAGACTTTTCACGACGAGATTCTGTCCGGTGGAGCGCTGCCGCTCGATGTGCTCGATGCCCGAGTCGAGCGCTGGATCAAGACTCAGCTTAAGACCAGCAACTGACGCCGTCTCGTATCGCCTCAGCCGGCGGTTGATCCTCTCATCCTGCCAGCATGGAAACGCAGATAGACTCTGACTATGCGTTATCGTGGTCTGGGCAATGGCCCGCTTGTTGTTTCGGAGATCAGTTTTGGGACGTGGCTAACTGTCGCTGGCGGGGTCGAGCGGGAGCGGGCGATTGCCTGCGTCCAAGCGGCGCTGGAGTTGGGCATTACGCTCTTCGATACCGCGAACCAGTATGGGGCAGGTGAAGCGGAACGGGTGCTGGGCGTGGGGCTACGGTCGTCTGGCGTGAGCCGGGACAAATATCTGATTGCGACCAAAGTTTTTAATCCGGTGGGGGATGAACCGGACAAGGGGCTCTCTGCGGCGCAGATTGTGAAGCAGCTGGATCGGTCGCTGGGGCGGCTGGGCGTCGACTACATCGACCTTTACCAGTGCCATCGGTATGACAAGGAGACTCCGCTGGACGAGACGCTGGAGGCGCTGGATCGGGCGGTGCGGTCGGGCAGGGTGCGGGCTATCGGTTTGAGCGAATGGCCTGCGGAGAAGATTGTTGCGGCAGCAGAGTCGACTACCGCGCATGGATGGACGGCGATGACTTCGAGCCAACCACAGTACTCGATGCTGTGGCGCAAGCCGGAGGCGGCGGTGTTTGCTGCCTGCCGCGAGTTTGGGCTGGGAAACATCGTCTATTCGCCGCTGGCCCAGGGCGTCTTGACGGGCAAGTACAAACCGGGGCAGCCGCCGCCGGAGGGGAGCCGGGCGGCCGATCCGGCGATGAACGTGACGATGGAGACGAATGGGCGGCGGTTTCGCAGCGATTTTTTGCTGGAGGCTGTGGACCGGCTCAATCCCATTGCGGCTGAACTGGGGCTGACGATGACGCAGATGGCTCTGGCGTGGGTTCTGCGGCGGCCTGAGGTTGCTTCGGCTATCGTTGGGGCTTCGCGCCCTGAGCAGCTTGCTGCCAGTGTGGCGGCGAGCGGGGTGACGTTACCGGAGGAATCGCTGGCGAGGATCGATGCGGTGCTGGAGGGGGTTGTGCTGCGCTGATGGAACGGGCTGCGGGACAGAGGGATATTAGGGCATTTGTAGCTTTGAGGTCTGGACCGTAGAATCAGGGAGGACCGGGTTGCGGTTTGGCCCGGAGGTACTTTTGTTTTCATGAGCGAATCATCCCCAGGCAGTTCTAATCAGCCGCAGCCAGGTTCGGCGGCGTGGATCAAAGTCGAGCGCGCACGGCACCCCAAGCGCCCCTACCCAATGGACTTCATCGAGCGGCTGTTTACCGACTTCAGCGAAATCCACGGCGATCGCGCCTACGGCGACGATGAAGCCGTGGCATGCGGCATGGCGAGGTTTCACGGTCACGAAGTGTTGGTAATCGGCAACCGCAAAGGCGGCACGACCAAGGAACGGGTGCGGCGCAACTTCGGCATGCCCAATCCCGAGGGTTATCGCAAGGCGCTGCGGGCGATGAAGATCGCTGAGAAGTTCAACCGGCCGGTGATCAGCTTTATCGATCTGCCGGGCGCTTTCCCCGGCCTTGGGGCCGAGGAGCGCGGGCAGGCCGAGGCGATTGCCCGCAATCTGGTGGAGATGGCCAAGCTTAAGGTGCCTACGGTGGCGATTGTCTCGGGTGAAGGCGGCTCAGGCGGAGCGCTGGCGCTGGCAGTGGCGGACCGAGTGCTGATCCTGGAGAATGCGCTGTACTTCGTGATCACTCCCGAGGCTTGCGCGGCTATCATGTGGCGCGATGCTGCGCACAAGGAGCGCGCTGCCGAAGCAATGAAAATCACGGCACAGGAAGTAAAGGAGCTCGGTTGCGTGGACGACATCGTTCCCGAGCCGCCAGCGGGCGCGCATGAGGATCGCGAGGGCGCGTTCGACCTGCTCGATTCCTGCCTGCTCTATCACCTGGAGCAGCTGAAGTCGCTTCCGGTGGAGAAGCGTTTGCAACAGCGCAGGACGAAGTTCCGCAACATTGCGCAGTTTTATACGGAAGCCTGAGCGATGGGCGGCGGACTCCAAGAAGCGGGGAAGCGCGACGCCAAGGGGAAGGTGTGCCTGTGAGCACTGATCCAGTCGCGACAATGCCTGTACATCCGGAGACGGGGAAGAGCGGGGAACCGCGGCATCGTCCGATGCGCCTGTTTGGACAGTTCATCATGGCGGTGCTGTACTTTTTCCTGGCTCGGCTGCTGGCCCGGCATGGCGCGCATGGGCTGGTTTCGCAGGACTGGAGCCCGCTGGTGGAGCAGGCGATGTTTGTCTTCCTGCTGTTGTTCGGGTTTGCGGGATTCGGTTTTTCGTTTGACCGGCAACTGCATCCGGTGCGGCAGCAGGGACTGGTCTTTCGCAAGGGATGGCTGAGCGAGACCGGGCTGGGAGTGGCCATCGGCTGGGCGATTGCGATCGTCTGCATGCTGCCGGTGGTGATCTTCGGGGCGGTGTTTGTGCATCTCTCTCTGAGCCGGACTGGCCTGGCTTGGCTGGTCGTCGAGACGGCGTATTTTGCGCTGGGGACGCTGGCGATGCAGTTAGCTTTTCGGGGCTATCCCTTTCAAATCGCGATTGCAGCCATTGGGGAATTGCCGGCGGCGCTGATGCTCTCGGTGCTGTATGGAATTTTGAACGTCAGGCTGCCAGGAGCCGGGAATGCCAGTATGGCAGTCAACATTGCGCTGGGGCTGCTGCTCTCGATGGCGTATCTGCGCACGCGTGCTCTGTGGCTACCTTGGGGACTGCACTTTGGCTGGGTTGCTTCACGGGCGCTGCTGTTTGGGCTGCCGGTGAATGGAAACGGGAGCCACTCGCCGTTGATCCAGAGCGACATGATCGCGGCGATTGGGCTGACAGGCGGAGATTTCGGGCTGGACGGAAGCTGGCTAGCCTTTGCGGTGATTCTGCTGGCCATGCCGTTTGTTTATCGAGCCACGCGCGAGCTGAGCTTTGTGCATAATGCCCCAGTACTGGAACCGGGCGGCATTCCTGTGGACCTGGACGCGGCAGGGCGGGCGCAACATGAGGCCGCCACACGGGATGCCTCACCGGAGGTGAAGCCGCTGGTGCAGATACTGCCTGCGGGCGGCGCTCCGCCGGCGGTGGCGCGCGATCTGGACGCTCCGCGCGCGGTGGTGGATCGCCCAGCAACTGGCGACGTTGTTTCGGAGCTGTAAAAAACCAAAACTGTAAAAATCAAAGTGGTCCGGTCAAATCCTGCATAGCTGGCACTTGCTTATTCCTCTTGAAGAGCGATAACCTTTGGCCCAAGGTGTGAGCAGTGCTCTGCTCGCAGCAGTCCGGTGCGGAAGATGCGCGGAGGTTGGCCATGGCGCGGGTTATATCGGTTCGCGGCAGTTCGAAGTCGATGACGACGCAGGCGGCGGTTTTGGGCGGACTTGCGCTGGCTCTGGGATGCGGCTGCGCGGCACTGGCGCAGCAGGTAATTCTCGTGAACACGGTGCCTTCGACGGGCGCCGCAGGGAGCATCGACCGGCGCTACGCGCAGATTGAGCCGACCAAGGTACAGCTGCCGAAGCAGCCGATCGATGCCCGAGGGCACCAGGACATTCTGCGGACGCTGGTTGCCGAGCAGGGCTTTGCCATGCGGCCGTTTCCGCGCGGCAAGAAGGGGCTGACGCTTGCGGCGAACGGCAAGCTGAGCCCGACAGGCCAGAGCTACGTAACCCAGGTGACCGAGCAGGGCACGTCGGTAAAGCCGGGCGAGCGGGTGGTGCTGTCGAATGTGCGGATCGACAAGGAAAAGATCGTTTTCGACATCAACGGCGGGCCGGACCACAAGCACGAGTTTCTGCGCCATATACAAATTGGGATGGGTGGGCCGGGGGTAATGAATCCGGTGGTGCAGGACAGCGACACGGCTCCTGTGGGGTCACGGATCACGCTGTCCTTTGACAAGTTTGTGCCGGACGTGACGCCTGCGCAGATCAAGTCTCTGCTGGCGCCGCTGATTTCGTTCGATATGAAGACGCCGGTGCAGGCGTATACCGACACGCTGCCACAGCAGCTCAAAAAAGCGATCCTGAACCACCAGGTGATGGTGGGCATGAGCACGGAGATGGTGCTGTTTGCGATGGGGCAGCCGGAGTCGAAGTCGCGCGAGGTCGATGGGCAGATGCCGTTTGAGGAGTGGATTTACGGGCATCCGCCGCAAGATGTGCAGTTTGTGCGGATCAACGGGAACCGCGTGATCCGCGTGGAACTGGCCAAGCTGGGGCAGCCGCTGGCGATCTTTACCAAGGACGAAGTGGAAGCGATGATGACCACGGATGGCAAGCCGGTGCTGGCTGCGGCGGAGCGTCCGATCGAGTTGGGCGATGTGCATCGCGACCCGAAGACGCAGTCCGCGCAGGCTCCGCCAACGCTGCGCGCGCCGGGAGAGAAGCTGCCGACGGATACGGATTCCAATACCCAGAACACAATGAATCGCGAAGGGCCGATGAAGCCGGTAATCTTCCCGAAGGATACGACCAAGGATGCGGCGCGGACGGTGGATGCCCATCCGGAGAAGAAGGCCGGTGCAAGCAAGACGGATGCAGCATCGACGGACGTGCCATCAACGGACGCGGGCAAGGCGGATGCAGCGAAGAAAGATACCTCTGCATCGGATTCGGCGAAACCAGCCGCGAGCGGCGATCCAGCCAAACCGGATGCGAAGCCTGATAGCACTCCAGCGCGACCGGATTATCATCCCCAGACCCCGCCACCCAACTCGAATTTCTATCCGAGCGCTGCGGAGCCGGCGCGTTTTTGAGGCTGAAGCGGATTCCGGCTCGGGTGTGATTTCGCTGATGCGACAGCTGGTGTAAACTTGAGGGAGCGAGTCGACCGTTTCTTTCCCGCATTCAAGCGCCTGCCTTCGAAGCCCAGTTCCTTAAGAATTGAAGCTCAAGTGGTTCAGAGCGCCGCTCTGCGGGGTAGAACTTGTGGCCGCTGCGTTGAAGCCGCGCCGTCGTTTTTCGGAACGTGCAGGCGTGTGAGCAGAGACAATTTTCAAGGAGAGAAATCAGGATCCATGGCCAAAATTGCGAAAACAGGCGACCGTAAGAAAGCGATGGACACGTCGAAGTCAACCGACTGTCCCAAATGTGCAAAACCGACCCGCATCGTGAAGCGGGTGAAAGACCGCGAACGCGGCATTCCGGGTGGAGTGTATATCTCCTGCTCGGCGTGCGACTTCTACGAAAAACTTTAAGCAGTAGTTGAAGAAATGAAAGCCCGGCCTGGGATTATCCAAGCCGGGCTTTTCTGCGTTTAGTGCCTGCCTTATTAGAGACCCAATTCTTCGGGCTCGGGAACGACATCCAAACTGCGGAGCGTAGCCATTTTGGCTACACTTGAAGATGAGGTGCGTATGCGACAGATTTCTTTGCGCGAATTCCGGACGCGCGGCGCGAAGGCAATCAAGGATGTTCCGCGAGGAGAAACGGTGTTGCTGGCGGGGGAGCAGGGGCCAGCTTATTTTCTGGTCCCGGTGGTTGGTGACGTAGCCATGGAAGACCGCGAGCTGCGTCGGGCGATGGCGAAGGCAAACCTGCGGCAGAGCTGGGCGCGCGCCGAAGAGACCGGCGCGAGCGAGATGACCGACGAAGAGATCGATCAGGAGATCGCCCAGATGCGCGGTGCTGATGAGGGCAGGAACGCGGAGTGAGGCTTGCGGTTTTGGATACGAACGTCATCGTCTATGCCGGGATTCGGAAAGATGGCGCTTCGGCCAAGCTGATTATCGATTGGGTATTGGAGGGGCAGGTTATTGCTGTTCTCTCTTCAGGAATTGTTGCTGAGTATCGCGAGGTGATGCAGCGCGAGAAGTTCAGCCGCTACGATTTTCCGCCGCTGTGGCTGGAGTTTCTGATCGAAGAAGGCTTGCGGCTTGAAGAGCCGGATCCGTGGCCGCATATGCTGCCGGATGCCAAGGATGCGCCGTTTCTAGCTTTGGCTCATGCTGCTGGAGCGGTGCTGGTAACGGGAAATCTTAAGCACTTTTCGGCTGCGGCTAGAAAAGGTGTGACTGTGCTTTCTCCGGCGGAGTATCTGGTTCAGCTTACGGGCGGACCTTCTCATCCGTAGCTGCGGTTTTCGTCCTTGCGTTCGTCTGAGCTTCTTGAAGAGCTTCAACGTCTGCGAGGTCGCGCATTCTGCCCGATTTGAGTTTGTTCTGAATCAGGTGTTCGGCGGAGATTATGTGTGCCGGAACGCCATCGACGGCGGCTTCTGCGCGATGTTTCCAAGCCTCTTCGAACTCAATGCCATCGATATGTTGCAGGATGTCGATGCGGGCGGGAGGCTGGCCGATCTGGAAGACGGAGTTTGGATCGTTGCGGAAATCGGCTGGGGTCAATTCTGCGATGGGCGCACCGTAGGCGGCTAACGCTCGGTAGATTGCCTCGCTGTTGACTTCTGACGAGCGTACAAAAACGTCGAGATCTTTTGTGGCGCGCGGCTCTGCGTGGACGCCTACAGCGTATCCTCCGACAACAAGATACTCAACGCGGTGTTCGTTGAACGCGAGTAAGAGTTGCTTCAGATCTTCGGGTAGCATCGTATCGAATTCCCTTGAAGGCGTAGGCTGCTGCTGTCGCTTCCCAGACGGCGACGAACCGCTCACCAATGGTGCGACCTTGCCAGTAGCGATAGGTCTCTTTTTTTTGTTCCGCGTGGCTTGAGAATCTGCGGATTGTTTTATCGACGGTCACACTACGATTGTAAGCCTCAAATTGGCGCGCGGCGGGGCTCGTTCGAGTCGCCGCCGCTGAAGTTAGATTTCTATTTATTTATCAGTAAGGGCTTCGACGCCGGGGAGTTTTTTGCCTTCCAGAAACTCCAGGCTGGCGCCGCCGCCGGTGCTGATGTGGGTGATTTTGTCGGCTACTCCGGCCTGATTGATGGCTGACACCGAATCACCGCCGCCGATGATGCTGGTGGCTGCGATGTTGTTGGCTACCGCATGGGCGATGGCGTTGGTGCCGACGGCGAAGGCGGGGAACTCGAAGACGCCGGCCGGCCCGTTCCAGAGGATGGTTTTGGCTTCGGCGACGATCTCGGTGATCAGAGCTACGGTCCGGGGACCGATGTCCAGACCCTGCCAGTCGGCGGGGAAGTTCTTCGAGGAATCCCATGGCTGGGTCTTGGCGGTTGGGGAGAAGTCGTCGGCGAGAATGTTATCGACGGGAAGGACAAGCTTGACGCCGTTCTTTTTGGCCTTGGCGAGAGCTTGTTTGGCGATGTCGATCTTATCTTCTTCGACGAGGGATTTACCGGTGGTGACGCCGAGCGCGCGCTGGAAGGTGTAAGCCATGCCGCCGACAATGACCAGCGTATCCACCTTGTCGAGCAGGTTATCGATGACGTCAATTTTGCCGGAGATTTTGCTGCCGCCGATGATGGCGACGAAGGGCTTTTCGGGCGATTCGAGAGCCTTGCCGAGGTAGGTCAGTTCCTTTTCCATCAAGAGACCAGCCGCTGCTGGTTTGAGGAAATGCGTAATGCCTTCGGTGGAAGCGTGGGCGCGATGCGCGGAGCCGAAGGCGTCATTGACGTAAATTTCAGCCAGGCTGGCGAGCTGCTTGGCGAAGCCTGCGTCGTTGGCTTCTTCCTGTGGATGGAAGCGCAGATTTTCGAGGAGCAGAACCTGACCAGATTCGAGCTGGTTGGCAAGCTCGCTGGCGACTTCGCCGACGCAGTCGGGCGAAAAACCGACGTTGACGTCAAGGCTGACTTCTTCATCGAGGAGTTCGCGAAGGCGGTCGACGATGGGGCGCAGGGAATATTTGGGATCGCGCTTGCCCTTGGGGCGGCCTAGATGCGAGGCGAGGATGACCTTGGCGTGGTGGCGCAGCGCGTATTCGATGGTGGGCAGCGTGGCGCGGATGCGGGTGTCGTCAGTGATGGCGCTGCCGTCTTCGGTGAGCGGAACGTTGAAGTCGACGCGGATGAAGACATGCTTGTCATTGAGATGGAGATCGCGGATGGAGAGCTTGGACATTGGGATTCCTTCGGAATAGAGATCGGGGAACAGAGATCAGAGATCAGCTAAGACGGCGTCGAACTCGATTTCCACGCGCCATTGGGGATGGAGAAGCTGCGCTACTACGAGCATAGTGGCTGCCGGGCGGATATCGGCGAAGAACTCACCGTGGACACGGCCTACAGTCTCCCAGTCTTCGACGTGAGTGAGGTAGATGCGGGTGCGGACTACGTCTGAGAAAGATGCGCCAGCGCGGGTGAGGACTTCAGAGGCAATCTCGAAGATGCGGCGGGTCTGGGTTGCTGCGTCTGCTTCGTGTGCGCCTACGGGGCCGGTGCCGGAGACATGCACACTGTTGCCGATACGCACGGCTCGGGAGAAGCCGATGATGGGCTCGTAGGGGGATGAGCCGGGAAGGTTCTGGCGCATGGGATTGCCCGATGTATTGAGGGATTTGTGGAGTCCCACCCTTGCCGCAAAGTACGCGTCAAGGATGGGCACCCACATTTCTTTTATTTGGGAAGGAGTGCAACAGCAGACCCTTCGTTTCGCTCAGGATGACAACTTTTTGAGAGCGGATTGTCGACTACAGGCCCTTAGATACGAGGAAGCCGATGAGGTCAACTACGCGGTTGGAGTAGCCCCACTCGTTGTCATACCAGCTGAGGACCTTGACACTGTTGCCGACGACTTTGGTGAGCGGTGCGTCCACGATCGACGACAGCTTGTTGCCCTTGAAGTCGGAGCTGACGAGCTCATGCTCTTCGTAGCCGAGGATGCCCTTGAGTTCGCCTTCGCTGGCGGCTTTGAGGGCGGCGTTGATTTCCTGGACGGTGGTGGGCTTCTCGCTGACGAAGGTGAGATCGACGATGGAGACGTTAGGGGTTGGGACGCGCATCGAGAAGCCGTCCAGCTTGCCCGCGGTCTCGGGGAGGACCAGCTTGAGGGCCTTGGCTGCGCCGGTAGAGCTGGGGATCATGTTGATGGCGGCAGCGCGGGCGCGGCGCAGATCCTTGTGCGGGAAGTCGAGGATGACCTGATCGTTGGTGTAGCTGTGGATGGTGGTCATGATGCCGCTGACGATGCCGACGCTGGCGAGCAGGACCTTGACGACAGGCGCGAGGCAGTTGGTGGTGCAGCTGGCATTGGAGATGACATTGTGCGCGGCCGGATCGTACTTGCTGTCATTGACTCCGAGGACGAGGGTTACGTCTTCGTTGGTGGCCGGGGCAGAGATGATGACTTTCTTCACGGTTTCGCCGAGGTGGGCCTTGGCCTTGGTGGCATCGGTAAAGTGGCCGGTAGATTCGACGACGATCTGCGCGCCGACAGAAGCCCAATCGAGCTTGGCAGGGTCGCGCTCGGCATAAACCTTGATCTTTTTGCCATCGACAGAAATGAAGTCGTCGCCGGCGACGATGTCATTGGACAGGTTGCCCAGGATCGAATCGTGCTTAAGAAGATGAGCCAGGATTGCGGGACTGGTGAGGTCGTTAACGGCTACGAAATCGATATCGGGGTTGCCCAGCGCTGCGCGGAACACATTCCGGCCGATGCGGCCGAACCCATTGATGCCAACCTTAACTGCCATGCTATTTTCTCTCCTTGGAATTGCTCGGGTTTTGCTTTCGGTATGAATGAAACGGAAACGAACGACAGTGCCTGGGTCTCCAGCATCTACGAACTCCGGTATCAGCAGATTCTGGACCCGGCGAGGCCTTCCACCAAACCCATCAGATTATCACCGTTGTCAACAACGGCAAAATGAGAATCGCTTCAGATTGCGTTTCTGGGTAGAGACGCGGCTTGAAAAAGGAGATACGCGGGAGTACCGAGGGATGCACCTGCTTAGGTGCATTGGACAAGATATGATGGCGGTGAGTGTTATAACCGGGAATTCAAAGCATGAGACGACGATCCAAACGAGAGCCCAATACTTCTGAGTCGACCGGAAAGATCGGTCACGAGTTGCCTTCGAACCAGCCACGGCCTTTGGTGCCTAATTATCCCGAGGACTTGCCGTCGCGGCAGATTTCAGCCGCGGCAGCGCCGCCACCGCCGCAGACGCAGGGGCGGAGCGAGTCTCGGTCCGAGCCTCGCTCCGAATCTCGCACAGAAAGGCCAGCTGCGCGGCCGCACGTACAGCGCCATGCGCAGGCTCGGCCATCGTATGCGGAGGAAGATCCGGGAACGGGTCGGCTGGAGATGGAGACGCAGCCGGATATGCCATCGCTGCCTCCGCAGGAGAATGAGGCTGCGGGACGCACGGCGCAGGACCCGAAGGGTTTTGTGGTGCTGACCATCGGGCTGCCCGGTTCGGGCAAGACGACATGGTACAAGCGGCGCGGAGTCACTCCGCTGTCGAGCGATATGCTGCGGACGATTTTGTTCGACGACATTACCGAGCAGCGCTACCAGGGGCTGGTGTTTTCGACGCTGCGATCGCTGCTGCGGGCGCGCCTGATTGCACGCATGCCCTGGAATTATGTGGACGCGACCAATCTTTCGCCGCATGAGCGCAGGCAGTGGATCAAGATGGCCAAGAGCTTTGGATACGAGGTGCAGGCGGTCTTCTTCGATGTTCCGCTGGAGATATGTCTGGACCGTAACCGCAAGCGCGACCGGCCAGTGGGCGATGATGTCATGCACAAGATGGCGGAGCGGCTGAAGGCGCCGGCGTTCGATGAGGGCTTCAGCAAGATCACTGTGGTGCGGGTGAAGAGCACGGTCTAGAGGCTTCTTCATGGGCACTTCTTCTACAACTACGCCTTATGTAGAACCGTGGCTGCGCGGAACGCATACCGACGTTCCTGCGGTGGGGCGCGCAGTGCTGCATGCGCTGGAACTTGCGCTCGAAGACATCACAAAGTGGACGAGCGGGTTGAGCTATGCAGAGGTTCATTCGCAGCCGCTGGGACTACCTTCAGTGAGCTTTCATCTGAAGCATATTGCTCGCAGTGTGGACCGCATATTGAGTTATGCCGAGGGCAATGCGCTGAGGGCGGAGCAGTTGGTTGCGCTCAAATCGGAACAGGATGGCGAAGGTACGCTGGCTGATCTGATGGCGGAGATTGAGGCTTCGTTCAGCAATGCGGCAGGGCGCGTGAGGGTGCTGGCTGCGGCGGATTTTGAGACGTTTCGTGGCGTGGGGCGGAAGCAGTTGCCGACCAGCATTGGCGGGGCGCTGGTGCATGTGGCCGACCATACGCAAAGGCATGCCGGACAAATCGTGACTACAGCAAAAGTGTTGCAAGGCCTCCGGGCCTGAAACGGAATTCGAAGCGGCGACGCACGCCCTTGAGGCTCCAACCATGCGGTCGACGCAACTGTTGCGAGCTCTGGAATTAGATTTCCCCAGGGACTCATTTATCCGGGCAAAATAAGACCCAGCAAAATATCATCCGGATAAATTTAATCAGCTTCAAAATATTATCCGGGTATAAAGAATGCCAAAATACATAATACCCGGATAGCATTGAGCGCGAATCGGTTCGCTTTTCCGGGGGTGCTGCGCGGAAATAGCCCACTTTTAATCGTCACGCGCATCTCAAGAAGGGAAAGTATCGGAGACTGTTTGAGGAGCCTTATGACGCCGCGCGGATTTACTCAGCCACTGTATGTTCTTCCCTTCGATCATCGGGGATCGTTTGAAACCAAGATGTTTGGCTGGCATGAGCCGCTGA
>DATAZR010000158.1:0-20713 GCA_036271955.1 Acidobacteriaceae bacterium
AGGCCAACGGCATGACGCAGCGCGAGGATGTGATGAGCAGTGGAAGCTATATCTCTTCGAACGATCAGCGTTTGCATTTTGGGTTGGGAGATGCGACGGATGCGGGCTCGGCGGAGATTCACTGGCCTTCGGGTGTGAAGCAGACGGTGAAGCTGCCGGCGGTGGACAGGATATACACCATCACCGAAGGAGTGGGCGCGGAAGGCGCGAAGATCACGGGCGCGCTGTGCGGCGGCAAGGCTTGCGCGGCTGACGGTACTGCACAGGCTGCGGCTGCGTCCAAGTGATCGAGGCAATGATTCGGCCAGTGCTCAGCCAGCGTATGTGTGATCTTCGCAAGCAAGGACGCGGGCACATTTCAAAATGCGTGGCGGCGCGTGTCCGACGAGGAATTGCGCTGGGCCTGATTGCTGCGACGGCTGCGTTTGCGCAGGCCCCGCAACCGAGTTTGCAGCAAGGCTCACAACAGGGCGCGATGGGGGGAAATGCTTCGGGGCCACCGCGACCTGCTGTGTACGACGCGCAGAAGCGGCCGATTACTGCGGGTGGGTTTGTCGATTCAGGGACAGTGGTCTTTCGTGATGTGAGCAGAGCTTCTGGACTGAGCCAGTGGAAGCATGTGATGGGCGCGCCGCAGAAGAAATACATTCTGGAGACGGATGGCTCGGGCGTGGGCCTGATCGATTATGACAGGGATGGATGGCTGGATATTTATCTCGTCAATGGATCGACTTACAAAGCGCTCGATGGCAAGGAGCCGGCGCCGCAGGCGGCGCTGTTTCACAACAATCATGACGGCACGTTTACCAATGTGACTGCGAAGGCGGGCGTAGGCAATGGCCGCTGGGGCTTTGGCGTGGCGATTGCCGACTTTGACAACGATGGCTGGCCGGATATCTTTGTGGCGAACTTCGGCAAGAACCGGCTGTATCGCAACAATCACAATGGGACGTTTACCGATGTTGCCGAGAAGGTCGGAGTTACTCTTGGCAACTGGTCCGACGGCGCGACCTGGGGCGACTATGACGGCGATGGTCGGCTCGATCTTTTCGTCTCGGGGTATCTGCATTACGACGTGAAGAACCAGCCTACAGCGGGCGATGGAACGGTGCCGCGCGCCTTTTGCCAGCTGCGCGGAGCGCCGGTGATGTGCGGTCCGCGAGGGTTGCAGGGTGAGCCGGATCATCTGTTCCATAACAACGGCGACGGCACGTTTACGGATACGAGCGTGAAGGCTGGCGTCTCCGATCCTGGCAACTATTACGGATTCACGACCACGTTTGTCGATGTGAACGATGACGGCAAGCCGGACCTGCTGGTGGCTAATGATTCGTCGCCGAACTATCTGTATCTGAACAAGGGCGATGGGAGCTTTGCGGATGATGGCTACCTGTCCGGATTTGCGCTGAACAAGGATGGGCGCGAGATTGCTTCGATGGGCCTGGCGGTTGGGGACTATCGCAACAACGGCTTGCTCGATCTGCTGGTGACGGACTTCTCCGATGACTACAAGGTGCTGTATCGCAATGACGGCGAGGCGAGTTTTTCGGATGTGAGCGACCGCGTGGGGATTGCGGAGATTCCAGTGCCGTTTCTGGGATGGGGCGCGGGGCTGATCGACTATGACAATGATGGCTGGAAGGATATTTTCATGGTCAACGGCCATGTGTATCCGGAGGTCGATCAGCATGACTGGGGGACTACTTATGCGCAGCGGCCATTGTTGTTTCATAACCTGCATGGGGAGAAGTTCGAGTATGTGCCGCCGGTGAAGGGATCGGGGCTGGCGGTGATTACGCCGGGGCGCGGCGCGGCGTTTGGCGACCTGTTCAACGACGGCAGAATCGATGTAGTGATCAGCCCGATCGATGGGCCGCCGGTGCTGCTGCGCAACGTGAATCCGGACCATCATCACTGGGTCGAGCTGAAGCTGATTGGCGGCGGTCGGATTGGAACAACCCCTGGGGGCCCGCGCGATGCGGTGGGCGCGACGATCTTTCTGACTGCGAACGGTATGCGCCAGCGCGAGGATGTGATGAGCGGCGGCAGCTTTATTTCATCGAATGACCAGAGGGCGCACTTTGGGCTGGGCGATGCTGCGGATGCGGGGACGGTGGAGATTCACTGGCCTTCGGGATTCAAGGAGACGATTGCTTTGCCTGCGGTGGACCGCATCTACACGGTGACCGAGGGCAAGGGCATTACGGGCGCGCTTTGCAAGGGCGTGCCTTGCGCTGCCGGGTCAGTGAAGCGACTTGCGGCGAAATCTCACTAAGCACCATTCATCACAAACTGTGCGGCTCGTAACAGCTCTTGGCAGAGGCTGCGCGGTAGAATGCGCGCATGAGAAGTTATCAATATCTTCTCCTCGTTATTGGATGGGTGGCGTGGCTGGTTCCGTTTGTGATGACCGGCTGGCATGGCTCTTCGACGACGGTGCGGGATAGCCGCAGCCGGTGGGGAATCATAATGCAGATGGTGGGTTACAGCGTGCTGTGGCAGGGGCGCTTCTGGCTGCGGCGGCCGGCGGAGTGGCAGGTCTGGCTGTCTGCGGCACTGCTGGCGATGGCTGTGCTGCTGTCATGGACGGGGGCGCGGGCGCTGGGACAACATCTGCGATTTGAGGCGGCGCTGCGCACGGATCACAAGCTGGTGCAGGCCGGGCCGTATCGATTCATTCGGCATCCCATCTATGCTTCGATGCTTTGCCTGCTGCTGGGGACCGGGGTGATGATTGCGAGGCCGTTGCTGTTTGCCATTGCGGTGGTGGTCTTTATCGCCGGCACGGAGATACGGGTGCGGACTGAGGATCGATTGCTTGCAGAGCACTTCGGGCCTGATTTTGTGGCTTACCGGCGGCGCGTGCGGGCTTATATTCCGCTGGTGCGATAGCCGCCGTCGCGAGCCTCTCAACTTCGATTCGCATAGACTTGTAAGCGGGGGAAGAAAGCTATGCGCGTTGCGATCATCGGCGGAGGCATTGCGGGACTCGCGGCTGCGTATGAGCTGGAACTGGCGCGTCGGGATGGCGGCGCTATCGAATATGAGTTGTATGAGGCCGGGGCGCGGCTGGGCGGCGTGATTTCGTCTTCGGTTGAGGATGGGACCGTCATTGAGCGGGGGCCGGATTCCTTTCTGACGGAGAAGCCGGCGGCGGCGGAGCTTTGCCGGGAGCTTGGCCTCGAAGGCGACCTCGTTCCCTCGAATGATGCGGAGCGGAAGACGTTCATCCTGGTGGGCAACAGGCTGGTGGCGCTGCCGGATGGGCTGATGTTTCTGGTGCCGACAAAGCTGCTGCCTACGCTGCTGACGCCGCTGTTTTCGTGGTGGACCAAACTGCGGATGGCGCTTGAGGTGACTCGTGCGCCACTCGGGCCGCATCCGGATGATGGAGACGAATCGGTGGCGTCGCTGGTGCGGCGGCATTATGGGCAGCAGGCTGTGGATCGGCTGGCCGATCCGCTGCTCTCGGGTATCTATGGCGGTGAGGCGGAGAAGCTGAGCGCGCGGGCGGTGCTTCCGCGACTGGTGGAGATGGAAGCGAAGCACGGATCGCTGACGCGGGGCATGCTGGCGGGAATCAAGGCGCGAAAAGCTGCAGCCGATCCGGATCGAGACCCGGAAAGCGTGAGCGCGCAGAAGCCGCTATTTACGACGCTGCGGTATGGGCTGCAGCAGATGGTGGATGGGCTTGTGGCGCGGCTCGATCCGAAGCGGGTGCATGTTCATGCTCCGGTGTTGGGGGTGGAGCGGGATGGCGATGGCTGGCTGGTCGAGGTTCGTGGAGTTCGCGGGGTGGTCGAGCGATTCGATGCGGTGATTGTTGCTACGCCTGCGTGGGCTGCGGCGGAGTTTCTGCGGCCCGTGGATCGGGAGTTGAGCGATGAGCTGGAGCAGATTCAGTACAGCTCTTCGGCGACGGTGAATCTGGTGTACGACGGGGCAGATCTCGATCCGCTGCCGGAGGGGTTTGGGTTTCTGGTGCCTGCGGTGGAGCGGCGGTCGATTCTGGCCTGCACCTTTTTGCATCGCAAGTTTCCAGGGCGGACGGCGCCGGGGAAGTCAGTGCTGCGGGCGTTTGTGGGCGGGGCGCACAATGCGGACCTGCTGGCGGAAACCGATGAGGTGCTGGTGGAGCTGGTGCGGCGGGATCTGATGGAGATTTTGCAGATCTCAGCCGAGCCGGAGCTGGTCGAAGTGCAGCGCTGGCCTAGGGCAATGGCGCAGTATGCGGTCGGGCATCGGGATCGGCTTGAGCGCGTTCGACCGCGGGTGGCAGGGCTGCCGGGGTTGCACCTGGTGGGCAATGCTTACGATGGGATCGGGATTTCGGATTGCATCCGGCTGGGGCGCAAGGCTGCGTGGGAGCTTGCAGCGACTACGCTCCGAGATGCCCAAGCCACAGCCCAATTGCGTAGGTGACTGCGCCTTCAACTGCGCCGACGGCGGTCATTTCAAAGCCGCTGGCCCACCAGCTGCGCACGGTGATGAGCGACTTGGCTGCGCCTACAGCGAAGTGGGCGATCAGCGAGATGACCGCGGCTGTGATGACGGCGGAGATGCCGGTCATGAAGAAGAAGGGGATGACGGGAATGGTCGCGCCGAGGGCGGTTGAGAGCGCTCCGGAGGTGGCCGAGACCCAGGGGACGCGCAGGCCTTCTTCGCTGGTGCTGAGGCGCTCGGCGGCGAGGGCTTTGAGCAGGGATTCGGGGTCGGCGGCGAGGTGTTCGACGACGTGTTCGGAGTCTTCTTCGGGCAGGCCTTTGACCTGGTAATAGAGCGAGAGCAACTCGCGGGCTTCGGAGGGATTCATGGCGATGGCTTCGCGCTCGCGCTCGACTTCGGCTTCGTAGATTTCGCGCTCGCTCTTGGCGGCGAGGTACGCGCCTGAGCCCATGGAAAGCGCGGAGGCGATCATGCCTGCTAAACCAGCGATGAGCACGTAGTGGGCCTGGGCAGCGCTGGTCTGGGCTGCGGTTGCGCCGGAAACTCCAGAGACGATGCCGAAGATGGAGCCGAGGCCATCGTTGACACCGTAGATGGCGTCGCCGATCCAATTTCCGTATTGGCTTCCGGCCTGTTTGCGTCCCTTGTTGCGGCGGGCTAGCAGCTCCTCGAGGAGACTCCTGGGGTCGACGGTCCGCTTGCCACTATGGACGGAGTGGGAGCGGCCACGAAGTAAAGAGCCGAGTTCGCGATAGTGCTCCTTTTCGTCTTCGATGACGTGTTCGAGGATGGCGATGGAGCCTTCGTCGCCCAGCTCTTTCAACTGCCTGCCGTAGTCGGCGATGTGGCGGCTTTCTTCGACCTCCAGGCGGCGCAGGGCCATGAGGGGGCCTCCGGCGCGGCTGGCGAGTGAGCCGGCGTCGCCGTGGGGTTTGCCGGTGTAGGTGGGCTCCAGGCCGCCCAGCTCGATGAGGCGGTTGGCCCAGAGTGCGGCGTGCTCCAGCTCAGCGGCGGCCAGATGGCGCAGGACATGGGCGCGCAGGGCATCGGTTTCGCGGTCGGCTAGGGCGAGGTAGGTGTAGTAGCCTTCCATCTCGGCCTGCCAGTTGCCTTCGAGGGCGGCTAGCACCTTGCGATTGCGGGCGTTTTTGAGTGGAGCAAGGGCGCCAATGGAGCCAACTGGATCGATTGCCACACACGCCTCCGGGTCCTAGAAGAGAGAATAGCCGAAGCGAAAAGAGAATAGTCCGGGCAGGCGTAACTTCATCCGCTCAACCGGGGTCTAAAACGTTTGAGCACTTCCACTGACTACGGTTTACCGTATAGTGTTGTGTGCAACCCATCGGCAGGCGTGGCGCGGGAAGTCTTCCGGCGGCAACGCCTTGGCCGAATGCGCAAACGGCGTGGCTGAAGAGACGGCTGGGCAAATTCTAGTTTTAGAAGTGGAGATCGACTGAGTATGGCTACCAAGTCCACAGCACCGGCCGGAGCGCCAACTGCGCCCAGCTACATGGGCCCGTTCATTATCGTCACTGCGCTATTTTTCATCTTCGGGTTTATCACCAACCTGAACATGGCGCTGGTGCCACATCTGCGCTCCATTTTCTCTTCCCCGCAGGCGCCATTGCCGTTTGCATTAGCGATGCTGGCGGAGTCGGCCTTCTTTCTGGCCTACTTCGTTTTTTCCGCTCCCACGTCGAGACTTATCGAGTCCATCGGCTACAAGCGAACCATGGTGGTATCGCTCTTTATTCAGGTGGTTGGATGCCTGCTCTTTGTGCCGGCGGCCAAGCTGGTCAGCTTTCCGCTTTTCCTGACGGCCGTCTTCGTGGTGGGCGCAGGTGTGACCGCGCTGCAGACTTCGGCCAATCCTTACGTGGCCATTCTCGGGCCCGAGCAGAGCGCGCCGGTACGGCTTACCCTCGCGCAGGCGCTTAATTCTCTCGGCGGTAGCATCGCGCCGATCATCGCAGGGCATTTTATTTTGACCGACCCAGCCTTGATGGCTACGCCGGCGGCCACTGCCAATACGGTGCGCGGCCCGTACATTGCCATTGCCGCTGGACTGCTAATACTGGGCATAGCTGTTGCCTTCATGAGCCTGCCCGCCATCTCGCAGACCCAGGCGTTTCGGCCAGCGAAGGACGGCGAACCGATCCTGAGCCGCAGCATCTGGAGCTACAGACATACTGTACTGGGCGCGATCGGCATCTTCTTATATGTCGGCGTTGAGGTCGGCCTAGCTTCAATCGCTTTCAATTACTTTGTCTCTCAGGGAATTCACGCGGAAGGCGTCGCTCACTTCTTTGCTGGCCTGGGCGGCTTCGGCACGCTGATCACCCATCTTTTCGGTCCATGGAATGAAGTTGTGATCGCGACCTTGCTTGTCTCGCTCTACTGGTTCGGCGCGCTGATCGGCCGCCTGCTCGGTTCCTGGCTGCTTACGATTTTCAAATCCGGGAAACTGCTGGGCATCTTCGGCATTGCAGCCACGGCGATGGTGCTGCTCTCCATGGTATCGAGCGGGCAACTGGCGATCTGGACTTTGGTGTTGTGCGGCTTCTTCAACTCCATCATGTTCCCCAACATTTTCGCTTTGGGCATCGCAGGCCTTGGTCCGATGACCAGCAAGGGTTCGGGGCTGATCATGACCGCCGTTGTCGGAGGCGCCGTCATCCCGGCTCTGATCGGCTGGGTGGCCGACAAGGCAGGCATCTCGCATTCCTTTGTCATTCCCGCCTTCTGCTATCTGTACATTGCGTATTACGGGCTGGTGGGGTCAAAGCCGACTCGGGCGGTGGCTTAAGTTGCAGTACTATGTGCGTGCGAAGGTGATACATTGGTCTTCCACGCAAGATCAGTACCGGAAACGAGCACGGGGGCAAGCCTAAATGGCGACGGAAACCGCCGAAAACTCGAACGCAGCTGCCGACGGCCTTTCACAGACTATGGACCTGCAGCAGCAGGTGGCGCGGCTGCAGGCACTGCTTGAGGTTTCGCGCCAGGTGCATGCGACGACTCGCGAGGACGAGGTGCTGGAGTCGGTGCTCCGGATTGTAGTCCGCGAACTGGAGATGGCCGGGGCGGCTTTCAGCAATTCCGAGCTGTCTTACGGCGATGCTCCACAGAAGACGGCGGATGGGAAGTTCGACGGCATCCATATTTATCCACTGGACGATCGGGAAGGCAAGCGGATGACGGAGCTGATCGTTGCGCCTCCCGAGGGGCGGCCGATCACCTTATATGAGGCGGATTTTCTCGAAGGCCTGGCGCTGCAGGCTGCTGTGGCTCTGGAAAATGCCCGCAACCACGAGCGCAACCTGCAATGGGCGCGGGTGCAACAGGATCTGGACGCGGCGCGACAGATTCAACGGTCGTTGTTGCCGCAGAAGATGCCGTCGATTCCGGAGTTTTCGATAGCGGTGCGTTCGCAGACCTGCTACGAGGTAGGCGGCGACTACGTCGACATCATCCAGCTGCCTGAGGGCGGCATCATCATGGCCGTGGCCGATGTGGCCGGCAAGGGGCTGGCATCGGCGATCATGGCGACCAGCTTCCGGGCGGCTTTCCGGGCGATGGCGATTACCGGGGTTTCGCTTGACCTGCTGGCGACGCGGATGAACCAGCATCACTGGCAGGAGGGAGAAGAGGCGCGGCGGCGGTATGTGACGGCGATCTTCCTCAAGCTCGACCCCAAACGCGGCGAAGTGGAGATCGTCAATGCGGGACACAATCCCGGCTTCGTGATCACTCCCGACGGCGTGCAGCACCAGGTCGAGGCGGCTGGAACGCCGCTGGGGCTGCTGCCGGGCATGACGTATTCCAGCGAACGCTTCTGTTTTACCCGCGGAAGCCGGTTGCTGTTTTATACCGATGGACTTACGGAAGTCTTCTGCGCGGATGAGGAATTCGGCCAGGACCGGCTATTACTGGAGTTTTCTAATACTCCAACGCAGCAGGCCGATGGTATTCTCGATGCATTGTGGGTCGCCATTCACGGGTTTTCCGGCGGCGGACCCCAGGAGGATGACATGACGGCCCTGGTGTTGTGTCATCTGCCTCCATCGACGCCTGAGTCGCATCCACATTCGGAGACGCTTTCCGCGCCGGATTCGGATTGCCAGACTGTGCAGGTGTCGTCATGACTACTCCTGCGGGGCGCATCAAAACGGTGGAGCTGCGCCTGCCTTCGAGCCTGGGATTCGAAAAGGTGGCAATGAGCACGGCGGCCTCGACGGCTAAGCTGTTGGGCTTTCGCGAAGAGCGGATCGAGGACCTCAAGACAGCCGTAGCCGAGGCCTGTATCAATGCAATCGAGCACGGCAACCGGCTCAACGAAAAGCTTTCTGTCGGCGTAACTCTTTCCGCTGGCACCGACGCCCTGGAAGTGAAAGTGATGGACGATGGCAAGGGCATGAAATCGCAGCCCGTCAAACCGGACATAGACCGCAAGATGCATGGCGAGGAAGATCCTCGCGGGATGGGGATGTTCCTCATTCAGGCGCTGGTCGACGAAGCCGAGTGGGTGGTGGGAGCCAACGGCAAGGGCAGTTATGTCCGCCTGGTCATCCGTCTCGACAAAGAAGGGGTCTAATCCCAGGTAAGAGCGTTAACCGCCGGCATTGCCTCCACGTTGTTAAGGTAATCTGAAGTACGGAGCGAGAATTCAAAGTGCAGACCGATACGAAGTCACGAATCGACCAGACCACGTCCCCTTCCGGCCAGCCGGTGACCGTCCTTCGCTTTGAAGGCGATATTTCGTCGGCTTCGAAGGAGGCCGTGATCGGCTCCTACCAAACGCTACCCAAGGCGACGGTGAAGACGGTGATGCTGGACTTTACTAAAGTCGAGTACATCAACTCGAGCGGCATCGCACTGGTGATTCAGCTGCTGATGGAAGCAGCCAACGCCGGGCAGAAGGTGCTGGCGTTTGGGTTGTCGGCGCACTTCCAGAAGGTCTTTACGATGGTGGGGATCACCAAGTATGCGGGGCTGTTCCCGGATCAGACGGCTGCGCTGGCTACGGTGTAAGCGTAACGATCCAAACGGCTTCAGGTTCTAAAAGTGCTGCCCGGCGAGCCTCGTCGGGCAGCACTTTTTGTGGCCAGGAAATATGGTGCTGGGGCTGAGCTTACCAAACTGCTCTAAGGTAATTTTCGCGGATTAATCTGTCGGCTGAAATCAAGGGAGATAGGCCGTTCGCTTTGGCATGGGCGACGATGACTCGGTCGAAGGGATCCCGGGTCCATTTCTCGTGGCAAGCGACATCCATTATTTTCTGAAAGTCCAGATCGCAGATTCTCAAGTCGAGTTCATATTCGAGCTTCCGGACTACATCGTTCGCCGAAATCGAAATCCTGCCGAGCTCAAATAAATATTCCAATTCAAGAACGACCATAGGTGAAATGCGCAGGCTGTTGGCAGCCATAGCGTCCAATGCCTGTTCGGTCAGAAGTTGAATTTCCGCGTTTGCCAGCCGCACGGCGATGTGGGTATCAACGTACGCGATCATCTATATACGCTCATTTATATACATCATCTAGCCGCCTAAGCCTTGCCGTTCAAGCCCTGATCGGCCCAATCTTTTTCCCATTCTGCCTGCATCTCCGCCTTCATCTCGGCGTCGTCCAGTAGATCGGGGAATTCAGGATTGATGATTTGCATCGGCGTTAACCGGTCGAAGCGTGTTTTCGGGTGCTCCTCGGGCACGATGCGGACTCTCCGTCCCTTATGCGAAACCACAATGTTCTCGCCTTCCAGGGCACGATTTATGAGCGCGAAAATCTCGCGGCGAAATTGTGTGATGGGGACTTCCATGAGGAGAGTATAGCACTGCTGTACATCTGCAGCGTACACACGCCAAGTAAATCTGCTGTCTTAATATGAGTATAAGACGCGCATATTACATGAATCGTTTTATGCTATATTCTCATCAGATCAATTGAGCCGGCCGGAGTCAGATCTCTGGACCGCACAGTTCAATCTGAAGCACCAGGAGAGAATCCAATATGTTTATCCGTCGTTTGTATCCCGTTCAGCAGAGTGCAGCAGTTCGTAACCAGGTCAATTCGTTCTTTCAGGACTTCGCCGACGAAAAAAACTCGGCAGCTGCCGGCAAGTTCGTTCCTGCAGTCGACATCTATGACGATGGAGAGAAGGTCGTGATCAAGCTGGAGATTCCGGGCGTGAAGGAAGAGGACGTCGATATCCGCGTCGAGAACCAGACTCTGAGCGTTCGCGGCGAGCGTAAGTTCGAAGCCGACGAAAAGCAGGAGAACTTCCAGCGGGTCGAGCGCCACTACGGCAGCTTCTACCGTTCCTTCAGCCTGCCTATCTCAGTAGATACGGAGAGTGTTCAGGCCAGCTACAACGCTGGAATTCTGAAGCTGGAGCTGAAGAAGAAGGCGTCGGCACAGCCGCGGCAGATCAAGATTGGCGCCGCAGCCTAATCACGAGCGGACTAAACTTGATTTCTGGACTTGAGGTCGCGCTGGGAAAGCCGGGATTGGCGGGTTCGAAATTGGACTCGCCAATCCTCTGATTTTTCTGCGTACCGAATCGTAGATCGAACTATTGGATTGAAACTCAAATAGGAATAGACGAGAACAGGCAGGTAGATACGAATGGCGATTCGTTGGGACAAATTGACGGTGAAATCACAGGAGGCGATGCAGCAGGCGATTGCGCAGGCCTCGGAGCTGGGCAATCCGGAGCTGCAGCCGGTGCATGTGCTGCTGAGCCTGATCGCGGACCGCGAAGGCGTGATTTTGCCGGTGCTTGAAAAGATTGGCGTTCCCGTGGAGCGGCTGGAAGCCGAGCTGCACGCGATAGAGGAGAAACTGCCTCGGGTGTCGGGTGCGCAGGGCCAGCCAGGCCTATCGAACCGGCTCAACAAAGCGGTCGAACAGGCCTTCCGCGAGGCCGCCAATTTTAAGGACGAGTACATATCTACAGAACATTTATTGCTGGGACTGGCTCGCGAAAAGGGCGATCCGGCAGTAGATGCGCTGCTGGCTGAGGGCGCGACGCATGACGCGATCCTGAAGGCGCTGACGGCGGTGCGCGGGTCGCAGCGGGTGACGGACCAGAATCCCGAAGGCAAGTTCCAGGCGCTGGAAAAATACGCCAAGGACCTGACCGAGCTGGCGCGGCGAGGCAAGCTGGACCCGGTGATCGGACGCGACGAGGAGATTCGCCGCGTGATCCAGGTGCTGAGCCGGCGTACGAAGAACAATCCTGTGCTGATTGGCGAGCCCGGCGTGGGCAAAACAGCTATCGTCGAGGGGCTGGCCCGGCGGATTGTTTCGGGCGACGTGCCTGACCTGCTGCGCGACAAGCGAGTGGTTTCGCTGGATCTCGGCTCGATGTTGGCTGGGGCGAAGTTCCGCGGCGAGTTCGAGGACCGGCTGAAGGCGGTGCTGAAGGAGATTGATGAGTCTGCTGGAAAGATCATCCTGTTCATCGATGAGCTGCACACGCTGGTCGGGGCTGGAGCGGCTGAGGGTGCGATCGATGCCAGCAACATGATGAAACCGGCCTTGGCGCGCGGCGAACTGCGGGCGATTGGCGCAACCACGCTAAACGAATACCGCAAGTACATCGAAAAGGACACGGCGCTGGAGCGGCGCTTCCAGATTGTGTATGTCGGCGAGCCCAATGTCGAGGACACGATTGCCATTCTGCGCGGACTGCGTGAGCGCTATGAGGCGCACCACAACGTGCGCATCAAGGACTCGGCGATTGTCTCGGCGGCGACGCTTTCGCATCGATATATCTCGGACCGCTTCCTGCCAGATAAGGCCATCGATCTGGTGGATGAGGCGGCGGCTTCGCTGGCGATTCAGATCGGGTCTGTTCCGACGGAAGTCGATCAGCTGGAGCGTGAGGCGACTTCGCTCGAAATTGAGCGGGCTGCGCTGAAGCGGGAGACGGATGCCAACAGTCTGCAGCGGCTGGAAGTGATCGAGCGTGAGCTGTCGACTCTGAAGGAGCAGATCAACAGCCTGCGCGCGCGCTGGCAGCAGGAACGCGGCGCGATCATACGCATTGCCGAACTCAAGAAAGAGATGGAGGCTTTGCGTTTTGAGGCGGAAGCCCAGACCCGCAAAGGGCAGCTTGACCGCGCTGCGCAGATCCAATACGGCGAGCTGCCGCGGCTGGATGCTGAGCTCAAGAAGCTGAGTGAGCAGGAGGGTGCGGTGACCCACAACCGGCTGCTCAAGGAAGAGGTCGACGAGGAAGACATCGCCAAGATCGTCAGCAAGTGGACTGGGATTCCGGTCTCGAAGATGCTCGAAGGCGAGGTCAAGAAGCTGGTCCAGATGGAAGACCGGCTGCGCGAGCGCGTAGTCGGGCAGGATGCGGCGTTAACCACCGTCGCAAACGCGATCCGGCGTTCGCGTGCTGGGCTGGCCGATCCTAAAAAGCCGATTGGCAGCTTCATCTTCCTGGGCCCGACGGGCGTGGGCAAGACGGAGACGGCGCGTGCGCTGGCTGAGTTCCTCTTCGATGATGAGGCTTCGATGGTGCGTATCGATATGAGCGAGTACATGGAAAAACATGCCGTGGCTCGGCTGATCGGCGCGCCTCCGGGATACGTGGGCTACGACGAGGGCGGACAACTGACCGAGGCGGTGCGGCGCAGGCCGTATTCGGTGATCCTTTTCGACGAGATCGAAAAGGCGCATCCGGATGTCTTCAACGTGCTGCTGCAGGTGATGGATGATGGCCGGCTGACCGACTCCAAGGGCCGCACGGTCGACTTCAAGAACACGGTTTTGATCATGACTTCGAATCTGGGTGCGAACCTGCTCCACGCGGAGTTGATCAAGAACGAGCATGACTTCGAGAAGGCGCAGGAGCAGGTGATGCGGGTGGTGCGCGAGCACTTCCGGCCGGAGTTCCTGAACCGCGTGGATGACATAGTGATCTATCGGCCTCTCGGCTCGGCGCAGATGCATCACATCCTGGACCTGCGGCTGGATGAAGTGCGCAAGCTGCTGGAGGGACGTGCGATTTCGCTAGAGCTCACCGAGGCGGCGAGCCAGCTAATTCTGGCAACGGGATCGGATGCGGCTTACGGGGCGCGTCCGCTGAAGCGGGCTCTGCAGCGCATGGTGCAGGATCCGCTGGCGATCAAGATTCTCAACGGCGAGATCGAACATGGCTCGCATGTGAGGATCGATGTGGATCGGGACAGCAATCAACTGAGCTTTGTAGCTATGGGCCGTGAGGCAATGGCTTGAGGGCTGCGACCGGGGAATAGGACTAGGGGATAAACAACTGAGGCGGTCGGGCTTACCAGCCTGTCCGCCTTTTCTATATCAGAGCAGAAATATCGATTTACATCAAAAGTCTAATATGCACCAGTTTTCAAATTGATGCATAATCACATTATGCGTACCAGTGTCACGCTCGACGATGATGTCTACCAATTGGCCTTTCTGTATGCCAAAGGCCGCGGGCTTACCTTAGGCGCCGCTATTAGCGAACTCGTGCGCAAAGGCGAGTCTGCGCCACGTTCTGAGTCGGATTCGTCCGAACTGGTCAGGGAGCCGAACGGTCTGTTGGTGTTCGCCGCTCGGCCCGGTAAGGTGATTACTTCTGAGATGGTCAAGAGATACCAGGAAGACGAGATTGAGTAGCTCAAGATACCTGCTTGATGTCAACGTTCTCATAGCTCTTACAGACAAAAACCATGCTCATCAGTCGATTGCGCTCCGCTGGTGGAGCACTCCAGGCTTGGACTGGGGTGTTTGCGCCTTTACCGAGGCAGGTTTTCTGCGGATTGCAACCAACCCAAAGGTTGGGACGCATTCGATGGATGGAGCAGTTGCAATCCTTGACGACCTTGCCCGTCAACCGGGCTATCGTTACTGGCCTATGCCAAACAACTGGACGGCCCTCACGGCCTCATTTCGCGACCGCATCGTTGGCCATCAGCAAATTACCGATGCATTTCTGCTTGGCCTGGCGGTACAAGAAGACGGTGTGCTTGTAACGATGGATAAGGCGATTCTATATATGGCCGGGGCACGGTTGAACCGTCATGTACTGGTGCTTAGCTGAGGTTGCCCAGCGCTACCAGTTGCCCCCTTTTGTTTTGTCCCCACAGCCGGAAGACTAAATGCAGGCAACCTGGTTTCGACCGGCAATCTTCGCAGAATAGAGCGCTTCGTCGGCCAGTTTCATCAAGTCCATCGGAGCAATCGGAGCCTGACGGCTCATCGGCGCGCGAACTGCGACTCCGAGGCTGACGGTTTGTACGCCACCGGGGTTGGAGGGATGTGCGAGAGCGAGATCTTCTACGCGTAGCCGAATCTCCTCGGCAACCTCGCGGGCGTGCAACTGCGTCGTGTTGGGCAGGATTACGGCGAACTCTTCGCCACCGATTCGCGCAGCGAAGCCATTGGCTGTTTCCACAGTGGAGGCCGTCACCTGGGCGATCGAGCGCAGGCATGCATCTCCGCCAAGATGACCGACAGTGTCGTTGTACTGCTTGAAGAGATCGGCATCCAGAATCAGGAGAGCCAGGTCTTTGCCGTCTGTTGTCGCATCCGCCCAGGCCTTTTCAAGCTGAAGATTGAAGGCGCGCCGATTCGGCAGGCCGGTCAACTCGTCTACGTAGGCGAGATGCCGGTATCTTGCCTCGCTCACGGCCAGGGAGTTTTTGAGCGCCTCTTTTTCTTCGAGGAGCGCAGCCACCGGGAACATGGTGAAAATTGCGACCCCTGCGAATACCTGAGCGATCACGATCCGATGCAAGAGCATATGCTCACCGGCGATGAGCATCAACGGGCCGTGCCCCTTGATGGTGAAGCCGATGGTCATCAGGGTGAAGAGAAAGATGTTGACCACGGTTCCCGGCAGGCCAAGACGAAATGCCACCAGCAGGAAGGTCGGAAACATGAAGAAGATAAGGGGATCGCTGCTGTCCATCAAGACCAGTGCGGTGACGAGCATCGAGTAGGTCAGAACTACCAGAGTATGTAAGAGGTGTTTGCGCTCGAACATGGAGAAGAACGCAGGACGCTGGGCCATGATGACCAACGGCGCGAGCACTGCCATTCCCAGCATGTCTCCCAGATACCAGGTGCGAAACATCTGCCACCAGGGTGGCCCGGGAACGAGGAGCAGAGTCCACCCGGCCCCGAAGGCACTGGTGACCGCTGCCGCTCCGAGAACGGAGACGAGCAAAAAGCCGATCAGGGACTTGCGCTTGGAGAGATCGAGCGGGGAATCAAACCATAGGGTCAGCAGAAGGCTGGAAGAGACAACCTCGATTGAGTTGGCCAGCGAGACACCGAATGCGAGGCGGAAGGGATCACCATAGAACATGTCGGCAAGCGTGTCCGCGCAAAGCCCGGCAAGGAAGTAGGCAAGCCAACGACGCCTTGGCTGCGTAATGAGCAGGCCGAAAATCAGGCCGTTGGAGAGCCAGATAGTGGCGACTCCCTCCGATTGACGGGAGAGCACGATGCCCAGCCACGAACAAAGGGTAGTCAGCGCAAAGACCGAGGTGAGACGAACGAGGGAACCGGGAGTCCAGGAATCGCGCCGCCAACATCCCTCACCTATCTCACGCAGCAACCCGAGCAGGCTGGTCTCCGGCGCAGCGGCCGAAGGGGTGGGGAGCTCAAACGCCTTGTCCTGAGCTGGGATGGTTGGAGATGCAACGAGCTCTACCACGGTAACGACCCTCAATAGTATCTAGTTTTCATACAGGCATGCCTGAGCGGCGAACCAAGGCTTAGAGGAGAGTCTACAATCCACGGCACGACATGCAAACGACAAAGAATTTTGGTCTTCCAACAGCTCACCCGGGAAAGTCGATCGCAATCCTAATCAGCTTAGATTTGTGAGCATGGGCCGAGAGGCGATGGCGTAAAACAGGATACGAAACTGTCGCGTCGAGAAATTGAGGCTGGGCCATCGAAGCAGATGGCCCAGCCTTATCTTTCAGTATCGAAGTCGAGGGAATTACTGAGGGTGGTTGGGCGAGATGATGATCGAGTCGAGGTTAGGGGCGTAGTTGTTCGGGTTGCTGAACTCCACCTGGTTTGAGCCTGCGTGCAGGGTAACGGGGATAACCTTGCTGGTAGGAGTGCCGAAGCTGTAACCATCCAGATCCAGTTCTGTCGCGGCGCCACCATTGACGGTTACGTAGAAGGAACGCGGGCCCTGCGTCATGTAGTCGACTTCCATCGTGTAGACACCGTCTGACGGCGCCTCTACATCTTCGAAGGTGACAGTGTTTTGAGCTCCAGCACCGAGGTTGCCGACCGACGCGAGACCTGAGCAGTTACCGCAAAATCCTGCACTTGCACTACCGTTCACAGTTGCATTTTCGGCCTCGTAGACTTGGAAGTCCGGATACGGCTCGATGCCAATACCGCTGATGATGATGCGATCCATATCCGGCGGATAGCTAACTGGATTGCCGAACTGAATCGTATTGGCGCCCGCCTTAAGCCGAACGGGGATGGTTGTAGGAAAAGGCAGATTGGAACTGCCGCCGCTAAGGTTCAGAGTAAGATCGGGGCCGCTGTTGACGTTGATGATGAAGGAGCGCGTGCCGGTGGTCATGGAGTCCACTTCCATCCGATAGACTCCTGCTCTCTTCACATTGACGTTGAAGACTGCGTAGTTTGCAGCGCCTATGCCAAGATAGGTGAGCTTGTGGCCGCTAGCGCAGGTGGAGCAATCGGCGAGTTGAGCTCCACCAAAGAGCGTTGCTGTCTGCGCGCCGTAGACCTGGGAGGGCAAGGCAGGCAGCTTGCCGACGGAGCGAATCTTGAGCAGCCGCGTTGCATGACCGGGCAGAACGGCAGAGTATATGCCGAGGCTTGGCCCAAGCTCAGCATGTTTCCAAAGATCGCGCACACTGACTGCGCCGAGGACCCCCATATCGGTCCAGTTAATCGTGACGGGAGTGGGGAAGGCGTTCAAGTTGAAGAGGGCAACGTAGTAGCTGCCGTCGCCGAGATTCGAAACCCATACCGGCGTAAAGCCGCCGTTCATCTGTTTGGCTGGGTGGCCGGACTGATCGACCGCGAGCACTTCGTCGTTCGTAAGAAGCGATTTGCCGAAGCTGGTCAGCTTGGTGAGGTCGCCGCCGATGGTCAGCGGCGCGTTGGCCATGGACCACAGTGTCATTGCTGTTTGCTGCTCAGTGTTGGTGATGCCGTCGATACTGCCATTGCCGACTTCGAGCGAATCGAGATCGTTCCAGCCTACTTTAGGTCCCGATGCGCTTTGCCAGCCGATGACGTCGTAGAAGCGAAGCAGGATGCGTTGCCATTCCGTGATGTTGGGGCAATCTCCTTCACACTCGACATCGCCCTCGATGCGGCGGGCGTTGCCGTACTGCTGCCATGTGCTCAGGTAGTCTTCATCGAGCGCCCAGGAGAGCGTAAGCCAGATCTTGCGTCCGCTCTGGGCTATCGCTTTTGAGTAAGCCTCAACGTCGGGACGATTGTCGATGTTGAGATTGTCGTTATAGGAGCCCGGAGTTACTGAGTCCATCTTGATGTAATCGATACCCCAGGAGGCATAGAGATTGACGATGGAGTTGATGTATTCCTGCGCGCCCGGCTTGGTGAAATCGATTTTCTCGCCATAGCCGAATCCATTGCCGACGGTGACCGGCTGATACACGATATCCTGCGCGTGATACGAGGTGCCATAGATAGGCAGATTGGCTGTAACAGTATCCGTTCCGATGCCGGGCAGGAGATAGATGCCAACCTTCTGGCCGTTGGCGTGGATGTGCTGAATCATGTCGAGGAAGTGGGGGAATGCGGTGGTGTTCCAAAGCGTGCGGCCATAGGCGTCGCTATTGCCGCTCCAACCCGCGTCGAGGTTGATGTATTGAAAGCCGTGTGCGCCAAGGCCGGAAGAGCGCATAGCGTCTGACTGAGCGAGGATATTCTGCTCGTTCATCACACTGCTTGATGCAACGATCGTTTGCTGACTGTAGGTGCTCCAGCCGAGAAGCGGAGTCTTTCCGATACCGTTGACCTGGGCGATAGCGCCAGAGGTGAGGGAGAACCAAAGCAGGATCGCAAGTCCTGGAAGCAAACGCGTGAGCCTGATCTTTTCGAGCCTATTGGTTGTGGATTGTTGCGTAAGTTGGTTGCGGCGTGAGACGAAGTGGAGAACGTGCAGCATGGGTGGCACCTCGGGGGAGATTTGGCCTCTAGACATCTGTTGAACTACGACACGAAGCATACGAGTCCGCCAAATAGTTCATTCGTTTCGCGTATTGAATTGCTTGTCTAAGTTTCAGATGTGAAAAGGTATTTTTATTGCGGAAACAAATCTACCCCAGCCTTGTTTGCAATGGCAATGAGATTTGGCCGGTGCGAAGTGAATTTTGGAATTAGATTTCAGGACTCAGTTACATTGCGTAGTCGATAAATTGCGTTGGAGCGTATTAAATCGCTTTCGTCTGCGATAACTCTCAGAATGACTTGTTTCAACGAGGGATAACAGGCAATTTGTGGAGTGTATAAAATGAGACACTTTTGAGATGCATAAAGGATTGTGGAAGGCGTAAAGCCGCATGGTAGATCAGTCGCGACGCGCCGAGACTACGCGCGGAATTCCCTGATAGTCGGCGATGAAGTGGATGTCGCTGTAGCGATGGGCAGTTAGCAGTTCTTCGATTGCCTGCTGCTGGCCGTAGCCGATCTCGAGGACTAGCCAGCCGCCGGGAGTGAGCAGTTCGCGGGCATCCGGAATAAGGCGTCGATAGATGTCGAGGCCGTCGTTGCCGGCGAAGAGCGCGGAGTGCGGCTCGTGCTCGCGGACTTCGATGGAAAGCGATTCGCTGTCGGTTGTTGGAATGTAGGGCGGATTTGAGGCGATGATATCGAAGCTCTGGCCTGCAAGAGGGGCGAGTAAATCGCCCTCGAAGAAAGCGATGCGGTCTGCGAGTTGATTCTGCTCCGCGTTTTCTTTGGCTATGGCGAGGGCTTGCGCTGACGAATCGATAGCGGAGATGTGCGCCTGAGGCAAGGCGTGCGCGACGGCGACGGCGATGATGCCTGAGCCTGTGCCGATGTCGGCGATGCGCAGGTCGGCCTTATCGAATAGAGCCGCCAGGCGAATTACTTCTTCGACGAGATGTTCGGTTTCAGGACGGGGAATGAGCACGCCGGGACCGACGGAAAAGGGAAGGCCGAAAAATTCCGATGCGCCGGTGATGTATTGAATGGGCTCGCCGGTCTGGCGGCGAGCAACGAGATCGTTGTAAGCGGACTGCGCGGATGGTTCGGCCTCATCATCCCAATGAGTGATGAGCCATGCGCGATTCTGGCAGAGGGAATGAAGCAGGAGCGTCTCAGCATCCAGACGTGCGCGGTCTGGATGCGGGCTGTGTTTTAGCTTGGCTTCTGCTTCGGCAACCAGCTCGCGAAGTGTCACGAGTTACGCGGCCTGAGCGCTGTCAGCCTTGAGCTTCTGCGCCTGGTCGTCGGCGATGAGCGCATCGACGATAGATTGCAGGCGGCCCTGCATGATCAGGTCGAGCTGATGCAGCGTGAGGCCGATACGATGATCGGTGAGACGGTTCTGCGGGAAGTTGTAGGTGCGAATCTTCTCGCTACGGTCGCCGGTGCCGACCTGCTGCTTGCGCTCTTTGGCGAGGGCGTCATGCTGCTTCTGCATTTCGACTTCGTAGAGTCGCGAGCGCAAGACGCGCATAGCCTTTTCGCGATTCTTGATCTGCGATTTTTCGTCCTGGCAGCTGACCACGGTGTTGGTTGGGATGTGTGTGATGCGGATTGCCGAGTAAGTCGTATTGACCGACTGGCCGCCGGGGCCGGAGGAGCAGAAGGTATCGATGCGCAGATCTTTTTGCTCGACCTTGACGTCGACTTCTTCAGCTTCGGGCAGCACGGCGACGGTGATCGCGGAGGTGTGCACGCGGCCCTGAGTCTCTGTCGCCGGCACGCGCTGTACACGATGTACGCCGGACTCGAACTTCATCTGCGAGTAGACGCGGTCGCCTTCGATGAGCGCTACGACTTCTTTGAGGCCGCCGACCGAAGACTCGGATTCGGAAAGCACTTCCATCTTCCAGCGATGCTGCTCGGCAAAGCGCAGATACATGCGGAAGACTTCGGCGACAAAGAGCGAAGCCTCGTCGCCGCCGGTGCCGGCGCGGATTTCGAGGATGACGTTTTTGTCGTCGTTGGGATCTTTGGGCAGCAGCATCACCTTGAGCTCGGCTTCGATAGCTTCGAGGCGCGGGGTGAGCGAGGCG
>DATAZR010000159.1:0-2480 GCA_036271955.1 Acidobacteriaceae bacterium
CTGCATTTTGTATAAGTTGATGGGCCGCCGCAAGAGGACGATACGTTAGCAGACGGGGCTTGTCCCCTCGATGAGCGTGACGCTGTGAGCAGATATAGCCGTCAGGACGTTCTTCGCATTCTGCGCCTTCATGCCAAGCAGATTACGGCATGGGAGCGTGCGGGCCTGATCGAGACGGGCGACTCGTACAGTTTCCAAGACCTGGTCAAGCTCCGAAAGCTGCGCGACCTTCGTGCGAGCCGGGTCTCCGTGGCCAACATTCGTGCTTCCGTGGATGCCATGCAGGCAGTTTCCGGCATGAGCAATCCCCTGCTGGAGGCAACTGCGTCGCGTCGTGGTTCTCGCGTGCTGTTTCGCCACTCCGGCGCCGTCATGGAACCCATCGCGCGCCAGTTTGTCTTCGATTTTGAAGCACCCGCACCCGGCGAGTTGAGCGCTGTGCCCAACACGAGCGCCAATCCCGTTGCGCTGGAGTCGCGTGTGTCCGCGTTGTTCCTGCAGGCGGTACAGCTTGAGGAGAGCGGCCAGACCGAGGACGCGGCCGAGGGATACGAGCGCGTGCTGCACCTGGACCCGCATCACGCGCCTTCTTCGATCAATCTGGGCACCATCTGCTATAACCGTCGCGCTTTTCGACGCGCGGAGGAGCTTTACCGGCGCGCCACGGTTTCTGATCCCGGCTATGCCCTCGCGTTCTTCGATCTGGGCAATGTGCTCGACGAGCTGGAGCGGCTGCCGGACGCGATCGAAGCGTACCGGAATGCGATACGCCTGGTGCCGAAGTATGCCGATGCGCACTACAACCTGGCGCTGGCCTACGAACGGACAGGCGAGCGCCGCCGCGCGCTGCGTCACTGGACGGTCTACCTCAAGCTCGACCCGGTGGGGCCATGGGCGAACCATGCGCGCACGCAGTCGAGAAAAATTCTGGCTCGGGAAAAGCTGACGATCGTGCATCGCTCCCCGTGGTCCTCGCGGCGGCGGTCGGAGCCGCGCAACGCGCAGTCCACCGCCGAACGAGGACCCGGGCTGCCGGCCTAAAAGGCCCAGGCCTTTTTGGCGACCGCCGATTGCGAACATTCTGAGATACCACCGGCAGATGGCTCATGCCCAGAGAGTTGTGTCTTGTGGAAAGTGCGGGTGATCCGCTTCGCCGCATCCCGGTCAACGGCGCCATGTCCAAGCAGGTTGCCGCTCCGTATTTGATACTTCGCACGTTACCGCTGATCTGCCTGTTGTGTGCGGTGGCTGGCTCGATTGATGCAACCGCCTATCTGCTCTGCGGGCGAATTTTCGTCGCGAACATGACAGGCGGAACCGTGCTGCTCGCGATATCGCTACTGCAAAGGGATCTTGGCGAAGCAGGACTGCGCGGCGGCCTTGTGGCGGCGTTTGTTGTTGGCGTGATCGTGGCACGCCTCCTGGCGAGGACTGGAGGCAAGCAACCGACAAAGGGACAGCGCGTCCTGGTTCTTAGTATCGAGTCGATTGTGTTGCTCCTGCTTGCGTGGAAAAATGCCGGAGCCCATACCCATCTGCTGCTTCTATTGCTGGCTGGGATACTCGGCGTGCAAAACGGCGCCTTTCGATACATCGGTGGTCTGCACCTGAACACTACGTTTGTTACCGGAGACCTGGAACAGTTGGGCGAAGCGATCATGAACCCAAGTGATTCGCTTTCCAAGGTGACCGCCTTCCTGTTGAGCTGGGTCGCATATGCGTGCGGGGCTTTACTCGGCGCGCTGGGGACGCGCGACTTTCCCCATCACGGATTTCTGTTGCCTACGATTCTCGCCGTGGCCTCTGTAGCAGCGATCGCCCTGACGCCCAAAAATGACATGGAGCAGGGGCACATCGACGGGCGACCGAGCAAATAGTTCTCTTGTACGATGCGAAGACACATGAATGCTGTGGGCCGCACCCTGACCATGCTGTTCCTGGCTCAAACGTTCCTTGCCTCGCACTTACACGCGCAGGTCACGTACAACCTGGTTGGACGAGAGGTTGTACAGAGCCGGCTCGCGCTGTACAAGGGCAACGATCGGACGCGCGAGGCCGCTCTGGTGAAGCTTTTTAGGGACGCTGGATGTGCAGCGACAAACCTGACCGAGCAGCCGGTGCCGGGGAGGAAGCAGCCCAACGTGATCTGCACACTTTCGGGTAGCACGCCGGAAACAATTGTCGTTGGCGCCCACTTCGATCACGTCTCGGCAGGAGATGGCATCGTCGATAACTGGAGCGGCGCTTCGCTGCTGCCCAGCCTCCTTCAGTCGCTCAACAATTCACGGCACAAACACACCTTCGTCTTCGTTGGGTTTACGGGTGAGGAAGAAGGGCTGCTCGGCTCCGCTTACTACGTTCAACAATTGCCAAAGGAGCAGCTTCTTCGGATCGAAGCGATGATCAACCTGGACACGCTTGCTCTCGGCCCCACAAAGGTATGGGTCAGCCAATCCGATCCACGGCTCGTCAACGCACTG
>DATAZR010000160.1:0-19467 GCA_036271955.1 Acidobacteriaceae bacterium
GCTAGGTATTCCTCAAGTCCGTTTGGGATCGGCGAATATCTACTAATCAAATGACTTGTAAACTAAGGTCTTGGCGTCGCAACGTTAGAGAACTTGGCGTAAATGTTGGCAAGCACCTGGTCGTTGGAAATCTCACCGCGAGCTGCCCGCCGCATATCCTCAATTGTCGCGTCTGAGACCGTCAGACCTGATAGTCTCTGCTGCGCAATACCGTGCTCAACTGCCCGCATATTGCGCTCCAACTCCCGCTCGGTCATCACAACAGCGGTTCCAGTGGCTACCATGCTTTTAGTCTAGTCCTCTAATTTCTGCCGCACAACGAACCTTTCGGATCAAGTTGCCGTGCCCTCCAACCGAGGCGCAAACCGCGCCCCCAAGAACAACAGCAGCCCCGACAAAATCAGCGTAACCAGCGTCAACCCCAGCCCCACGCGCAGGTTCGACACCCCAGAGATAGCCCCGATAATCTGCGGCGAAAACGTATCGCCCAGCGCATGAATCAGAAAGAGATTCAGCGCAATCGCGCTCGACCGCACCCCCGCATTCACGGAATTGATAATCGCCGTGTTCAGCGGTCCCGTATTCAGAAAGAGAAAGAACTCCGTCACAAATAGCGCCGGCACCGCCCACTGAATCGGCCCGAAAAACACCAGCGCCCCCAGCGGCAGCGTCGCCACCATGCTCCAAGCCGAGAGCAGATACATCGCGCGGTGATCGCGTCTCAGCCAGCGCTGCCCAAGCCAGCCTCCAACCGCCGTTCCGGCCAGCCCATCGACAACAGTGATCGCCCCCAGAATCGTCCCCGCCTTGCCCACGCTCATCCCCGCAAAGCGATGCAGAAAGGTCGGCATCCAGGTCGAAATCCCACCCATGGCAAACACGAGCATCGCCATGCCCAGCGTCGCAAACAGATAGCCCGGATTCGCAAACAGCCCAAGAAAATTCGCGATCATCTCGCTTCCCGAGGGCCGTTTCAACCGCTCTCCGCCCTCTTCACTCGCTCCCCGCACTGGCTCCGTAGCAAACAACGCATAAAGCCCCGCAATCACCAGCCCCGGAATCGCCCCCACAAAAAACGGCGCACGCCACCCGAAGCGCTCACCCAACTGCCCGCCAATGAGGTATCCCAGCGCCGCGCCCACCGGAATCGCCAGGTAAAAAATAGACAAAATCCGATTGCGCTCCCGCGGCGGATAGAAGTCCGAAAGTACCGCAGGCGCAAAGATCGTAAAAGTCGCCTCGCCCACCCCCACCAGCGCATGGCGAACATACAGCGACCAGTAATCATGCACCCAAAATGTGAACAGCGTAGCCAGGCTCCAGAGCACCGCCCCAGCCACAATCAGCGGCTTACGCCGGAACCGGTCGCCCAGCCACCCGGTAAACGGCGCCGTCAGCATGTAAGTGACAAAAAGCGCCGTCGTCAGCGCACCCATAGCCTGATCCGTAGCGTGAAACTCCGCCTGGATTAGTGGCTGCACCCCAGGCAGAATGTAGCGATCGATAAAGTTCAGCAGGTTCAGCGCTAGCAGCAACACCAGCGCAACCAGCGCCGGCCGTGCCATGCCCGTTCTTCCTTCTGCTTCTCCCGCCGTCACTTCTCCACGACTCATCACAGCGCAAGCTTATCCGACCGGCACCGCTAGCGCTATAACCAAGTCACTCGCTCACCCGGTCATGCATCATTCCGTCGCCCCACGTTCTTTCAGCATCGCAATACACTTGTTCTCCATCCCCATATGCCCGCCCGGAAAAAGCTCCGCATACCCCAGCGGCGTGCACTCCACAACTTCGCCCGCCCGTTCATAATGCCCCGGCAGCTTCACTCGAATCGACAGGTCCGCATCACGTTCCAGTAGCGCCTGCACCACCGGCGCGCCAAAGCTCCAGAACTGCGTCACCGCATGAAAGATCGCCGTCTGTCCTCCCACGCCGTTCTCATCCACCTTCGCGCGAATATTGACATCGGCCCCGCGCTCCAGCAGCATCCTCACTGCATCCACATTGCCGTACTCCGCCGCAACATGCAGCAGTGTCGCCCCACGCAGGGTGAGCGTTCGCGCGCCGCTCGTGCCAAACTCCAGCTCGTCAAACTGCCAGCGCATCAGATCCGGCTCCAGATCGAGCATCCCAGCGAGCTCGTCCAGCCGGTTGCGCAGCAGCGCCATAACCGCAGGATTATCCAGCTCGCTCTCGCCTCCCGCCGCCAGCAGCGCATCGATACACTCCGCCAGCTGCGAACTGCGCGAATACGTCCCAATCACATAGTCCACCGCACTTACCGGATACTTTCTGCCAGGCCGCGCGCAATTGGGATTCGCCCCATGCTCCAGCAGCCACCGAATCGCCTCTGGTTGAACCGATTCGCAAGGCGCAAACAGGATCGGAAAATGCCCACTCCACTCCGCATTCACATCCGCGCCATACTCAAAGAGCAGCTCCATCATCGGCATACGGTCACCCCGGAGCGCCGCGCGCATCAGCGGCCCATCGCCCCCCTGATGCACATCCGAGCCATGCTCCAGCATCCATCGCGCCATCTCCAGCCGCACCGGCGTTGGAGGTTCCCACGGCACACGGCACTCTGCCGCCCACGTCAGTGGCCCACTCTTGCCGTATCCCAGCGGAGCCGCATGCAGCGCGGGATTCTTGGTCATCATAGCCTTCACGCGCTCAAGGTCGTTTGTATCGATGGCCTGCTTCAACTCGCCCACTTCCGTAAGCGAATCGACATGCGCCTTTAGCTTAGGCCAGCTGGCAAAGCCGTAGCGCCGCGCAACGCGAAACAGCGCCTCGCTCGTAGATGCAGCGAATCCGTCGCGAACAAGATCGCGAGCTTGATCTTTCAAGTGGCGCAGGTTGGGGTTGTCTGGAAGTGAGACAGGGAGGGGAAGCGGTTCTTCGTGAGAATTGGTCGACATAGCGACCTCCTTTCGTTGTTACCGCCCGTTGTCCGCACATCGGGCTGAAAGAAGGTTCGCGAAATTCAGAGAAACTACGGGGTGGGCTTCTACCCTTTCCGCGGACGGATGCGCCCCTTGCGCTAGCCGCATAGTAGCAAAGAACCAACCCTCCGCGTCAACATCAACTTGTCAATACACCAAAATTAGCCGCAGCCCGCACCCTCGCATTGCAGCCAAGTATCTCAAAGTGAAGTATCTCTACTTGATACCGATCACCATCGAGTCCGGCCCCACCAGATGCTCCACCCGCGTTTCGTGGAATCCGGCCTCTTTCATCCATCCCGCGCAATCCGCTCCCGAGTAGTCAAAGCCGCCCGGAGTCTCGATGAGCATATTCAGGCTCATCAGCAGCCCAAAAGCGTTGCTGGAGCGATCGTCATCGATGATGCTTTCGTAGACAATATAAGCGCCGCCTTCGGGCAAAGCTTCCCACGCCTTGCGGACCAGCATCCGCTTCACGTCAACATCCCAGTCATGCAGAATGTGGCCCATCATCACCACATCGGCCTTCGGTAACGGCTGGTCAAAGAAGCTGCCGGGCGAAAACTTTACCCTTCCCGACAGCCCATTAGCCTCCACGTACTCCTCGAAAACAGGCCCCACCTCCGGCAGATCGAATCCTGTTCCCTCGATATGCGGATTGGCCAGCGCCACCTGCGTAATCAAGTCTCCCTGTGCAGTTCCGATATCGACAGCAGTCTTGTATTTTTCCCAGGGAAACTTCCTTGCGATCGCCATGTTCCCTCCGCGGCTCACACCAGTCATAGCTCCGAGGAACTGTTTCAATCGGGCTGGATCGGCGTAGAGATCCACGAACGGCGAAACGCCTCCATTGCGCGTTTCATTCTGCGGCAGGCCGGTGCGCAGCGCCATCGTGAGATGGCCCCAGAAGGGATACAGCCGATGGTTGGCCATCTCGAGAATCCCGCCAATATACGCAGGCTTGCGCTTGTCGAGAAAGGAATCCGTCGACGGCGTGTTGTAATACGTGCCGTCGCGGCGTTCCAGCAGCTTCAACGCCACCAGCGCGTCCAGAAAATCCCGCGCGGCTCGCGGATGGAGGCCTAATCGCCCCTGCAAAGTTTCAAGGTTTTCAGGATGTCTGGCCAGCTCCGTGAACAGTTCCATTTCCACGGCGCTCAGGAGAGTCTTTGAAGCCAGGAACCCCATGCCTATCTGCAAAATCTGATCGGGTTGCGGCTCGTTCATTCGTACAGCAGCCTCCACGCTAGCGCGAAGCATAACAGGCCTGACTACTGAATTAGGAGAGCCGCCGATGAAATCTCACAGCTGCGGCCTTGGCCAGCGCGCCTCGATCGTCGTCGAAATCCCACCGCGCGGCCGGAAGTCGCCCTTGACCACCGCCCACACCGGATCGCAGGCCTTCACCAGGTCGTTCAGCACCTGGTTCACCACGTTCTCCTGAAAGATTCCCAGATTGCGGTAGCAGAAGAGATATTCTTTCCACGATTTCAGCTCAGCGCATCGCTCGCGCGGCATATAGCGCACCGTCAGCACGCCAAAATCCGGCAGCCCGGTCTTGGGGCACACCGAGGTAAACTCCGGATCGTCGATCACAATTTCATAGCCTTGGAACTGGTTCGGCCACGTTTCGATTGCAGGGAAAGGAAAGTCGAGCCCAGCCTTGGCGTGCTCGTCTGTATAGCGTTGCGTCATGTTTCTATTGTAGTTCGAGTCCCGATCGCTATCGCAACTCATGCCCGCCGATATCCATTCGTGTTCGCTGTATTCCATGAGTCAAAATCCGCAGATGTGAGTCCTATATACTGACCTTCGGTTGGCATCACCGATAACCCTCAATTCCGCAGGCACTTCAGGTCAGCTCCTCAGGCCGGAAATTCAGGATCGATCGTCCGCATGGCAGAAGCAGTCGCGCAGAAAAGTCGCATGTGGTTGTGGATCGGGGCAGCCGTCCTGCTGGTAATTGTTTTCTTCGTCGCCCGCTCCATGACCCGTGATCGCGTCCAGGTCCACGCGGCCATCGCTTCCCGCACCATCCTTTCAAGCACTGTCCCCACCAATGGGCTGGTCGAGCCTGTGGACAATCGTGAGTTCCACAGCCCCACGTCCGCCACCATCAAGGCGATTCCCGTCCAGCAGGGCGACCATGTCAAAGCCGGTCAGCTCATCATGCAGCTGGACGACGTTAACGCCCGCGCCAGGGTCGCTACCGCAGAAAGCGCCCTGAGCTCCGCGGAAGCCACCCTCGCCGCCACCCAGCAGGGAGGCACCCTCCAGGAGCAGCAGTCGCTCACCTCCAACGTCTCGCGCTCCCAGCTCGATCTAGCCGAGGCACAGCGCCAGCTCGCCGCTCTCCAGAAGCTTCAGACCACCGGCGCAGCCTCCGCCAGCGAAGTCGCCGCCGCACAGCAGCGCGTCTCCATCGACCAGGATGCCCTCGCCGGCCTTCAGACCCGCCAGCAAACCCGCTACTCGCCCGCCGATCTCACCCGTGCTCAGGCTGCCGTCTCAGATGCTCAGGCCAATCTCGCTGCTGCCCGCGCCGTCCTCGATCAGACCAGCTATCGTGCTCCTGTCGATGGCACCGTGTATTCCATCGTCGTAGGCCGCTCCGATTTCGTCGAAGAAGGCAAGCTCCTCTGCCAGATCGCCAATCTCAAAAACGTTCGCGTCCGCGCCTACTTCGATGAGCCCGAGATCGGCAGCCTCGCCATCGGCCAGAAGATCACCATCGTCTGGGACGCCCGCCCCGGCAAGGAGTGGCACGGCCACATCATCCTTCTGCCCTCCACCATCGTCACCTACAACACCCGCAACGTAGGCGAAGTCCTCGTGGCCATCGACGATGCCGACGGCACGCTGTTGCCCGACACCCACGTCACCGTTACCGTCACCACTTCCAGCCAGCCCAACATCCTCACCATCCCCCGCGAAGCCCTGCATGTCGAGAACGGCAAGCCCTATGTCTTCCGCATCATCGATGGTTCTCTCGTTCGCACTCCCGTCGTTACCGGAACGATCAACCTGACCCAGGTCGCCATCACCTCTGGTCTCACTGATGGCGATCAGGTCGCCACCGGCAGCGTCGACGGACTGGCTCTCGAAGAGGGTATCCCGGTAAAGGTGGTCCGGTGAGTGCCGCATCCCAATTCGCGAGCTGTTGCCGCATTGCTGCCAAGCCAGCTCAGGACTCAGTCCGGCGCCTGTGGCATTCCCTCCGACTACTCTGCATACTGAGTTCGGCGCTCGCCACCTCGGCCTTTGCTTCCACTTCACTTGCTGCAGCCAACGCCGATCTCCAGGCCGGTAAGGCCGATGAAGCTGTCACGCTGCTGAGCCAGGCCCTCAACACCGACGCCAATAACGCCGAAGCCAACAATCTCCTGTGCCGCGTCGACTATGGACTGCAGCAATTCGACCAGGCCGCCGGATATTGCGAAAAGGCCGTCCATCTGGACGCGCAGGACGCTCGCTACCATCTCTGGCTGGGCCGTGTCACCGGCGAGCGAGCCAGCCGCGCTTCCTTCCTCAGCGCATTTTCCCTCGCCAAAAAGACCCGCCAGGAGATGGAATCCGCCGTCCGCCTCGATCCCCACGACGCCGAAGCCCTCAGCGACCTCGGAGAGTTCTATCTCGATGCGCCCGGAGCCGTCGGCGGCGGCATCGACAAAGCCGGCGGCATCGCCTCGCAGCTCGACTCGGTCGAGAGTGCCCGTGCCCACCAGCTCCGCGCCGCCATCGCCGAAAAGAACAAGGATTTAGCCACCGCAGAGCAGGAGTTGAAAGCCGCTCTCGCCGCCGCTACCCATCCCGCGTATCAATGGATGGCTATGGCCAGCTTCTACCGCCGTCATCAGCGCTGGTCCGATATGGAGTCGGCCCTCAAGAGCGGAGAAGCCGCAGCCCTTCGCGACAAGCATGCCGCCGTAGCTCTCTTCAACGGCGCATCGATTCTGGTCCGCGCCAACCGTCAGTCCGCCGACGCCATCCGGCTCTTTCAGAGCTATCTCGCCTCGCCCGACAAAACAGAAGAAGCACCGGCATACGACGTGCACGTCCGCCTCGCCCGCTTATTGAGCCAGACCGGAGACCCGGCAGGCGCGCAGCGGGAAAAAGCAGCAGCCCTCGCTCTGGCCCACGACTTCAAGCCCGCGCTGGATTTAAAGAATTGAGCCTCGAAGAGTTGAGATTGCAGGCATCGAACCACCAGAAATACAACGGACCATTGTAAGTGAACAGACATCCCAATCCGCGCCGGCTCTCAGCTTTCCGCTCCATCGGCGGAGCCGCATTATTGTTGCCTGTTCTCGCCTCTGCCCAGATTGCGCTCGCCCAGATCTCACTCTCGACCGTCGTCACCCTCGCCCAGCGCAACAGCAGCTCCGTAAAGCTCGCTGAGACGGATGTGCGCAAAGCTGTTGCCACTCTGTCCGAAACCAAAGACGTCTATATTCCCAACTTCGTCATCGGCTCCAGTATCGGACCGCCTTCGATCGGCTTTCCCGCCGGTCAGCCTTCCATCGCCAACGCCTCGATGCAATCGCTGGCTTTCAGCGTCCAGCAGCGGCAGTACATCCGCGCCGCCCGCGTCGGAATAAATGCAGCAACTCTGAGCCTCAACGATGCCCGCGAACAGGTTGCCCTTGATGCTTCCACCGGGTACATCGAACTCGACACCGTTCAGCGCGAGATTGAAGCGACGCAGCAGCAGCAGACCTTCGCCGAGCGCCTAGTCACCATCGAACGGCAGCGCCAGGAGGCTGGCGTCGATTCGATGGGCGAACTCCTCCACGCTCGCCTTACAGCTGCCCAGCTCAAGCTGAAGCTGTTGCACCTTCAGTCTCGTGCTACCACGCTGGCCAGCCAGCTTGCGGCGCTCACCGGCCTGCCCGCTGCTTCCATCCAGACCGACCCAGCCAGCATCCCCGAAATTCCCCAGGTAAAGCCGGATGAAACTGCTGTTCTCACCCCCGGAGTTGAAGCAGCCCAAGTAGCAGCCCAATCACATCAGTTCCAGGCGCACGGCGATCAAATGGCCACGAAGATTTTGCCGCTCATTGCTTTCGGTGCGCAGTACAACCGCGACTCCACTTTGCTGAATAACTATGCTTTTTATTACCAGCACTTTAAGGCCGATAACTTCAGTGCTGGCTTCTCCATTTCCATCCCCATCTTCGACCTCAACCACCGCGCCAAGGCCCGCGAATCTGCGGCCGAAGCCCTCCGCGCCACCGTCGAGGCCGAACAGGCCCAGCGTCAGAACGACGTTCAGATCGCCAACCTCACCGGCAGCATTCGCGAGCTCGATGCTCAGGCCGAGATCGCGAGTCTGAAACAGCAGATCGCCGACGAGCAGTTGAAGACCGTGGAGGTCCAGCTGCAGCTTGGCAACGGCTCCGGCTCCGAGCCCGGCGCGCAGCCCCAGCTTTCACCCAAAGCCGAGCAGGAAGCCCGCATCGACGAGAAGCAGAAATCCGTCGACGCCCTCGATGCCGGCTTCGATCTGACCAAAGCCCGTCTCAGCCTGCTCCGTGCCTTAGGCCACATGGACGACTGGCTCCATGAGTTGCAAACAAAAGAACCCGCTACCGCCTCCCAGTAAATTCGGAGGCAAAAGCAGGTTCAATATCCGGCAATTCAAAATCCCGCCGGACTACCCGTAAATCTTTGCCAGTGCAGGCCCAACCTCGGTGTCTTCGACCACAAGAAACGTCTCGAAGTTCAGCAGGTCCGCCCATTTGACCGCGCCGTTGTAAAGCGCCGCAGGATCACTGGTCTCATAAAGAGAGAATCCCGTCGACAGGTCCACACTGTGCCACCGGCCCAGCAGCGTCACACCCGGTTGAGGCGCCGCCTCGCCAGCCAGAAAACGCTTTGCCGCCTCCGCAATCACGCCGTCTTTGAAAGTCCACGTGCTCATAACTTTCATCGCTTCAAACCTCCATCTTTCAACCCGGAATTCGATCCTGCTTTCCGGGCCAACCGATTCTACGCGCCAATCTCCTCGCAGGCATGACAAGTGCTTGAAATTGCGCCTTTTGTTGCGGCTCCAGCATCCCATTCCTACGGGAAGTACAGGAATCGGTACACCCCACACCATTCCAGAGCTGGAAAAGTCTCACGTAGGTTAAAATGAGAGAGATGTCTATGCCATTGAAAACCCTGTTTCTGAATCCGCCTTCCTTCGAGAACTTCGACGGCGGCGCCAGTTCGCGCTGGCCCGCCACCCGCGAGATCGAGTCCTACTGGTATCCCGTTTGGCTCGCCTATCCTGCCGGACTGCTTGAGGGTTCGCGCCTGCTTGACGCGCCGCCGCATCATGTCACGGCCGCCGAGACCATCGAGATCTGCAAGGAATACGAGTTCCTCGTTCTCTTCACCTCGACCGTAGGCTGGGAAGGTGATCAGCGTCTCGCCGAGGCCATCAAGGCCGCCAACCCCTCGATCAAGGTTGCCTTCGTCGGACCGCCGGTGACCACCTCGCCTGACAAGGCTCTGAACGAGTGCAGCGCCCTCGACTTCATCTGCCGCCGTGAGTTCGACTACTCCGTCGTCGAGTTCGCCCAGGGCAAGCCGCTCAACGAAATCCTCGGCATCAGCTACAAGATCCAAACCGGGACCGGCAGCAAGGTCGTGCACAATCCCGACCGCCCGCAGGTCGAAGACCTAGACGCCATGCCCTGGGCCACCAAGATCTACAAGCGCGACATGGACGTGACCCGCTACAACGTCCCGTTCCTGCTCCACCCCTACATCGCGCTCTACTCCACGCGCGGCTGCCCGGCGCAGTGCACCTTCTGCCTCTGGCCGCAAACTCTCTCAGGGCACGCTTGGCGTAAGCGTTCCACCGATGACGTTGCCGCCGAGCTCAAGTGGGCCAAGGAAAACTTCCCCGAAGTCAAGGAGTTCTTCTTTGACGACGATACCTTCAACATTCATCAGGGCCGCACCATCGAGCTCTGTGAAAAGCTGAAGCCCCTGAAGCTCACCTGGTCCTGCACCTCTCGTGTGACGACCAGCCGCGAGACACTGCAAGCCATGAAGGATGCGGGCTGCCGCCTGCTTATCGTCGGCTTCGAGTCCGGCGACCCGCAGATCCTCAAGAACATCAAGAAGGGCGCCACTGTAGAAAAGGCTCGCCAGTTCGCCAAGGACTGCAACGACATCGGCCTGGTCGTTCATGGCGACTTCATCCTCGGCCTCCCCGGCGAGACCAAGGAGTCGATCCAGAACACCATCAACTTCGCCAAGTCCCTCGACGTTGAAACCATCCAGGTCTCCATTGCTCACGCCTATCCCGGCACCGAGTTCTATGACTACGCCGCCAAGAACGGCTTCATCACCAACGAAGGCGCCAAGGAATCCATGAGCGACTCCGGCGGCCACCAGATGGCTCACATCGAGTATCCCGGCCTGCCCAAGGAATACGTCCTCGAGATGGTGCACAAGTTCTACGACGCCTACTATTTCCGTCCCAAGGCCGCATTCCGCGTCATCTGGAAGGCCGTCGTCAACCGCGATGTGCCTCGCCTCTACGTAGAAGCCAAAGCCTTCCTCAAGCTCCGCAGCCAGCGCAACAAGATGGTTAAGGACGCCAAGAAACTGCAAGGCAAAAACCCCGATCCAGTCGGCGCAGGCGCATAACTGTATTGTTTTGCCGAACAACCACGAAAGTGGGTGCCCCAGGTCTCGCTTCTGAGACCTGGGATTCGCATTTTGGATCGAGTCCAAAACAAAACCTTGTCATCCTGAGCGAACCGGGGTCCCCACGGACAGGTCTTAGTCCGTGGGGTGGAACAGCGAAGGATATGCTTTTGGCATTCGCGACGCAATCGAACTAGGAGCTATCAACTGACCACCCACCGCCTCAAGCCGAGTCAGTACGCGATTCTGGCACTGGTCGGCATCTGCGCCCCCCTGGGAGACTCCTTTCTGGCGCGCGGCATGAAGCAGTTGCCATCCATCTCGCTCGACCACCCGCTGGTGCTCGTCGCGGCCGTCTTTCATCCCTGGATAGCCGCCGGCATCGTGATGCTGATCTGCTTTTTTGCCTGCTACCTGACGGCGCTATCCTGGGCCGACCTGACCTACGTGCTCCCAACCACGGCCTTCGGCTACGTGATCATCGCGCTGATTGGCCGGTTCTGGCTGAACGAGCAGATTTCCGTCTACCGCTGGGCTGGCATCCTGCTGATCACCGTCGGCGTAGGCTTCGTTTCCCAGGGACCTTCCCTGACTGAAAAAGACCTGCCCTGGAAAGACGCGCCGGAAACAACTTCTGAAGCCAGTGAGGCGCATTCATGATGCCGGCTCTCGGAACGGGCGGCGTCAATCCTTGGCTGGCAGCAGCCATGATCGGCGGCGTGGCCATTACCTCTACTATCGGTGAGGTCTGCACTGCCGCAGCCATGAAGTCGATCGGCGATTTGGACGAGATTCGCGCCCGCTCCGGCCTCAAGGGCGCAATCGTCGCTGTGCTCACCTGTCCCATGTTCTTCGTCGGCGTAGGATTTCTGGCGATCGCCTTCTTCGCCCTGCTTCTGGCCTTGAATCATTTGAACCTCAGTCTGGCAGGCCCCGCCTCCGCCTCGCTCACCCTGGTCACCAACGCCATCGCCGGCAAAATCTTCCTCAAAGAGAATGTTGACCGCCGCCGATGGATCTCAGCCTGCTTGGTCTGCGTCGGCGTCTACCTCCTAGCTCACTGATCCGTAAAAGCACGTGCGATACGTGCTACACTGATTGCACGCGAGGAAGAGAATGGCTACTGCTACTTCCACATCCCCTAAAGCCGATACGCAAAATATCACCCTTCGCCTGAGCGTCGAAACGCTGCAAAAGGTGAGAGTCTTGGCCGCCCATCGCGGGACATCCATCTCGGGTCTGATCACGCAACAGATTGAGGAGATGGTGAAGGTTGATGATGCCTACGAGCGCGCCCGTACCCGGGAGTTGGCTCGTCTTAGATCAGGGCAAGGTTTTGACGGCATCGAGCATGTGAAACGGGAAGATCTGTATGACCGCAAAAACTTCCGCTAGCCCGCCGCCAAGAACCTTTGTCGACAGCAACATCCTCGTCTATTCCCGAGACAATAGCGCCGGATGGAAGCAGAAGGTTGCTCAGCAAGCCCTGGACGAACTGTGGCTCCATGCTTGCGGAACTCTAAGCAATCAAGTCTTACAGGAGTTTTACTGGAACATTGTCCGGAAGATCGATGTTCCTATTGTTCGAGAAGTAGCCCGCGAAATCATAGAGGATTACTTCGTCTGGTGTGGCCAAACCACTGTAAACGAGATCAGGGATGCATTTGAGATCGAGGCTACAGCGAAAGTCAGTTTCTGGGATGCTCTCATCATTGCATGTGCGCGAAAAAATGGCGCCACCCGCGTCCTCACCGAAGATATGAATCACGGCCAGATCATCGCGGGAATCGAAATCGTGAACCCATTCCGCACCGCCTGAAGCGCTGTTCGAAATCCCCTCAGCATTCTCGCCAACTAAGCCTGCTTCCACACAGCGCAACACGCTAACTCCAGTTACACTCCCAACATGGCCCTCCGCCTATTCGTAGCCACCACTAGCGCCGGCAAGCTAGCCGACTTCCGCGAAGCCGCCGAAGAATACCAGATCGCCATCGACCCTGTGCCCGGCCTGCGCACTATCCCCGCGCCGCATGAGGACGGCATTACCTTCGAGGCCAACGCCATCACCAAGGCCATCTACTACAGCGGATTCGCCCCCGGCGAAATCGTCATCGCCGATGACTCCGGCCTTGAAGTTGACGCACTCTCCGGCGCCCCCGGTGTCCGCTCCGCCCGTTTTGCCGCCGACAGTGGCCTCACCGACTCGCCCGACGCCAACGACAACACCGACGTCTGGAACAACATCGTCCTCCTCCAGAAACTCGATGGTATCCCCACGGATCGCCGCACCGCCCGCTACCGCTGCGTTCTCGCCGCAGCCCGTGACGGCGAAGTCCTGCTTACCGCCGAGGGCTCCGTCGAAGGCCTCATCCTTGAAGCACCTCACGGCACCGGAGGCTTCGGCTACGACCCGCTCTTCTACCTTCCCGACCTCGATCAGACCATGGCCGACCTCGACATCAGCGTCAAATTCGCCCTCAGCCATCGCGGCCTCGCCTTCGCCGATCTCCTGCCACGACTATTGCCCTGACGTGTAAAGTTGTAACGGCTCTCTCTACCGAAATAAAACCAATCGAAGGCAAACCCGGCTCCAGAGCCATCGGTATATTTGGCGCTGGTGAATGTCCGATCTCACCGCGGAGTGGATATCAATGACGCAGGCCCAGACCTCGAAGCGCGCCCCTTTCACCATCGAACGCAAAGAAGGGAACTCCCAGGACACGGTGATCTTCCATCTCAGCGGCCCATTCACCGCCCGCGATATGTATGAGTCGCTGCCGCCGGCCAACCTGCGCGCCATGCTCGCCTTTCAATCGACGCCAGGAGAGCAGCCGCCCGCCCTCAATATCCTCGATCTAACCAGCGTTCCCTATGTCGATTCCAGCGGCCTCGGCATCCTCGTCTCCCACCACGTCCACTGCAGCAATCATGGCATCCGGCTGCTCATCGCCGGCGCCAGCCCGCGCGCTCTCGAACTCTTCCGCCTCACGCGCGTCGACGGCTTTCTCCCTCTCGTCGCCACATTGGAAGAAGCTCTCGCCTAAGGTCAGACTCTAAGGTTCGCGTCAAAATGAGGCGTCATCCTGAGCGTAGTTTGAACGCTTTTTGGCCAAACGAAGTCGAAGGACCTGCGGTTGGGAGTCTCAATTGATGCAAGGAACTTCGGAGAAACCATACCAGTAGCTCCCCAGTGGGGGCATGGTCTTCACGCCTGCGCAATCAACGTTCCGGCAATATAGTTGCCAAAAGCAACTATATTCGTTAACCTCGTTTCATGGATGCCAGAGCCACGGATGCCGTGTCGGCCGCACACATAACCTCCATCCGCGGATTCAATCGTTTCTACACCGCCCACATGGGTTTGCTGCGCAAGCGCCACCTCGGCGGAGATTTCTCGCTCACCGAGGCCCGCATCCTCTACGAAATCGGCTCCAGTTCCGCGATCACCACCCCGATCACCGCTTCGGTCCTGCGCAACATCCTGCAACTCGACGCCGGCTACATCAGCCGCGTCCTCGCCCTGCTGACCAAACGAAAATTGATCCGCCAGGCCGCATCCAAACACGATGCCTGCGAAAAACTCCTCACCCTTACTCCCACAGGTCAAGTCGCCCTCGAGAAGCTTAATCGGCAATCCGAGTTGCATATCGAACAGCTGCTCGCCAACCTCCCGCAACCCCGCCAGGAAGCACTCGTGGATTCCCTTGCAAGGGCCCGCTCCATCCTCGAAAAACCGGCACATCACGGCGTCAGCCAGCCCATCGGCATTCGTCGCCTAAGTAAGCCCTCCAGCGAAGCCCTCGATCTGCTCCACGAGTATTACGAAGCCGTGCACGTCGTGCAGCGCGATACGCCCAAGGCTGTAGGCAAAGTCATCCGCACCCCCGCATCCGGCCTGTGGCTCGCCTATCTCGGCAGCGAACCCATCGGATGCGTCTTACTCCGCCGGCTCTCTTCGATTCCCCATGCCGGCGAGTGCAAGCGGCTGTACGTGCGCCCCTCTGCCCGCGGGCTTGGCATCGCCGCCAGGCTCATGGACGCCCTCGAAGACTTCGCCGCCAGCGAAGGATTGCAGTGGATCTATCTCGACAGTTACAGCGACCTAAAAGCCGCCATCGATCTCTATCGCCGCCGCGGCTACACAGCAACCGAGCGTTACAACGACAATCCCCAGGCCACCATCTTCCTCCGCAAACATCTCAAGAACCGCTGACCCTCACCGCCTCGTAAATCTATTACGCTTCCCGTAGAAACTCCGTCCGATACTTCGGCGCAAGCTCCTGAGCTTTCTTCCTGAAAGCCGCCTGCTGCTCTTCATCTAGCTTCGGAGCGGGAGTCGTCCGAGTCGCAACCGGCACTCCGACTTCCATGAAAAACTTCTCCTGCCCAGCCGGAGCGCAGATGCAGATCAGCCGCACCGCTTCCGAAGAGACGTTCTTGAACTGGTGCGGCGCGTTCGCCGGAATCGTGAGTGTGTCGCCGGCCTTCACCGTAACTTTCTGCCCGCGAAAAGTCGCTTCCATCTCCCCTTCGAGCAGGATGAAAGTCTCCTCGAAGTCATGACGGTGCGGCGGAGGCCCGCCACCCGGAGGAATATGCATATCGATCACGCTGAATCGCCCCGCCGTCTCTTCACCCGTGACGGTGATGGTGTAGGTATCGCCCACCAGGTCGATGTGCGGCAGGCTTTGCTCATCGCCAAGCCGAGCCAGCCCAAGCTTACGGCTAAGATCGTCCGCAGGAACCGCAGGATAGCTTTCCGTCGCCATGATTTTGCCTCCTTTATCGCATTGTCTATTCCGCGATCAGCCTGCGGATCGCCACACTCACGATAAATCCGTGTTGATAGGAAGATTTTGCTGGCTGAACCAGTCGCTGACCGCTATCCGCGAGTAATCAGCCGCGCCCCAAAAGAACCGCGTCCCGCCGCTGCAGCGTCTCGCGAATCGCTTCCAATCCTGCCTCAAGATCCGCCATATTGGCCAGGATTGCGACGTCATCCTGCCCTTGCACCATCGAGCGCAGCAGTTCGCATTGCCCCGCGAGCCGCTCATCGTTTTGGATCAGCGTCTGCAGCGTCGCTGCCTCGTCGCGGTAACGTTGCGTCATGCGGTCGTTCTCCGGCGCCGGCTGGTGCTGGATCGCCGCACTCAACGCACCGATGGCCCGAGCCAGCCGCTCCAGCCGCTGCGCTGCGGCCACTGCTTCCGCATCGGGAAACGGCTTCGAGCGCGAGGGCGGAGGCAGATGCTCGCGCCGGTAGCCGCTTTCCGCCGTCTCCACCCCACCCATCGCCTGGCTCAGTAGTCCGGCCGCTTGGTTTCGCACCAGTTGATCGTCGGCGCGCAGTTGGTTCTCCGCGCGGTAGAAGTTGTACCCCCAGCCGTAGAACAGGTTGGTCGCGATCTGCTGCAACACCCCGGCGTCGTAAAATCCCCCACCAAGTCCACTGCTCGCCATTACCGTCCTCCGGCCAACCCTGTATCGTCTCCAAGCGGATAAACCCCCGTGACCGGCACGCCAATGTTGTAAGGCGCGCCGACTGCCGCATTGGGAGCCGAAACCAGTCCCTTATCAGCCATTTTCAACGCCAGGTAGTAGCGCACCGCCTGGATTGGCGTCAGCCCCATTGCTTGCAGCGAGATCAGCTCTCGCATGCGCTCGTCCTTGGGCATAATCAGGATCTTGAGGTCGTTGAGTGTAATGCCATAGGTCTTGAGAAAATCCGTCAGATGGCCCTTGACCAGCTCGCGCACCTCGTTGATGTGCTCGTTGATCGCTTCCATCTTGGTCACCTGTACTACCTGATTGATCGACTGCTCGATCGCCGGCCCGGCATAGTCTGCCACTTCCTTCACGTCGATGAAGGGCCCACTGAACGGCATGTGCGTGATCAGGTCCAACGCCGCCTGCTTCGAGTCCACATGGATGTAGTAATCCACCTGGTAAGCCATCTCGGCCATCTCTGCGCTGGTGGCGACGCCTTCGCTGCGCACCAGCAGTTTCGAACGGTTGACGTAAATCACTTCATAAACCCACGGTGAGTTGCCGCCGAAGAACCCCTGCGCAATCGAGCCCAGCAGAGGCTTGTCCGGAGTGGCCAGCGCGTACTGTCCCGTCTCGTAGACATTCAGCACCGCGCCGCGCGATTTCAGCACGCAAAAGTGGTTGCTCTCAACGGTCAGTAGCGAGCCGGAGACGATGCTCTCATCGGCGATCATCACCGCCAGTCTCTTGGTGCCGAGTATGTCCACGCCGTCTTGCAGCGAGGTGATCACTTGCCGTGTGATTGCCATGTCGCATCCCCAGTTTTCAAAAGTAGCTCTCTAAAGTCCGGCTAAGCATACGTGAATAGCCGAACGCTGCCAAGCAAGCCCTGTCTGATGCCTTTTCCATCTCGGGACTGCGCTTTTTCGCAATGCGGCAAACCATCCCCACGTTTCCTTGACGGTCCATATCTCAGCCACCAATAATGCACAATAGATACGATATAGCGGAAAATAGCACTTCAGCGACCCGCTCCAACCCCTGCAAGGAGTTCAAAATTCATGGCCACCGCCGCCCGTCCGTCTGCCAGCGAATCCACTCATAAACTGGCGCGCGGCGTGGAGCCTCTCCGCGCCGGCAAGGGCTACTCCTTCCTGCTGCGCAAGCTGCACTCGCTCTCTGGAATCGTCCCCATCGGCGCCTTCCTCATCGAGCACATCCTCTCCAACTTCGAAGCGCTCAAAGGCCCCGCCGCCTATGCTGCTCAGGTACGCTTCCTCAACAGCCTGCCCCTGGTCCGCGTCCTCGAGTGGGGATTCATCTTCATCCCGCTCGCCTTCCACGCCCTCTACGGCGTCTACATCGCACTTCGCGGCAAATCCAACGTCATCTACTATCCCTGGGCAGGGAACTGGATGTACTATACCCAGCGCATCACCGGCTACATCGCATTCGTCTACATCATCCAGCACGTTCTTCGTCAGCGCTTTCTCGGCGTCAGCCTTCCAGAACATCCCGGCGCAGCCTTCGCCAAGGTCCAGCATGAGCTCGCCAATCCCTGGATGCTCCTTGTCTACGTCATCGCCATGATCGCCGTCTGCTGGCACTTCTCCTACGGCATCTGGCTCTTCTGTGCCAAGTGGGGCATCACCCCCGGCAATGTAGCCCGCAAGCGCTTCGGCTACGTCTGCGCAGCCATCGGCATCATCCTCTGCGGCCTCGGCCTGGCCAGCCTCTACGCCTTTGTCGGCCCGCAATACCAGAACGCCCCTGAAGACGTAGCCCCAGCCACCAGCCTACTGATCGTCCCATCCACAAATGGGGGTGGGATCTCACAAATCTCAACAAGTATCGATATGGGTGCCCCATGTCTCGATTCTGAGACATGGGATTCGAATCTAGTCGTAGCAATAAACGCCTAAGGAATACCAGTATGCCCAAATCCCGTATCAGCTGGCAGGAATTCCAGAAATACGCGCCCGATGCCTACACGGCGCTCACCGCGCTGAGCAAAGCCGTAAGCGCCTCCGGCCTCGAACCCGACCTCATCGAAATGATCAAGCTGCGCGCCTCGCAGATCAATGGCTGCGCCTTCTGCACCCAGTACCATCTCAACGCCGCCCGCAAGCTTGAAATCTCCCAGCCCAAGCTTGATCTGCTTGTCGTCTGGCGCGATGCCGGCATCTTTTCCCCGCGTGAAAAAGCCGCATTCGCCTGGACCGAAGACCTCACCAACGTAGCCGGCCGCCATATATCCGATGAAGACTACGCCGCCGTCACCGCCCATTTTCCGGCGGCCCAGTTAGCAGCACTCACCACCGCCATCGGCCTCATCAACACATGGAACCGCATCGCCGGCCCGCTCCAATTCGCCCCACCGATCCCGCAGCCAGCAAGAGAACCCGCTCACGCCTAGACGCACGAAAGGATCGACCAGATCATGGCAGCACCCAAAATCATCGTCGTTGGCGGAGGCCTCGCCGGGCTCGCAGCCGTCATCAAGATCGCCGAAGCCGGCGGCAATGTCGATCTCTTCTCCATCGTCCCGGTCAAGCGCTCGCACTCCGTCTGTGCCCAGGGCGGCATCAACGCTGCCAAGAACCTCAAAGGCGAAGGCGACACCACCGCCAAGCACTTCGACGACACCATCTACGGCGGCGACTTCCTCGCCAACCAGACGCCCGTCAAAGCCATGTGCGAAGCCGCTCCCGGCATCATCGACCTCCTCGACCGCATGGGCGTGCCCTTCAATCGCACCCCCGAGGGCTTGCTTGATTTCCGCCGCTTCGGTGGCACCCTCTTCCATCGCACCGCATTCGCCGGAGCCACTACCGGCCAGCAGCTCCTCTACGCGCTCGACGAGCAAGTCCGCCGCCACGAGTCCGAAGGCAAAGTCAAAAAATACGAGGGCTGGGAATTTCTCTCCGCCGTCCTCGACTCCAACGGAGTAGCCCGCGGCATCTGCGCCATGGACCTCCGCTCGATGGAAGTGCGCACCTTCCCCGCCGACGCCATCATCATCTGCACCGGCGGCAACGGAGCCATCTTCGGCAAGAGTACCAACTCCGTCGTCTGCACCGGCTCCGCGCAATCCGCGCTCTATCAGCAGGGCGCCTTCTACGCCAATGGCGAATTCATCCAGGTCCACCCCACCTGCATCCCCGGCGAAGACAAGCTCCGCCTCATGTCTGAGTCCGCCCGCGGCGAAGGCGGCCGCGTCTGGGTGCCCAAGACCGCAGGCGACAAGCGAGCCGGCAAGTCCATCCCCGAGTCCGAGCGCTGGTACTTCCTCGAAGAGTGGTATCCCAAGTACGGCAACCTCGTCCCACGCGACGTCGCCACCCGCGCCATCCACAAAGTTGTCTACGAAAACGGCCTCGGCATCGACGGC
>DATAZR010000161.1:0-12558 GCA_036271955.1 Acidobacteriaceae bacterium
GCTGGAAGCCGAGACTGGCCTGCATATACCGATCCATGTCGACGGAGCTAGTGGGGCATTCCTAGCGCCTTTCCTGCAGCCAGACCTGCTCTGGGACTTCCGCCTGCCGCGCGTCAAATCGATCAACGCATCTGGCCACAAATTCGGCCTTGCACCGCTCGGCGTAGGCTGGGCGCTCTGGCGAGAGAAGCATGACCTGCCGGAAGAACTCATCTTCGATGTGAATTATCTCGGCGGCAACATGCCTACCTTCGCGCTCAACTTCTCCCGGCCGGGCGGCGAAATCATCTGCCAGTACTACAATTTTCTACGCCTCGGCAAGCAGGGCTATCGCGAGATTCAAACCGAATGCGCAGCTCTGGGCCGCTATCTCGCCGAACAGATTGCCGCACTTGGCCCATTCAAGATCATCTATGACGGCCAGGGCGGTATCCCAGGTCTCTGCTGGGAGCTGCACGATCCAGCCAATACCAGCTTTACTCTCTACGACCTAGCCGACCGCCTGCGCGAGCGCGGCTGGCTGGTTCCCGCTTACTCGATGCCGGCCAACCGCGAAGACCTGGTCATCCAGCGCATCCTCGTCCGCCACGGCTTCACTCGTGAGATGGCACATGCTCTCCTCGTCGAAATGAAGCTGGCCCTCGATCATTTCAATGAGCATCCCGTAGACCTGACTTTGGTCGGAGCAGAATCCGGCTCTCACTCCCATTCCGGAAGATAAGCCGTCACCATTTCTTCACTTAGCCCGATCACCGCGCCACGCCCGCAAAGAAAAGCTTGACGTTTGTACCCGCAACGTTCAAGCTTTTTTGGCATGAGAAAGCCTTTCATGCAAGCTCCCCTGTATGCGCTTTTTGCTTTGGTCGCTTTACAACTTCCAGCCGCCCTCGCGACCCCTCCCGCAGCAGCGCCGGCTGCGCAGTCCACTGACCCCAAGCTGGAAGAAGCCAAAGCCCTGGCCGCCTGTGTGCAGGCTGTCCTGGGCGGAATTCGACCGATCGCCGCCACCCGCGATGTGCGCTTCGAAGGCAAAGTCTCCGAGGCCAATGCGCTCTGCCGCGGCGGCGAAAAATCCCTGCAATTCCGCCTCACGCCGTGGGTCGACTGGCAATCGTACTGGGGTACGGGCGACATGGCATCGCTACCCACCGGATTCCTTTCGACCAAAGGACCGGAGTTTCGCGGCGTCACCGGCGCACTGATTGACCTTGAGTTCCAGCGCGTCGAGCTGGTTAAATTCAACCTCTTCGACAATGCCGGCACCTATCAGAAATTCATCACCGGCAGCAACGGCACAGACGGTCCCGCGATCAAAACCTGGCCGGAGATGCGGCTGCCTATCACCAATCCAAACTACCAGGCCGTCGGCGGCGATGGCGCCCAACTCTGCAAGGGCGAGCTGGTGCGAGGCAGGACGCTTAGCGGTATCTGCAACGATGTCCGCAATCCGCTCATGGGATCGAGCGGCACGCCGTTTGCGCGCAACGTTGAATTCGACACGTCGTTCCCGGACAAAGGGCTCAGCGTCTACACCCAAAATCGTCATGGCGGCCGGCTCAGCCTGCTCCAGCCCGATCCCCAGGTCATCAGCCGTGTGCTGTTGACTCGCAAGCAGTCCAATCCCGACGCCTGTAAGGGCGGCTTTGGACTAGCGAACAACGACGTCACGGCCAACTGCGATTACCAGAAGGCCCCGTTTTTCAACGTGATTGCAGCCTATTGGATCCAGTTCATGACCCATGACTGGTTTTCGCACATGGAGGATGGCCACAACGGCACGCAATACATGGAAGTCGGCTGCAAGACCAAGCTGGTCAACAACGTCGAAGTACCGCTAACGCCGGACGACATCGCAAAGCTAGGCTGCCGCCCCGGCGACCAGGTCGATAAGACGCTGGTTGACCAGGACAGCGCTCCCAACACATTCAAGGTCGGCGACAAGACCTACATGGCTCGCGCCCCGCAGACTTTCGACAACAACAACACTGCCTGGTGGGACGCCTCGCAGATTTACGGCTACGACGATGAATCGGTAAAGCGCGTGAAGCGCGACCCCGCCGATCCAGCCAAGCTGCTTCTGCAGCCGCTCATCAACACACCCAACGCCGATCCGGTCACCGGGGGCTATCTGCCGGTACTGTCACCCACCGACCCGCAGCAGCCACAATGGGCCGGCCAGGAATCAGTGGCGTTTCCGGACAACTTCACCATCGGGCTCAGCTTCCTGCATAACTTGTTCACGCGCGAGCACAACTCGTTTGTAACTGAGTTCCGCAAACAAGCGGCACTTACTCCGAACAAGGATTGCGGCCTGCGCAATCCCGCCGATCCCAAGCGCGTTATCACTTACAAGTCCATCACGCCGGATGAGCTTTTCGCTGCGGCGCGCCTGGTTGTCGCCGCAGAAATCGCCAAGATTCATACGATCGAGTGGACCCCGCAGCTGCTCTACAACGAGCCACTCTACAAAGGTATGAACGCCAACTGGAGCGGTCTGCTCGGCACCGGCGATCCCGACGTTTCCAGGGCTCTCTCCGACATCGTCACCAAAAATTTCGGCAAGTCCAAAGATGCCGCCAAAGCCTCGCAGTGGTATTCGGTCTTCGCCTCCGGCCCAGGAATTTTTGGCCTGGGCAGCAATGCGCCGCACTACGACATCACCAAGGCCGACAGCATCAATGGCGGCGTGAACCACTTCGGCTCCCCTTTCAACTTCCCCGAAGAGTTCGTCTCCGTCTACCGCCTGCATCCGCTGATTCCCGATCTCATCGAGTATCGCGACCTTACCAAAGACCCCAACCAGATCATCGAAAAGATACCGGTCATCAACACCTTCGAGGGTAAAGAGACGGACGCGATGCACACCGGCGGCATGGCCAACTGGGGCCTTAGCATGGGCCGCCAGCGCCTCGGCATCCTGACCCTGCACAATCATCCTCAATTCATGCAGAACATTCTGTTGCCGCGCCTCGACAGCCCTACCAAGCAGATCGATCTGGCTGCGCTGGACATCATTCGCGACCGCGAGCACGGCGTGCCGCGCTTCAACGAATTTCGCCGCCAGTACGGTCTGCGCCAGCTCACCAGCTATGACGACTTCATGGATCCGGCAGTTCGCGCATTGCCTGCTACCGACCCAGCACATATGCAGCAGCAGGAGTCGATCGACCAGTTGCGCCAAGTCTATGGCACGCACGTCTGCGATGCATCCAAAGTCATCACCGACGCCCAGGTCAACGAAGATAAATCTCCAATTAACGACTGCCTCGGCCATCCCAATGGCTCGGTCGTCGACAACGTCGAAGACGTAGACACCGTCGTCGGCTACCTGGCAGAGTTCACCCGCCCGCACGGCTTCGCCATCTCTGAAACGCAGTTTGTCGTTTTCATCCTCAACGCGTCGCGCCGCCTTTTCAGCGACCGCTTCTTCACTTCCAGCTTCCGCCCTGAGTTCTACACGCAGTTAGGCGTAGAATGGGTCACCAACAACGGCCCTGGAAAACCGCAGATCGAGAAAGGCAGCCCCAACGGTCATGTACAGCCGGTCTCGCCACTCAAGCGAGTCCTCATTCGCAACATTCCTGAACTGAAGCCGGAGCTCGATTCTGTCGTCAACGCTTTCGATCCATGGGCTCGCGACCGCGGCCAATACTACTCGCTCGCCTGGAAGCCGCGGCCCGGCGCAGAAACCGATCCGGCATTCAAATAGTCAGGCGCACTCAGCTGAGAGCGCGCCGTTCTCCTTGAAATAGAAACAAAGACGCCAGGCGAAGAATCCTTCAGCTGGCGTCTTTGTTTCGTTTGGCTCTGCTTCTTAGTGAACCATCTCCGACGCATTCTCAAAGCCATCGCAACCGCTGATAGCTGTGACCTTCAAATGCAGGTCGGCAAGTTTAGGATGACCGCACTCGTCGATGATCTTCAGATCTGCCTGATGACTGGACATGATGCTCACCAGTACATCCGTCTTGTGATGCTCGCCAAAGTGCGCGCAAAGACCACATTGTCCGCTCTGAACCATTTCCATCTCGCTATCCTCCTTCTTACATTTGGATTCCGAAAGTGCGCAGCGGGAAGCTTCGGTATCTGCTGCAAAGTACTTCTCCATGAAATTACTTCATGATTTGTTCCCTGTAAATTGCGACACTTTTAGACCGCAATTACTCAGGCACCCCAATCCCCTGTCAGTCTCCGCTCACTGAGATGCAATTGCGTCCCGCTCTTTTGCTCTCATACAAAGCGCGATCCGCCTGTTGAATCAGAGCCGCGCTTTCGCCTCCATGCTCGGGCGAGAGCGTCGAAATTCCAATGCTGACGGAGACGCGGCCGATCGGCGACTCCGAATGGTCGATGCCCAGTTCGCGCACCGCATCGAGAAGATCCGCAGCAACCTTGCGCGCCCCGGCCACATCGGTTTCCGGCAGCAGAGCTGCGAACTCCTCGCCACCCACCCTGGCCACGCGATCAGTGACGCGCCGCACTCTCGACGCAATCGTCTGCGCCAACAGCCTGAGGCATCGATCGCCAGCGGGATGGCCGAACGTGTCGTTGTACTTCTTGAAATAATCCACATCGATCATCAATAGGGTCAGCGGCGCTCTTGAGCGGACATGACGTGCGAATTCGTAGTCGAGCATGAGATTGAAAGCGCGTCGATTGCCAATGCCCGTCAGCTCATCTCGCATGGCCATATCCGAGAGCTCGCGATTCTGCGAAGCCAGCGCCTCATTCTGTGCAAACAATGCTTCTTCACTGCGGATCTGAGTGGAGATATCGCGGATCGTCCCAACATATCCAGCCACACGGCCGGACTGCGCATCGGAGAAGGAGCGGACGAAAGCCTCGACCCAGCGGGAGCTCCCATCTTTACAAAGTATCCGGTAACGAAAGGTATGGTGAGTCTTGCCTGCGGCAATACTGTCGATCACAGTTCGGGCATGGTCGCGGTCATCCGGATGCATTCCGCCGAGATGACCCAGCGCCAGGTATTCTTCTTCGTTCCACCCAGTAACCTGCTTCACGGCTGGAGAAACAAATCGCCGTTCTCCATTCATGGTCGAAAGAATGATCATATCCTCCGCATTCTGAATGAGTATCTTGTAGATCGACTCTGCTTCTCGCGCGCTGCTCTCGGCTATGCGCCGCTCGTCCAGGAGAGCTCCGACGGGCATCGCTACAGCGACCACCGTGGCCATGAAGACCTGCAGCACAATGATTCGCGTCTCCTCCGTCGCGCCACGAATCAGCCAAATGGGACCATGTCCGTGTACAGTAGCCCAGCAGCCTACGGCAGCGACTGCCAATCCGGCAAAAGCCGCTCCCTCCAGCCCGGCCACAACAAGCACCACGACAAGCGGTGGAAAGGCAAGGAACAAAAGAGGAAACGAAGTCTGCCGGAAGATAAAGACCAGTGCAACGAGGAAGAGCAGAGAGGATGGAATGTCACCTGCAAGATGCGGACGAAGCTTTTGGAGCGATCTATATTCGCCGTTGTGCAGAAACATCAGAACGGGAAAGATAATGGCGATTCCCAGCGTATCGGCGGGCACGACAATCAGCCAGGAAGTCAGGAGCGTGGCATGGGCCATAACCGAGATAGCTTTGAGTGCTGCGATTAGAACAACCGCGGGCACAAGCAGCGCGGCAGCTCCAAAACGCAGCACATTGACTCCGCGCTTTAGATCGTCAAAACCGGAAATACGTGGGTAAAGAATTGCAGCCAGGCAGCCTACTTCGATTGTCTGTGTGATAGATAGCAGCGCTCCTATCCAAAGCGGCATGCCTAGCAAAACAGTGGCAAGGAATTCACCGGCACACGCAGCCGAAAGCTGTGCGACGCGGCTGTGCGCGGTCTGCCAGTTAACCAGCGCTATCGAAAGCTGTACTGCGGTCAAAGGCCAGACATAGAGAAAGTGCCCGTGCGTTCCAAGCGCTGCAAACGATAACCACAGCGTCAATGCGGACGCAGCCAACTGCAACAGGGTCCTGATCCAGTAGCTCGGCATGAAGAGCATCTACCAGCGATATTGCACAAATTATGTTCGGTTGAGCAAACAAATTCTAAATTGGCGCCACGGAGACCGCGTGGAACACAGCTTGCCTTGGTGGAGATACGCACGAAACGGGTTAGCGGATTGCCTTGCCGCAGATCGATCGCCTGAATCCCGGTTACACGGCATCGCCGGCTGTAACCGGAGCTCCTCCGCTCACGTGCCTGCCTTTCAGGAACTTCCACAAACCAAATACAATGCCCAACGCGACCAGGCCGCTATAGACCCAGAGAATCGTCGAAGACCAGTTATCGACCGATTTCAGCCAGGTTCTTACGATATGGTGTCCATAGGTAAGGCCCAGCCAGGCCAGCAGACTGTAACGAATAACACGCGCCACCCCAAAGAAAATGAGGAAACGTCCGCGAGGCACATTGAGCGCGCCTGCAGCCAACAGAAATGGCATGAGCGGCACCGGAGGCGGCAGCAGCGCGCTAATGCCGACCGACCAGGCGCCGCGCTTCTCCACCCATTGTGTGATGCGGCCAGTGAAGCGCCTTGGAATGTAGCGTTCCAGGGCCACCTCGCCCCCTTTGCGGCCCGCGCTCCATGTGAGGAATGCACCCAGCAGCGAGCCGCTGATGGCACAGAGAGCAAGCCATCCAACAGCAATTGCCGAGGTGCCACGTTGCGCCGAAAGTAAGAGCAAAAGAAGGTCGGTACTGCCTGGCACGGGCAGAGGAACTACCGAGGAATCCACGACGGAGACCGCAAAGATTCCCAGCCCGCCAAAGCTGGCAATCCATCGCAGCAGGTGCGAATGGTGAGCCGCGGCTGCATGGCGCCCCGTTTTGCCCGCAACGCTGTCTGCAACTTGCAGCCATATGCTCATGCTATGCCTCGCTCCCTGCTTTGCTACAGGCCTTGCCCCACGGCAAGTACGATCCTTGAGTCTCGAATACACCACTATCGAGGGGTCATAGACTCATGCGCGGCTACTTCTGTCAGACTTCTTCACCCTATAGCCAACTTCCGCGCCCAAATGAGCTATTCTGACCGCAGGCGTTCCGACGCGAGCTGGAGAGCATCCCACCAATCTTTGCCTGGAGCAACTTGCGGCCTATGGCTTTTGCCTTTGACCAGATCGACAGCATTGCCAAACGCCTCACTCTAGCCATGCAGGAGTACACACTCTTCTGCTGGCAGGCGGTGGGCAATCTCTTTCGCGCCCCGCACTACTGGAGCGACGTGATGAACCAGGCCGACCTTATCGGCGTCGGTTCGCTCCCCATTGTGGTGCTCACAGGATTCTTTACCGGGGGCGTGCTGGCCCTGCAATCGGCATCCTCCCTGGCGCAGTTTGGCGCGCAAGCCTACACTGGCCGCTTCGTCAGCCTGTCGATGATCCGCGAACTGGCCCCGGTGCTCACCGGCCTCATGGTATCCGGCCGCAACGCCAGTGGCATGGCCAGCGAACTCGGCTCCATGATCGTTACCGAGCAGATCGATGCAATGCGCGCCCTTGGCACCGATCCGATGAAAAAGCTCGTTACCCCGCGCATGCTTTCCACTGTCATCATGCTCTTCCTGCTTACGATCGTCTCGGACACGCTCGGCACAGCCGGAGGAGCTTTCGTTTCAGTCTTCATCAGCAAGCAGAACGGCACACAATTCTTTACCTCCGCCTATCAGGCTCTCGGCTACGACGACATCGCACAGGGACTGACCAAGCCCCTCTTCTTCGGCTTTATCATTGCAACTGTCGGCTGCTTCTTTGGCATGAAAACCACAGGCGGCACGCAGGGTGTAGGCAGATCGACGACGCAGGCCGTGGTTGTCTCCTCGGTGCTCATCATCTTCACCGACTTCATCCTAAGCCGCGCGCTGCTGTGGCTCTATTCCGGAGTCTGACCGTTGCCCGAGCCAAGCCTGCTCCATCTCGAAGATACGCCTGAGGCCCAGGCCGAGCCTGCGGTCGTCTTCGAAAACGTCTCGATCCGCTTCGATGGGCCGCAGGTTCTCGATGATGTAAGCTTTCGCGTCAATCCCGGTGCAACGCGTATCCTGCTTGGCCCAGCGGGAGTCGGCAAAAGCGTACTCCTCAAACTCGCGAACGGCATTTTGCGCCCGGACAAAGGCAGCATCTATCTCTTTGGCCAGGAAATAACGACCATGCCCGAAGAGGAATTGCTCAAGCTTCGAATGCGGACAGGAATGGTGTTTCAGGAAGGCGCTTTATTCGATTCCCTTACCGTCCGCGACAATGTGGGGTATCAGTTGATGGAGCAGCACCTGCCCGTCGCCGAGATCGATCAGCGCGTGCATGAGGCGCTTCGCTTTGTGGAACTGGATCATACCTTTGAGATGCTGCCAGCCAGCCTATCCGGCGGAATGCGCCGCAGAGTGGCAATCGCGCGTGCCATCATCAATCAACCGGAGTTGCTGCTATACGATTCGCCAACAGGCGGTCTCGATCCGGTTACGTCGACGACAATCGACGAACTGATCATCAAAGAGCGAGATGTCTACAAGACGCCGTCGATCCTGGTCACGCATCGCATTCAAGATGCCTTTACGATGGCCACGAATCGCTTCGACAGCGATAAGGGAGAGATGATCCCCCTCCCTCACGGCCAGACCCACGCCACGACAAGCTTCCTGGTGCTACATCAGGGCCGGCTCATCTTCGATGGATCGACCACGGAACTGGTGTCAAGCCAGGATCCCTTTCTCAAGGATTTCCTGGCCTGACCTTCCGGGCCCGAGCTTCTGACTCGATGTAAGGGGATGAGGTTACTCTCCGGCCTTTTCGCGCCCGATGCGGAACATTTCGTTGACGGTGCGTACGAAGTGCTGGGCAGAGGCTGGCGTGGGAACCCCACCGCTTAGGACTTCGCGATAGGGAATGTCATGCCCGTAGTACTTTGAGGTGTCCCCACCGTTCTGGTTGACCACATCGCCGGTTAGATCGATGCCGGCAAAGAGCCCTTTGCTCCGCGAATAAGTCAGGAATTCCGCGTTCGCAAGTTCAGTCGTCGAAGCCTGCGAGTTGCGTCCTACCGGGCCAGCAGCGACGGCAACATCGCCGCCAAGCTTGACCTTATCCTTGAGCAGGTCATCCATGCTGTGGCGAGTCATTCCCACAAGAACGAGATCGGTCGACTGGCCGCCCGCCTGCAGGCCAAAGCTGGCGCCGGTTAGTTGAACGAACGCCGGAGCGCTCCAGCCGCCGTGCGTGCGGCAGGTTGCGACGCCCTGACCATATTGTGCGCCGACCACGAAAGCGGCTTTTTTGAAGCCCGGCACGACAAGTACGCAATGAGCTTTCGCGGCAATATTGAATGGAATGCCTTTATCGGGCGTGTCCATCAGTTCGTGAAGCACGGCGTGAGCATCGGCAATGCGTTCATCCAGTTTGGAATCCTGAGCGTGCGCCACGCTCGAAATCGTCATAACGGCGGCAACGGCAAACATTCCCAACTTCTTCATAGCAATCTCCCTCAGTTTAGGTTGGCTGTTAAATACAGGTCGGTGAAGTGACACAACTGCAAACCGTTTACTTGGAAGCTCAAACCGGCAAACCAGTTGTTCCCGAGCGGTCAATATGAGACTCTTTTCAGCCGATCGGCGAGTTTATGTAAGTTACCAGCGAGAGATATATTGCGCCTTTTGTCGGGATGAACCGTACAAATAGTTACTTTAGGAATAGAATCCACCCATGCTCACAGCCCCAACGGAAGTGTACCGAGCGTTGGGACAAGGTGAGTTCGTTCCCTACTTTCAACCTCTCGTTGTACTTCAAACTGGGCAACTGGCCGGCTTTGAAGTACTGGCTCGATGGAAACATCCAGAGTTAGGCATTATTCCGCCAGAGAAATTCATACCCCTGGCGGAAAAAGATGGCTGGATTGGCGACCTGACTCAGGAGATTCTGCGCCAGTCTTTCTCCTCTGCTTCATTCTTGCCAGATTCGCTTGAGTTAGCTGTCAATATCTCTCCGGTGCAACTGCGCGACCTCAGCCTGCCCAGGCTCATTCAAGACGTGGCTGCCGAGACTCGATTCCCACTGAAGCGGCTGGTGCTGGAGATCACAGAAAGCGCGGTGATGGACAACCTTGAGTACGCCCAGACTATCGGAAACGACCTGAAGTCCATGGGCTGCAGGCTCGCCCTCGACGATTTTGGAACCGGATACTCCAGCCTCCTCCATCTCCAGTCGCTGCCCTTCGACGAATTGAAGATCGACAGGAGCTTTGTCGGCTCGATGACAGACCGGCGAGACAATCGCAAGATCGTCGCCGCAGTCGTGAGCCTTGGACAAAGCCTTGGCCTTACCACCGTCGCCGAGGGTGTGGAAACCGAAGAACAAGCAGAAATGCTGCTCTGGCTGGGTTGCGACATTGGCCAAGGCTGGCTCTATGGTAGACCGTTGCCGGCGGAGGATCTAGCTGCGATGATCTCTACGCCCCTGCCGCGTATCCGGGTTCATTCAACTGCGCCGGCCAAGATCGCCTCCGTCGGCAATCTCAGCGCATTACCCTTTCAACGGCTCGCGCAATTGCAGGCCGTCTATGACGGCGCCCCAGTGGGACTCGCATTTCTCGATCGCAACCTGCGCCATGTCAATCTCAATCAGAGGCTGGCGGACCTGAACGGCTTTTCTGTATCCGAACACATCGGGAAGACCGCCGCGGAGATGGTGCCAGAGCTTTTCAATCAATTCGAACCCTTTCTCGAACGCGCCCTGATGGGCGAGGCTATATTCAATGTCGAAGTCAAGAAACCTGCCTCCGAAACCGATGGAGAACGGGCTTTCCTCATGTCCTACCAGCCTGCCCGCGATGAAGCCGACGAAGTGGTGGGCATATCCGTGGCGCTTGTGGACATTACCGAAATCAAGGCCGCCGACGAAGCCTTGCGTCAAAGCAAGGAAAAGCTGCAGGCAGTCTTCGATGCCATCCCCATTGGAATCATTCTGGCCGAAGCGCCCGACGGCCGCCTGAGCATGGCCAATCCTGAAGCCAATCGGATCTTCGGCCATCCCGACTTTTCCGGGATGCAGATCTCAACCTACGCCGACTCGGGATTGACCCGAAAAGACGGAACGGTGCTCGGGCCGGCCGAGTACCCGCTGGCGCGGGCACTGCTTCATGGCGAAACCACGCCGCCGGAAGATTTGCTCTGTGAATCGCTTGACGGTTCTTCTGCATGGGTTTGTCTCTCTGGAGCGCCAGTGCATGGGCCAGATGGGGCAATCATCGGCGGAGTTCTGGCCGTACAGGATATCGATGCCGCAAAGTGCGAACGCCAGCGTCTGCTTGGCATGGCTGCAGACCTGATGAAAGAGCTGGAAACACACGTCTGAACGCGCGAATCCGTGGCCGCTCAGCTTCCGTTCTATCGATCCCATCTGCTAATCTCAATCGTTTGGGTGCTTCCGCGTAAGCACGCGGGCTGCTCCATCGAAAGGCAGCAAAATGGGCTTCAAATTTCAGAATGTAGACTTCCTCAAGTTCGATTCCCTGCTCAATGAAGACGAGCACCTGGTGCGCGATACCGCCCGCGCATTCGTCGAAGACAACCTCGTCCCGATCATCGAAGACTGCTTCCGCGAGGGTCGCTTCCCGCGCGAGCTGGTGCCGATGATGGGCGAGCTCGGCTTCTTCGGCGCCAACCTGCACGGCTACGGCTGCGCCGGCATGTCCAACGTCGAGTATGGCCTCGTCATGCAGGAGTTCGAACGCGGCGATTCCGGCTTTCGCAGCTTTGTCAGCGTGCAATCGGCGCTGGTCATGTATCCGATCTTCACCTTCGGCTCCGAAGAGCAAAAGCAGAAGTGGCTGCCCGAGCTAGCCGCTGGACGCAAGCTCGGCTGCTTCGGCCTTACCGAGCCGGGCTTCGGATCGAATCCCGGCGGGATGACGACGCGGGCGCGCAAGGTCGGCGAGGAGTACATCCTCAACGGGGAGAAGATGTGGATCACCTCGGGCACGATTGCCGATATAGCTATCATCTGGGCCAAGGTAGATGACGAAGACGGCAAAGTGAGAGGCTTCCTTGTCGAGACAGATCGGCCGGGCTTTCGCGCCGATGAAGTTCATGGCAAGTGGTCGCTGCGCGCATCTGTCACCGCAGGCTTGTCGCTGCAGGAGGTCCATATTCCTGCGAGCAATCTGCTGCCCGGTTCGAGTGGACTGAAGAGCCCGCTGATGTGCCTGAACCAGGCGCGCTACGGCATTAGCTGGGGAGCGATCGGCGCGGCGATGAGCTGCTACGACACGGCGCTGCAGTACTCGAAAATGCGCAAGCAGTTCCGCAACGAGCCCATCGGCAGCCACCAGATCATTCAGGAGCGGCTGGTCTGGATGATCAGCGAAATCAGCAAGGCGCAGCTACTCTCGCTGCACGCTGGACGGATGAAGGACGCAGGCACGCTGACCCACGAGATCATCTCGCTGGCCAAACGGAACAACGTCTGGATGGCTCTCGAATGCGCCCGCTCTGCACGGCAAATCCTCGGAGCCAACGGGATCACGGAAGACTATCCGATCATGCGGCACATGATGAA
>DATAZR010000162.1:0-4862 GCA_036271955.1 Acidobacteriaceae bacterium
CGGCCTCTTCGAGACGATCGATGCGAAACACCAGGCTGGCTGTCGGCGACGCAGCCCCGATCTTTGCGATCTGCTCGTAAACGGACTCCGGCCCGATGACAGCTGAAGACCAAGGTGACGATTGCGGCGGCCAGCCCGCCCGTAATGTCAGCAATTCACGACGTACAGACTCCATCGTGAGTTTCCGGGAAGCGTGCGTGACTGTGCTTGAGGCGGTCTGATAGCGTGTGTCGAAGGAGGTCCGATGGGCATGGCACCTGAAGTGGGACGCGATCTCGATGATGTAGAGCAGTTGCGCCGTCGGTTTGAAGAGTTTCGCAGTAATCATAAGGCGCGTTCGCGCCTGCCGGATGAGCTATGGGCAGCGGCAGCGAAGTTGGCGAAGCGGGATGGGATGGATGTGACGGCCCGAGCACTCGATGTGGATCGGCCAAGCCTTCAGAAGTGGACGGATCGATTTGAACCGGGAGTGCAACGCAAAGCGGATAAACCCGTCCGCCGGCGGCAGCGCACTAGAATAGACTGCGCTCTGCCGGCTTTTGTAGAACTGCTGCCAGAGATGACAGGCACGGCGGTAAATTGTCTGGTCGAAGTGGAATCGCCGCAGGGCGGCAAGTTGCGGTTAGAGTTGAAATCGATCGCGACCAGCCAACTGGCCGACCTGATTCGTGCGTTTGCGGCAGCGTAGGATGCTGCAGATCACACCGCAGATGCGGATTCTGGTGGCAGTGGAGGCGGTGGACTTTCGCAAAGGCATCGATTCGCTGGCGGAGTTGTGCCGCGCCAAACTCCAGGAGGATCCCTTTTCGGGCTGCCTGTTTGTGTTCCGCAGCCGGCGAGCAACCTCGATCAAGGTTCTGGTCTACGACGGGCAGGGATTTTGGCTGGCGACCAAACGTTTATCCAAAGGGCGTTTTCGCTGGTGGCCGCAGGGAGAGGAGCCGGCGCAGGTGCTGCGTGTCCATCAAGCACAAGTGCTTCTGGCGGCAGGCAACCCGGACATTGATGCCGGTCCGGTGTGGCGCAAAGTGAGCTGAAACATTTTCTACTTGCGTTCTGAGACTGGTTCTGGCACACTGCCGGTATGACGGTCTACCGGGGCCGCAGCATTACCAGCGAAGAAATCGGATTCATTCGGCAGCTCATCACGGAGCGTCCGGAGTTGAGCCGCTGGAAGTTGTCGCGACACCTGTGTGAAGCCTGGCAGTGGAAGCAGGCCAATGGCGCTTTGCGCGACATGGTCTGTCGCGGGTTGCTGTTGATGCTTCACCGCGCGGGGGAGATCGAGTTGCCGCGCGTGAAGCGCACGGTGCGGAATCGATTGGCGGAGCACGCGCGGCCCGCGGCCGTGATTGCCGATAATCGCCCGGTGAGTGGACCGCTGGGCAGCCTCACTCCACTTGAATATCTGCAGGTTCGCCGCACGCCGGAAGAGCCATTGTTCAACAGCCTGATGGAGCAGTATCACTATCTGGGGTATGAGCAACCGGTGGGCGAGCACTTGAAGTATCTGATCAAGGCGCATGAACAGGTGATCGCGTGCCTGGCCTGGCAAAGCGCGCCCCGCCACCTGAAGGTGCGCGACCGGTACCTGGGATGGAGTGACGAAGCGCGCGAGCGCAATGTGAACTTACTCGCTTACAACACACGTTTTCTGATTCTGCCGTGGGTACAGGTGCCTCACCTGGCCTCGCACATTTTGGGGCGGATGGCGAAGCAGGTTCCGCAGGACTGGCAGAGGCTCTACGCTCATCCGATTTATTGGCTGGAAACCTTCCTGGATCCGGCACGCTTTCGAGGAAGTTGTTACCGTGCAGCCAACTGGCAGGTGATCGGGACCACGGTGGGCCGCGGGCATCGCGCGCCCACATTGGAGAAGACGCGGCCGGTGAAACAGATGCTAGGGTTGCCGCTCCATCGCAAGTTTCGCGAGCGACTGGGATTATGAAACGCCAACGTGTGGACGTCAATCTGGAAGAGCTGGATCGGGTGCTGGATCAGGCGCGCGAAGCTCCCTTGAGCGAGTCGGACCACGACAAACTGAAAAGCGCCTTGCATACACTGGCGGGGATGCTGACCAAACCACGCGCGTCGGAAAAAACCAGCGCTGTGGTGGAGCAGCCGAAAGCGCCCCCGCCAGCGGAGACAATGCCTTCCAAAGGTCACGGGCGCAACAGCGCCAAGGCGTATACCAGCGCAACGAGGGTAGCGGTCCCCCATCCCGGCCTGCACACAGGCGACGCATGCCCGGGCTGCCAAAAAGGCAAAGTGTATCCGCAGAAAGAACCGCGGACTCTGGTGCGCATCGTAGGGCAAGCGCCGCTGGCGGCAACTGTATATGAGCTGGATCGAATGCGCTGCAATCTGTGCGGCGAAGTGTTCACCGCGCCGGAGCCGGAAGGAATCGGTTCGGAAAAATACGACGAGACGACGGCGGCGATGATCGCGCTGCTGAAGTATGGCAGCGGGATGCCGTTCTACCGTTTAGAAAAACTGGAAGATCTGATGGGTATTCCGTTGCCGGCCTCGACGCAGTGGGAGATTGTGGAAGAGGCAGCCGAGGTGATTCAAACGGCGCGTGACGAACTCATCCGGCAGGCGGCGCAAGGCGAGGTGCTGCACAATGACGACACCAGCATGCGGGTGCTGCGTTTGGCGCGGGAACCGTCCGACGAACGCACCGGGGTGTTCACTTCCGGCATCGTCTCAACACGAGAGGGACGCAGAATTGCGCTGTACTTTACCGGCCGCCAGCATGCGGGCGAAAATCTGCGCGATGTGCTGAAACATCGGATAGTGGAACTCGCCAGACCCATTCAGATGTGCGATGCTTTGTCGCGCAATACGCCCAAACTCACCGCTGGCGCCCAGATCCTGCTCGCCTATTGTATGGCGCATGGCAGACGGCAGTTTGTGGAAGTCGCGGGCAGCTTTCCGGAACCATGCCGTTATGTTCTGGAGACGCTGGGCGAGGTTTACCAATATGATGCCGAGGCGCGAGAGCGGAAGCTTTCCCCGCCGGATCGGCTCCAGTTCCATCAGCAGCATAGCGGTCCGGTGATGCAGCAACTGCATCAGTGGCTGGAAGCGCAGTTCGTGCTCAAGCAGGTGGAACTGAACTCGGGTCTGGGCAAAGCCATCACCTATTTATTACGACACTGGAAGGGGCTGACCGCGTTTTTACGGGAGGCCGGCGCACCGCTGGATAATAATCTCTGCGAACGCGCACTGAAACGTGCCGTGCTGCATCGCAAGAACGCCTTGTTTTATCGCACGCTGCACGGCGCAGAAGCCGGCGATCTGTTCATGAGCCTGATCCACACCTGTGAACTGGTGGGCGCGAATCCATTCGACTACTTGACTGAGATCCAGCGCCACGCCAAGGAACTGGCGGCCAACCCGCCGGAGTGGATGCCGTGGAACTACCGGAAGACACTGGAGTCGCTTGGCGCATGATAATCCAGCATGGCCGGAAAGGAACGATTGCGGCCATGCTGGAGTGAAGCTCCGAAATGCCCATAAAACGAACTTTTCCAAAGGCAAAATCCGGTGACGTTTTTGGCCAGGCACGGAAGCCGGTGAAAATGTTTCGAGCGGGCCTGTACGCCCGCGTTTCCACTAATGATCAGCAGACACTTCCGATGCAGACTCGCGCCATGCGGGAGTATGCCGCCCGACGCGGCTGGACCATTGCCTTGAACGTCCGTGAGGTCGGCTCCGGTGCGGCCAAGCGAGGAGCTCGCGACAAACTGCTGGAGGCCGCCCGTCGCCGGGAAATCGATCTGGTGCTGGTCTGGCGACTGGATCGCTGGGGCCGATCCGTGACCGACCTGCTGGCGACGCTTCAGGAACTGGAGCGCCTGAGTGTCGGGTTTGTCTCCCTGACCGAGGCACTGGATCTAACCACCCCGGCCGGTCGTGCCATGGCCGGGCTGTTGGCTATTTTCGCCGAGTTCGAAAGGGAGATTCTGCGCGAGCGGACTCGGGCCGGCCTGGCCCATGCGCGGGAGAACGGAAAACGGCTGGGCCGGCCGGCAACAGCGGCCATACATGCGTCGGAAATTCGGAGACTGCATCGCGCCGGCGCCAGCAAATCCGAAATCGCCCGCCGCCTTCAGATCGGCCGCACCTCGGTGCGCCGGATTTTGGGATGACGCTGCTGGATCGGCGCCAAAATGGTCATGGATGCTACTGCAACCCCATCCGCCGCTCTGGACGGCAATCGAGAACATGCGTATGATTCGATTTGCCTATCATGGCAAGGATCGCATTGCGGAACCGCATGACCACGCCATTCTCAATGGCTCGGTCCAGTTGCTGAGCTGGCAAGTTGATGGCCGCAGCAGTCGTCCCCTCCCCAACCGGCTCTTGACGAAGGTCGATGAAATCACTGACCTCGAACTGATGGACCAGACCTTCCCGGGTGGACGCCCACGGCAACCGGTAAACACATTAAATGGGATGTGCTCTTCATCCGGGTCAGACCAGCCAAACGCCAACTCCATGTCGTTCCAAAACGAAAACCCCGTTGAGACTTCGTATCCTATTTCTCAGAGAATAGCCCAGGGCTTATCTACCTTCCCTGCCGCCGCCGATTCACCTATCTCGACAGCCCACGCAGCTCTACCGAAAGCTCACGCAGAATCGTCACGGTTGGGGCACGTCCGGTGGAGAGTACGCTCTGCTCTGGTGCATGCAGATAAGCGATAGTGACCGCAGTGACACCTGTTAATAGTGATGCAACCGCCGAGCGCCAGAAACATTTCAAGGTCAAGTGGCTGTCCCCGAATACTTGCTTAAAAAGCTTCTCAAAGGTCGGCGACCAACTCAGAAAATCTTGCGCAAATATTCCAGCATCCACA
>DATAZR010000163.1:0-8245 GCA_036271955.1 Acidobacteriaceae bacterium
GCGCTCTTCACCTTCTGGGGCGCGGATGGAGCGAAGGGCGATCACTACGGATACACTTTTGAAAATCTGTGGCTCGACGATTGGTACTCGCTCCTTCAGATCGAGCAGGAGCAGCCGCTGCTGCACGGTTTTACCTTCCACAATATCTGGGCACTGGGGCAGCCGCCCTTGATCGTTTCTCAGTTGCAGGGCCAGGTGCGGGATGTGCACCTCAATAACGTGAAGTACGGGCAGGCAGTGGCCACTACGGATGCACCCATCCCTCTCACCATCGGTGGCGGCGCGCAGCCACCTGTCTACGCGCCGGGAGACAAGCGCGTCCGTGCGGCCTTCGCGGTAAGTCCGGGCGTGCTGCAGCCTGGCACGACGGCGACCTTCACCGCTGAGGCGGCCACCAGTCCGCTGGCCCGCTATCGATGGTTCTTTGGCGACGGCGCCACCGCGATAGGCCGGCGCGTGCAACATCGATACCCTGATGCCAAAGGCACCGATCTCGATGGCGACGACAACAATGGCGCTGGACGCTTTCGTGTAATGCTGCAGGTAAGCGACTCCAAAGGAAACGAGGACTGGGCAGAGCAGGAGATTGCTGTCGTGAACCAGTTCCACGATGCCGGCGATCTCGCTCCACCAGGCAGACCGACCGCAGCAGGCCTCGAATACCGCATCTATCCCGGCACCTGGCCCGAGCTGCCTGCCTTTGCCGCCAGCACACCAACCATTCGCGGCATCGCTCCAACGCTTGCTGAAGCCAATGCTCGCGGATTCACGCGCTTTGCCGTTGCCTACGATGGTTTTCTGCAGGTGCCCGCCGAGGGCGGCTACACCTTTGCACTGATGGCCCGCGATGGCGCCAGGCTCATCATCGATGGCATTCCGGTTGCGGAGACCGGCCCTCCTTTCGGCGAGGTTTGCGGCTCTTCGGCAAATGCCATACGGTTTGCGCGCGGCACCATCGGACTGCACGCCGGCAAGCATGTAATCCGGCTGGAAGCGCTGGAGTCGACGAGCCGCGGCAGTCCGAGGCTTCTCTGGGAGGGGCCGGGAATCAGCCTCACCGATGTACCCGCCGGGTCCTTGATTCATTCGAGCGAGACAACCATACAGCCGCGAACAGCATCGGTCAGCTCGGCGCATCCTTAGCGCATTTCGCCTGACGCATTTCGTCTGTGTTGACGGGCACTTTCGCAAAAAAATGACAGCCTGCTCAATTCGGGTCAGCGAATCAATTTCCGCCGGGCTACCTTGAAATCACGCTGCGGGGCATGCGCACCAGCGGGTGTTCTTTAGCACAGGAAATTTCGCGTATTCCATCCCATTCGTCCAATCCTGACGGGTGGAATTCAAGGAGATTGAAGATGACAACGACAACAACCAGGCCGACCACCAGCACTCACGACGAAGTCGAGGGTAAAGTACACGAAGTCAAAGGCGCCATCAAAGAAAAGATCGGGCACGCCACCAATAACCCCAATCTTCAGGACGAAGGAACCGCCGAGAGAATCAACGGCACAGTCGAAAAGAAAATCGGCCAGGTGAAGAAGGTATTCGGCAGCTGATCGCAGCCGTGCATCTCACAATTCAAAGCAGTGACAAAGGAGCTGGCGTGCGCGCTGGCTCCTTTTGTTCTGAGCTTCAGCATGGCAAATGTTGAGAGCGGAATAGCTACAGCAGTTAATCCGAAATTGATGTCGATTCCTGTACTGTGAAAGCCGGATCGTAAGTTCATTCGTGGACAGTGCCCAATAGGCTTGAAGAAGGAGTTACCGATGCGGTTCAAAGATAAAGTAGCTGTCGTGACAGGTGCGGCGACTGGAATTGGGCAGGCAATTGCGATTGCCTTCGCCCGCGAAGGCGCGTCGGTCGTAGTCGATTACGTAGGAGCGCCAACTGCTGCAGAAGAGACAATGAGCAAGATTTCTGCGATTGGAGGCAAGGCGATCGCGGTTGCTGCAGATGTCGCGCTGCCGAGTCAGGTCGATGCCATGGTGAAACAGACGGTTGCGGAATACGGCCGCCTGGACATCCTGGTGAACAATGCAGGGATCGAAAGGAAGTTTGCCTTCGTCGATTACCCGTTCGATGAGTGGCAGAAAATCATCGCTGTAAATCTCGGCGGAGCGTTTCTCTGTTCGCAGGCCGCAGCGAGGCAGATGATCGCCCAGGGACATGGCGGCTGCATCATCAATATCTCTTCGATTCACGAGGACTTGCCGCTACTTACCAACTCCGCATATTGCGCCAGTAAGGGCGGTCTGCGCATGCTCATGCGCACCATTGCGGTGGAGCTCGCTCCGCATAACATCACCGTGAATAACATCGGCCCCGGAGCGATCTATACTCCCATCGATCTCGATGTGCAGAACGATCCAAAACTCAATGAGCAACTGATGTCCGAGATCCCGATGCGGCGCTGGGGCCAGCCCGAAGAGGTCGCACACCTGGCGTTATATCTCGCTTCCGATGAAGCGTCCTACGTAACCGGCAGCACGCATTTCATCGACGGCGGCATGCTGCGCAACGCCGGCAGCCTGTAGCTGCTTGCCAATACCGCGAAACGCCAGACTACGGGAGCGCAAAGCACCCCGTCCTCAAGACTGCAGTTAGGCGTACTTAGCGACAGGATCAGCGAGATTTGATTTGAGAACAGAGCTAGGGAGATTTCTATTTTTTTAGAAGGTGGAATGATCTAAGTGGTGGCCAGAGACGGGATCGAACCGCCGACGCCGGCCTTTTCAGGGCCGCGCTCTACCACTGAGCTATCTGGCCTCAGTTGAATCGCACAATTGCAGGGTGGGTTTCCTGGCGCGGGAATCGACCGGCGGGGTGGAACACTGCGCTTCTGCAACTACCTGTCAAGTATAGCAAGAGCTACGCTCGCCGCCAAACCTGGCCAGCGGGAGACGGGCTGTACGCCGCATGTGTTCTGATCGCTTTATGGCAAAGAGTAGCATAGGCGGCGCTCACAAGCGCGGAGCAATCTCCCTGGCTGCGCTTCTGCTGTTGAGCCTGCTTTGGGCGTGCGAGGTTTTGCGGCCGCTCGTGGACTCCTCCGCTGTTTTCGGTGCCGTGCCTCAGCATGAGCGCCACGCGATGGCCTTTATCTTTCTGGCTGTAATTGCCGGCGTTGCGGCCTCGCAGCGTCCTGCGCCGGGCATGCGGCTGGTGCGGGAATCGCTGCTCGTCGGGTTGGGCCTGTTTGTTATTCCTGCATCCCTCATCGATTTTGCCGCGCTGGGGACATACCCGCCCACACGCGCCGCCCTCCTCACCCTCGTGCCGCTTTTTGCTGCTGTCTTTGAACCATATATCGTTCCCAATATCGGTGCTGGTATCGACGGCGTGGATCGCCGTCAAAGTCGATTCGCGCTCCTCGCAGCACTTGCGGGGGTCGCAGGCGCGATATGTATCTTCCCAGTCGAACTCCCCGCGTCGATCCAGGCATTCGCGGCATTCTGCGCTGTGATCCTGGCGGCAGCCTCGATAGCTGCTGCGGGCTGCAAGGCAGTTGCTGTTGTCCAGGAAAGTCCTGCACACCTCACGACGATGGCCGCTATCGCGTCGGGAATCGCTGTTCTATTCAATGCCGGAGCAAGCGCCGTTCTGGAGAAGCCAACGCTGGCCTGGGGTGCGCTATGGCCTGAACTTCTCTGGTCCGCTACGGTTGAGTTTCCCGCGCTCGCGTTGCTCTTCTGGCTGATGCGCCGCCTGACGGCAACGCGGATGGCTACGCGCTATCTGCTCGCCCCTATGATCGCCATCGTCGCCGGCGCAGCCCTGGTGCAGGCCCCGCTCAACTCGCGGATCTGCTTTGGGCTTGTTCTCATGGCGGCCAGCGCGGCATGGCTGCTGTTTGCTTCTGAAACCCGACCGGAGCCGACCGGGCTTGTCCTGCACTAGCCAAAGACGTGAGGCTGTGCGGAACTGCCAAGCCAGTCAGCAGCCTCCGTTACACTGGAACTCATTTCAGATTCGGTTCGTGAGGTTCGTATGCGCCGTTTTTTGCCCTTGTTGTTCGTTCTTGCCTTCGCGTCTCCACTCGCGCCGGCACAAAAATCCGCCTCCGAGTCTGAATCTGGAGCCACCGCTCGCGCTGCACGAGCCTTCGATGCTGCAAAGAAGCAAGGGCCGCTGGCGCTGCGTGATTTTCTTGTAGATATGCCCAAGGGGGCGGACCTGCATGTGCATCTGAGCGGCGCCGTCTACGCGGAAAGCTTTCTGCGAGCGGCCGGCGAAGACGGCCTGTGTGTCGACACCAAGTTGTTGAGCTTTGCCAAGGCTCCCTCCGGCGGCTGCCCTCATGTGCCTGACCAGGTTTCCGTCGCCGACATGCTGGCGCATATGCAGGTTCCCGCCAATCAGGATCTCTACGACAAGCTCATCGATGCCTTTTCCATGCGCGCTTACGTGCCCTATGCCGGTTGGAGCGGCCACGACCAGTTCTTCTCTACCTTTGGGCATTTTGGCGGCACGGACAAGCGGCATACCGGCGAATGGGTCGACGAAGTGGCCACACGAGCGGCGGCTCAAAACGAGCAATACATGGAGCTGATGGAGACTCCGCCGTTTGGCCACGCGGCAACGATCGCGGCGCAGCTGGGCTGGGAGGAGAATCTCGCCGAGTTCCGCCAGAAGCTGCTCGACCATGGCCTCGACCAGGAAGTCGACGCTGCCAAAGAGCACATCCACGCGGCGCTCGAGCTGCGTAGCAAGCTTGAGAAATGCGGCGGCACGGACGCCATGCCGGCCTGCCAGGTGAAGGTGCGATTTATCTATCAGGTCCTGCGCGGATTCCCCAAGGAGCAGGTCTTTGCGCAGACCCTGCTGGGCTTTGAGACCATCTCTCAGATGCCCGAGTTCGTCGGCATCAACTTCGTCCAGCCCGAAGACGGCTATCTCTCGATGGCCGATTATACGCTGCAGATGCACATGCTCGAATACCTGCACTCTGTCTATCCAGCGGTGCATATTTCACTGCATGCTGGGGAACTCGCGCCGGGCATGGTGCCGCCCCAGGGACTGCGCTTCCACATTCGCCAGGCCGTTGAGATTGGCCATGCCGAGCGCATCGGCCACGGCGTCGATGTGATGTATGAAGACAACGCCCCCGCGCTGCTAAAAGAGCTGGCCGCCAAGCACGTCATGGTCGAGATCAACCTGACTTCGAACGATGGCATTCTGGGCATCAAAGGCCCCGATCATCCGCTTCCCTTCTATCGCAAAGCGGGCGTGCCGGTAGCGCTTTCGACCGACGACGAGGGCGTTTCGCGCATCGACCTGACTCATGAATATGTGCGTGCAGCCCAGGACTTCAACCTCAGCTACTCCGATCTGAAGCAGATGGCCCGCACCGGCATGGAGCACAACTTCCTGCCCGGCAAGAGCCTGTGGGCCGAAGAGGACAGATTCACAGCTCCAGCGGCCGCCTGCCGCGGGATGGTGCTGGGCAGCGAGAAGCCAGCAGCGGCTTGCAAAGCTTTTCTCGACGCCAATGAAAAGGCCGCCGCGCAGTGGGAGCAGGAGCGCAGGTTTCGAGAGTTTGAAGCTAAGTGGTAATTTAGTCCCAAAGAGATATAATCCATGAAGAGTGATCTTAGGGACTTGCTTTGGATTGGGTCCTCGAAACGAGATCTGCTCGAAATGCCGGACGAGATTCAGAGTGCATTTGGGTATGCCTCTATCTTGCTCAATTTGGCCGGAAGCACATTTCGGCGAAGCCACTCAAGGGATTTGGCTCTGCGGGCATTCTCGAAGTAGTGGAAGATTTCGATGGCAGTACATACCGGGCCGTCTACACCGTAAGATTTGCGAATGCTGTGTACGTTTTGCATTGTTTCCAAAAGAAATCGAAGCATGGAATTGCGACGCCCAAACCGGATTTGATGTTGATTGAGTCTCGCCTGAAAGCAGCGGAGTTCCATTCCCGAGGAGGTTCGAAATGAAGAATGCCGAAATAGAAGTCGAACTGAGTTCGGGAAACGTATTTGCAGATCTGGGCTTTGCCGACGCTGAAGAGATGCTCGTCAAAGCTCAGCTCACCGCCAAGATCAGCGAGATACTTGCCGCTCGCGGATGGACGCAACAGTATGCGGGGCAAATCCTGGGCATACCCCAGCCCAAGCTTTCGAGGATGCTGCGTGGCCAATTTCGTGGTATCAGCGAAGCCAAGATGTTGGAGTGCCTCACTCGCCTCGGACGCGATGTCAAGATCGTGATCGGCGAAGAGCGCGTGGCCTCATCGCAAGGGCGCGTCGAGGTCGTATCTGCGTAGCATCCTATGCCGCTGCCCTCTGGGATAGCATGATCGAGGAGAGTCTACCCTCGGCGTGCGCATCGTTCTTTCGAATATCGGAACCTTCGGCGACATCAATCCGCTCATCGCTATCGCGCTAGAGCTGAAGCGGCGCGGGCATCAGCCGGTGATGGCGGTCCCAGAGCTGTACAGGGCGAAGATCGCACCTCTCGAGCTGGAGTTTTACGCGGTCCGGCCGAATCTCGACCCCCACAATACGCTGCTGGCGGAGATGATCTACGACGTGCGCAAGGGCACCGAGCGCGGTCTGCGCCAGTTTCTCTTCCCTATGCTGCACGAGACCTACGACGACCTGACCGCTGCGGCAACCACTCCCACGCGCGCCGACCTGCTGCTGTTGGGTGAATTGAACTATGCCGGGCCCATCGTGGCTGAAGTCACGGGGATTCCCTGGGCGAGCTATGTGCTGGCGCCGCTCAGCTTCTTCTCCGCGTATGACCCGCCGGTGCTGCCGATGTATCCGCGTCTGGCGCGGGCAGATACCGCTGTGCCGGGGATGGGACATGCGATTCGGCGGCTGGCGCGGCTGATGAGCCGCAAATGGCCGCAGCCGGTCTACGATCTGCGCCGCGAGGTCGGATTGGAGCGGGGGGCGAATCCGCTCTTCGACGCAAAGCACTCGCCGGATTTGGTGCTGGCGTTGTTTTCGCAGGTACTGGGGCAGGAGCAGCCGGATTGGCCTGCAAACACCCTTATTACGGGCTTTTGTTACTACGACTCCGATGCGGGAAATGCCGCGCTGCCGCCGCATCTTGAGGCGTTTTTGAATGCCGGGCCGGCTCCGCTGGTCTTTACGCTGGGCTCGGCGGCGGTGCTGGCGGCGGGGCGATTTTATGAGTATGGCGCGCGCGCAGCGATGAAACTAGGCATGCGTGCGGTGCTGCTGATCGGGCCGGATGCCCGCAACCGGCCGCGGTTTCCGCTGCCGGAGTCGATCTGTGTGGCGGAGTATGCGCCGTATTCGGCTTTGTTTTCAAGGGCTTCGGCGATCATTCACCAGGGCGGAGTGGGTACTACCGCGCAATGTCTGCGGGCCGGAAAGCCGATGCTGATCATGCCCTACAGCCACGACCAGCCCGACAATGCGCGGCGGATGCGACGGCTGAAGGTGGCACGCACCCTGCAGAAACGCTACTTCACGCCATTACGCGTGGCCAGAAGGCTGAAGAAGCTGCTGGAGAGCCCGGTTTACGCGCGGCGAGCGGAGCAGATTGCGCTGCGGCTGCGCGGGGAGAATGGCGTTGTGGCTGCTTGTAATGCGCTGGAAGATCTGGCTCGGCGAAAAGGTAAAGAACGATGGAAATAAAGGGGTTGGCCCGGTTTTGCGGTGACGAAGCGGAAGCAAAGTGCTTCCGGATTGCAGCCGGTCCGATACCGGTTTGACGTCGATTTGATACCGCTTTGGCGTCGGTCTAGCACCGGTTCGATACCGGTTTGGCAGCGGAGTGCCGCCGCTTCAACACCGGTTTGCGCCCGCTTTGATACCGGATTGCAGGCGGTAGAGCACCGAATCACGGAGCGCCTGTGCCGCCTTCCACACAGCAACAGGACGAGGATTTGCACCCTCGTCCTGTTGATTGAAAAGCGGATTCTGCCAGAATCCCTCGGAGTCTTTAAGAACTAGAGAGGCTGTACGTCAGCCGCCTGCCAGCCCTTGGGACCCTTCACTACGTTGAACTGAACGGCCTGACCCTCTTGCAAGCTCTTGAAACCGTTCGAATTGATGGCCGAGTAATGCACGAAAACATCCTCGCCGTTCTGACGCGAGATGAAGCCGAAGCCCTTCGCGTCATTAAACCACTTAACAGTACCTTGTTCCATTTTGAGTCGTATTTCCTAAACTTTGAATTGCGCTTGAGTGAAACGGAGCGACCACTGGCAGATCTTGCTTGGTTGGGCGAGTACTGCTCACGCCCGGTTCTTCTAACGCTG
>DATAZR010000164.1:0-5026 GCA_036271955.1 Acidobacteriaceae bacterium
AGATGGCGTCGCCGTGGACGAGGTACGAGGTGGCGCGGGAGCCGGGGTGGCCAGTCTGTTCGGCGGGCGGACGGTCGTAGTGGATGCTGACGGCGATATCGCTGAGCGGAGCGGCCGGAAAGTTGATGGGATCGGAGAGATATTCGGCGCCGGCGGGGATGATGACGTCAGTCTTGCCGGAGAAGGTGATGGCTTTGTCGGTGGCGGGATCGATGGTCGCGGCAGACGGCGAGATAGGGCGGGCGATGTGTACGCCGGCGAGGTAAAGCGGGAGGAATCCGAAGGCGTTGGAGATGTGGAGGCGCAGCGTTGTGCCGCCAACGGAGAGATGCACGATCTGGCGCAGGGTGGCGTCATTCAGATCTTCTGGATTGAGCGAGTTCTGCGGCTCGGGAAGCTGCTGCGAGGCGGCCCAGCTGCCGACCCAATTACGAGTTGAGGATGCGGATTGGGCTGTAGATTGGGCGGCTGCTGATGGGCTGAGAAGTGATGCGGAGAATGTCCCAAAGACAAGAGCTGCAATAAAAATCCCGCGCGAAAGCATAGCAGTAGCCTAAATGGAAAAAGCCGCGTAGGATGGCTTTTGTTCGAGAGGACAACAAATATTTCCTGCGGGGGATTTGCGATGTTGCGAGAGCGGTCGGCGTGTGGATCTGGCTTGGCGGTTTCGGTTGCTTTGGGTGTTTTGGTTGCTGCATTTGGCGGGCTGCAGGCGGCTGGGCAGGCAAGCTACGATCCACCGCCGGTGAACTTTACGCTGGAGCAGGATCACCAGAACATGATGGACCAGTTGGGGATCACGAAGCTGCGGCCGGGCGCGAATGGCGATGAGAAGGCTCCCGGACATGCGAACTATGACGAGTCGCTGGCCAATCCTTATCCCAACCTGCCCGATCCGCTGACGCTGAAGAATGGGCAGAAGGTGACGACGCCGGAGATGTGGTGGAAAGAGCGGCGGCCGGAGATTGTCGAAGACTTCGAGCGCGAGATGTATGGCCGGTTGCCGAAGAATGTGCCCAAGGTGACGTGGACCGCGAAGGTGACGGACCACGAGTTTATGGGCTTTACGCCGGTGATTGCGAAAGAGCTCATCGGTCATGTGGACAACTCGGCGTATCCGGCGATCGACGTGAATATCGAAATGACGGTGGTGATTCCGGCCAATGCCAAGGGACCGGTGCCGGTGCTGATGATGTTTGGGCGGACCGGGCTGCCGAGCCCGACGCAGCCTGCGCCGGAGGACATGGAGAAGATCAATGCTGCAGTGAAGGCGCTGCTGGTCGACAAAGACCCATCGCTGGCGGCGATCTTTACGCAATATCCGGGATACAGCCCGGTGACTCCATGGGTTTCTCCATACGGATTTTTCGCGCCTCGGCCTGCGGGCGACCCGCCGACTCCGCTGCAACTGCTTGCTGATGGATGGGGATACGCGATGATCAACCCGGCCAGCATCCAGGCGGATAACGGTGCGGGCATCACGCGCGGAATCATCGGCCTCGTGAACAAAGGCCAGCCGCGCAAGCCGGATGACTGGGGCGCGCTGCGGGCATGGGCTTGGGGAGCGGCGCGCGGGCTGGATTATCTCGAGACCGACCCGAAGGTGGACGCGAAGCATGTGGGCATCGAGGGGGTTTCGCGGTATGGCAAAGCGGCGCTGGTGACAATGGCTTTTGAGACGCGCTTTGCGATGGTACTGGTGGGCTCCTCGGGCGAGGGCGGCGCGAAGCTGAGCCGGCGCAACTGGGGCGAGAAGGTTGAGAACCTGACTGGCGACGAATACCACTGGATGGCCGGGAATTTCATGAAGTATGGCGCGGCAGAGGCGAAGTTTGGGAGCATGAATCCGGGCGATCTGCCGGTGGATGCGCATGAGCTGATTGCGCTGTGCGCTCCGCGGCTGACGTTTATCAGCTATGGCGTGCCGGCGATGGGCGATGCCAAGTGGCTCGACCAGCAGGGCAGCTACATGGCGACGGTGGCCGCGCAGCCGGTCTTTGAGCTGCTGGGTGCGCATGGGCTTGGGGTTTCATCCGATTACCATCATGCTGTGATGCCTCCGGTGCTTACCGGGCAACTGAATGGCGAGCTGGCATGGCGGCAGCATGACGGCGGGCATACCGATGCGCCTAACGTAAAGTATTTCATCGCGTGGGTGGATGGGAAGATCGGCAGGCCGGTTCCGGAAATCAAGTAGCGGGAAGTTATGTAGGGGTTAGTTGGATTTACATAGCCCGAAGAAATTGCAAAGCCGCTTGCTTCTAACTTGTCTAATTGTCCTGGGGCTCCATTTGCTTCAGAAGTTTCACGAGGCGCGTATACGCCTCATCGCGGGCGGTTTTGTTGTCACGGTTGGTATTTAAGAATTCTCCGGCCACACGCATGAATCCATGATCTGCACCCTTGTACGTAACTGGGTCGTAGAACTTGCCTGATGCTTTCATCTCGTCGGTTGTTGCGGGAACGCTGCCACTCACCGCTCCATCCGCCCCTCCGTAGAATCCGTATACAGGTGCGGTGATGGTGGTAACGTCGTCGGGGCCGGTACCATAGAACACGAAGACTGCGCTCAGATCTTTGCGGTGCGTCGCAAACGCGAATGATTTCCATCCGCCCCAAGAAAATCCAACGACAGCAATTTTGCCATTGGCATTGACCAGCTTCTTGCCATAATCAACGGCGGCATCCAAATCCTCTAAAACAACATCGGAATTGAGATTCTGGACGGCGCTGACCCGGTCGCCCACGCTTGGGAAGTCATCGAAGCCGCCTCCGTGAGGCCCGTCACCGCTGAGAAAATCAGGCGCAATAACGATGAAGCCTTCATTGGCGAGTTCGTCAGCCATCTCCTTGGCCCAGTCGGTCAGTCCGTAAACCTCATGGACTAAAACCACGACCGATGCTTTGTCCCTAAGTTTAGGAGAGACGACGAGCGCCTGGATCGCTCGGGCATCGTGCTTGAGGGTCACATATTCGTGATGCGGTCTTGTTTCCATGCGCCGTAGAAGAGCAGCGACTGCGACCAGAATCACCACTACGCCAATCCCTATCATCATGCGGCGCCGTTTGGTCTTCTTCGTCTTAACGTCCGGGCGTTCAATATCCATTTGCCGCATTTATAGCAGGTGGGATGCCAGATATGGAGGCTCGACAAGTACTTTGAAATAAAATGATTGATTTCCTGTAGCTAGTGATGGAGAAACGCAATGGCGATGAACGCATAGAGTATTTCCCGCTCCTTACCATCACATGGCGTCCAGGTCGCATCCCACTGGAGTAAGGCGTCTCGCTACGCCGAAGCTTCTGGAGGGTTGATGATTCGTTGCCGTGTATTTTGCCTGGTTGCAGTGTTATCCGTTCTGACTGCGCCGAAAATTCTATTCGGCCAAACCGACGTGAAATTTGCTGCCGGAGCCCTGCATGGTTTCCTCACCATCCGCTCCGAAACAGGCACTAATCTTGGTTACGCCGAGATCTCCCAATTCGTTGTCGGCGACCGGGTTACCATCCACTTTGTCGATCATTTCCATGATGGCTCCCTCGATGACGAAACCACTGTCTTCACCCAAGGCAAAACCTTCCAGTTCGTCAGCGACCATCACATCCAAAAGGGCCCATTCTTTCCCAAGCCGTCTGATACTACGATTGAATCCGATGGGCAGGTCACCATCCGGTCCGCCGACAAAGACGGCAAGACCAAAGTCGACACCAACCACATGGAAATCACGCCTGACCTTTCGAATGGCATGGTGGGCACTATCCTGCAAAACATACCGGCGGATGCCCCGGAATTCAAGCTGGGCATGATTGTCCCCAGCGGCAAAGGTCGCGCTATCAAGCTGGATGTGACTCCCGACAGCCAGCAGACATTTCACATCGCCGGGACTTCTCGCAAAGCGAGTGTTTTTCGCGTGAAGACGGAAATCGGCGGAGTTGCGGGCGTGATCGCTCCGCTTGTCGGTAAAAAGCCGGCCGACATCCTCATCTGGGTACTTGAGGGAGAGCCACCCATGATCGTTCGAATTGTCGGCCCTCTCGGTGAGGGTACGGCGGTCGTGAGCCTGGAACTCGCAGGCGCCACTTTCTCGAAGACTCCTGCCCGGCACAAATAAAACATCCCTTTAGTTCTTCCACAGGAGATGGCCGAGCAGGCGATTTTGCTTGCTGTCGGCCATTTCATTTGCGTGAATTTTCCGTTACGCTCAAGAGACACGGATTGATTGCCGCACTGTCTTTCCTGAACTGTTCTCTGACGGAGTTTCCTACGCTTATGACCGCTGCCGATCTGCTTCGCACGCCTTATCCCGCTGAATTTGCTGCGGGCGCACGATCGGCGGTGACCACCTGCCTGCGCATCGATCCACAGGAAAAAGTCACGCTGATTACCGACCGGGCGACGGAGCAGATTGCGGCCTCGATCGGCGAGCAGCTGGCCGAGCTCGGCTGCGAGTGGAATGTATTTCTGCTGGAGGATCTGGCTCCGCGGCCGCTGATCGACATGCCAGCGGCGGTTCTTGCGGACATGGAAAGCTCCCAGGTGTCTATCTTTGCGGTTCAAGTGCAGCAAAACGAGCTGCGCTCGCGAATGCAGATGACCGATGTGGTGAACCGGCGGCACATGCGCCATGCACATATGGTCAACATCACTCCGGAGATTATGTGCCAGGGAATGCGCGCGGACTTCAACCTGGTGGACCGGCTCTCGCAGCAGGTGCTGGAGCGAGTGAAGAAGGCGACGCGGATTCGCGCGACGACGGCGGCTGGGACGGACATTACAGCGGAGATGAATCCGGGGTACAAGTGGTTCAAGACCAGCGGGATTATCAGCCCGGAGAAGTGGGGCAATCTGCCAGGCGGCGAGTGCTTTACTTCGCCGGGCGAAGTTAACGGCACCTTTGTGGTGGACGGCGTTGTCGGCGACTGGCTCTGCGCGCGCTATGGGCTGCTGCACGCGACTCCGCTGACCATCGAGATTGTTGGCAACCGGATCGTGAGCTGCTCGAGCGAGAACAAAGCGCTGGAGACG
>DATAZR010000165.1:0-15815 GCA_036271955.1 Acidobacteriaceae bacterium
CTGGTGCTGGTGTGGCAGGGAGTACCGCAGAATCTGCATTCCTACACCCATGCAACCACGCTCGAAGCTCAAAGCCAGACCATCGCGCAAGGACCTGTCGCCTCGCAGGAGGCCATCAAGATGCTGGGCACGAATGGCGGAGGGTTCTTCAACGCCAACAGCGCTCATCCCTTCGAAAATCCGACGGCTTTCACCAATCTGCTGGAGATGCTCGCCATCTTCCTTATCCCCGGCGCGCTTACTGTAACGCTGGGCAGGCTCACCGGCTCTCCAGGGCACGGATGGGCGGTGCTGGCGACGATGCTGTTGCTGTTTACCGCAGCCTTCAGCGCCGTTTATTGGGCTGAGTCGCAGCCGCATCCACTGATCCACGGCGCCGCGCAATCCGCTACGGCAACGGCCCCAGGCGGCAATATGGAAGGCAAGGAAGTTCGCTTCGGCATTGCCAATACGGCGCTGTTCGCTACGGCAACCACCGATGCAAGCTGTGGAGCGGTCAACGGCATGCATGACTCCTTCACGCCGCTGGGCGGTATGGTCGTATTGACCGACATCATGCTGGGCGAGGTGGTCTTCGGCGGCGTAGGAGCCGGCCTCTACGGCATGCTCATTTTTGTTGTGATCGCGGTCTTCATCGCAGGCCTCATGGTTGGCCGTACTCCCGAGTATCTGGGCAAGAAGATTGAAGCTTACGACGTCAAGATGGCCATGCTATATGTGCTCATCTTTCCGCTGATCATTCTGGTGCTCTCGGCCGTCTTTCTGCTCTCTCCTAACATTGGTCTCTCGAGTTTGAACAACGCGGGACCGCATGGACTCACCGAGATCCTCTACGCTTTCACCTCCGCGGTCGGCAATAATGGCTCCGCGTTTGCCGGGCTCAATGCCAATACATGGTGGTATAACGTAGCGCTGGGCGCGGCGATGCTGGGTGGCCGATTTCTGATGATCGTTCCGGTGCTGGCCCTGGCCGGCAATCTGGCGCAGAAGAAGAGCGTGCCGCCGTCGCCGGGCACTTTCCCGGTAGACACGCCGCTGTTCACGGTTCTGCTCACGGCAGTCATTCTCATCATGGGTGCGCTGACCTTCTTTCCCGCCCTGAGCCTCGGCCCCATTCTCGAACATTTGATGCTGCACTCAGGGCAGCTTTTCTAAGGCATATATGGCAGACAAGAAGAACCTCTGGAGTTCAGACATTTTCGGCCAGGCGAGCGTGGATGCGCTGCGCAAACTCGATCCTCGATTGATGGTAAAAAACCCGGTGATGTTCGTTGTCGAAGTTGGCAGCGTGCTCACTACGGTGCTGCTCATCGACGATGCGATGCATCATCGGGCAGGCCTGGGCTTCAATCTGCAAATCACTTTGTGGCTCTGGTTCACCGTGCTGTTTGCCAATTTTGCCGAGGCGATGGCTGAGGGCCGCGGCAAGGCCCAGGCAGACACGCTGCGCAAAGCCAAAGGCGAAACCATCGCGCGCAGGCTGGATGCGGATGGCGTGCTTCAGGATGTTTCCAGCAGCCTGCTGCGTGTCGGCGATGTGATTTATGTCGAAGCCGGCCAGTTCATCGCCGGGGATGGTGAGGTTGTCGAAGGCGTTGCGTCGGTAGATGAGTCAGCCATCACAGGTGAGTCCGCGCCGGTAATACGCGAGGCTGGCGGCGACCGTTCGGCTGTTACAGGCGGTACCCGGGTGCTCTCGGACTTCATCAAGGTCCGTATCACTGCAAACCCGGGAGAGACCTTTCTCGACCGCATGATCGCGCTCGTCGAAGGAGCTACACGGCAGAAGACTCCGAACGAAATTGCGCTCAGCATCCTGCTTTCCGGCCTGACGATTATCTTCCTGCTGGCGGTGGTAACGCTGCAGCCGCTTGCCATCTATTCCAAGGCGCCGCAGACCATCTTTGTCCTCGTCTCGCTTCTGGTATGCCTGATACCGACCACCATCGGCGGCCTGCTCTCGGCGATTGGCATTGCAGGCATGGACCGGCTGGTGCAATACAACGTGCTGGCGATGAGCGGGCGCGCCGTGGAAGCAGCTGGCGACGTAAGCACGCTGCTGCTCGATAAGACTGGAACCATCACACTTGGCAATCGCCAGGCAACGGAGTTCTATCCCGCGCCCGACGTGAGCCAGGAGCGACTTGCGGATGCGGCACAACTCTCTTCCTTGTCCGACGAAACTCCGGAAGGCCGCTCTATTGTCGTGCTGGCCAAGGAAAAGTACGGACTGCGCGGTCGCGACATGTCCGGCATTCATGCAGAGTTTGTTCCGTTCACTGCTCAGACGCGCATGTCCGGCGTGGACATACCGGGCTCGCGTATTCGCAAGGGTTCAGTGGATGCGATCTCGAACTTTCTCGTCGATCAGGGTTCGAGCCTGTCGCGCAAGGTACGCGAGCAGGTGGAAGAGATTGCGCGGGCGGGCGGCACTCCGCTGGTGGTTGCGGAGAATGCAACGGCGCTGGGCGTCATCTATCTCAAGGACATCGTCAAGGGTGGATTGAAGGAAAGGCTTGCCCGGCTGCGCGCCATGGGCATCCGCACCATCATGATCACCGGCGACAACCCACTCACTGCGGCCGTCATTGCGCGGGAAGCCGGCGTGGATGATTTTCTCGCCGAGGCCAAACCAAAAGACAAGATGGACCTGATCCGGCGCGAACAGGCCAAGGGCAAGCTGGTTGCAATGACTGGCGACGGCACAAACGACGCTCCAGCACTGGCTCAGGCCGACGTAGGCGTGGCCATGAATTCAGGCACGCAGGCGGCGAAGGAAGCTGGCAACATGGTCGACCTCGATTCCAATCCAACCAAGCTGATCGAGATCGTCGAGATCGGCAAGCAACTGCTGATGACGCGGGGAGCCCTGACCACCTTCTCCATCGCCAACGATGTTGCCAAGTATTTCGCCATCATCCCAGCCATGTTTTCGGTGGCCTTTCCGGTGCTCAATGCATTGAACATCATGCATCTGGCTACACCACAGTCTGCGATTCTGTCGGCGGTCATCTTCAATGCGGCGATCATCATCGCCCTGATTCCGCTGGCTCTCAAAGGCGTAACGTACAAGCCCAAAGCCGCGGCTGTGCTCTTGCGCCAGAACCTGCTCATCTATGGACTGGGTGGAGTCGTCGTGCCTTTCCTTGGCATCAAGGCCATCGACATGGCCCTGGTCGCTCTGCACCTGGCTTAAGGAGATTGACTGTGCATTCTGTTTGGAAAACTTCGATTCGTTTTACTCTGGTCACCGCGGTTCTTTTGGGCCTGGCTTATCCACTCGCTCTCACTGCTATCTCCGGCGTGCTGTTTCCTCATCAGGCGGACGGCAGCCTCATTCTCCGCAACGGCCGCGTCATCGGTTCCGCTTTGCTGGCGCAGAGTTTCACCAGCGATCGCTACTTTCATCCTCGCCCTTCGGCAGCGGGCAATGGCTATGATGCCACCAATTCGGGCGGATCCAATCTGGCACAGTCGAACCAGAAGCTTGTGCAGCGCATGCAGGCCGATATCGACAAGCTCGCTGCGCAAAACTCCGGCAAGCCAGTGCCCATCGACATGGTTACGACCTCGGCCTCGGGTCTCGATCCCGACATCACGCCCGATGCAGCGTACTTTCAGGCGGCCCGTGTCGCTGCGGCTCGCAACTTAGGCGCCGATCTTGTGAACCGTCTCGTTGCCTCACACATCAAGCAGCGCACGCTGGGCATTCTTGGTGAGCCCAGAGTGAACGTACTTGAGCTGAACCTGGATCTGGACCTGCTCGCACGCTAAATTCATCGCACAGGGCATGCACGAAGCGTTTCTCAATCGCGACAAGAGCAGATTTCAGCATTAACAAGCGCTACTTTTTTACTGCAGCCGCTGCGGGTTTCTTCTCGGCGCTTTTGCACAGCACGCAGAGCTCGCTGACAATTCCTTTGCCTTCTTCGACTGTGAAGATACGGTCTACTGCTTTTGGCGCGATCTCCTCGTGCCTTCCGCTCGGCCACACAATCTCAACCTTGGAGATGGCCGCCGCTTCGCCTAGGCCGAAGTGAACGCGGAAATCGTTCGATGAGGCAAAGCTGCCTCCGCTGATCACGTCATTCCGCTGGCGCTTGCTACCCGTGGTCACAAAAACCTTGGCTCCTATGGCGTCGCGTGGGCTCTTCGGACCGCCCACCAGCCTGAACTCGACCCAGTGATGCGAGTCGTTGTTCACATTGCGCAACAGCGTCGGAGTGCTGTCCATGCTATTGATCACCACATCGATCTTGCCGTCGTTGAAGAGATCTCCGAAGGCTGCCCCCCGCGCCGGAATCACTACCGCCAGACCGGTTCCAGTCACAGGAGGCACCAGCGCAAACGAATTCCCATCGAGGTTGTGAAAGAGCAACGGGCGCTGCGCAAATGTTGTTCCCCAGCCGGTCTTGTCGACCGCCGGGTAAACATGCCCATTGAGGACCAGCAGATCCTCGAGGCCATCGTTGTCGTAGTCGAGAAAGCCATCGCCCCAGCCGAGAAAGGGAATGGTCGGAGCAGCCACGCCAGCCTGATAACTGACGTCGGTAAAGTTGCCGTCGCCGTCATTGCGGTACAGCACATCGTAGTCGTCAGAGAAGTCGCTGTTGAACAGGCTCAAACGCCCGGTGTTTTGATAGTCGCCCACCGCGATGCCCATCGATGCCGTCTCGCGGCCCTCCTGGTTGAGAGCGTATCCCGAGATATAGCTCGCATCGTCAAATGTGCCATTGCCTTTGTTGAGGTAGAGATAACTCGGCGTTGAATCGTCGGCTACCGCGAGATCCAGTTTGCCATCATCGTTAAAGTCGGCAAACACCGCGGTCAGTCCGTAGAATCCACTTGGATCGGTCACCCCAGCATGCTCGCTCACATCGCTGAACGTGCCATTTCCGTTGTTGTGAAAAAGATGATCCCGCTCTCCCTTCAACCCTCGCGGACCGCACATGACTTCCACACCACGGAACTGGCATCCGCTCAGCCCCGCGGTTTGAGGAGACCCAGGCAGCGGCGGCTGGTCGCCATCGAAATGTACATAGCCGGGTACGAACAGATCGAGCAGCCCGTCGCCATCGAAGTCGCCAAATGTCGCGCCCGTTGACCATGTGCCCAGCGCCACGCCCGCCTGCTCGGCAACGTCAGTAAATGTGCCGTTGTGGTTGTTGCGATACAACCTGTTCTTGCCGTAGTTGGTAACGTACAGGTCGGGCCATCCGTCGTTGTTGTAGTCGCCTACAGCAACGCCCACGCCCCAGCGGTCATTCGCGACGCCCGCCTTCGCCGTCACATCGGTAAATGTGCCGTTATGGTTGTTGCGAAAGAGCGCGGCATGCGTCGGCGGGGCCTTTCCGCTGAGCCCGTCGTATGTGAGACTGTTCACAAGGTAGATGTCGAGCCAGCCATCGTTGTCGTAATCGAGCAGCGCCACGCCACAACCGAGTGTCTCTGGAATGTATTGCTTTTCCGGCGTGCCTTCCACATGACGCCATAAGGTCAATCCCGCCTGCTGCTCAATATTCTGAAAGACAACAGGACCCTTATCGACAAAGCCCCCCGCGGTAATCGGCCGATGCTCCGCGTCGAGCACCGGCTTGAACACACCCTTGGTGCTTACGCCCATACCTTGCTGTGGCGCCGCGGGAGGAGTGCTCTGAGCCTGTGCGGAAAATATACAGGCGATGGATGCCGTCAGCAGCGCTGCTATCTGAGCCCATGCGCCTGGTGAGGGTTGCCGTATCTGAAATGAACGAATCAACAATGCGTTGCCAGTTTAACAAGCCTGACCATGCTTACCATCGTTTCGCGCGCTTTCATCGAACGAGGTAATTTTCAGCAAGAGCATGAAACTGTGCGATCTGGCCGGCTATCCATGCGTCATCGTAGCCCAGCTCCGACGCCATGATGCGCGCAACCGCAGGCGCGAGGGACTGAGCCGCCTCCGCGTTCAGAAAAAGCCCACGGGTCCTGCGCGCCAGCACATCCTCGACGGTGCGAGCCATCTCTTCACGCACAGCCCATACAACTTCCGCAGCGCAGTAAGGAAGGTCGCTATGCATTGGTGCGAGCATGCCTGGATCGCCTGCCGCGATTGCGCGGATGCCTTCGGCGTCGGAGCCGTATACCCAGAGGCTGCCCAACTCATCCGGTGCAGCATGATAGCCATGCAGCTTCAGCGATCGTGTCACGCATTCGGCATCGTCGAGCGTTCCGAGTGTAATGGCGTGGTTTACGCAGTCTTCAGCCATGTGCCGGTACGTGGTCCACTTGCCGCCGACGATAGTGATCAAGCCGGCAGAGTCAATATGAATCGTATGATCGCGCGAAAGCGCTGAGGTCTTTTCGCCTCCATCGCCTTGCGCCTTCACCAGCGGCCGGATGCCCACATAAACGCTGAGGATGTCCTGGCGCGTGGGTGGCCTGCTCAGGAATCGTGATGCCGTATCGAGAATGAATTCGATCTCCTCTTCAAAAGGCAGCGGCTCGTAACTTGCTTCCTGGATCGGCGTATCTGTCGTTCCAACTACCGTGTGGCCATGCCAGGGTATTGCAAAAAGTACGCGCCCATCGCTGGTATGCGGAACCATGATTGCCGCGTCCGCACGCAGGAAAGACCGTTCAAATACGAGGTGAATACCCTGGCTCGGAGCGATCATCTTCTTCGCGTCGATATCCGTCATGCGCCGGACCTGATCCGCGAAGATGCCAGTGGCATTGATCACCACGCGAGCAGTGGCTTTCCGCTGCTCGCCGTTCTCCTTGTCTTCGAAGATCACTCCGTTGGCGTAACCCTCGTCATCCTTGGTAATTTCGATCACCGGGGCATAGTTGAGCAGCGTTGCGCCGTGTTCCGCCGCGGTCATCGCCATATGCATCAGCAGCCGCGTATCGTCGAACTGGCCATCGTAGTAGATCACTCCGCCGCGAAGCCCTTCGGTCTGCAGGTTGGGCAGCCGCTCTATAGTCTCCTGCGCTGAGAGAATGCGTGACCGTCCGAATCCAAACTTGCCTGCGAGCAGGTCATAGACCTTCATGCCGATGCCATAAAACGGCGCTTCCCACCAGGAATAGTTGGGCACAATGAAGGCCAGGTCATGCACCAGATGGGGAGCGTTCTGGCGCAGCAGGCCCCGCTCCTTCAGTGCTTCCATTACCAGGGAAATGTTGCCCTGTTCCAGATAGCGCACGCCGCCATGAATGAGCTTGGTGCTGCGGCTCGACGTGCCTTTGCCGAAGTCCTCTGCCTCGAGGAGCAATACCGCGAAGCCCCTTGAAGCCGCGTCGATAGCGACGCCCACTCCGGTCGCTCCGCCACCGATTACGATCATGTCCCACGGAGTCTTACGCTCGGCGGCCCGCGCCAGCATGGCCTGGCGGTTCATACGACCTCCGGTGGACAAGCTGCGATCGAGAACTGGATCTCCTGCTTGCCGAGCACCGGATGCGTCGCATGCAAACGCACCGCGCCTGCCTGCTCTTTCGCTCGAATCCACACCGCGCCTGTGCCTCCAACCAGGGCGAATGGATTGTCTCCCAGGATGTGCGCCGGGCCATCGATCTCAAACGCGATCGCATCGGACGCGAAGGGGCAGATGGCGCCGAATTCATCGGTAACGGCGAGCACCACGCGCGTTGTATCCGCGCCGTCGGCGATCAGTGAAGTGTCGTCAGGAGTCAGCGTGAAGCGCTGGTCGATGCCCTTGCTCGACATGCTCTTCGAGATAACCTTCTTTCCCTGGATGTAACCATCGATTCGCAGGTCTCCCCATGGGTCAATGAACTCGCCAACCTCGGTGACAAATGGCGCATATTTAAGATGGGGAAACTGCTTGCGGTCTGGGTCGACTTCTGTGACAAGCTTGTCTTTCACATAAAACTTGAGGTGGTCGCAATTGGAGCAAACCACGGCCTTCGAGAACCCAACCGACTGATCTCCACGGGCCCAGTGAAACGAGGGCTCAAGCACAATCTCCTCCTCCGGCTCGCACTGCGACTTATAGAACCCCGCAGCAGGCTTTGGCTCGCGAAAGATGTCGGTCACACCGTGATAACAGATGCGGTCGCCCGAGCCGAAGTCGCTATGCGTGTTGTAATCGAATGCGCACCAGCCAATGCCTCCAGCATATTGCGGATTCGATGCCAGCTGATCGTGAATCCGCGCGTGGCGCAAAGTGTGTTCGGTGAGCCGCTCCACGTTGTCGATGGTCTTGGTCGGATAGGTGTGCCCGACAAACTCGGTATTGAGATAACGCGGATGGTTTGGGGCTTTCAGTGGGAATCCGAAATCATTCATCGTGAACACATCTTCGAGAAATTCAGATTCCTGGAAGTAGCGGATACCCCCCGTTTGTCGGGAGGTATCGAGACGATGCGCCATGGCGTTGGTGCGGGTGTAGAAATCATGATCGTCCCGCGACTCGTTGATGCGCACACCCCACAGCACGATCGATGGATGGTTCCAGTCGCGCCGGATCATGCGGCTGACGTTGTCCACGGCGATGTCCTTCCATGGCTGATCGCCGATGTGCTGCCAGCCGGGAATCTCTTCCAGCACAAGCAGTCCCACTTCGTCGCAGGCATCGAGAAAATGCCGCGATTGCGGGTAATGGGAAGTTCGCACGATATTGCATTTGAGCTTCTGCCGCAGAATCAGCGCATCGCGCCGCTGCACGCGCGCAGGCATTGCCTGCCCCACAAACGGAAAGGTCTGATGACGGTCGAGGCCGCGAAGCTTGATGACCTTGCCATTGAGCGCAAATCCCTGCTCGGTGAACTGGGCCTCGCGGAAGCCGATGACTCGCTTGTCTTCATCTACCACATGCCCGCCTCGCATCAGCTTTACATGAACGGAATAAAGATGCGGATGATTGAGATCCCAAAGATCGACTTTGCCAAAATTGCTCAGCGTAACAGTGGTCTGAGCCAGGTTCTCCGGTGGTGCGAAGCTTTCGACAACGTTGCTGGCTTTGCCTAAGACGTGTTCGTCTTTATTCAGGGTTACCTCGAGTGAAAGCCCTTCCGCTGTATCGCCCGCGTGCTGCAGAAAACACTGCACGTCAACTGCCGGAGCATCTGTGAGCACGTCTTTGGGCCGCGCAAAGATGTTTTCAAGGAAGGTTTGTGGCACCACGCGCAGCGCGACCTCGCGATAGATGCCGCCAAAGGTCATGTAGTCGATCTGGTACCCAAAAGGAGGAATGTCGGCGCGCTCGGTGGAGTCCACTTTCACCGCCAGAACGTTGTCCGCACCCCAGTGAATGTGTTCCGTGAGTTCGAACGAAAACGGAGTGAAGCCGCCCTTGTATTCCCCGAGCGGCACGCCGTTGATCCACACGGTCGAAGCGGTCATGACTCCCTCGAAGTCGACGAACACACGATGCCCGCGAAGCGCTGCCGGCATCTTGAAACGGCGGCGATAGACCGATACGAATTCGTAGAGCTTGTCGTCGAAGCTATGCCAGGGCAGCGCGACGTTGGTGTGCGGGACGACCACGCTCTCAAACGATGAGTCGTCAAACTCCGGTTGCGTTGCGGCTTCGGTGAAGGTACGGCTGTATCTCCAATTGCGGTTGATCGGCAAAATGGTTCGTTCAGTCACCGCCGGGCCGTCGGTGGCCGCAAAAGCGTGTTGCGCTGTGGTTGCTGCCGCCACCAGGGTGCCGGTCGTTTTTAGAAAGTCGCGTCTGCGCATCGGGTTCAGGCTCCTCTGGAGCGAGTGTGATATCTACGCTTCGATTATTGCGAAAGAACGCAAGCCCTGTCTCATTCTTGTGATTTGCTGTTTGTGATCGGTCTGCGACCTCGGGATTGCGTTGATTGACTTCATAACCAACAAATGATGAATAGGGTTACATTATCAGCAAACGTTTATTCTGCATCCGCAATGGCGATTGGCGCAAAGTTGGTCTCGCGGCAGACTGCGCATCACTTCCGTCCAAAATGAGAGGAACGGCCCTCGGCCTGGAAGTTAAGTCAATTATTTCTATCAAGTTAACTTCCAACCCTACCAGAAAACCGAGCGGCGTTGACGCTCTCGAAGCTTCCGGAATTTTCAGGTTGACAGCAAATATTGAATGAGAGTATTGTTCGTCGCTGAATGAATACGGTTACATTTTCTGTATTCGTGTCAAGCGCTCAGCCGGTGCATGAGACCGATGCTGGCAAAATGGCTGGAACACACTCGTTTGAGGTAGCGCCCTGTAGAGGCGCAGAGTAAACCGCTTAGACCGCAAGACAATTTCTCTTGTCGAGAAAACGCTTGCTCAACCATTGAAAGAATTTCAAGGGAGTCCAAGAGATGAAGAGTACATACGGAATGCCTCGGCTTTCCACGTACTGCATGAGAAGGCTGTGCGGCCTGTCGGTGACATTGGCATTGGCCGTCATGGCAACGGGTTTGGCATTTGGCCAGGCAGATCAAGGCGCGGTTGTGGGCCTGGTGCAGGACGCGAGCGGCGCTGTGGTTCCAAACGCGCAGGTAACGCTGATCAATACCGATAACGGGTTGCAATTGCAGGCGCAAACCGATAACAGTGGCAACTACGCTTTTTCGCCAGTAAAAATCGGCAACTACTCGGTAACAGTAACGGCCCAGGGCTTTGAGAAGACTACGCAGGAGCATATTCAACTCCATGTCCAGGACCGCATCGCCATCAACATTCAGTTGAAGCTTGGCGCAGCGACCGAGACGGTTACCATTACCGATGCTCCGCCGCTGCTGCAGACTGAGGATGGCTCCTCCGGCCAGGTCATGGATACACAGACGATCAACAATACACCGTTGAACGGCCGCAACTGGGTCTTTATCGCGCAGTTGACAGCTGGCGTCGATCCTGCGAGCGGTTCACGCGGCCAGAATTCGGGTGACTTCAATGCCAATGGGCAGCGCGCCGAGCAAAACAACTTCATCATGGACGGCGTCGATAACAACGTCAATGTAGTCGACTTCTTCAATGGGGCGAGCTTTGTCGTACGGCCTCCGCCGGATGCTCTCGCCGAGTTCAAAGTGCAGACAGGCGCGTACAGCGCGGAGTTTGGGCACTCCGCAGGTGCGGTCGTCAACGCCAGCATCAAGTCCGGAACGAACCAGATTCATGGCGATGTGTGGGAGTATGTCCGCAACGACGCTTTCGATATTCGCCAGTATTTTGACGGCTCTAACCCTGTACCGAAGTATCGCCAGAACCAGTTCGGCGCGACGCTTGGTTTGCCTCTGATTAAGAATCACCTGTTCTTCTTCGGCGATGCCGAAGCCAATCGGATCATCTTTGCGGAAACGCATTCCGGCCTGACGGTTCCCACGGCTCAGATGAGAACTGGCGACTTCAGCGAATTACTGAGCAATGACTCGACGCTCACCAGCGGAAACCCGATCCAGCTTTATGCGCCGAACCCGACCAACGCCGGGTCAACGCAAATCGCCAACAACCGGCTCGATCTGTCAGGGATTCCGATCGACAGCGTTGCCCAGGGCCTTCTCAACTTATATCCAGCGCCAAACGTCGGCCCCGCTCACAAGGTAGTCAACAACTACACAATTCAGTCCAACGCCATCGACAACACATTCCAGTGGGATACCCGTATGGACTGGAACATCAGTCCAAAGGATCTGGCTTTTGCCCGTTACAGCTACAACCATGAGCCGGTTTCGCACACTCCGCCTCTAGGGGATATTCTTGACGGCGGTGGTTTTGAAGATACAGGAAGCCTCGCTCTGTTGGGCGAGAACTTCGCCTTCAGCGAAACTCACGTCTTCACCCCAACGCTCACCAACGAATTTCGTTTCGGATACAACTATGGGCATTTTGAAGGCCTGCAGGCCAATGGCAATACCGACATCGCACCCACGGTGGGATTGGGAGGCATCCCCTTCGCGCCCGGCAACGGAGGTTTACCCGCGGTTACAGTAGGTGGCCTCTCTTCCTTTGGCGCCCCTACGTTTTATGTCACTAATGAGCTCGAGAACGTGTATCAGATCCTCGATAACGTATCGAAGATCCAGGGCAATCATTCGCTCAAAGCCGGTGTCGATTTCCAACGCGTCCGTTCTTCAACAGAACAGCCGACCGAGCCGCGGGGCGCCTACACTTTCAACGGTGTTTATACCAGCAGGCCAGGAATGTCCAACACCGGTTTTGGCGCTGCTGATTTCCTCACCAATAACATGAATGGAGCGGCGATTTCAAACCTGTTCAACACGGACGACGTTCGCTGGAACCGTGCTGTTTATGTTCAGGACGATTGGAAGGCCAGCCAGCGCTTGACGCTCAACTTAGGCGTCCGTTACGACTACACACAGCCTTACCTGGAGCGGCACGATGCCCAGGCATCGGTCGTTCTCACCGGTCCTCTGCAGGCAAGCAATAGCACAGCAGAATATCGTATTCCGAAAAGCCAGCAAGGCCTCACACTTCCCAACGCTTTCACGCGGTTGCTGGCGGCGGACAATATCTCACTGGTCTACACCAATAACCGTCAACTGATCGACTGGCAGCATTTGAATTTCGCGCCGCGCTTCGGCTTTGCTTACAAGGCGACTGACCGGCTGGCCATCCACGGTGGCTATGGCATCTTCTTCGGCGGTTTGGAGAGCACTGGATATTATCCCAACCTCGGCGAAAATTTTCCGTTCGAATTCAATTCCGGTTTCCAGGCGCCTTCCTGCAATGTAAACGGAAGCTGCCCCAACAATGGTTTCACTTTGGAAACAGGATTTACCAACGCTATCGCGGCTGGGCTTCTCAATGCGATTCAGCAGCCGCAGCTTCGAGGCAGCGACGCTGTTGCCAAGACATCCTACAGTGAGCAGTTCAATCTGACGGCTGAGTACGGTTTCAATGCCAATCTGGTGGGCTCAGTTGCTTATGCGGGAGCCGTTTCCCGGCATCTCGAAACTTTTCCGAACCCTAACGGCCAGTTAGCCCTGGCGCCGAATAGTTTCGTCGGTTATACGGATACGAACGGAGATGTCATCAATCCGCTGTTGCCGTTCCCGCACTTCAGCGGTTTCTCCTACACTGCCTATAACGGTTCATCGAGCTATAACTCCCTGCAGACCAAGTTGGAGCGGCGCTTTAGCAATGGGCTCAGCTTCCTGGCGAGCTATACTTGGTCGCACTCACTCGATGATGCTCCTACACCGCTCGGCAGCACGGCCGATCCGGGGTATCGCGGCACCAACATCGTTCCTATTGGCGAAGACTACGGCAACTCACCGTTTGACGTTCGCCATCGCTTTACTCTCAACGGAAACCTCGATCTCCCATTTGGCCATGGACGCAAGTTCATCAACCACAGTGGGCCGCTCGATTATATTGCCGGCGGATGGTCGACCAGTCTGGTGTTCCGCGCACAGACCGGCGAGCCGATCACGGTCGGAACCAACAATCTGACCAGTCCAAGCGGAGCAGGCGCGCATGCGGTAAGAATCCACGACCCATTCGCATCCGGAGGCTCGGCGCCTGCAAACAATCCTGGGATCGACTGTGCTACCAGGACTCGCACTGTTCAAAACTGGTATAACCCGTGCGCCTACACCAACCCGAAGGCTGACGATATCGGGTATACCAACTCTTTCTATCCGAACGCCCAAAATCCCCAACAGATACCGAATACCGTTTCTGGAGCTGCTGCCCTGGCTTATCTGGGCAATCCTCGCGGTAATGGAAACGGCCCGGGCTACGAGCGAATCGATGCCTCGCTCTTTAAATCCTTCAAGACCTTCCGCGAACAGAATTTCCAGTTCCGCGTGGATGCCTTCAACCTGCTCAACACCCCCGGCTACGGAGATCCCAGCAACACTGGAATTTCGACGGATGGCGGTCAGATTCAAGGCGCGCGCACCTTCCAGAGCAACACTCCGGATTCGCGCTTCTTCCAGTTCTCGGCGAAGTATAACTTCTAAGAGCCCCAGCCACTTTAGCGGAGAATGCTTCAACCAAAGCATTCTCCGCCGAAGGGATTTACCATTCGATGTATATGTTGCCGGGATTTTCATCTGCGCTGGGCTTTATCTCCGCCTCAGCGTTGACGGGTTTGGCGATCTTCACGCCGCTTCCGGTTGCACAGGCCCAGACACACCCCAGGACTGTTCCTACTACACAACTCAAGTCTTCCGCTCCATCTGCGAACCTTACTGACGCAGATGCGAAGGCGTTGCATCAAGCGCTTGAGGCTTATGATCGGGGCGACCTGCATTCTGCCGAACCGATATTAAAAGGCCTGTCCACGCACTATCCGAAGAACTACGAAGTGAATGAAGCTCTAGGCGGTTTGTATGCCGAGTCAGGCGAGATGGCGCGAGCTATGCCCTATCTTGAGAATGCAGCTTCAATCGAGCCGGGACAGGCGATCGCTCATGCCAATCTCGGTGCTGCTTATCTCAAGCTGGGTAAGAACAAAGATGCTGTTCGTGAGCTTCGCATCGCAGCGGCGAGCGACCCTTCGAATCGTGTAACTCAATCCAACCTTGGGCAGGCGCTTCTTGCAGATAAGCAACCAGCAGAAGCTGCTGCAGCTTTTGGCTCGGCTGTTGTCATCGATCCGGCAAGCGCCGATCTTCGTTATAACTGGGCCGTCGCTTTGCTGGATGCGGGACAAGTCACAGCGGCCGCAGATGCCATCGCGCCGATGGAAGGCAAAGAGTCGATGCCGCAGGTGCAGGCAATCCTCGGCGATATTGCGGAGAGGCAAGGCCGCCTCGAGGAAGCTGCGCAACATCTTCAATTGGCGGCCAAGCTAGATCCCAGCGAGTCGAACATCTACTTTCTCGGCTTCGAGTTTCTTCGCCACTGGACCTTCGAGCCGGCGATCAGGATATTCGAATACGGCATTACGAAATACCCGGCCAGTCAGCGCATGCGCATGGGACTGGGCATCGCGCGTTATTCGATGAACGATCCAGCGCTGGCCGCTCCTATCTTTGCCCAGCTTCTGGATGACGATCCGGAGAGTGCTGTCTACGCGGAGTTCCTCGGCAAGAGCTGCAGTCTCATGCCGGACATGAGCAAGGGCTGCGAGAAGCTCGAAAGCTTCGCAGAGAAGCACCCTAAAAATGCAACCATTGCGACATACGCCGCAGCGAGCATCCTGCATCGTTCCAATCAAACCGAAGACCTGGCGAAAGCTGGCCGGCTTCTCGATCAGGCGATCGCTCTCGACCCTAAGCTGGCCGAGGCGCACATGCAGAAAGGGCTTCTGCAGCAGCAGCAGGGCCAGTGGAAGGAAAGCATCGCGGAGCTGCAAACTGCGATTGTGTTGAAGCCCGATGCCTCAAAGGCTCACTACCGCCTGGCACTCGCGTATTCTCATTCCGGGCAGCGCGACAAGGCCCAAAGCGAGATTGCGCTGCAGCAGAAATACAGCGAACAGGAGAAAGATGGCCTGAACGCCAGATTGAAAGAAGTGAAAACCTTTCTGGTGACTGAGCCATGAGCGGCCCTGTACATCCATTCCCATTGCGCAATCTGAAGTCGGCGAGCCCACGCGAAATCTCAGCCGCTGTCGCATCTTCCCGCCGCGAGTTTCTGCGCGCTGCCGCGGGCATGACAGCGGGTTCGCTTTTCAGCTTCGCTCCACGGGCGCTCAACGCATACGCGCCTGTCAGGAAACCCAAGGCCGTCGTTGTCACCTTCGGCGGCGGCGCGCGCGATGAAGAGACGTTTGCCCCCGAAGGTCAGGAGAACATCCCCAACCTGGTGCAGTCGCTCTTTCCGCAATCCACCTTCTACGCCCAGGTCATCAACAAGGGCATACTCGGCCACTATGTCGCCACGGCCAGCCTTGCAACCGGCGTTTATGAGACGTTCAATAACTTC
>DATAZR010000166.1:0-2342 GCA_036271955.1 Acidobacteriaceae bacterium
GCCGATGCGACGGGCGGCCAGGCGTTCTTTCCGGACTCAGTGGAACAGGTGGCGGCGGGTTTCCATAGCATCGAGGAAGCGCTGCGCAGCCAGTATTCGCTGGTGTATGTGCCGGCGGATTTCAAGCAGGATGGCAGCTTCCGGACCATTTATCTGCAGGCGGTTACAGGGGCTTATAACGTTCGGGCGAAGAAGGGGTACTTTGCGCCCAGCGCGCAGCAGTAATCGTCCGCGGCTGACAGAACTTTCGGCAGCAAATCGCGTCTGAACCAGCAGCGAGGATTGCGATGAAGCTGTGTCGTGTTGCGCTGTCTGCTGTTTGCTGTGCTCTGGTTGCCGGAGCGGGTTCTATCAAGGCACAGGAGTATTACGATCCGCCGGGTGTCGCTGATGCGCTTGGCGGCCTATCGTCGCAGCGCGCGGCGGCTACTACTGTCACATTTGATCGGGAGATGCTCGACGCGCTGCTGGGCGGCGACCGTGTGGCTGGCTTCAATGGTGTGAGCTTCGAGCATTATCAATATCCCGAGCCGGTCTTCTATATCCCCGAGGAGATGCACTCGCTGGAGCAGGCGTACAAGACCGCCGGGTGGAAGCACCTGATCGAGTCGAATGTTGGACCGCGCGAATCTGCCTCGCCGACGAAGCCGATTGCGGACATCTGGTTTCACTGGCAGGGTGGAGAGATCGATCATGTGACGGTGCTGATTCGCGGACGCAAGGAGATGAACGTCGTTCACGTTTCCGGGCTGTTGCGTCCGATGGATCTCGTGCATATCAGCGGGCACTTTGGGATTCCGAAGGTGGATCCCGGGGCTGTGATGGTGCCTGCGCCGCCCGGTCGATAGACACAAAAACAAGCTGTGATGCACGCGAACGTACAATTGCCGGGTGCAGATACAGAGATTGATGGAAACGGTTCGGGGAGCTGAGCCGCGGTTGCGGGCACGGCTGCGCGAACTGGTGGAGATTGAGTCTCCGAGCGATGATCGCGAGGCGGTGAATCGAGCTGCGGATCTGGTGGTCGATTGGGCGCGAGAGCTTGGCGGCGAGGTGCGGCGACATCCGGGTGGAAGGTTCGGCGATGTCGTCGAGTTGCGCTTTGGGGCGGCGGCCGGCGGCAAGTCGGTGTTGCTGCTTGGGCACCTGGATACGGTGTATTCGATGGGCACGCTCGCGATGATGCCGTGGCGGGAGGTCGAGACTGAAGACGGCGTGCGGTTGCAGGGCCCGGGTGTTGTCGACATGAAAGCTGGCGTAGTGATGGCGCTGGAAGCGATCGCTGCGCTGCGAGAGTTGAATGCGCTGAACAGACCGGTGACGCTGCTGCTGAATCCGGATGAGGAGGTTGGCAGCGAGGTCTCGCGGCCGCATACGGAGCGGCTGGCGCGGGAGTCGGCCGCGGTGTTTGTGCTGGAGCCCGCGCAGGGGCTCGCATACAAGACGGCGCGAAAGGGTGTGGGGCATTTTGAGTTGACCGTTGAAGGTGTCGCCGCGCACGCGGGTGTCGATTTTGCGAATGGGCATTCTGCGGTGCTGGAGATGGCGAGGCTCGTGGAGCAGGTCTCAGCCTGGACGGACCTCAGCAAGGGCCGCACAGTGAATGTCGGCGTGATTGCAGGTGGAACGCGGTCGAATGTGATCGCGGGGCAATGCAGGGCTGAGGTGGATGTGCGCGTGGTGACGATGGACGATGCGGCGCTGGTCGAAGAAATGTTTCGCCGTTTGCGGACGCATGATGCTGGCTGCAAGCTGCGCGTGGAGGGCGGAATCAATCGGCCGCCGATGGAGCGCAGCACGGGGACGGTGAAGCTGTTTCAGCAGGCACAGCGGCTCGCTGCGGAGATAAGGATCGAGTTGCAGGAGGCTGCGACGGGCGGAGGGTCGGACGGCAACTTTACGGCTGCGATTGGAGTGCCGACGCTGGATGGCATGGGAGCGGTGGGCGGCGGAGCGCATTCGCCCGGCGAGTATGTTGTCGCGGCGCATTTGGTGGAGCGAACGGCGCTGCTCGCGGGGATGCTTCAGGCTGATCTCTAGTCTTGTCGATAGCCGAGTTCGTGCAGCAGGCGTACAGTCGCTGCGAGCGGAAGGCCCATGACGTTGAAGTAGTCACCCTCGATGCGCGGAATCCAGCGTGCGGCGTAGCCCTGAATGCCGTAGGCGCCGGCTTTGTCGTAGGGCTCGTTGCTGTCGAGATAATGCTGCAGCTCGGCTTCGTCGATTGCGCTGAATGCAACCGAGGTTGTTTCGAGGTGAGTACGCTCGCCGTGAGGTGAGAGCAGGGCGAGCCCGGTGTGCACGTGATGCGTGCGGCCGGAAAGTGCGCGCAGCATGAGCTC
>DATAZR010000167.1:0-3131 GCA_036271955.1 Acidobacteriaceae bacterium
GAGCTGCGCGGCATGTGGGACAAGAACATCATGGCTCTCGACGGCGCCGACATCGCCAAAGCCAACGCCATCCTCGACAAGTACAAACTGCGCGTCACCGACATCGCCAGCCCGCTCTTCAAAGTCGACTGGCCCGAAGCACCACTCTCCAAATACAGCCCCATGAAAGATAAAAAGTCCGATACCTTCGGCGCAGCCTTCGCCTTCAAAGCGCAGGACGAAGTCCTCGAAAAAAGCATCGCCCTCGCCAAACAGTTCAAGACCGAGCGCGTTCGCTGCTTCGACTTCTGGCGCATCGACAACCAGGCCCCCTATCGCAAAACCATCGACGCCAAGCTCATGGAAGCCGCCGCAGTCGCAGGCAAACACAACATCCTCCTCGTCCTCGAAAACGAGTACGAGTGCAACACCGCCACCGGCCGCGAATCCGCGCGCACCCTCGCCGCCGTGCAGTCTCCGCACCTCAAGCTCAACTGGGACCCAGGTAATGCCGTAGCCCGCGGCGAGCTCGACGCCTTCCCCGCCGGCTTCGCACTCATTCCCAAAGATCGTATTGGTCACTGCCACGTCAAATGCGCCGTCACCAAGCCAGGCACAGCCTCCGGCTTTGAATGGGCCGCGGTCGGCCAGGGCATCCCCGACTGGGTTGCGCAATTCCAGGCACTCAAACAATCGGGCTACCGCGATGCCGTCAGCCTCGAAACCCACTGGCGCGGTGCCGGCACTCCCGAAGCCTCCACCCGCATCAGTTGGGCCGGCATGAAATCCGCCATCGAAAAAGCCGAAGCATAGCCCGATGCTTTATGTTTGTCATCCTGAGCGTTAGCGAAGGATCTGCTTCTCCGTTCGCAGTCCACAGATCGGGGTGCCCCATCCTTGTCGTGCAATTTGCGACAAGGGTGGGATACCACTATGCTTGATCCTTCGTAAGCCGAGGTCTGAATGTATCAGCCCGAATCCTACGCCGTAGCACTGGCATTCATGATCGTCACCATGCTCTGCTGGGGCAGCTGGGCCAACACCCTCAAGCTCACGCCCGGCTATCGCTTCCAGCTCTTTTACTGGGACTACGTCGTCGGTCTCTTCGTCGGCGCCATCGCCTGGGGCCTCACCCTCGGCAGCATGGGCAGTATCGGTCTGCCCTTCCTCGCCGACCTCACCCACGCCAGCTCTCAAAGCATCCTCTGGGCCATCGTTGGCGGCATCGACTTCAACATCGCCAACCTGCTGCTCGTCGCCGCCATTGATATCGCCGGCCTCGCCGTAGCCTTCCCCATCGGCATCGGCTTGGCGCTTGTAGTCGGCGCAGTCTCCAGCTACCTCCTTGCGCCCAAGGGTAATCCGCTCATTCTCTTCGGCGGAGTAGCCCTGGTTCTCCTCGCCATCCTCTGCGACGCGGCGGCTTATCGCGCTCGCGAAGGCGCATCCTCACGCCAGGCCACCAGCACTCGCGGGATAGTCCTCAGCCTCGTCGCCGGCCTGCTCATGGGCACCTTCTATCCCTTCGTCTCCCGTGCAATGTCTGGCGGCACTGCAGGTGAGCCCGCGACTGGACCCTACGCAGTCTCCCTCTTCTTCGCTGTAGGCGTAGCCCTCTGCACCATCCCTTTCAACTACCTGCTCATGCGCAAGCCCCTCGACGGCAAAGCCCCCGTCAGCATGTCCGGATACACCCAGGCACGCCCCTCATGGCATCTCTGGGGTATCCTAGGCGGAGTGATCTGGTCGACCGGCGCGACGCTCAACTTCGTCGCCTCGCGCACCGGCGTGGTTGGTCCTGCCGTCTCGTACTCCATCGGTCAGGGAGCCACCATGGTCACCGCAGCCTGGGGCGTCTTCGCGTGGCGCGAATTCGCAACCGCCCCAGCCAAAGCAAAGCAGCTGCTCTTCTGGATGTTTGTTCTGTTCCTCCTTGGTCTGACCCTGGTAGCACTCGCGCCTCTCTACTGAGGTGCATCCAAAGCCCATAGGAGAAGTGAACCGTCCATGCCCGAGAGAAACGTGCCCGAAAAGAAACCCATCGTCGTAGTCGGCAGCATCAACATGGATCTCGTCGCCACCGCGGAGCATATCCCCGCCCCAGGCGAAACCATCCTCGGCACCGATTTCCAGATGCATCCCGGCGGCAAAGGAGCCAATCAGGCCGTCGCCGCGGCCCGCCTCGGCGTGCGAGAAAACATCCAGGTCCAGATGATCGGCCAGCTCGGCTCCGACGACATCGGCAAGCAGCTCCGCGCCGGCCTCAGCAAAGAGGGCATCGACACCACCCCTATCGGCACCGTCCCCGGCCCATCCGGCGTCGCCCTCATCAGCGTCGCTGCCAGCGGCGAAAACAGCATCATCGTCGTCCCCGGAGCCAACAGCCAGGTCACGCCCGCCTACCTCGATCAGCACTCCGCCTACATCCGCAAAGCCGGCCTCGTCCTCGCTCAGCTTGAGATTCCCATCGAAACCATCCTGCACCTCGCCACACTCTGCGAACAGGCCAGTGTCCCGCTCATCCTCGATCCCGCCCCGGCCCAGGAGCTCCCCGCCGCGCTCTTCAAACAGGTAGCCTGGTTCACCCCCAACGAGACCGAAGCCGAGTTCTATCTCAAACAGAAGAAGAACCCCAAACCCACCGACGAATCCGCCCACGCCCTGCTCGCCAAAGGCCCAAGCGGAGTCATCCTCAAGCTCGGCAGCAAAGGCGCATTCCTCGCCTCTAGTAAGGGGAGCGAAATCAGCATCAAGCCTTTCCAGGTCCAGGCCGTAGACTCCACCGGCGCAGGCGACGCCTTCAACGGAGCCTTCGCCGCCGCCCTCACCTTAGGCCAGTCCCCACTCGAAGCCTCCATCTTCGCCTCCGCCGCCGCAGCCATTTCCGTCACGCGCCCCGGAGCACAAGCCTCCATGGCCACCCTGGAAGAAGTCCACCAACTCCTAGGTGATGCATAGAAAAATTATGGGCATCAGCCAAAGCCGATGCCCACAACTCCACAAATTGAAATCCCTAAATGAATTGTCATCCTGAGCGAAGCCTCTCGCGGTTTCATCGTGAGAGGCGCAGTCGAAGGATCCGCGGTTGTTTATGGGCGTCCCCATATTAGCTCAGTAATAAAGTTCTCGGAGCCAAACGGCTCAACTGTAAC
>DATAZR010000168.1:0-1564 GCA_036271955.1 Acidobacteriaceae bacterium
ATGACGCCCGCCTGCCATAAAGTGACGATGCAGAAACATGCGATGCGCCAGCGCCGTGGCAGAAAGGCCATGAAGACCAGGCCGAGTTCCATCAGCAGGGTGGTGAAGGCGGTGGCTTTGTGAAACCACTCCGGCAGGTGCTGGATGTACCAGCCGATCCAGGTGGGGAGCGGGCCGTTCTGGTAGTACTCATCCATCGCTGTGAAGTTGCGCCAGGTGGGGTCGCCGCTGAGAAGCTTGACGGCGCCGGATTCGAAGTAGATACGGAACCACTCCCACAGCAACAGGAGAACGCTGGCGCGCGGCGGTGGTGAAGCAGCGCCCCAGCCGGGAAGCAGGCCGTAGGGCGCAAGGAAGAGGCTGATGAAGCCTGCTTCGAGCAGCATGCCGTCTGACTGGTAATTTGCGAAGTCCTGCGCCGCGCCGACGAAAGAGAGAAAGCCGATAAAGCAGATGACCAGCATGGCGCGTGGCCAGATGTTTGCAACGAGGAGCAGCGACGCGAGCATGCCCACGATGGAGAGCGCGATGAGCATGTGGTTGCTGGCGGAGAGCCACAGGATGGTGGGCGCATACCAGAGGCGCAGCGGGCCAAGACCGTGGCGCACATGCTCGAGGTATTCGCCTGCCGGCAGAATACCCTGCGGGCCGATGAGGCCGCGGATCTGAAAGATAAGTGAGAAAAATGCGGAGAAATAAATGAGGCCGAGCGCCCGCAGGAAGAGCCAGCGGGCGATCAGGCGATTCGACATGCCCTGCTTTGCATCCGGCATTGAACCGAAGAGGTATCGGATGAAGTTGGATGGCGCGGAGGGCATGCTGGCAAATCTCCGATGAAGGTACGGTGGTTACGGTGTTGTGGCGAGGAAGCTGGTGACCTCTTTCAGCCGAGCGTCGAGGCTATCCTTCTGTTCCTTAGCGTAACGCTGTTGCAGCTCGGAAGCGCTTTTTGTCATCCATCCAGTCGTCAGCGCTACGGGAATCAAGGCTTCGTTGAGCCGGAAGTGGATGAATATACGAATTGCCGGACTTCGGCGCGTTCCTTATCGATCTCGGCCTGATGGTGCGCCTGGAGTTGCTGAAAGGTCTGGAATTCCTGCTGCGCCTGGTCTTTGTGCCCAACGTGAACGTAGTATTGCCCGAGCCTGTAGTGAACGTCGGGAAGACTGGGGTCCAATTCCAACGCACGCGTGTACTCCGGGAATGATTTGGCGTACTCGTGCTGGTCAGAATAGAGAATGCCCAGTTGTAAGTGCGCTTCCGCCAGAGTTCCATCCAGGGCGATCGATTTTTGCAGCAACGATTCGATCAACGGATAGTCGATGTGGGTTGCTTCGGATCGTTTTCCCTTCCACAAACTGACCCCGTAATAGTACTGGGCCAGCGCGTTCTGTGGCTCGAGCTCCGCGTAATGCCGAAATCTCTGAATCACCTCGTCTGCTTGGCTTGGCGAACTGAGGTAAGCCTTCGACAAAAATAGATAGCATCGCGGGTCGGTGGGATTTAGATCCGCAGCCGTCAGTAAGACCTTGATTGACTCCTCGTATCTGCCCCGCGAGTAGAG
>DATAZR010000169.1:0-37900 GCA_036271955.1 Acidobacteriaceae bacterium
TTCCGAGATATGGCCGGCAATCTCTTCGTCCTCCATCGCCGCCGCGACGGCACTATGGAACTGGTTGAGGTTCCATAACTTCCATCGACGATGCGACGCTTTAATCATGGAAGTCCCCACAAACGAAACACTATTTGTGGGAACTTCACATTCCTGCGACGAAAGTGCAATCCAATCCCAACGCGATTCAGGTTAGGATGGGGCCATGTCCCGTTCCCCCCAGTCGAGTGACAAATCCGGTAAATCAGCCGGCAAGGGCAAGCTGGTAAAGAAGTCGGCCGGCGCGAAAACGCCCAAAAAAACAGCACACTTGTCCGGCAACTCGAAAGAGTTGGTCATCGTCACCGGCATCTCCGGCGCGGGCAAAGCTTCGGCCCTCAAAGCCTTTGAAGATCTGGGCTACTACGCGGTCGATAATCTCCCGCTGGAGCTCCTGCCCGACTTCGCAGCACTCGCGCAAAGCTCCGCGGAAATGGACCGCGTCGCACTCGTAGTCGACGTGCGCGAAGGGCCAACGCTCGATCGCCTTCCTGCCATCCTGCTCAAGGTCAAGAAGATGCTGCACACCAGCGTCGTCTTCCTCGACGCATCGGACGCAGTTCTGGTTCGCCGCTACTCCGAAACCCGCCGCCCGCATCCGCTCAGCCGCTCTGAAATGGTGGCCCGCTCCATCACCTCCGAGCGCCAGATGCTTGACGAAGTCCGCAACCTCGCCGACTTCATCGTCGACACCTCGGGTTTCAACGTTCACGAGTTGCGCGCCTACATGCAGGCCAAGTTTGGTCCCCAGCCAGGCGACGGAGACTCCGGCAGCCAGTTGCTTGTCTCTTGCCTCAGCTTCGGTTTCAAAAACGGCGTGCCGCTCGACGCCGACCTGGTCTTTGACGTCCGATTCCTGCCCAACCCTCACTTCGTTCCTGAGTTCCGCAAGCTCACTGGCCGCCATCCGAAGGTAGCGAAGTACGTCCGCGACTTTCCCCAGACTGCGGAGTTCCTCCAGAAAGTCACCGAGATGATGCTCTTCCTTCTGCCGCATTACGTAAAAGAGGGTAAGAGCTACCTGACCATTGCTTTTGGTTGCACCGGCGGCCAGCATCGCTCCGTAATGATGGCCGAAGAGATGGCAAAGCGCCTCAGCAAAACCGGCTACCGTGTAAAAGCCGTCCACCGCGACATGCCGCGCTGATTGAACGCAAATCCACGTCGTTTCTTCAGCCGGATACAATAAACAGATGCAGTCGAATCAGCCGCCACACTCCGCCAGACCGTTGCCCAGTGGCAGCGAAAGAGACAGCGCGGCATGAAGCGTTTCTTCCGCCTCACCAGCTATGTGGTGCCCTACTGGTTCCAGTCGCTGCTGGGCATCGTGTTGCTCGCGGCCGTCGGATTGCTCGAAGCTGTGCGGGTGCTGATTCTGGTGCCTGTGCTCAAGATCGTGTTGAATCCACAGGTTCCCGCTCAGAGCATCCCGCTCATCCCCAATCTTCCCGGCCCATGGCAGTTCGATCTGCTGAAGATTGTTCCCTCTCATTTTCACAATTCGCTGAACGTGGTGGCCTTTGCGCTCATTGCTTCCACTCTGCTCAAGGGCATCTGCGATTATTTCGGCACCTATCTGGTCAACTACGCGGGATACGGCATGATCACCGATCTTCGCAATCATCTCTACGAGACGATTATGAAGAGTTCGGCCAGTTTCTTTCATAAGCACGCCACAGGGACGATTCTTTCCACACTCATCAACGATGTGGAGCGGGTGCAGACGGCTGTCTCCGCCGTGCTGGGAGAGTTCCTGCAGCAGGCGTTTACCTTCCTGTTCACCATTGCTGCGGTCATAGCGTTGGGCGGCAGGTTAAGCTGGGCGCTGTTGCTCTTTGTGCCTGTGGTGATCACTTCCGCGCGCAAGATCGGGCGATCTGTGCGGACCCGCACGCGAACCGGACAGGATCGCGTTGCTGAGATTCAGAACATCCTGCACGAGACGATCACCGGCAATCGCATCGTCAAGGCATTCAGCACTGAGGTCTGGGAGATCCTTCGTTTCCGCAAGGCGGCACGGCGGTTGTTTCGCGCCAACTTGCATAGCGTTCGTGTGCAATCGATCAGTTCGCCGCTGATGGATGTGATCGGATCGGTCGCGATCGTTATGCTGCTGGCGATTGGCCGCAACGAAATCAAGGCTGGCCGCATGGTAATGGAGACCTTTGTGGTTTTCATCATTGCGCTCTTCAAGCTCTACGATCCGGTCCGCAAGTTCGCCTTCTTCTACAACAGCTTCCAGCAGGCCATGGGCGCGTCGGTCTCCATCTTCAGCTTCCTCGACATCGAGGACGACGTTCGCGAGAAGACCTTTGCGCATTCGTTAAAGGCCTTCCATGAAAAGATCGCCTTTGAAAATGTCGGCTTCTCCTACTCCACCGACGAAGGCGAACTGCAGATCCTGCATGACATCAACCTCGAAGTCCACCGCGGCGAAATGCTCGCTCTTGTTGGGCCAAGCGGCGCAGGCAAAAGCACGCTCGTCAACCTCATTCCGCGTTTCTACGACGTCAGCAGCGGACGTCTCGTGATCGATGGCCACGATGTGCGTACGCTCACGCTGGACTCACTGCGCAAGCAGATCGCACAGGTCACGCAGGAGACCATTCTCTTCAACGACACTGTCCACAACAACATCGCTTACGGCCAGCCCGACAAGCCTCGCAGCCTGGTCGAGCAGGCCGCACGTAACGCACTTGCGCATGACTTTATCCAGCGCCTGCCGCAGGGCTACGACACCATCATCGGCGAAAAGGGCACGCGTCTCTCCGGCGGAGAACGCCAGCGCATCGCCATCGCCCGCGCTATTCTCAAAGACGCGCCAATCCTCATCCTCGATGAAGCTACCTCAGCGCTCGACAATGAGAGCGAATCGCTCGTGCAGGCCGCGCTCAGCAACCTGATGAAGAACCGCACTGTTGTGGTCATCGCACATCGCCTCTCGACCGTCCGCCGCGCTACGCGCACCGTAGTTCTTGAAGATGGCCGCATCACTGCCATCGGTTCGCATGATGAACTGCTCAAGACCTCGCCAACCTACCAGCGCCTCTACGAACTGCAATTTCACAACGGCATGGAAGCGCATTCACCGGAAATCATCGCTACCATGGAGGCAGGCTGATAGCCACTGCAATGTCCAACTCCCCCAATATTTCTCCCGCATTGTCCCCCGTATCTTCGATGACCGGCTTTGCCCGCGCCGCCATCGAAGTCAATCCCCAAGTGAGCTATGTGCTCAGCCTCAAGAGCGTCAATCATCGCTTTCTCGATCTCCATCTAAGGCTTCCATCCGGCTTCGACGCCCTCGAAATGGAGCTTCGGCGCGTGCTCAAAGAACAGTTGTTGCGCGGCCATATCGAGCTCTCGCTTTCCGTCGATCGCACCGCAGCTCAGTCCGCTGGATACAACCGCGACCTTGTCGCAGGCTACGTCGAAGCCTTCCAGGCTGCAGCACAGGAGTTCGAGCTACAAGGCCAGCCTGATCTCAATGTGATCCTGCGCATGCCCGGTGTTCTGCAGGCTGAGTCGCGATCGAACGAAGCCGACAATGCCGCGGTTTCTACCAGCGTTCTCGAACAGATCGTTCCCCTCGTTGCCTCGCTCAAAACTATGCGCCAGCGCGAAGGCGCAGCACTCGCTGCCGTACTGCACGCCACACTCGATCGCCTTACTGAAGCTGTTACGCAAGTCGCCGAGCTACGTCCCGAAGTCGAGCAACGCTACCAGGAGCGGCTCGCCGAGCGTCTCGAAGCCGCAGTCGGATCCGAGGTCAATCGCCAGCGCATGCTTGAAGAAGTGGCGATCCTCGTCGAGCGCAGCGATGTCTCTGAAGAGATCGCCCGCATGGAGACCCACATCCAGCACTTTCGCGACGTTCTCGATACTGGCGGCGAGACCGGCAAGAAGCTTGACTTCTTACTCCAAGAAATGAACCGCGAAGCCAACACGCTGCTTTCCAAGACCGCAGGGGTAGCAGGCAAGGGAACTCGCATTACCGAGCTCGGCCTGGCCATGAAAGCGGAGATCGAGAAAGCCCGCGAGCAAATTCAGAATCTCGAATAAAGCAGCAGATTCAAACAACAATTCAGTTCGTTCCAATAGACTCAACAGACAAGCTAAATGCAACTGGCAAGAAAGATTGGGAGATTGTGGCAGGAATTCTTTTCATCATTTCGGCGCCCTCAGGTTCGGGCAAGAGCACGCTGGTCAACGCACTGCGTTCACAACTCGGCGGCCTCGACTTCTCTGTTTCGTGGACCACTCGATTGCCGCGCGGCTCTGAAGAGAATGGCCGCGAATACCATTTCACCACTCGCGATGAGTTTAAGCGCATGGTTGCCGCAGGCGAGTTCCTGGAGTATGCCGAAGTCTTCGGCAACGGTAAGTTCTACGGCACCGCTCGTCGCTCGCTAGATGAAGCCACTGCTGCCGGCCGTGACCTGCTCCTTGACATCGACGTTCAGGGTGCAAAGCAGGTTCGCGAAAAGCTTCCCGAAGCCGTCAGCATTTTCGTCATGCCACCCAATCCCAAGGTCTTAAAGACTCGCTTGCGCAACCGTATGCGCGCCGAAGGTCACGTCGATGAGGATGAGTTGACTCGCCGCCTGGGCGAGGCCAGCAAGGAAATTGAGAATTACCGTCAGTACGACTATATTTTGGTAAACGATGTACTAGAGCGGGCGGTGGCGCAACTTGAGGCCATTGTCCAGGTCGAACGGATGAAGAGCGACGGCCAGCCGCTGGATAAGCGAACCAAGCGCGAGCTCGAAATTGCGGAAGGCTGCCGCGAAGTGAATTCCCGGGAACGTCTACGGCCGGTACTGGAGTCCTTCGGCATCGTTCCCGGTCCTGACCCAGAGCAGTACAAACTTCTGTAAACGTGCCGTCGATAGGCCCGGCTGATAGGATTGACAAACCAGCAAATAACAATTTGGAGGAAACCGATGACGCCCGACCCAGGATTACCGATCGAGACCAAGTTCGACTCCAACTATCGCAAAGTCATGGTAGCAGCGCGCCGCGCTCGCCAGATCCAGAGCGGAGCCAGCCCGCTGGTTCGCAGCCAGTCCAACAAGGCCTGCCGTCTGGCTCAGGAAGAGATTCAGGCCGGCAAGATCGCTTACGTCCACACTGGGCCGCCACTCGAGAAGCCGACTCTGGAAGATCCCGGCATCCCGATCCTCGCCATCTAAGAGAATTCTCTTCACGCTCTCTGCCGCTCAAGCCCAACCGGCTTCGAGCGGCGTTCTGTTTTGTACGCGCGTTACAATCGAATCATGAAGGTCATGGTCGGCGTCTCCGGCGGAATCGCAGCCTACAAGGCAGCGGAACTGGTCCGCGCACTGCAAAAGCAAGCCCTGCAAGTGCGCGTGACGATGACCGACTCCGCCCAACGCTTCATTCAGCCGCTCACCTTTGCAGCACTCACCGGCCACAAAGTTATAACCAGCCTCTGGTCCCAGCCCAACGAGGACGATGCCTTCGGCAGCGCGAATTCTGACTCCAGCATCGAACACATCGCCGAAGCGCAGTGGGCAGATGCACTTGTCGTCGCTCCAGCCACTGCCGGAATCCTCGCCAAGTTTGCTTACGGCTTCGCCGATGATTTCCTCACCACAATGTACCTGGCCACCGCAGCGCCTGTGCTTGTCGCTCCGGCGATGAACGTCAATATGTGGGAGCATCCGGCGACTCAGGCCAATCTCGAAATCCTGCGCCAGCGCGGCGTCCGCGTCGTCGAGCCCGGCTCCGGTGACCTCGCCTGTGGCATGGTCGGCCCGGGCCGCATGGCCGAGCCTGAATTCATCGCCACTGCTGTGCTCAATGCTCTCGGCCGCAGCCATGATCTCGCCGGGGAAGTTGTTCTCATCACCGCCGGCGGCACTCGTGAGGCTCTCGACCCCGTTCGCTTCCTTGGCAATCGCTCCAGCGGCAAGATGGGCTACGCCCTAGCTGAAGCCGCCCAGAGCCGCGGAGCCAAGGTCATCCTCGTCAGCGCGCCCTCAGCCCTTTATCCACCCGCTCACTGCGAACTGGTCAAGGTCACCACGGCCGATGAGATGCGCGCCGCCGTGCTGGCTCGCATGCCCGAAGCCACGGTGGTCATCAAGTCCGCAGCCGTGGCCGACTACCGTCCCAGCAACATCGCCGATCAGAAGCTCAAGCGCACCGGCCCGATGACTATCGAATTCCTGCCTACGGAAGACATTCTCGCTGAAGTCGTACGCCAGCGCCGTCCGGGGCAACTCATTGTTGGCTTTGCCGCTGAGACTGAGAATCAAGTGGAGAATGGCCGTGCCAAGCTGCTACGGAAGGGAGTCGATGCCATTGTTGTTAATGATGTTTCGCGTGAGGGCGTTGGCTTTGACTCCGATCAGAACGCAGCGACGTTTCTCACCGCAACCACCGCCATCGACCTGCCCGAGATGTCCAAGCGCAAGCTCGCCGACCGTATTCTCGACGAAGTAGTCGCCCTGCGCCGCCCGCAGTCGCTGCTCGTTGAGCTCTCCGGAATGGACTCGACCCTCGAAGCAGTTTCCGAGTCGAGCAAGGTCGTTTTGGAAGGTGTGGATGATGAGTCCTTTGTATCCGACCGCGAAGCTGCCATCGCCAGCCGCCGGCAGATTATGATCGAATAGTTCTACGTGACTCTGCCCGTGCCTCCTCTGGATTCCAACGACCCTGCAACCCGCGACGCTCTCCACGCTCGTCTTCGCTTCTATCGCGAACTCGGCATCGGTGAGCTCTATCGCCGTGAGGTCGACCCAGCCGCATGGGCTGAGCCCGAGCCGCCGCCAATTCAGAATTCCGCGCAAGCCGCGCCTGAGCCTATAGCCCCGTCACCCGCCGCTCTGCCGGCTTTATTCTCGCAACCGATCGCCCCGTTAGAACTGGAGCCAGCCATCGCACCCCGCAAGCCATTTCCCGCGCCGCCTTCGCCGGCCGAGGCGCTGCTACCCGAGCAGCACTTCGCCGGGCTCAAACTCATTCGGGAAGATATCGGCGACTGCACCCGCTGCAAACTCTCCAAGACCCGCAACAAGATCGTCTTCGGCGACGGCGACCCCAACGCCAAACTCTTCTTCGTCGGCGAAGGCCCCGGCGCAGATGAAGACGCGCAGGGCATGCCTTTCGTCGGCCGCGGCGGCCAGCTGCTCAACAACATGATCGCCGCCATGGGCCTGAAGCGCGAACAGGTCTACATCGCCAACGTCGTCAAGTGCCGCCCACCGCAAAACCGCACTCCCGAGCCCGACGAAGCGCACACCTGCTCGCCATTTCTCTTCCGGCAGATAGACGTCATCCGCCCCAAAGTCATCGTCGCCCTCGGCCAGACCGCCGTCACCTACCTCACCGGCGAAAAGCGCGCGCTCTCAGCATGGCGCGGCGTAACGCATCCCTTCCGCAACGGCGCAAAGCTTATCGTGACCTATCACCCGGCATTCCTGCTCCGCGACCCCAACCAGAAAAAACACGCATGGGCTGACCTGCAGATCGCCATGCGCGAGCTGGGTCTCGAGCCGCCGCAACGGAAATAGCTTCGCGCAGAAATTTAGTTTGTTCTCTTGCTGAACTTGAGACCCTGGATACGGTCCGCATTCAGAACAAATCCTGAGATTCGTTGACTCGCATCGCGCGTAAAGTGCAGCGCCCCGATATCGCCGGTGAATGTATCGAGCATCACCGGCCGCAGTGCGTCTGGCTTGTGCTTCGAACGGATCAGGCTCTGCTTTCCATCGGCAAATGTGATGCGGTAGACCGGGTCGATCTCTTCGCTGACATAATCGCCTGAAAACTCTGCCATCTGCGCGGCTGTGGGCGCAAAAGCTGTCACTGACTCGAATGCCTCCGGCTTGCCGGCGCCAAAGGTCTGCTCCAGGCTGCGCGGCTTACCCGCTTCGGCAGCGATGAAATGAAAATCCACATCGTTACCCCAGGACACATCGGCTGCGTGAAAATGCCCCGGCGCAAACGCCTTCAGTTCGTGGAAATCATTCATGCCGGTGTCGATTTGCAGCTTGCCATCCTTCACTTGGAAAAAATTGAAGTCGTCTTCTGGACGGCTCCAGTATGTTCCGGCCATCGCCGCCATCTGTTCTGCGGTAAGCGCAGCAGGCGGTGTTGCAACAGCCGCAGCCGGTGCTTTGGCGGCATCTGCCGCAGGAGCCTTCAACTCCTTCGCCAACACAATATCAGCCACCTGGTGCACGAGCGCCGTAGGATTCGTATCCGCAAAGTTGCAGAGGACCGACGCCGAAAAATGCTGCTCCGGAAAGCGCGTCATATCCGAGCGATATCCTGCATCCCCGCCGTTGTGGTCAACCGTTGGCAGTCCGCGATACGTCCCGATCACCAGCCCCGAAGCATAGTTCTGCAGCTCGCCGTTGTTGAGCTTGTCACGATGCAGCATCTGCTCGATCAACGCAGGTCCACCAACACGGGGATGATAGAAATTCTCATCCCACAGCTGCAGGTCCTCAACCGTTGTGTGCAGACTCGTCGCCCCTGCGGTATCGAAGTTGGTCAGGTTCATCCGGAACGGCTTGTCCTTACCCTCCTGCTCATAGCCCAGCGCATCGTGCTTGATCACCTCTTCGTGATCGTCGCGGAAATGCGTATGCGTCATGCCCAGCGGTTCAAAGATATTCTTCGTCGTGAACTCGCGAAACGACATGCCGCTCACGCGCTTCACAACAATCGCCAGCAGTGTAAAGCCGGTGTTGCTGTACAGGTATCGCTCGCCCGGCTTGAAGTTCAGCGCCTTCTGCCGCGTTACCACAGACATCACATCGTCATCCGTGATCAGATCCTGCGAATAGCGCCACCCAGCCAACTCCAGCAGCGCCCACTGATCGCGCAGCCCGCTTGTGTGGTGCATCATGTGGCGCAGCGTGATCTTCTCCCCAAAGTCCGGCAGCTCGGGAATGTACTTATGCACATCGTCGTCGATCGAGAGCTTGCCCTGCTGCGCCAGCAGTAAAATCGAAGCCGCCGTGAACTGCTTGGACATCGACGCAACATGGAAAACAGTAGCCGAAGTAATAGGCACGTCGTCGTTGAGATTCGCTATGCCATAGCCGTGCTTGTAGACGATCTTGCCGTCCTGATACACGCCCAGCGCACATCCCGGCGAATCCGTCTTGTTGTATTTTTCGAAGACCTTATCGATCTTGCCGGCAACATCAGGCGGCAGCATCTGCGCCACGGTCCCAACAATCCCCGATGAGACGAAAAGAGAGACTACCGCTGCCCATTGACACAATTTCATGCTCAGCCCCCGACCGCATCCATCTGACTACGTCAGTCCGCCCGTAGAAGTTCTCATCAAGACTAACCTGCCGTGATGCGCATACTTCGCCCTTTGTCCAAACAACGTCAATGGGTTGCCAGATGTTTCGATGGAGAGGAAGAATTTCGAAGACACAGCACAAGCCGCTAGCCATGCGCCCACAAGATGACCGCTACCCCTGCGGCTCGTTGCGCCAAAGTGCTACGCCGCCCAGCAGCCCCTCTTCATTGGGCACGATGCGCACATTCTTGGCCAGCTCAAACTTGATGTGCCGCGCGTTGCCGCCGCCGAGATGCAGATAGTCCCAGTTGAAAAGCTGGCTGGTCTGCGCAATAGCCATCTGCACCAGCTCATTCCACTTCTTCTTGCCGTGCTTCTTGAAGCCACGCAACCCCAGGAAATCTTCATACGTCTTGCCCTTGCGCCAGGGATGATGCGCCAGCTCCAGCCCAGGGCAGAGCCGTCCATCGGTAAACAGCGAAGAGCCGAGGCCGGTGCCCAGCGTCAGGCACAACTCCACGCCCTTGCCATACGTCGCGCCATAGCCCTGCACCGAGGCGTCGTTAGCCACGCGCACAATCTTCTTCCATTGCTCCTGCAGCGTCTCCTGCAGCGGAAACCCAGCCCACTTGGGCGACAGGTTATGCGCCGCCAGCGTGGTCCCGTTTTTGACCACTCCGGGAAAGCCAACCGAGACGCGGTCAAACGCAGGAATCTGCTCACGCAGTTGGTCCAGCACCGCCAGCACGCGTTCCGGCGTTGGGTTTTCGGGAGTCAGAGCGCGGAAGCGGTCGCTGACCGGCTTGCCGCTGGCGTCGAGCGCCATCATCTTGATGCCGGTGCCGCCAATGTCGACGGAAAGTGTAATCGGTGCAGTGGCCGCAGAGGAGGAAGGAGTGGGTTTGGAAACACGCTTTTTCATCAGCCACAAATTGTATATGGCTTGTATATGACTGGGCCATGCCTAGGTGTTCACTCTTGGTCTATGCCGTCACATCTCCAATGTCATCCCTGGGGTGATGCCGTCCCGCATCACCCCGCTTTCGGGATGCTCCTACCAAGTGCTTGTCTACATATGCGCAAAATCCCCGCCAAACCCCTCACGGATCGCGAATCCCCTACACTGGAGATTGGCCCGTATGCCCATCTACTGCGAAGTCGCGCTGCCCGTTCCCCTCGATAGCACCTTTACCTACCTGGCTGGGTCAGGAATGGATGTGCAGCGTGGCGCGCGGGTCATCGTGCCCTTCCGCAACGAAAAAATGGTGGGCGTCGCCATCGAGATTCACGGCAACGCTCCGCAGGATTTCGAGGCCAAACCCATCGAGGCGGTTCTCGACGAAGAGCCGCTGCTTTCAGCCCATCTGCTGGAGCTCGCCGCGTGGATAGCGCAGTACTACCTCGCTCCGTTAGGCGAAGTCCTGCGCGGAATGCTTCCACTTAATGCCGAGGTCCGTCGCACCGTCTACTACCGCATCGCCAACGCAGGCCGCGATGCTCTGGCAGGCAGCTTCGACGGCCAGACTCAAGCGTTAAAGAAGTCCCGCAACAAGCTCTCCGCTGAGGATCAGGACATCGAGCACAAAGTCCTGACACGCCTAACCGATGGAGAGCCGCTCAAGCTCAGCACATTGCGCACAGCAACCGCCGCAAGCCTTCCTCTGCTGGCATCGATGGTGCGCAAAAAATGGATCGTCCGCGAAACCACCGCCGCCGAGCGCGATGCCCGCCGTATGGAACGCTTTGCAGTACTCGTTCCCGACTCGCGCCTGCCAGCGCTCACCGCCAAGCAGCAGGCTATCCTCGCAGAACTCGCCGCCTGCGATGGCCAGATTGCGCTGTCCGCTCTGCGCGAAAAAGGCACTTCGCCCAGCTCTCTCGAAACACTAGTCAAGCGCGGTTTGGTCCGCATCGACGAGCGGCCTGCTGGCTTCAGCCTCAGCGGCCTGGGCCATGTGAATCCAACACATGCGTTGAACGAACAGCAACTCGAAGCGCTGGCCTCCATCACCACTGCAACCGGCTTTCAACCCTTCCTGCTTCACGGCGTCACCGGCTCCGGCAAAACCGCTGTCTATCTCGCTGCCATGCAGCGCGTGCTCGATCGCGGCCTCGGAGCCATCTTGCTCGTTCCCGAGATCGGCCTCACGCCCGCCGCCGCTGCCCAGCTTGACGCCACCTTCGGCAACCGCGTCGCCCTGCTGCATTCAGCGCTTACGCCCGACGAGCGCTCCGAGCAATGGCATCGTATCCGTCGCGGGGAATCGCCCATCGTCGTCGGCACGCGTTCGGCCATCTTCGCGCCCGTCCCCAACCTCGGCCTCATCCTCATCGACGAAGAGCACGATCAGAGCTACAAGCAGGAAGAGACGCCGCGCTACAACGCCCGCGACGTTGCCGTAATGCGCGCCAAACTCGTCAACGCGCCCATCGTTCTCGGCTCAGCGACGCCCTCGCTTGAGAGCTGGCAAAACTCCGCAGCAGGGAAGTACCGTAGAATCGCGATGCCCACGCGCGTGAACAACCGTCCGCTGCCCGCTGTCGAAATCGTAGACATGCGCCAGGAGTTTCAGCAGACCGGCCAGGAACAGCTTTTCTCGCGCTCACTCATCACCGAGACGCAAGCCGCCCTAGATCGCGGCGAACAGGCAATGATCCTGCTCAACCGACGCGGCTACTCCTTCGTCGCCATGTGCCGTGCCTGCGGAGAAAAGCTGGAGTGCATCAACTGCGCCATCAGTCTCACCCATCACAAGCCGGTCGATTCGCCGGATGCCATCGCCAGCGCAGGCCAGCGTCTTGAATGCCACTACTGCGGGTATCGCCGCACCATCCCCAAGCGTTGCCCCAAGTGCGACAGCGAACACCTCTACTATCTCGGCGCAGGCTCACAGCAAGGCGAAGAGCGCTTGCAGGAGATCTTTCCCTCAGCCCGCATCGGCCGTATGGACCGCGACACCGTTCGCGGCCGTTACGACATCGAGCGCCTGCTGTCGCGCCTGCACTCCGGCGAAATCAACCTGCTCGTCGGCACGCAGATGATCGCCAAGGGCCATGATATCCACGGAGTCACGCTCGTAGGCGTAGTCGGCTGCGACCATGCGCTCTCTATGCCTGACTTCCGCGCCGCTGAGCGAGTCTTTCAGTTGATGACCCAGGTTTCAGGCCGCGCGGGCCGTGGCGAGCTTCCCGGCCGCGTGGTAGTCCAGACCTATCATCCGGATCACTACGCGATCCTTGCCGCCTCCACGCACGATTACGCGGGCTTCGTAGAGCGTGAACTCAAGTACCGCCGCTGGATGCACTATCCACCCTTCGGCGTGCTCGCCAACCTGCTCATTCAATCCAAGCGCATGGAAGAGGCCGCCGGCTGGTCGGCAACACTCGGCAAGTGGTTCCAAAAGACTGCACCCGAAGGCGTGCGCATCTTGGGCCCATGCACCGCGCCCATCGCTCGCATCAAGGAGACCTACCGCTTTCACATGATTCTCAAAGCCGCCTCGCGCAAGGCTCTCAATGCCGCCCTGCGCGGAGTGCTGATACATGCTGAAGAATCTGGAATTCCGCGGCGCAATCTAGTAGTCGATGTAGATGCACTACGGCTTATGTAAATCTCTTATACTTCAGGAGCGCCGGATATGAACTACCAGCTGAAGACCCGCGCGCCTTCACTCCGTGCCCGTTCCTTTTCGGACTTCAGAGTAATACCTTCCGGCACAGATGCTTCTTCGCCTTTCAAGGTAATCCCTTCTCGCGTGCGCATCGCGCCGGCGTGTATTCCGGTCTGTGCACTCGCGAATTCCTCCAGCTCAATCGGGTTATATGCATTCATCACTCCGATCGCAGTATCCGACTGTGCGTGCGAGCCGGTCGCGAAGACCAGCACATTGCCGCGCTGCACTCCATCCACATAGGCCTCGCACTCCCGCTGCGTCGCTCCCATGGAGCGCAACTCACTCGCCAACGTAGAGTCTGGCGACGGAATGCTGCTTGCGCCTCCTGACGCCACAGGCTTGCGTATCACTCGAATTCCGTGGGTCGGCAGACCATTTGCGCGCAATGCATCCTCCACGGCTTCTGCCGTCCCGATATCTTCGAAAAGTCCAATCGCAGTTTCTGCCATGCCATCCTCCAATTACCTTGATCTATCTTCTTCGGTTCGTCTCCAGACCGCAGCCCCAAATTGAACATTTCCCATTGCGGTAAACTCGCGGGATCGCGCTAAATCCTTGAAGCGATTCGCCTGCAGCGGTCACTATTTTCCTGTGTAGGCCACTTATATTTCGACACATTCGTCTCGAATTACCTCAAGGTCACACTCGACTACGGCTTTCGGGGGAGTTACGTTCGTTCGCGGGTTTTCTATCTTTGCCGATGAGGGTAGGGACAGCAGCCGTCCGATATCTCAAAACATTCTGACGTGATTACTTCGTCATGTTTTCTTCAATCAGGCCTCAGACGCCTTGCGCTCTTTGGCTGAATATCAGAATCGCCGGGTGATCCCCGGCTGGTGGTCTAAGTCATGGGTAACTGGACGGTGGACGCAACTCCCAGACGGATTGCAGCCAAGACAAACAAGCATCCTCTCGATTGGACCAAGCTCGAGCAGCATCTGCTTGAAATCGGCACCCTGCACACCAGCATCTATCGACTGGCGCGCGACCTCGCGCCCGCGCTGGTGCTCAGCGCCTACTGGTTCCTCAAGCATCCTGGGCTCATGTTTCAAGGTTCGGACTGGTGGTATATCCCGCGTGTCAGCCTGCTTGAGATCGCCATGCTCGCCGTAGTTACTCTCGTCTCTCGCACTGCCACGGGCCGGAGCGCCACGCGGAAAGAAGATCTGCTGCATAGGGAAATAGCAGCCAGCCTCCTGGCCGCTTTCCTTTGCGCACTGGTCGTCTATCCTTGCCTGTTAGCTAAGCTCGACTGGCAAGAGGCATTGCAGGTCGACGCAGGTTTCTTCCTTGCCACGTCGCTCGTTAGCCTCATCTTTCTCGTTGTCGCCTGCTTCATCGGATGGGTCTCGGTCGACACCCTCATTCCCAAACGTGAAGTGCTCATCATCGGCTCAGGCCGCGGTGGCCAGGCCGCTTTCACCGAAATGGTCGATTCTCCGGTTTACAACGTCGTGGGCATCCTCGACGACGAATTCGTCGGCACCACGCAAATGCGCGAGCGGCACCTGGGCGGGCTCCAACTGCTCGACGCACTGCTCAAAGAGAATCCCATCTCGGTCGTCTACTGCTCGCTTCCAGTGAAATCGATGTACGAGCCTATCCAGCAGGTGATTGCCGTCTGCGAACAGTTCGGCGTGGAGGTACGGCACTCTTCGCACCTTTTCCAAACGAGCATCGCCCGCCTGGATCGCGGCCCCGGCAACAACTCCATCCTGCGCATGGTGCGTGACGACTCTACGCGCTACGCCAAACGCGCCATCGATATCCTTGGCGCCAGCGCATTGTTGCTTCTCTCGCTGCCCATCCTGATCGCTGCCGGCATCGCCATCAAGCTCACCAGCTCCGGACCTATCTTCTTCTCGCAGGATCGCTATGGCCTGCATCGCCGCCGCTTCCGCATGTTCAAACTGCGCAGCATGGTTGTGAACGCCGAAGTTCTGCAGACCCAGCTCGAGCACCAAAATGAGCTTGGTGGCCCGGTCTTCAAGATCAAGGAAGACCCGCGCATCACCAAAGTGGGCGCCTTCCTGCGCAAGACATCGATCGACGAGCTGCCTCAGCTCTGGAACGTGCTTACTGGAGACATGTCGCTCGTCGGTCCGCGGCCACTCGCCGTGCGCGACGTACTCAAAATTGAAGATTCCGCGCAGCTGCGCCGCTTCAGCGTTCTGCCCGGCATCACCTGCATCTGGCAGATGAGCGGCCGCAACAATACTGACTTCGCCAACTGGATTCGCCAGGACCTGGAATATATCGATTCCTGGTCGCTGCTCCTCGACCTGAAGATCCTCGTCGGCACCATCCCAGCTGTGCTGTGGGGCAAGGGCGCAATGTAGCTTCTTCTCATCGCGCCGTCTGGAAAGCTGGCCAGCCCTACTCCGTCGGAGCGATCGCCAGCGCCTCGGCAATCTCCAACAAGATAGCCTCTGCCGCAAGCGCCGGATCGGCGGCCTGGGTAATCGGCCGCCCTACCACCAGCCGGCTCGCGCCCTGCTCCAGCGCATAGGTCGGCGTGGCAATCCGTTTCTGGTCGCCCAGCTCCGCCCCGGCAGGACGTATTCCCGGCGTCACCAGCATGCCTTCCGCGCCAGTCATCGCACGCAGCGCACCAGCTTCCTGCGCAGAGCACACAAACCCGCGCATCCCCGCATCAAGCCCTAGCCTAGCAAGCAGTGCCACCTGCTCCTGGGGGTTGCTCGAAACCCCGGTAGCCGCCAGCTGCGCCTGATCCATGCTGGTCAACACCGTAACCGCAAGCAACTGCGGCCCGTTCGCGATACCTGCCGCCACTTCCTGCGCTGCTGCCAGCATCGCAGGGCCTCCAGCCGCATGCACCGTCAGCAAGGCCGCGCCCAGCGAGTCTGTCGAACGCACCGCTGCCGCCACCGTGTTGGGGATGTCGTGCAGCTTGAGATCGAGAAACACGGAGTGGCCGCGGCAGACGAGCTTCTCTACAATTGCCGGCCCCGCAGCGAGGTAGAGCTCCAGCCCTACCTTGAACCACCGGCATGTATCCTTCAGCTTGTCCGCAAGCGCCAGCGCGGCATCAATCGCCGGCACGTCGAGGGCAACGATCAAGCGATCCTGGGCTAGTTCGAAGGGAGAAAGCTGCCGTTCTTCGGTGGTGGCAGCGCTTGCAGAAGATGGCAGTGTCATCGCGTTCCCTCCGGCCGGGTGAATTGACGGCCTAAAGGATTCTAACGTGATCCGGGCAGGGTTTCCGCGCGATTCAACTCCGGCCAGTCGAGCCTAGCTGCCTCGGCGCCTTCCACCTTCTCCAGGCGCACCCGCGCCTTTCCGCGACTGCTGAAGCCCAGCGACCGCGCCGCGCCATAGGACAGATCAACGACCACGCCCTCAGGCACCGGTCCGCGATCATTCACCCGCACCATGATCGAGCGTTTATTGGACAGGTTTGTCACCCGCAGCAGCGACCCGATCGGCAGCGTACGATGCGCGCAGGTCAGCATGTGCAGATCAAAGGCTTCGCCACTTGCCGTGCGATGACCTTGAAAGCGGCGGCCATACCAGGAGGCCTTGCCAATCTGCATCCACCGGTGAGTACCCGCTGCGCGGTCACTCTTTGCATGAGAACTCTCAGTGCCCTGCGCCGTGACACCTGCCACTGTCACCAGCAGCATGAGAGCGGCTGCCGTGAAAGGACGGTGTCGATTGCGTGCGTTGCATACTGTGTTGTTTATCTGCATAAGTAACTCATGTGAGGATACCGGCGATAGCCTGCCAAGTCAAAGATTTGAAGCATTTTATGTCTGCTTTTGCACAGAAAAACGAGGCCCGGTGAGGCCTCGCTTTTCTTTATTCATATGTACCTTATAGTTAATAGTAATATAGCTATTGGCTCTGTGACTTTAGTTAAGTCCTTTGCTCACAGACGCTTTGCATGTTGGCAGAATTTGCAACATCCGGCGGTTCTCGCCGGCCGGGCGGGCGATTCCCCCCGAAATCGCCCGCCCGGAAAAAATCTGAGATTTTTCCGCTTCAGCCCGCCACGCAGAGGCTGTTGGCGTCCGCAGACGGGCATTCCATCTCTTCATGCGAGGGCAGAAAACGGTTCAGGTAGCGCAGCGGTTCCTCGCTCAAAGCCATCTGTCTCAGGTGGTACTTCCACACATCCGCCTTGATTGTGCGGCGGGTAAATGGCTTGCGGTTGATCGTCACCACTTGTCCTTTTCCGTTCAGACGCGAATAGGTAGCCGCCGGCACAATGAAGTTCATCTGCGCGCCCTTCTGCCAGAAAGCGCGCGCAAAATCGTGCGAGAAAATCAAGGCATAAAACCGGCTGTCGCCCGCGAGCAATTGGATTGCCTGCTCGCTTCCCGGCCACTCCCCGGCGATGTTGTGAAGAAACCAACGGCGCAGATCGAAGCCGTTGGTCTGGGCTTGATCGATCAGGTGGTATAGAGCTTCTTCGCGCGTCATAAATCCTTTCGGTGGCAGACTCTTCCGATATCTCCTTGTCAATCCAACGACCCAGGCCAATGACCCCAGCGTTTACCAAGCCACCTGCGCCTGGGCAAGAAGGATTGCGAAATTCTAAGAGAGAGCCTCTGCCATGTATTAACGTCAAACCTGGGTCCATTCCCTTTTGGGAGTTCATGACCCGAACAAAATCTTGGACAACCGGCTACTCCGGAAAGTTGCATCGAATCGACAATGCGCAGAACAATGCAAAGAACTCAGCTGAAATGCCGCGCTCCATTGCAATGTCGAATCCTGTGCCCAATCGCAGCCGTTCTGGTATGCATTTTGTCCATCCCGGTTAGAGCTACTACTCCGGCAGATATCCACGCCTACCCTCTCAGCTCGGATTCCCAGGTTCGCGAAGCGTATCGCTATTTCTACGAGCTCGATTACCCCAACTGCATCGCGGGCTTTGAAAAGGTTCAGGCATCGCATCCTGGCGATCCGGGTGCAACCGCCTTCCTTCTCGAGGCTCGCGTTTTCGAAGAGCTCTACCGCCAGGATCTGCTCGACACTACCTTCTACGCCAACGACGGCTTCCTTACCGGCAAGCACCCAACGCCCGAAGATCCAGCGGTCCGCGACCGCATCTTTGCGCTTGAAGATCAGGTCGAGCGCGAATCCGCCTCACGTCTCGCCCAAAACTCCCGCGATGTGGGCGCCCTCTACGCGCGGGGCTGGTCACGCAGCCTTAAGGCGGCGTACATGGCCATGGTCGAGCGCAGCTTCAATCCAGCTTTCCATCTCGCCCTGCAGGCTCACAGCGATGAGGCCAAGGTGCTGCAGATCGACCCCGAGTACATCGACGCGAAGCTGGTCGTCGGCACCTATCAATATGTCATCGGAGCGCTGCCCTGGGGCTTCAAGCTGCTCTTCGGCTTCGCCGGCATCACCGGCTCCAAGACCAGAGGCATGGAGATGCTCCACGACGACTTCGTTCGCGGCCCAATGACCTCCGTCGAAGCCGGTACGGTCATCGCCCTCTTTCTGCGCCGGGAAGCGAAGTACAAAGACGCTATAGCCGTCGTGCGCCAGCTCAAGGAAAAGTATCCCCACGATTTTCTCTTCTGCCAGGAAGAAGCCAACCTGCGCAAAGATGCGGGCGAAGGCATGACCGCCGTAGCCGCCTATCAAGACTTGCTGAACGACGCCCGCAAGCCCGGCTATTTCGCATCCACGCATATCGAGCTGGCATACTTCGGCCTCGGCGAAGCTCTCGCCGGCCAGCGCCACTTCGCCGACTCAGCCCAGGCATATGAGCAGGCAGCCTTTGCACCCGGTGCAGGCGCGGAGCTAAAGCGCCGCTCGCTGGTCGCCGCCGGCAAAGCCCGCGACCTCAACGGCGAGCGCTCCAAGGCCATCCAGGACTACAACTGGGCCATCGCCAATGGTTCGGACACAACGCAGGGCGAAATCGCGCGCCGCTTCCTCAAGTCACCCTATCGCGAGCAATAGGCCGCTCATGTTCCGCAGAATAGATTCGTATCTCAGTGGGCCTTTGTTTTGAAAGGGCGCGGCTTCAGCTGCGCCACAATCAGGCATTCGTAGTGTGGCTTTAGCCGCCGAGGGAATACTTGGAGCGAGACGACGTCACAATCCAGCACAATGGAACCTTCCACTCCAAGCCAACGTATGAAATATTGGCTGCTGTTTAGCCCCCTTGGAGAATGCGTTATGTCCGCTTTCTGTAACAACTGTGGAAGTGCTCTACCCTCCGCGGCGCGGTTCTGTTCCGTGTGCGGCAACGTGGTCGCCGGTTTTCCTCCCTCCGGCTATGCTGGCTATCCACCTCCCGGCTTTCAGCCTTTCGCTCCGCGCCTCGTCCGTCCCATCTACGGCCGCCAGTTCGCAGGCGTTTGCATCGGTCTCGCTCGCACCTACGGCTGGGATGTGGGCCTGGTCCGCATCATGGCCGTCATCGGCGGAATCTTCCTTTTCCCCTTCACCGAAATCGTCTACATCGCCTGCTGGATCGGCATTCCCGAAGAGCTGCCCTCTGAAGTTCCGCCGCCCCCGCAGCCTTAAAGCACAAGTCCGGCGTCTTCCACTATCGCGAGCCATCTCGCCAACATCGAGCCGGACTCGCGGCGGCAGGCTAAGCGTTATGATTTCTCCGTAGCGGTTCGAGCTGTAATCTGCGAACGCCCCGGAGCCTAATGCACCATGATGCACGCGGATAAAGACACCTCGCCCATCAGCGTCTTGATTGCCGGAGCAGGTCCAACCGGCCTCGCCCTGGCCTGCAGCCTCGCTCGCTGCGGCGTCAGCTTCCGCATCATCGATAAAGCTCCCAGCTATTTCGCAGGTTCGCGGGGTAAAGGCCTTCAACCACGTACTCTCGAAGTTCTCGATGACCTAGGTGTGGTTGATCGGATCCTCGCCAACGGCAGATTTCATCTCCCTTTCCGCGGCTATGACGGCCCAGTTGTTCTTGGCGACCTCGACATGCACGAGGGCCGCAACCCCACGCCCGACGTTCCCTATGCCAGCCCTCTCGTCATCCCCCAGTGGCGCGTCGAAGAAATCCTGCGTCACCGCCTCGCCGAGTTGGGTACGCATGTCGAACTGGCCACCGAGCTGATCGATCTCACTCAGAACCATGAATCAGTAACAGCCACGATCCTGCACGATGGCGTCTCTCGGCAAATCACCGCCGGCTATGTCGTAGCAGCCGATGGTGGCAAGAGCTTCACCCGCAAACACCTCAACGTCGGCTTCGAAGGTGAAACCTGGAAAGATGAGCGCATGCTCGTCGGCGATGTTCAGGTCGATGTCCTCGACCGCGATCACTGGCACTCCTGGCCTAAACATCCAGATGGATGGGTCGCGCTCTGTCCGCTGCCTTCGACGGATGCTTTTCAATTCCAGGCTCAGATTCCACCCGACGAACCGGATGAGCCATCGCTTGAGCGCTTCCAGCAAATCATTGATGAGCGCACTGGCCGCTCCGACATCAAGCTTTACAACGCCACCTGGCTCTCGCTCTATCGCGCCAATGTCCGCATGGTCGACCGCTTCCGCGTGGGCCGCATCTTCCTCGCTGGGGACGCAGCTCATGTTCATTCGCCTGCCGGCGGCCAGGGTATGAACACCGGCATTCAGGATGGTTACAACCTCGGTTGGAAGCTCGCCGCAGTATTGAAGGGCGCGCCATCCTCGCTTCTCGACACCTACGAAGAAGAGCGCCTTCCCATCGCCGCATGGCTGCTCGGCGTCACCAGCAAATTGCATAAGCAGATCGCACAAGTCGAAGCCGGCGCAAAGCGAGATGCCGAATTCCTGCAGCTCGCCCTTAACTATCGCGGCTCGTCTCTCTCTGAAGGCGAAGCCTCGTCCTTAACAACTCTCCAGCCCGGAGACCGCGCCCCAGACTCACCTCTGCAAGATTGCTCGGGTAACCCCATGCGTCTCTTCGATCTCTTCCGCGGCCCACATTTCACGCTCCTCGAATTCGCCTCCGATGCACCGTCTCTCAACAACGAATCGCTGAAAGCATTCGGCCTCGCAGTGCATCGTCACACGATCTTTCGCAGCACCGAAAGCCCATCGCACGGCCAAGACTTTGCCGCCATCGACGATCATGCCTGGAAAACCTACGGTATCGAATCCGGCGCGCTCGTCCTGGTCCGTCCGGATGGTTACATCGGCTTCCTTGGCCATCGCGGAAGTGAGCCGCAGATCGAAGAGTATTTGCGCAAAGCGCAGCCACTTTGCTGAGCCAGGAATGCATCAAGTCGGTCAGCTATCAGGCCTCTGCGCATCACTCGCGTAACGTATCATCTGCTAGGCTCAAAGGTAGGTCATAGCAAAAGATACTGCGAAAGATTCCAGGTCCATAAGTGTCCAATCCCTCTTCCATACAGCCTTCCCGGCCATTCCAATATCCCTCTGTAACCGCGCCGCTAAGTTGCGGCTCGCACTCGCTCGCCGCCATCGCAAAAAAGTATGGCACGCCGCTCTATGTCTATAGCGCCGACCAGATTCTCGACCGCCTAGCGCTCTTTCAACAAGCCCTCGCAGGCCGTTCGCATCTGGTCTGCTACGCAGTCAAAGCCAACTCCGCACTCGCGATCCTTAAGCTGCTCGCCGATCACGGCGCAGGCTTCGACATCGTTTCCGGCGGAGAGTTGCAGCGCGTGCTCAAAGCCGCGCCAGAAGCAGCCGGCCGCGTCGTCTTCTCCGGAGTAGGCAAGACCGCCGAAGAGATCGACCTCGCCCTCGATGCAAAGATTCTCGCCTTCAACGTCGAGAGTGAAGCTGAGCTAACCCTACTCGCCGCCCGTGCTGCCAAACGCAAGCGCCAGGCTCGCTTCGCCCTCCGCGTCAATCCCGATGTCTTCGCAGAAACCCATCCATACATCTCCACCGGCCTCCGCGAACACAAGTTCGGCATCGACATCCGCCAGGGCCGCCGCATCTACAAGCTGGCCGCAGGCAATCGCTGGCTCACTGCCCATGGAGTCAGCGTTCACATCGGCTCGCAGATTCGCTCCGCGGAACCCTTCGGCGCAGCCATGCAGCGTGTTGCAAAGCTTGTCCGCGAACTCCATCGCGACGGTATCCCGATCCAGTCAGTAGACGCAGGCGGCGGCCTCGGCATCGACTATCATCTCGCTCTCGAAGGCGGCGCGAGTTTCGATCCAAAAGCCAAAGTGCAGGAATACGCAGCGGCCCTGGAAACCGCCCTCGAAGGCCTCGATGTGCAGCTTCTGCTCGAGCCGGGCCGCTTCCTCGTTGCCCAGGCCGGAGCGCTCGTTGCCCGCGTCCTCTACGTCAAGCGCAACGGCACAAAAACATTCGTCGTCACCGACGCCGCCATGAATGACCTGATCCGCCCGGCGCTCTATCAGGCTTTTCACGAAATAGTTCCGGTTGCACCGCGCTCAGGCCGAGCCTCGGCCGTCGACATCGTCGGTCCCGTCTGCGAAACAGGTGACTTCTTTGCCCGCGATCGCAAGCTCAAGCCCGTCGAGCCGGGCGATCTGGTCGCCATCCTCGATACCGGGGCTTACGGCATGGCGCAAAGCTCAAACTACAACACCCGCCCCCGTCCGGCTGAAGTCCTCCTCCATGGTCCTAAAGCAAAGCTGATCCGCCGCCGGGAAACAATCGAGGACTTGCTAGGTCCCGAGCTGAGCTAAGCCGGAAACCTCGATTCGTCTTGGCGATTCGGATTGTGGGGTTCCTCGAAGAGCCGGAGCGCGCCGTTTAGCTGATGCTTGAACTATCCCGCGTTACAAATCGTCACTAGCCCACACATTCCCGAGTCCTGTATGGTTTCACGCGGAGGATTCACGCATGTTTCGAAGCACCTATATTTGGAAAGCCGCGCCCATAGCGGCTGTGGTGCTGTCGCTGGGAATGGTTGCGATGGCCGATTCGCTCACGGTAAAAACTGCAGACGGTAAAGTACACGGCAAGCTCATTAATGCAAATAAGGTCCGCGCCTTCCAGGGCATCCCCTACGCCGCTCCTCCCGTAGGCGATCTCCGCTGGAAGCCCCCTGTCCCCGCCAAGCCGTGGAAGGGTGAGCTCGACGCCACCAAGTACGGCCATCACTGCGCACAAAATCACGTCTTCGACGACATGATCTTTCAGGACGCCGCTAATCCCGACGACAAAGGCTCCGAAGACTGCCTCACGCTGAACGTCTACGCACCCGCCAACGCGAAGGGCAAGCTTCCCGTCATGTTCTGGATTCATGGCGGCGGCTACTCCGGCGGCGGCAGCTCAGAGCCGCGCCACAATGGCGACTTCATGCCGTTGAAAGGCGTGATTCTCGTCACCATCAACTACCGCCTCGGAAACTTCGGTTTTCTCGCGCTTCCTGAGCTCGCAGCAGAGCAGGGCGGCGCCAGCGGCAACTACGGCCTAATGGACATGGTCGCCGCGCTCCAGTGGGTCAAGCAGAACATCGGAGACTTCGGCGGCGACGCGTCCAATGTGACCATCTTCGGCGAGTCCGCCGGCTCTTTCGCCGTCAGCACCCTGATGGCAGCTTCTTCCGCGCAGAGCCTCTTCGCCAAGGCCATCGGCGAAAGCGGCGGCGCGCTCACCAGCGGCCCGCTGGCCATGGAAACCCTCGCTGTCCGCGGCCCCAAGGAAGACGAGTGGATGAAGTCCACAGGCGCAGCCACGCTTGCCGACCTGCGCGCCATGCCCACCGACAAGATTCTCGAGCTCGCCAGCAAGAAGGGAACCATCGGCTTCTCCCCGGTCATCGACGGCAAGTTCCTCACCGAGCCGGTGCTCGACACCTACACCGCCGGCAAGCAAGCCAAGGTGCCGCTGCTCGCCGGTTTCAATCGCGATGAAGGTTCATTCTTCGCCATCGGTATGACTGCTGAAAAGCTGAAAGCCATGGCTGTCCAGCGCTTTGGCGCTCGGGCAGAGGAATTTCTCAAGCTGTATCCCGGTGGAACTGACGCCGAACTCGCTCGCTCCGCCGCGGACTTCGGCGGCGACTCGTTCATCGCCTACGGAACCTGGAAGTGGATGGAGATCGACCGCAAGACCGGCGACAAAGACATCTATCGCTACAAGCTCGATCTCGCCGCTCCTCCGAGCAAATTCCATCCCGGCTCCTTCGCCTTCCACTCCGACGACATCGAATACATCTTCGGCACCCTCGATACACGTCCCGGTGCCACCTGGCGTCCTGAGGATCGCAAGCTCAGCGACCAGATGATGAGCTACTGGACCAACTTCGCGAAGAAAGGCGATCCCAACGGTCTCGACGGAACCGGACAGCCGCTGCCTGAGTGGCCGAAGTACGGCGAAGGCGACCCAGTCCTGCACCTTGACAACCCGATCACCTCACGCCCTGACGAAAACCGCGGCCGTTATGACTTCTGGCTCGCTGGAGACAAGATGTAGCGAGGCAAAATTTAGCAGGACGGCAAGTGCATTTTGTCTGCGCCGATTGCACAGCCGTTTTACGCAGCACATAGAAACACAATGGGCAGCTCAGCCAGAATTTTCCGGCGAGCTGCCCTTTTCCATTTTTTTTGGTTCGGCATTTGTCGGCCGTTATGCCCCGAACCGCTCCAGCGAGCGAGCTTTTGCCTTTGCTGCCTCTTCTTCGCGATTCCGCGCCGGCGCATTGGTTTCCAGCGATCGCAGCAGCCGCATCGAGATGGCAGACACTTCCTCAACTGCATTGAGGAAGGCCTCTTCGTTCGCCTTCGAAGGCTTGTTGAACCCGCTGATCTTCCTCACAAACTGCAGAGCCGCGGCCCGAACTTCCTCGTCAGTCACCGGAGGGTCGAAGTTGAAAAGCATTTTGATATTGCGGCACATGGTTTCTCGTCCTCTATCTTTGAGACTCGCATCTCGCGAGTACGTCATTGATTCAAGATCATCGCAAAGCGAAAGGCCCGATTGGCGGAATGCCAGTCGGGCCTGGTTCTCCAGCGTGCTACCTACTCAGTGGCTGACGCCTGATGCAGCCACAAAACCTTCTGACGAAGCGGGCAGCGGAGTAGGGGCATTCAGCTGATTGAAATTTGCACCCGATCCGGTATTGATCGCATCTGAGTGGTTAGGACCGAGACCGAGCTTGATCAGAGCGCGGGAATCAGGAGTGATCTTGGTTTGCCATCCCTGATCTGCCTGGAACTTGAGCATGGCCGCTTGGGTGTCCGTATCCCACTTCGCGCTTGGCTCGCCGGAAAGGTAGTGCTCACGGATCAAAGCCTGCTGGATGGCCGTTACACGCTGTGAATCGATGGCTTGCTGGCCGTGCATCTTGTGGGATTTGGTAGCGGCGGTAGTGTGGTGGTGTCTCACTTTGGAGTGTCCACTGGTAGGAGCACGGTGGACTCGCGAAGCCATGGCCGGAGCTACGACGGCTCCGGCAGCAAGAATGAAAGCAAACGTGGCACGAATTTTCACGCGGATAAGCACCTCTTGAATCAGTTCGCAGGCTTGCTCAGCCCAGTCTATGGCAGCAAACTCCCTACGGCAACAAAAACCGCAGAAAGTTTTCTGCCCATTTTGGGAAGTTCGCAATCCCTGACCGGATGCTGGTTCTTGTTCCAGCAGGTCTTGCGAAGGTCCGTCAGCGTTCGTTCGAACCAAGGCGCTCTTAAGCCAGACGACGCTCTGCCTAAGGCAAAGTTCCGCCTGGGAAGTTGATACCGGAGTTGGGCCGCTTCGGATCCATGATCTCAAACACCACGTCCTGACCCGATTTCAATCCCTCGACCACCTTGTCGAACTGTTCCTTGGTCGTTGTAGGCTGCTTGTTGATGCGGGTGATGACCAGGCCGGGCTCCAGTCCCTGCTGGTCGGCAAAGCTGCCCGGCCGCACTGTCTGGATCACCACGCCGCCGGTTCCCAGCTTCTGCGACGTAGCTGGGGGAATGTCTTTAACCGCAAGTCCCAGCTTGTTCTGCGCCGAGTCGGGGTTGGGCGCGGAAGGACTTTCGTCCTCGGCCACCTGCTCCTGGGTTACCTTGTCGCGGTCGCCGATGGTCACAGTGGTGTCAGCCTGTTTGCCGTCGCGTACGTACCCGATGCGGGCTGTGCTGCCAGGCCGGCGATTGGCGATTTCTTCCACCAGATCGTTGCCGTCCTTCACCGGACGCCCATCGATGGTGATGATAATGTCGCGTGGCTTGATGCCTGCCTTATCGGAGGGTCCGCCGGGCGCGACCGCCTGCACCAGCACGCCGCCCTTAAATCCGTAGACACGTCCCACAGAGGCAGAAAGCCCCTCGCGGAAGGAGATACCAATCGCGCCGCGCGTGACTTTGTGGCTGGGCGAAACCAGGTCGTTGTACACCTGCACTACGGTATTCGAAGGCATGGCAAAACCGATGCCCTGGTAGCCCGAGCTCTGCGTGTAGATCGCCGTGTTGACGCCGATCACTTCGCTGTTCATGTTCAGCAGCGGACCGCCCGAGTTGCCGGGGTTGATGGCCGCATCGGTCTGGATGAAGTGCTGAAACTGGCCCGCCACGCCCGGTTCGATGGTGCGGTTTTTGGCTGAGATGATGCCCGCGGTCACCGTCTGTGATAGCGTGAACGGGCTGCCGATGGCGATCACCCAATCACCTACCGCCGTCCCCTCGCTGTTGCCCAGCTTCACCGTCGGCAGCGGCTTATCGGCGTCGATCTTGATCACTGCCAGATCCGTCGCCTTATCCACGCCGATAATGCGCGCCTTGCGTCCCAGGTCGGTCGAGTCTGGATCGGTCGACAGCTTTACATAAATTTCGTCAGCTTTGTCGATCACGTGATTGTTGGTGATGATGTAGCCCTTCGGATCGACGATGAATCCCGAGCCCAGCGAATCCCGCTCGCCGCCCTGATCGTCGCCATCGCCTGGAACCTGTCCGCCGAAAAAGCGGTTGAAAAAGTCCTGAAAATTCCCCTGCCCGCCCGGCCCGGCCTGACCACCGGGCCCCTGACCCTGTCCGGGGTCCGACGGCGTGCCATCCTGATCGTCGTCATTCGGAGCCTGCGGTTGCGGCATGGGAACCGCGCGGCCATGGGGATTGAGCCGCCGCATGCCTTTCGCCGCCTCCTTGGGCAGCGTGCGGGTATTGATGTTTACCACCGCTGGCCCAACAGCCTTGGCAATCTGCGCAAAGGCATTCGGGGCAACCGAGGTAGCGGGAATCTTCAGCGGCGTCGCGTCGGAGGAGTCACTGGCCTTCTCCTGCCCGTGAACCCCATGCGCGGCATAGGAACCCACCAGAATCGCAGTGGAAACAACGGCAAGAACAGCAAATGTCGAAAGAAGACGGCGCGCGCGCAGCCGGTCTAAGGCGCTCCGGACGGGTGGAAGGGATGGCATAGAGTCGTTCAACCTCGGTCTTTCCTCTGCCCCAGATTCGTATGGGGATGGGATGATACGGTGCGATTCGCAAATGGCCGCCGCATGTTGCGTCGGGCCATTCCTTAGTATAGCGAGCAAGCACTGCCAGTGGCGAGAGATAGCCACTGTGTCGCCTTCTGAAGAGTTAGACGCATAAACCACCCCCGATAGGCGCAACTCCTCTCAGGAACGAATTCGCCATGCTACTATCTGGCATGTTTTCTGCTCATCCGGCTCATTTCCGCCCTGCTTCGCCCTTCGCGCGCCTCCTCTCCAGCGGTATTCTGCCCATCGCCTGCATCTTTAGCCCCGCATTAGTGACGGCCCAAAATCAGCCGGCTGCCCCATCGCCCGGCTCCATCCGGGAACAGGTGCTGGCCCGCGTGATGGGAACCGGCCCCAGCGCATGGACGCCGGCGCAGCTCGCCACCATGGCCAAACTGCGCGCCGCCGCCATCAACGATCCCTACGCGCTCGACCAGCTCCGCCATCTCACCGACAACATCGGTCCGCGCATCAGCGGCTCGCCCCAGGCGCAGCAGGCCGTCGAGTATGTTGCCGCGGAGATGAAGGCCCTCGGAGCCGAAGTCACCCTCGAAAAAACCTCCGTCCCGCATTGGATACGCGGCACCGAGACCGGCTCGCTGCTCGAATGGAAGGGAATGACGCCAGGCACGCAACAGAAGGTCGTTCTGACCGCGCTCGGAGGCAGCGTCGCCACCGCCGCCGACGGCCTCACCGCTGAAGTCGTCGTGGCCGACAACTGGGCGCAGCTCCGGTCCCTCGACAAAGCCTTGCTCAAGGGCAAGATCATCCTCTTCAATCACAAGTTCGATAAACAGCTCGCCGCGCAGGAAGGCGGCATCTACGCCTACGGCGATGCGGTCCAGTATCGCGGTGCGGCGCCCATCGTCGGCGCCTCGGTGGGAGCAGCCGCCGTTCTCGTCCGCTCAGTTGGAGGCGCGGACTACCGCATTCCCCACACCGGCCAGACCATGTATGTCCCTGGAGTCGACAAGATTCCCGCCGCCGCCGTCACTGCCGAAGACGCAGACATGATCGCCAACCTCGCCAGCCAGGGCCCGGTGAAGATGCGCCTCACCCTCATAACGCAAACCCTTCCCGATGCCCAGAGCTATAACGTCATCGCCGATTGGAAGGGAAGCGAGCATCCCGAGCAACTGGTCGTCGTCTCCGGCCATCTTGATTCCTGGGATCTCGGCACCGGAGCCATCGACGACGGCGCAGGCGTAGTCGTCTCCATGCAGGCCATTCATCTGATGTCGAAGCTCGGCATCCACCCTAAACGTACCGTGCGCGTCATCGCATGGATGAGCGAAGAAGAAGGCTCCGAAGGCGCAGCCACCTACATCCAGGAGCACGCCGGTGACGTCGCCAACCACATCGGAGCCATCGAGTCCGACCTCGGCGCTGGCCATCCCGACGGAGTCCTCTACGCCGGCAAGCCTGCTCTCGGCGAATGGCTAGCGCCAGTGGCGCAGGCCCTCGATCCCATCGGAGCCAGCACCTTCCGCAGCTCGCCAGAGACCGGCGAAGACATCAACGTGCTCACCGAAAAAGGCGTGCCCAGCTTCGCCCCCTCGCAGGACGGCCGCTTCTATTTCAACTACCACCACACCCCAGCCGACACCTTCGACAAAGTCAACCCAAGAGAGCTAAGCGAGAACGCCGCAGTAATGACTGTCCTCGCCTACGCGCTGGCAGATTCAGACCAGCCCGCTCCTCGATAAACAGAATCGCCACCCTTCGCGTTTTGCGAAGGGTGGGTTTCAATACTCGAACTAACTCCTAGCTATGACCGTCATCGATATACTCCGCTCTTTAGCATTTATGCAGTTCTCCGCCCACACCAGCGAAACCCGATAAATCCCGTCAATTAGCTCTCCGTCAGCCCCTGGCGCGAAGCTCTCGTTCATGCAGTACTCCTGCTCTGCGTCCATTCAAATCTTGTCTGCCAAACGTCCGGATAGAAAAAAGTATAGATCGAGAGGAGCCCAAAAGTAGGGGTAAGTGTTCCCCCCATTTAGGGTTACGAAGCAGGCTGCATAGCCGTATCGTCGGATTATCCCATTGGGCGAAGGTATCTCGATCGCTACCGCGATGCGAGTCCTTTCAGAACCCAACCGCTTTCCTCAATCTCAAATGCTTTCAGCAAAGGAGCCATCATGGACACGCGAGAAAACTGCACATCCAATCGGCGCACCAGCAACCATGCTCAGCAGCAGGAAGACTGGCTCGTCGCTGCGGCCAAAAATGGCGATCACAGCGCTTATTCCGAGTTGTGCCGCAGGCACACGGCGATGGCGTTTCGCACCGTTCGCCGCATTACCAGAAACACGGAGGATGCGGAAGATGCGGTGCAGGAGTCGTTGATGCGCGCGTTTGCTCACCTGCACAACTTCGACGGGAGGTCTGCCTTCTCCTCCTGGCTGACGCGGATCGCGATCAACGCGGCCCTGATGATATTGCGCAAGAGGCGCTGCCATCTGGAATGCAGCCTCGATATGACGACCGATGATGGCCTGCCGAGGGAACTGGATGTGGTCGAGCCCTCTTTCAACCCCGAAGACGCATGCATTCATAACGAGAGAAATCGTCATGTGACGTATGCAGTCGGCCGCCTCGCTCCCAAACTCAAGGGCGTCATGCAAATTCAGGTCGAGCGCGAAGCCAGGATTGAGGAGATTGCGGCCGCAGCCGGCATCTCGAAGGCAGCTGCAAAATCACGCCTGTTGCGGGCCAGGAGAGCCATGCGCGTCTCATTGGATCGGCTGCAGCGAGGTATTCCGTCCTCGCAGCCGGCGCCTGCTTCGGCGAGATATGTTTAAGGAGTGGAGGATCGGCAGCCGTCCTTCGCGGATCTGCAATGGAACCTTTCCAAGGTGAGATTCCAGCGTTGAATTCGCAAGACTGCATTGAGGAGACATTGCATGAGCAGCATGGAAGAACCGGCACTTTCGTACGGGAATGAGAGTCCAGAAGAGTACGATCTGGTCGTGATCGGCAGTGGCGAAGGCTCGAAGTATCTGGCATGGACCATGGCCAAACGCGGGCAGCGAGTCGCGGTCATAGAGAAGAAATACATCGGCGGTTCATGCCCGAACATCGCCTGTCTGCCCAGCAAGAATGTCGTCCACAGCGCCAAGATCGCGTCGTATTTCCGCCGCGGAGAAGAGTTCGGCATGCGCTTCGATGGCTTCACCGTCGATATGGAAGCGGTGCGCGAGCGGAAGCGCAAGATGGTGGCCGGTCTCGTCGACATTCATGTCAACAACTTCAAGACGAGCGGAGCGGAACTCATCATGGGCACGGCGCGCTTCGTCGCTCCCAGGACGGTTGAAGTAGCACTCAACGATGGCGGTGTGCGCCGTCTCATCGGCACCAACGTGTTGATCGGCACCGGCACTCACGCAACCCTCGATCCGATCCCTGGCCTTGTAGAGTCGCAGCCTCTTACGCATATCGAAGCCCTTGAACTGGATCGCGTTCCCGATCATCTTCTGGTTCTTGGCGGAGGCTACATCGGTCTCGAATTTGCGCAAGCCATGCGCCGCTTCGGCAGCCGTGTGACGGTCATTGACCGCAACAAACGCCTTGTCCATCGCGAAGACGAAGATGTAGCGCAAGCTCTGCAATCTCTCTTTCACGACGAAGGAATCGACTTGCTGTTCGGCACCGTCGTTGAGCGTATCTCCGGCCGCTCTGGCGAGTCTGTCGTGGTCACCGTCAAGGTCGATGGAGTCGAACACACATTAACTGGTTCACATCTCTTGGTGGCAACAGGCCGCACCCCTAACACCGCCGGTCTTGGTCTCGAGTCTGCTGGTGTCGAGCTCGCGCCCAATGGCTATATCAAGGTCAACGAGCGGCTCCAGACAACCGCCCCCGGAGTCTGGGCCAATGGCGAAATTGCCGGCAGTCCGCAGTTCACGCACATCGCATTCGACGATTTTCGCGTTGTCCGCGACAACCTCGACGGAATTGACCGCGTTACCACAGGCAGGCAGGTTCCATTTACGCTGTTCACCGATCCCGAATTCGCTCATATCGGCCTCAGCGAAAAGCAGGCAGCAGAGCAGGGAATCGCGTATCGTCTCTTCAAGGTTCCCATGGCCGCGGATCTTCGCACGCGCACTCTCTCCGAGACGCGCGGATTTCTCAAAGCGCTGGTCGATACGGGCAGCGACCACATCCTTGGCTTTTCAGTCTTCGGCGTAGACGGTGGAGAGATCATGGGGGCCGTGCAAATAGCGATGATCGGCAACTTACCTTATACAGCTTTGCGAGACGCCATCATTACTCATCCGACTTTGATGGAAGGGCTCATCGTCCTGTTTTCCTCAGCGCCGGTTACGATCGATCCAACAGCCGCGAAATCCTGAATCATTGCGTCGAATCGCGTCTCCAATGCACTGGAGAGAAGTCATGAAAAAAGTAGCCGAAGAGATTCGTGGATACGATTACGGAAGCGCGGAAGTCGCGGTCTCGCCCGTCACAATGCAGCAACTGACAGACCTGAAGGTGAGCGCAGGTTTTACCGAAGAGGACGAGCGTTATCTTCACCTCGCAGGAGAAGTACTTGCCGATCAGACCAAGCAGATTGTCGAGCACTGGCGCAGCGGGATCATCGCCAGCATCCCGAACCTAGCGCGGCACTCACGCACGCCGGACGGCCAGCCAATCCCCGAATACCTTGGCCAAAGTAACCTCCGTTTCCAGCAATGGGTTCTCGACACATGCCTGCGTCCGTACGATCAGGACTGGCTCAACTATCAGCAGGAGATTGCTCTGCGTCACACCAGTCTGAAGAAGAACCAGACCGACGGCGTTCAATCAACATCACACGTTCCCCTGCGCGACATCCTCGCATTCGTGGCCGTGATCAACGAAACCATCAAGCCGTATCTTGCCGCTAAAGGCCACTCGCTAGAAGAAGTAGATGCGATGCATCGCGCATGGTGCAGGTCCATCCAATTGCAGATGGCGCTCTGGTCCAGGCCATACGCTGAGACATCCCAGGCGCCCAACGAATGGTGATGGGCTCTTCGATGCCACACTGCATCCCATTTGAAATGGAGTAAAGCTGTGAAAGCTTACGTCGTCGAACAACCGGATGGTCCCTTTGTTGAAACCGAGATGGCTCGCCCCATTCCCGTATCAGGTCAGGTGCTCGTGCGAGTCCACGCCAGCGGCGTAAATCCGCTCGACACCAAGATTCGCGCCGGCAAAGCAGGCCATGCGAAGCAGCCTTTGCCTGCGGTACTTGGCGTCGACATGGCAGGCACCGTCGAAGAGCTTGGCCCCGGCGTCAGCTCTTTCAAAATCGGCGATGAAGTCTATGGCCTCGTCGGCGGTGTTGGAGGCCATCAGGGTACGCTGGCCGAATATATCGCCGTCGACGCAGAGCTGCTTGCTCTCAAGCCCAGCGCGCTCTCCATGCGCGAGGCCGCTGCTTTACCTCTTATCACTATCACCGCATGGGAAGGTATCGTGGATCGCGCCAAAGTGCGCGCAGGCCAGACCGTTCTGATCCATGCCGGTGCAGGCGGAGTCGGCCACATCGCAGTGCAGCTCGCCAAAGCAGCTGGTGCGAAAGTCTTCGCCACAGTGTCGGAAGAGAAGCGCCACATCGTTGAAGGCTTTGGCGCCATCCCTATCGACTATCGCGCGTTCACCGTCGAGCAGTATCTCGCGGAGCACACCGGAGGCGATGGTTTCGACGTCGTATATGACACCGTTGGTGGAGCAACCATCGACGCGTCATTCATCGCTGTCAAGCGATACACTGGCCACGTCGTGAGCTGCCTCGGGTGGAGCACTCACTCGCTTGCGCCACTCTCATTCCGTGGCGCTACGTACTCTGGTGTCTTCACCCTCATGCCGCTGCTCACCGGCTTCGGTCGCGCGCATCACGGAGAGATTCTCCGTGATGCAGCTACCCTGGCCGACCAAAGCAAGCTGCGTCCCATACTCAACGATCAACGCTTCACACCTTCAGAAATTGCCACCGCTCATGCCCTCGTCGAAGCCGGCGCACTCGGCAAAGTGGTCATCGAGTTCTAGAACGTGAATCGTCCCCCAAACTGGAACTGACGCGGCGTATTCACTGTGGACTGAATCAGGCCGACACTAACCGGTTCCGACAGGGATGGAGTGTTTGGAATACCGAGTTGTGCGCGGTTGAAGATGTTGTACGAGGAAACATCCAAGCGGACCTCGCGCTTTTCGCCAAGCTTAAACTTTTTGTAGAGCGAGATGTCCACGTCTTGCGCGCCCATGGTCCGAACACTATCGAGATACGCTGGAGCCGAGCCCGCGACGAACGGGCTGGACGGAAATGAGAAGCAGTCGAAGTTGAACCACTGAGCCGCGGTGTGCGGAGCTCCGTGACGCGGATCGCAGGTCATATCGGCGCGCTGGTTGAAGTAGGAGATGTCCGCTCCCACAAGCGGTGCAGCAATCGGGACACCGGTGCTCAGATAGACGATCGCGTTCGTCGTCCACCCTCCAAGAACCGCGTCTGCAAGGCCATTCAGAGCCAGCGCGCGCTGCTTGCCAATGGGCAGGTCGTAAGAGACTTCGCCGGTGAACTGATACTTCACATCCTGCGGACTGATGGAGTGCTCATACTTTAGGTTTCTCCAGTCCTGCGCCGCACCGAGATGCGCGCCCACAAAGCCAAGTGGAGGATTGCCGTTATCTGTAATCAGTTTGGCCCAGGTAAAGCTTGCCAATGTGGTGAAGTGGCTGGTCAGCTTTTTCTGCAGCTTGGTCTGCAACGAACTGTAGTCCGAGTCGCCTCCTGGATAGCCGTGAATGACAACACCATTGCCGCCGCCATAGCTGCCATTACCGAACTGCGGATACTGCTGCAGCGATACCCACAAAGGCACGGAGTCTGCGCCATAGTTGGCGTTGGTGGAGGGTAGAATCGGTTCCCAGGTGTTCATCACCATCTGGCATGCGTCGTTGGAAGGGTCGACGCAAAGCGAATAGCCATATTGTCCGATGGTTCCAAGGTCGAGCTGATTGGCGTCAACCGATCCGAATGGAATGAAGAGGCCGCGGCTGCCTACATAAGCTGCACTCAACACAATCTGGTGCGGGAACTCGTACTCCCAGCCGAAGTTGAAGTTGTAAGTGGTCGGCGTGCGCTGCGAATGCAGCACCGTATTCAGAGTTGTGCCCAGATTGTTGCCCAGCCCGGTTGGGTTTGAGAGAAGCTGTACTACACCGTTAGGGAATGGGTTGCTGAGCGAATATGGCCCGGCATACAGACCGCTCGCATTATTGGAAACCGCGGGACTTCCATCGTCTGCGCCGATACAGCCCGCGGTACCGTTGTATACCGTGTTGCCATCGGCGTTGTAGCAGGTAGCGTTCCACGTAGTTTGGGTGGCGAAACCATCGCTGTTGAGCCCGGCGCTGGCCACCATCTGTGTCGTCGGGCCATAGTAAAAGCCGGCGCCGCCGCGAACGACGAAGTGCTCCGAGGGCTGCCATGAGAAACCGAGGCGCGGACTGAAGTTCGTCAGGTTGGTTTCGTAGGGTGTCCGATTGCCGCTGGCTACATATTGTTCAGCGCCTGTGTACTGCACACCCGCGACGGAGTTGGTCGCGTTCTGGTTCAGGTACTCAAGGCGATTGTGACGTTCCGTGCGTCCACCGAAGATATCCCAGCGTAGGCCGGCCGTGATTGTGAGCTTCTTCGTCGGGTGATAGGTATCTTCAACAAAAGCCGCGTAGTAAGGGCTTTCTTCCGCGGCAAAGATGTCCTTGGTAAAGCTTGGATAGCCATCGGATTCGCTGCCCGGAGTCGTACCCATACCCAGCAGGAAAGATGCAAAATCACTGCCCCCAACAGGGCTCTGCGCGCCGGTGGCTTGATCGGTCGCGGAGATGTCGAATCCATAAGCGCCCGAGGCCGCAGGAGGTTGGCCCACGTTGAGGAACCGCTTCATCCACTCGAAGCCGGTACTGATCTGATGCTTGCCAATAACTTTGGTGATAGCAGCGTTGGCGTCGCTGTTTTCGCTGGCGTACTGAAAGGTGTTGTAGTTTGCTGTGCCACCCACGCCGCTGCCCGAATCTCCAAACAGCGCGAACGGGAGTCCTTTGAAGACCTCCTGTGCGGCGAGATCTGCCGGGAAACCGAGCGAGGTAATGTCGAAACCAACTTGCCTGGGGTCGCCACCCTGGTTCTCGTAGTGCCGCGTGAAACTGTAGCGGAGCTGCAGCACCGTTGTCGGGTTCAGCGTGATGTCGTCCGCGATCAAAGTATTGCGTCCGTTGGTGATGTTCTGCGCGTAGTTCAGATCCCACATGTTGCCAAAGGCGTTGTAGGTGGAAGTGAAGAGGCGATCGAAGGAGAAGCGTCCGAATATGCGCTGCCTCTCGCTTTGGATCCAGTCAACGCGAACATCGAAACGATGCGCAGTTGTTGGATCGAGACCGGGAGCGAAGAAGTTGTTGGTAATGTCATCGGACGCCGTATCGCAGTCCACACCAGGGATGTTGCTCTTGTTGCACTTGGGCATCTCCGAGAGAAATTTCTGCGCAATCGGACTGATGTTGGTGATCTTGTTATTGGCAAACGGCTGGCGCGTCCCATCCTCATTATCCGGTTGAGTGGGGTCGTAGATAGTGAAAGGGGCGGCTGAGAAATCGCCGCTACGTTCGGCGGTTGTAGGCACAGTAAAGAAGTTGGATCCATCGTAGAGCTGCTGCTGAGTCGCCTCATAGTCTCCGAAGAAAAACAGCTTTTCATGCTTGATCGGGCCGCCGATAGCACCGCCCTCCTGATAACGATGGAATGAGGGCGGAGTATTGGACAAGCCCTGGTCGATCTGGCTCTGCTTGTTGAAGTATTCGTTCGCAGCAAGCACATCGGGCCGGAATACGCCAAAGACATCGCCATGAAATGCATCCGTGCCTGACTTGCTGACAAGGCTGATGACGCCAGCGCCACCACTAAGATAAGAGGCCGGTGTGTTCTGTGTTTCGACACGGACTTCTTCAACCGCATCCTCAGGTATGTCGAGCGCAGGAATAATAGCCGCCGCATTATTCTCTGCGATGCCCAGCGGGCTGCCATCGACCATGTAATAGACAGAGCCAACGATGGCGCCATTGATTGTGTAGGAGGAAACATCAACACCGGGACGGCCGCTGGAGATGTTAGTAATAGCGAAAGATCCGGATGAGTTGGGAGCGCCGTTGGCAGGAGTTACACCAGCGCTGAGCTGCACCAGGTCGAATACATTGCGGGTCAGCAGCGGAACGCGGTCGATTACTTCGGCTGAGATAAGTTGCCCGACTGTTGAGTTACTCGTCTCTGCAAGGTCGCTCGTGTCGGTCACCGTCACGATCTCGGTCGCGCTTCCCACACGCAGGGCAATGTTCACCTCGCTCACCTGGTCGACGCTCACGGTCACTTTGTCCTGGGCGATACCGACAAACCCTGTGGCAGTGGCTGTGACTTCATAGTTGCCGGGCGAGAGCGAGATAAACGAGTAGAGGCCCGCAGCCGTAGTAACTGTAGACTGCTTAACTCCCGTCGCATGATTGAGCGCAGTGACCTTGGCAGCTGGAACAACCGCGCCGTTGGGATCGGTAACCAGTCCGTTGATGCCGCCCCGGCCTGCCTGGCCGTATGCGGTCCCGGTTACACACAACGTTAGAATCCAGGTGAAAAGGAAGTGCTGCATGAGGGCTGTGCGAACATTCTTGAATGGGATCATGTGCAGGAATCCTTGACATTCAAACGTTTGAATATTAGAACTGCAAATCTAGGAGCAAACGCATTCAAAGTCAAGCGAAAAATCTCCGCGTACCGTAGACTGCCTTCGCCTCAAGCTAAATAACCGAGCATGGCATGATCTAGGGCCACCCAAAACGGCGCGCCTTGATCACGGACAGCGAGTCTTTAAAACGAGAAGGGAACTGGGAATGCCTCAGAGGAAATCCGGTCACGTGACGTTGCTCGACGTGGCTCGCGCCTGCGGCCTTTCAGTGTCTACTGTCTCTATCGTGCTCAGCGAAGCACCGCTCTCGCAAAATGTCGCTGTCGCTACACGCGAGCGCGTGCGAGCGATGGCCCGGCAACTCGGCTATCATCCCGATGCCTACGCCCGTTCGCTTCGCCGTCGCCGCAGCCAGACTGTCGCAGTCCTCGCCTACGATCTTTCCGACCCATTCTGCATACCCATCGTGCGCGGCATTCAGGCCGGCCTTGGGCCGGCCGACTACGTGCCCATGTTGATGGATGCACAGACCCAACGAAGGCTTTTCGATAGCTATCTCAAGTTAGTTCTGGAGCGGCGCGCCGAAGGAATCATCGTCATCGCCAGCTGGATATTCGAAGAGACCAACCTACTTGCAGACATCGAAAAAAATCACGTCCCCATAGTCATTCTTGGCCGCGATCTGACCGGCCGCAGAGTAAGTTCGATCCTGGTGGATAACGAAGCAGGAGGCGCTCTGGCGATGCGCCACCTTAGCGAACTGGGCCATCGCAGAATCGCAGTGGTCCGCGGCCCGCAGGAACTCTTCGACAGTGAACCGCGCTGG
>DATAZR010000170.1:0-5117 GCA_036271955.1 Acidobacteriaceae bacterium
TTCCTGGCGCAGCGGAAGCGCCTTCACCACGCTCACCATCGGAACCCCCAGCATCGCCGGCACCAGGCTCAGCATGCCCAGCAGATACTGTTCCGTCTCGTCCTGCTTCGTGATCTTCGCCGCCAGTTCGCAGAACCGTCCCCGCACAAATGCCATGCGCAGTAGTTCCGTCGGATGGTTCCCTTTGAACTCACACGCAGTCGCCAGCATCACCATGCGACGAAACATCTCGTCGCCCACCAGCACCAGCGCGCTCTGGATGGAAGTAATCTCCTTGCGCGTGGCATAGAGCGGCGAATTCACCATTCGCAGCAGCCGGTAGGTCAGCGATGGGTCGCGCTTCACCAGCCCGCTGATGTACTTGATGTCGAGCGGAACATTCAATACCGCCTTCAGCATCTCCAGATACACCAGCCGGTTGGCGGGAATCGCCCGGTTCTCCATCAGCACCGGCCTGCAAAAGTAGTAGCCCTGGAAGAGCGTAAACCCTTCGCTTCGGGCCGCCGCAAGGTCTTCCGGCGTCTCGACCCGCTCCATCAATAACTGAATCGGTAAATGGCCGACGCGGCGCTTTAGATCCGCCCGCTGCTTCGGAGTTGTCAGGCTCATGTCGACCTTGATGTAGTCGGCGATCTCCACCAGCGGCTGCCAGCTGCTCTTGTTTTCAAAGTCATCCAGCGCCAGCCGGTAACCCTGCCGTTTCAGCTCGCGGCAGGCTGCAATCAGCTCCTCGGTGGGTTCCAGCGTCTCCAGCAATTCGAGCACCGTGTGAGCCGCCGGCAGCACCTTGACCATGCCGGTCAACAGGGCTTCCTCGGTACAGTTCACAAACATCGGCAGGCCGCCGGTCAGGCGTTCCAGCCCAAAGATCACGCTCGAATCCAGCACCGTGCGCGTTGCAGCGTCGCCATCTCCGCTGAAGGACTCGGATGCGGAGCCGGCCCGGAACAGCAGCTCATAGCCGTGTACCTGCCCCCGCAAATCCAGAATCGGCTGCCGCGCAACATAGCGCAGACCGGCTACCGATTCTCCCGCGGATGCGACAGCAACTTCCATACTCTCGTGTTCGAATGCTCCGGCTTCTTCCGGCGGTCTAAAATCCATGTGCCACCCATCGATTTATCGGAGCAATGCTCCTTCAACTATCGGCGGCAAATCGTGAGGCTAGAGCTTTATATATATCGGGCCGATTCCATCGGTTTCCATTCCACTTTTGCGCGATGCTCTACCGCGTAGGTCACCCGCCCATGAACATACCGCCGTTTACGTCCAGCACATGCCCGGTCACATACCCGGCGCCCTCTGATGCCAGGTACGCGACGGCGTGCGCAATCTCGACATCCGTCCCGGCGCGACCTGCCGGAATCTGTGCCAGCATCGCCTTCGTCTGCTCCTCGTTCAACACCGCCGTCATCGGCGTTTCGATGTATCCCGGCGCAACCGCATTCACGGTAATCCCGCGCGACGCTAGCTCCCGCGCCAGCGACCGGGTCATCCCGATCATCCCTGCCTTGCTTGCCGCATAATTTACCTGGCCTGCCTGCCCGGTGCGTCCAACCACGCTGGAGATGTTGATGATCCGTCCCCAGCGATTCTTCATCATCCCCCGCATCAATGCCTGGGTCAGCAGAAACGCGCCGGTGAGATTGGTCCCGATCACGTCATCCCAGTCGGCGCGCTTCAGCCGCATTGCCAGGTCGTCGCGCGTGATCCCGGCATTGTTGACCAGGATCTCGACCTTTCCAAAGCGTTCCTGCACTGCTTTTACGCCCGCCTGGATCGATTCCTCGCTGGCCACATCCAGTGCAAACGCAGCAGCCCTGCCTCCAGCGGCTTCAATCTCGGCGGCAACCTCGGCGAGCTTCACTTCATTGCGCGCAGCCAAGGCTACCGTCGCTCCGGCCTTCGCCAGCTCCAGCGCGCATGCTCGTCCAATCCCCTGCGAAGCGCCGGTAACCAGCGCAATCCGACCATTCAATCCGCTCATTATTTCCCTCGGGAAATTCTGTGAATGCGTGAGCAATCTCGCCGCATCATCTTGCAAATTATAGGCGGTGGGTTTCGAAAATACGGGTCGTTTGAGCCGATCCCTTGAAGCTACTGCGCCGCAGCCACCGCAGCCCCCTGCACCAGCGATTTAGCCTGCACCAGCTCCGCCGGCCACACATACACCGCAAGGTGGCGGGAGTAGTGCAATAATGGCTCGGTCTCCGGCAGTTGCAGTCCGATGTGAGACGCCAGATCGTTCTGAGTGATCTCCGCTTCCGCTTCTTCCAGCGGCCACGGAATATGGTGAATATCCGCCCGCTGCAGCCGTCCCAGCCCATCCAGCGAGAACAGGCAATACCGCTCGGTCAGAAAATATTCGATTGTCCCCAGCCGCGTCTGCGCCAGCTTGTGGGTCGGCCCAAGTCCCCGGTAACGCGCCGCAAACTGCACCGGCTTGCCGCTAAGCAGCCGCCTCGAATAATAGGAGAACTCCCGGTCTCCGCGCGGCTTGATGCTCATCTGCGCCCAGTAGTAGGGCAGGTGGTAAAGGCTTCGCGCCGCAATCACCGCGATCAGGCTGGCTGCGTCAAGCGAGAAGAAGTACACTCCTGGCGTGCTAGTGCGCCTGTCGCGCACATATGTCCGCAGATTCAGCTCAGGGAATTTTCGTGCGCCTGGGATCTGAGGCATGCCCCGCATCCGGATATTGTCCATCCAAAACGGCACTACACCGATCCACGCCGAGCCTTGGAAGACATCCGCTTCGAGACCTTCCGGCAGCAGCGCCTCGATCTCTGCAATTCGCATCGGCCAGTGCGCAAACAGCAGGTCGTTCCAGCGTTGCGTCATGGCCCATCGCCCGGGCGGCAAAGGCCAGGGGCGATGCGAAGTCTTTTCCAGCGTTGCGCGCATAGATGATGTATCCGCGTAGCCTGCAGTCGGGCCGTCGTATACGTTGCTGCCGGCTGGCCTCTCACGATGCCGGTCCAGCAGTCGCCGTCCCTCTGCCATGCTAGCGCAACCCGGCCACTCTCCGCGCAAAATGGTGACAGAGGCAGCAGCAGGCCCTTTGCTTAGGCCTTCCAGATATAGAGGTGGTCGTCGTCGCTTGAAGTCGCCACGTTCATCCCGCGTTCGCGGGTCGCGCGATTCAGAGCGGAGCGGATGTTCTCTTTGCTGTCCGGCAGCTCGGTAAGGGGCACCTTCAAGGCGCTGCCCTCTCCCAGCTGAGCAATATCTTTCAGAAGCTGCGAAACGATCTCCCGGTGCTTGCCGTTTCGCCCCGTTGGAATATCCACCTGTCGTACCGACTCGAATTTCATAGGTGAAGATTTTGAATTGCCGTTTGAAGTCATAACGGTCTCTCCAGCTAATGCAATCGTATCACTATCGTATAGTGACGCTAAACTAACCTAACACTGCGTGATGTAATCGACAAGCGAAATTGCTGTCGGCCTTTCGCTACCCTCTAAAAACCACAGGACAAAAGATTTAACCCGTATTTCCCCGAACCTGCTACGGTCGATTTGCAGGTGAGATCATGAACCATCAACTCAAGATCGAAGTTGTCCCGCTGGCGGAAGTGGTAAGGGCCGGCATCGTCGCCGACGCCGATCCACATCGTCCCGTTGTTCTGATCGTGGACGATGAGGAGATCGTCGCCGACACCCGCGCTGCCATCTTCGACAGCTGGGGCTACGCAACTATGACCGCCTATACCGCAGAGGCCGCGCTCGAACTCGTAGAGGTCATCCCCCCTGAGCTGCTCATCAGCGACGTGATGCTCACCGGTATGAACGGGATCGATCTGGCCGTCATCGTGCAGCGCATCGCCCCCGACTGCAAGATACTTCTCTTCTCAGGCCTGCCTGCCAATTCGGAAATCATTGTCTCGGCGCGCAAAGCCGGCCATGAATTTCCCTTGCTCGAAAAGCCCATGCGTCCCGCGCAGCTGCAGATTCAGCTCACAGAGATGAATCTCATGCCGAACGTCCGATCTGCAGTAGCTGTTTAGATCTGCCGCATGCCCGATCCATTCCTCTCTGCGCCCTCGGTGTCGCGTCCGCATAAGTGCCTATCGGTCTCGCGGTTTTCCAATCTCCTTGCGTCGTCCGTAGGACCGGCCTCTTCGAAAGAGGTCTGTTCTTCCACATCCGGCTGGCCCTCCAATGCCGTATTCTGATCGCCAGAGAACCGAATGTCGATCATTCCCCAGGCCACGCCCAGCGCTCCCGCCGAATCAAGTCCAGCACCTGCTCACGCGCAAAATAAGACCGAAGTCTTCGCCGTCCACGGAGCCGACCCCGAAGTGCTGGCCTACGCCATGGCCAAGTACTCCCGCTCTTCGCTGTCCATGCGCCAATCTCTACGCGAGATCAGCTCCCAGCGCGCCGAGCAGTTCCTCGACACCTTCTACTTCCAGTACGGCCATCGCTCCATCGCCGACCTGGCCCATGTCGCCTTCGCCATCGAGCGCTTGTCGCTGCTGGCCGCCATCGTGCTCGTCGACGAACAGCGCTGGGATGGGCAGGAACGCTCGACGCGCTATCAGAATTTCCTCAAGTCAGGCTGGTATCTTCCCGATTTCGGCGAAGCCACAGAAGCCCGCCAGCTCTACACCGAGACTGTAGAGAATCTTTTCGCCTCCTACGCCAGCACCTCGTCCGCGGTCTTCGAAGCGTTGAAATCCCGCGTCGCCTGTCCGGCCGAGATGAAGCAGGATGCCTACGAGCGCACTCTCAAAGCCCGCGCTTTCGACGTCGCCCGCTATCTGCTGCCGCTGGCCACCAATACTTCACTCGGCCAGATCGTCAACGCCCGCACGCTGGAGACGCAGGTCTCGCGGCTGCTCTCGCATCCCGCCGCAGAGATTCGCGATCTTGGCAACAAGCTTCGCGAAGCTGCCGCCGGCGCAGCGTGGAATCTCAATGCCGAAGCCAACGCCGGCCTCCAAGCCAAGATCGCCGCTCTCAGTCCCGAACTGGCCGCTGAGTCCGAGCCGCTTCTCATTCGCGAAGTCCATGTCTCGCCCACGCTCGTCAAATACGCGCAGGCCAATCATTACGAGCAAAGCTCGCGTGCCGATCTGACCCAGGCCGCCGCCGAGCTTCTCGCCAGCCATCCGATTG
>DATAZR010000171.1:0-26536 GCA_036271955.1 Acidobacteriaceae bacterium
GTTGCCAATCTGGGTCCTCAATGGGTGCGGCCGTGCAATGAGAAGCGGATACCGGCTGAAGTGGTAGGGGGAGCCCCAACCGTTGGCGGCCCAGCGGAAATTACCGTAGAGCTGCCGCCCTGGGTCACCAGGACAGTCGCCACCGTGACTGCAGCAGCGCCTGCCACGACGATAAGCGTGATGGCTTTGGCTCCGAGAGCATGCGTTGCGTGATGCGCTACCGAAGACTGACCGGAGACATTCTGTTGATGTATATTGGTGTCGCTGCTAGCGCCGTTAAAGCTCACATGAACGTGAATGTTATACGAGCCTGAGACGTTGTTGGGCTGCAGACCATGAGCGACTGCGCGGCCGGCGCTATCCGTCACCGTGGAAAAGCTCTGAACTCCCCCGGCAAATGATCCACCAGGGCCTGAGCTGGGCAAGCTGAACAGCACTGCCGCACCTGCAACCGGCTTATGATTTTCATCCTGCACCTCAACGATGGGCTCGCGCGCGGTGCGCTGGCGAATGTCGTTCAATGCGCCTTCCCCATCGAGGATCGTAATCACCAGGCCTGACGATTGCGTGCTGGATTGGGCATACAGTTTCGGCGGATGCCCAACAAGGAGCACAGCTATCGCCGCAGATGCCAAGAGTTTCGTCACCATCTTCAAACTCATCATTTGACCTCTTCCATCCGCCTTATTGTGCGGTGCCTGGCTGTGACGCGCCCTGCGAATTCGTAAGTGTGACGCTCACACTGCCGACATCGGTGGCGTCGGAATTCAGCGTGAAAGGCTGGGTATATTGGAACGTTGTGCCGAAGGTGTCGGACGCTGCCGATTGGTACCAGCCTGTGAAGGCCGTGGTAAGGTCGACTGTCAGGTCGGTCGTCTTCAGGCTGGCTCCCGATGCCGGCGTGAAATGGAATGTCGCCTGCGACATATCCCGCGTTGAGGATAAGCCGAGAATCGTAACCGTGATGGCGTTGCCGTTACGGTCGATGGTCACGGAATTGATCACTGGCGCCGAGGCCGGGATAGCGACGGCGACAGGGGCCAGTGTCGTCGGTGTAATATCCACGCCGCCAGCCGTGAGTTGAATGGTCACCGTGATAGTTCCAGCCGTGGAGCCGGTCGCAAAATCAATCGCGGGAATTGCCGCGGTGCTGTTGGCCGGAATCTGAATAACGTCAGTGGTTGTGTTGTTTGGGAAGAGCACAGCGGGGTCCAGAACCGTATTGGGCGGATTGGGCGTAAACGCCAGCGTCAGCGTTGCGGTAATCGGCGCGGGGTAGGGGTTAACCGTCAGGGTCAGCGACGCGTCCTGCCCTGCTTCGACAGTCGCTTGAGCGGTAGCTGTTGCCGCGGCAGAGCTGGCAATCACGGTAAAGGTCTGCGATCCCGCAACAGAGACATTGTTTGGATCAACAACGGTAATCGTGCCTGTTCCTGCAGTAGTCAGGAGCGATGCTGGAACGACCGCGGTCAGTTGATTCAAGCTAACCCAGGTCGTGCTCAGCGCCGTGCCGTTCCACTCCACCACAGCCCCTCTTAACAGCCCTTGGCCATTGACTGCGATTGTCGTGTCGGCGTCGCCGAGCTTGGCGCTGGCAGGCGAGATGCCAGTGAACGTCGGAGCGGTCACCGTGATCGTGTTGGTGGCCATGGCGCCTGTGTAGTCGACTGCGTCCGTCGGTACGAATGTCGCAGTTACAGATGTTGACCCAGGAGACAACACAGTTCCGGCTGCTGGAGCGTAGGTGATTGCACCAGCGACACTGGAGGTGGCATTCAGTTGTGTTGCGCTAAGCGGAGTTCCATACTCCATCGTTGCCGGCTGAGCCCACGTCAAGGTGGATGCCCTCTGAGTGACCGTGATCGTCTGCTGTGCCGTGGCTCCGGTGTAGTCGAATGCGTCCGTGGGTATGAAAGTCGCGGTCAGCGTATCGAGGCCCGCAGGTAAAACGGTGCCGGTCGCAGGAGAATAGCTGATGGCGCCGGGGACGCTGGACGAGGCGTTCAGTTGCGTCGCGCCAAGCGGAATTCCATATCCAATCGTAGCCGGCGGGAGCCACGTCAGCGTTGATAGCGTCTGAGTTACAGTTATCGGCAAGCCCTGGGATACGCTTGCATTGAAGTTGCTATCTCCAGGGAAATTCGCGGTGAGAGTGTCCATCCCAGCAGGTAGCGTCTGAGGAGTGGTAACAAGGCTTGCCTGCGCTGAGGCCGAGTTCAGAAATACGCTCGCAATCGAATCGCTTGCATCATTCGCACGCACACCTGACTCCTCCGGTGAGGAGTAGGTGAGCTCCGCGATATCGGCCAGACCATCTCCATTGAAGTCGCCAATAACACTCAGTGAATCCTGATAGGCGCCGACGACTGTGGTGGAGGTAAGGAAATGCCCGGTTCCGTCATTGAGCAGAAGATACAGCGAGCCATCGCTGCCTACGGCAAGAATGTCCGGATAGCCATCGTTATTGAAGTCTGCGACAGAGGCCGAATCCAGTTCCACGGCGATGGGAACCGTGGACGAAATCGTCAGGTTGCCTTTGCCATCGCCAAATAGGACTTCTACCGAGCCTGACTGTGTCTTTGGAACGAGGTTTGTCACCACCACATCGGTCATTCCATTGGCGCGGAAGTCTGCCGTTGCAATCGAACCCGGCTGGGGGCCGACATTAAACAGGACCGGAGCCGCAAAGTTGATGGTGCCGTTGCTCGGCCCCTGATTCAGATAGAGAGCCACGTACCCGTTTGTGCTCGCGGAGGATTGCCCGACAACTGCGATATCCGTGTGCCCGCTGGAGGTGAAATGGCCCGAAGCAATGGCTGTGGAACTAAAGGTTTCGCCTTCCACTCTTGGAACGATTACCGGGGCGGCAATAAAAGTGGTAAAGCTGCCGGGAGCCTGTGCGCCGGCATTGACCGCCACGCCTGTTTGTCCCCCGAAGCTGGTCCCCTGTGCTGTGTAGGCTACATCCGTATAGCCATCGCCATTGAAATCATCGACGGTGATCGCTTCAGTGACCGGGACGTCGCAGTTGCAGGTAATATTTGCTTGATCAGAAGAGATCACGGCGTTATCGGGGTTGAAAGTGGCCGTCGCAGTACCAGGCAGAAAATAGAACTCGTTTCCGTAATTGGTAGTGTCGCTGGTGTTAAATCCGTGAATCAAGATGTCGGTAATACCGTCGTGATTGAAATCTCCGGTGGCGTAGACGGGGATTCCGTAATAATAATCTTGCGTGATGCCGCTGTTCGTTAATTGATAAACGGCAGTGTTTTGAAGGAATTGGCTGCCTTGGCCTGTGTAGATGGTGAGTTCGGGATATGCGGATTCGGAGTCGTCCGTCGAAGCCCAATCCAGCATTCCCAGCGCTGAATATTTCGACACACCTGCAGGAAGCGCAAACAGGCCATAGGGCTCAAAGCCGAACTGGGCCTGAATTGCAGGCGCTGAAAAATTTTGGGTTGCAGGGATAGCCTTGAGTTGGACCGAGCCTAACGAATGTGTGCCATTGAGAAATTGCACGGGTCCGACCGGCACGCCAGCAGCTCCTTTCGCAGGGGCCACCGTAGTGCTGAGGGTAAGGCTGCCCGGCAGTTGGAGAGTCGCACTGTTGCTGGTAAGCGTGGTCGTGGCGTTGCTCCTCTGTGTCTGAGGCACGAGCAGCTGCGAAGGCAGCAGGACCAATAAGGAAAGGCATCGGAGCCATGTGTATCTCATCGGCTTCCCCCATGTCCTGCACTCACGGCCTGTCCGGCGCTTACGGCTTGATCTGAGGGAATAAAGAGCACTCGCGGCTGCGAACCGTTGCCATCAAAGGCCCAGACAGTTCCAGAACCCGGCTCATTGAGCCGGAAGGCGAAATTCCCCGCAAGGGGCTCAAGCTCCGCAGGCGAACAGCGACAGACCGTCTTGACGGGGGCCGATTGGCCGGACAAATCCAGTCGCAGCACGCTTGAGCCTTTCGTATTTGCAACTGCAGCCAGGCGACCGTCGGCAGAGATTGCTACCGCGGCGGGATTCGAGACGCCATCCGTCCCGCTTGCAAGGGATGCGAGACTCATGTTGCTCGTGAGGTGCGATGCTTCGATGATCGAGTTCGCAGAGGCATCTGCAAGAATCGCCGTATCCGCGCCCGGCACAAATGCCATGCCTCCAAATTTTGCGAGGACGGTAACCGGCTGAGCAGCGTTTGTCCCACTGGCAAGTAACTGAATCGCCGTCGATCCATCGGCTACGGACACCGCGGCGAGAATAGAGCCGGAATCTGCAATGGCCACCGAGGAAGTGCCGGCAGGAAGCGTAACTCCGGCGACGACCGGGTTGGATGGCAAACCGCGCACCAGGAGAGCTGCTGAGCTCCCCGGAGCATAGACAAGAGAGGTCATGCACGAGGGGCTGAATGCGATCGTAGCCTTGGGATTGGCATTGCTGGCGATTGCGGCCGGCTCGCCCTGCGGCAGAGTCACGGAAAACAGCGATCCCGAAGGCGTCGTCAGCAGAGCGATCTTCTTTCGCACACAGGCGGCCGCGCTGCTATACGTGCCGTCACTGAAGGCGGGCGCACCCTGAGATGCTGCTCCAAGAACACCGTAAACATTGTGTAAACCCTTATTCTTTGAGTCCCACCAGCTCCCAAGCAGTGGGCCGGAGGTTGCGGTGTTGGAGGCAGAGAGCGGTGTACCGCCGGAAGGCGATGTGGGGGTTGAAGTCGGGGCGGATGCACAGGCAGCCAAGTGAAGAGCGGCAGCTGCTAATAGAATCGCCCGAAGCACGCTGTAGGTCTTTTGCCTCATGGCGGGGGCCTCTTACTCAAACTTTCCGCATGGGGTTGGCGGAGAAAACTGCAGAGGCCCTGATAGTTAACGATGGGCCGCGCCTTGTCAAATAAAAAATGACAGCACTCATGAAGCCGCGCCGCAATCACTCCTGAATCGCCTTGCCTATAATCAACGCGATGGCATCAGGATCACGTCGAAAATCACCGCAAATTCCACGAAAATCCCGCGCACAAGAACTCCATGATGGCAGAGTTGCGGCTAGAGGCGCTGCTGACGCAGTGCTTCATAGCAGCCCGGCTTCGAGCCCGCAGATGCCATGGAAGATCGCCGCAGCGGCTTTATCCCTTGTGATCCTGGCTGGATGCGTCTGGTCTCCGGCTCTTCAGTTTGGCTTCGTTTACGATGACCATCTTCAGATCGAGTCAAACCGCCAGTTGCAGTCCTGGAGCGCTCTCGAACAGGCACTACACGAACCGCTGTGGTCGCAGTTAGGTCCCGATAAAGCCTCTTCCTATTACAGACCGCTCTTCCTGCTTGTGCTCTTTGTGGAGCACGCGTTATTTGGCTCGGATCTTGCCCTTTGGCACTTTGCCGGCATCGGTTTCCATACTCTCGTCGCCCTCGCCCTGTTTCTCTTTCTATTCCTGCACTTCGGCAGACTGTTACCGGGATGGATCGCGGCCAGCATTTTTGTCTGTTCTCCACTAACGACAGAGGTGGCCTGCTGGCTCTCGGCATGCAGCGAGTCCATCTATGTGCTGCTCTTCCTGTGCGCCCTTTGCGGCCTGGCGCTCAGTGATCGGGCTAAGACTCCGAGAGGCGCACTTGCGCTTCATCTCTCTTCTACATGCGCGCTTGCATTGGCTGTCTTCGCCAAGGAAACTGCCGTGGTCGCAGCCGTGCTGGCATTCACGTATGAGGTGCTGTTTCTCGCCCGAAAGCCGTTTCTTCGAAGGCTCGCAGTTTATGCCCCGCTGGCCGTTCCGTTAGCGGCCCATCTCTACATCCGTCCGACGATGCAGAGCGTGGACAGCAGGTCTGTGATCCAGGCATTGTCTACGATCCCTTATGTATGCTGGCTTGCGCTCCGCAAGCTCGTCTGGCCTGTGCCCGTAAGTGAGTTCTATGATCTTTGGATCCGGCAGACGCATTCATTCAACTCCCTGGCCTGGCACATCTGCATCTTGCTTTGTATTGTGTGTGCGGCTCTATGGTGCAGCCTGAAGTCGAGATTTGTGGCCTGGGCGCTGGCGGTGGTTGCGCTCCCGCTGGCCGCTGTTCTTGCCGGCTGTTTTTTCTTTCGTGATTATGATCTCTTTCACGACCGCTATCTCTATCTATCCGCCGCCGGAATAGCCATTTTGATTGCGGCCCTCATTGCCAGGATAGATAAACACAGGATGGACAAACATCTACAGCCGCGGCTTATTGTGGCAGCTGTTGCCGTCCTGGTTCTTTGCGTTGAAATCACGCAATCGGTCTCCGCATCGCAGCAGTTTCGTGATGACCTCTCGCTCTATTCGCGCGCCACTCAGGTCGCTCCGCAAAACATCATTGCGTTGCAGCTCCTGGCAGAGACGGCGATCGGAAAGGCAGACTGCCCAACAGCCATCGATGCTTATCAACGAGCGCAACAGTTGCGCCCCGACGTATGGAAGACGCCATTCTTCCTCGGCATAGGCTATCTGCGTTGCGGCAGGTACGCGCCCGCCGCGGAAGCATTCAGTCAGGCGGCCGCCGTCCCCGGAGCCACGGCGGAACAAGCCGCGCTGGCCTGGTATGAGCTAGGCCGCTTAGATCTGGTCCAGAGCAACACGGCCGATGCGCTGATTGCGCTGCGCAAAGCAGCTTCGCTCGACCCCGCCTCACATAAAATTAAGATGCTTCTGGCTGAGCTTCTCTCTAAGCAACAAGATCACTCCTGATGCTGGCGCACAGTTGAGCAGGGCCGCGGCTGTCCGCCGCCTGAACTACCCCTTCTTTGTCTTCCAAAACTGCCCCTGCTTGTCTCCCAACCTGTCGCACTTCACAGAATTTGCATTCCATCAACATTTGCATTCCATCAAGCCAATCTCCAGGCAAACCAGGCCCTCTTCACCTTCCATTAACCTGACAGGCGAAGACTGCACCAAGAGACAGGGGTCTCCAAAGACGCATGCAGAATCTAAGCCGGAATCTCAGATGGACCGCAGCACTCTTCCTCGCCGCCTGGCCACTACTCTCATCTGCCCAGCCTCCCGCGCCATGTATGCGCCCGCAACCAGGCAGCATCGTTGAAGAGCCGCAGGACCTGCGCAGCCACGACGGCGTCCTCGAAGCCGAGCTGATCGCCCATAACTCTCCAGCCCCAAACGGCTCAATGCTCTACTGCTATACGGACGCGGCAGGCCATGAATCACCCAACCTGCGCGCGAGCCCTGGCGACCTGGTCATTCTTCATCTCAAGAACGAGTTGACGGATCACGGCTCGACCAATGCCGGCCACGCGATAGCTGCGCACCATCATGCCCCATCCGCCCATGCACCATCCGACGACCCATGCAGCAGCGGCATTATGAGCCCTGTCTCTACCAACCTTCATTTCCACGGCCTGACCATACCGCCTGTCTGCCACCAGGACGATGTCATGAAGACATCCATCCAGCCCGGCAGTGCGCCCTTCGAGTACCGCTTTCGCATCCCTGATAACGAGCCACCCGGCCTCTATTGGTACCACCCCCATATCCACGGCTTCAGTAAGCAACAGCTCCTCGGCGGCGCCTCCGGTGCGCTGATTGTGGAAGGGATTGAACGCGTCAAGAAGGCCGCAGCCGGCCTCCCGGAGCGGGTCTTCATCCTCCGCGACCAGGACCTGCTGAATCCCAACGCGCCGCCCGCGAAATCCGAGCCGGTCGTGCCTAAATTCCTGGTAGACAAAGACGGCGATGCAGCCAACACCGGCACTGGATTCGGCAAACCAGCTAAAGATCTCTCCGTCAATTACGTTCCAGCTCCCTATCCGGATTACACGCCGGCAATCATTGAAATGAAGCCCGGCGAACGCCAGTTGTGGCGCGTCCTCAACGCCTCCGCCATCACCTATGTCAATATCGAACTCCTCTTCGGCCGAACGCCGCAGCCGCTCGGCTTGGTGGGGATGGACGGCGTTCCCATGAGCCACGGCGACCCGACAGGCGACTCGGTGAACTGGCAGACGCACCTTGCCATTCCTCCCGGCGCGCGGGTTGAGTTCATCGTGAAGGGGCCTGAAGAAGGCGAGCCTGCATTACTGGTTACAAAGACCGTAGACACCGGCCCCGGCGGTGAGAATGATCCCAACCGCATGCTGGCCAAGGTCGTCGCATCCGCCAACGCACCCGAGCCTCGCGCCAAACTGGCGAGCTCCTCACAACCACCGGCCGCTGCGAGCGACGCATGGCTCGGAGATGTGACGCCCGTACGCACGCGGCGCCTGTATTTTTCAGAGAAGCTGGCCGACCCTAACGACCCCACCAGCGCGATTGAGTTCTACCTGACCGTCGACGGTGAGCAGCCAAAGATGTTCGACATGAGCTCAACCACTCCTGACATCGTTGCGCAGCAGGGCACGGTCGAAGACTGGATCATCGAAAATCGTTCCAGTGAACTGCATGACTTCCACATCCATCAACTGCATTTTCTGCTGCTCGATTACATGGGAAGGCCGGTCAATGAAGATTTCCTGCGCGACACGGTCAACGTGCCCTACTTCAACGGCCACACCCTCAGCTATCCAAGCGTCCGTCTGCGCATGGACTTCCGCGACCCGAATACTGTTGGAACCTTCGTCTACCACTGCCACATCCTGGAGCATGAGGACAAGGGCATGATGGGATCGATTCTGGTTGAAGCCAAAGAAAGCACAGGAGACAGAACTACGCGATAAGAGTTCGACAAGAGAGTCGAAATCCACTGAAAGCCAGGGGCGGCTCAGGCAGGCCAGCGAGCTATTTTACCCAAGCTGAAGTTAAGGTTCTACGGCAAATTTTCCGTGGATCTTAATTACATCAAAACTCTTTTGCATACCGGTGCATTCACGGTCTTTTCACAGGATAAGGACTCCAAAGTAATGTGCGGCCGCTATATCTCGTCAGGTTGAGTCTCAAGCTCAACTTTGGAGGGACTAGTATGACCGTGAAGCATCTTACTTCGACAGCCATGCAGGTTGTCCGAACGGGGCTGGTATTTGCTGCAATTACCCAGCTCGCGGTTGGCAACACATTCGCTGCCGAACTTCCCCGGGAGCAGCGATCACGCGATAACGAAACCGCAACACCAATCAAGCATGTAATCGTAATCGTGGGCGAAAACCGTAGCTTTGACCACGTCTTTGCCACCTATGTGCCCAAGAAGGGGGAAAAGGTCTGGAACCTTCTTTCAGAAGGCATCGTGAACGCAGACGGAACCCCCGGACCAAACTTCTCCCAGGCAGAACAACAGGCCGCGGATGACACGGCTCCCGACGGCTTTCTGCTGAACCCGCCTAAGACCACCTTCCCTGGTTCCATGCTGCCAGCTCCGCTGGTTGGCGGACCACAGGACTCCTATGTAAAGAACGATAGCCTCTCCCTGGCGAAACAGTCTGAAAACGGCCTTCCGGCAGACTATTATGCCTACCTGGTCACGGGTGGTTCAGGCCAGACCTCGGCGACCCCAGATCAGCGCATCAAGAATGTTGATGCTTTGCCGGCCGGTCCTTTCCAACTGACCAATGACGACACCTTCACTTACAACTCCTACGCAGCCAGCCCGGTGCATCGTTTCTATCAGATGTGGCAGCAGCTCGATTGCAACATCTCGCATGCCACGGCCCAGAATCCCTCCGGCTGCAACGGCCACCTCTTTCCCTGGGTTGAAGTGACCGTGGGCGCAGGCGCCAACGGCATCAAGCAGCCTGCCAACTTCAGCACCGAGTACTCGTCCAGTGCCGTCACCACCGGTGAAGGCTCTACCTCGATGGGCTTCTACAACGTGCAGAACGGAGACGCTCCGTACTTCAAGAAGCTTGCCGATGACTACTCGATGAGCGACAACTTCCATCAATCGGTCGACGGCGGCACTGGCGCCAACCACATCATGCTCGGCCATGCGGACATGATCTACTTCAGCGATGGCAAGGGCCACGCGGCGACTCCTCCGCACAACATGACCGTTGCCGCCGGCACCGCGAACGCAGGCAAAGTCGACGAGATTGAAAACCCAAATCCAGCCAAAGGCACCAACAACTGGTACAGCGAAGACGGTTACGGCGGCGGTTCCTTTGGCGCAGCCTCGTTCGGCGGCGGTTCGTACAGCAACTGCTCCGATGAATCGCAGCCTGGCGTCGCACCTATTCGCAACTACCTCAATTCGCTTCCGCAACAGGTCGATCCCCGCTGCGAGAAGGGTCACTACTACCTCCTGAATAACTACAACCCCGGATACTTCGGCAACGGCAACAACGCCTACACCGATACCAATCCGGCGAACACTGTATTCACCATTCCTCCGTCAACTGTCCGCAGCATCGGCGATGACATGCTTGCCAGTAATGTTTCGTGGAAGTATTACGGCGACCAGTGGAACAACTATGTTCCTGATCCTTACCAGAAAAACTTCAGCGCCATTGGAAAGAATACGGATGAGTACTGCAACATCTGCAATCCTTTCCAGTACGACACCTCCATCATGGCCAACGCATCCATCCGCAACGCTCATATCCAGGACACAGAGAACCTCTATGCAGACATCAAGGACGGCAAGCTTCCCGCCGTCTCCATCGTCAAGCCCAGCGGACTGGTCGATGGACATCCTTCCTCATCCAAGCTCGACCTCTTCGAAGGCTTCACCAAGAAGATTGTCGATGCGGTCAAGGCTAACCCCGAGCTGTGGAAAGACACTGCCATCTTCATCACCTTCGACGAAGGTGGCGGCTACTATGACTCCGGCTATGTGCAGCCTCTCGATTACTTCGGCGACGGCACGCGTATCCCGCTGCTCGTTGTTTCGAAGTACACCAAGGGCGGCCACATCTCGCATGAGTATTCCGATCACGTCTCGATCGTGAAGTTCATCGAACGCAACTGGGGATTGGAAACCATCACCCGCCGCAGTCGTGATAACTTCCCCAACCCCGTCTCTTCCAAAGCGAATCCCTATGTGCCTGTCAACAGCCCGGCCATCGGCGATCTCTTTGACCTATTCCAATTCAACGTAAACAACGAGTAAGCCAACGGATCAAAACCGATAGACAAAACGCCGGAGCTGGCATCTCAGCTCCGGCGTTTGCTTTTGCGCGACATTCAGTTCAGTCTGCAGCGAAACTGCTGTGTATATCGGCAATCTATAGTGCTCTCAAAATGCGCCTTAAGGCTGAGAAAGTAATCCGACGCGTCGCTCCAGATCTTGAAAGCGCGAGTCAGAGCGCAATGGGTCTAGACAAGGATCTATCTTGAGATAAGTAAGTCCTTTGTCACGGGTTTGATATGCCTGTTCAAGCCAGCGGAAGGCTTCGTCCTTCTCACCAAGTCCAGCGTAGACCAACGCTATCTCATAGCGTCCAATGCCTTCTTTTTGTATGTGATCCTGCAGCTTGGTCAGTGTTTCGCGCGCCGCGGCGGAGTTCCCTGCGCGGGCATACGCATTTCCCATATGGCCCAGCGCGTGTGGTGCGTTTCCCAGCTTGTTGAATTGCTGAATTGCCTCATCGTACAGACCTTTTTCGGCATAGATATCGCCCAGAGGAAAGGTCAGTTCCATCATGGTGTGCGGCAATTCTGAGGCGCGTTGCATTTGCGCCAGAGCCACGTCGTATTGATGGGCGAAATAGTAGCTGAATGCTGAATTCATGTAGGCACGGCTTGAAACCGGATCTAATCCGAGAGCAACTTTCGACTCCTCAATTCCTTCAGCGATACGGCCCAAACGTTCGAGATGATTGGCGTAGGCCCAACGTACAGGAGCAGAATTGGGGTTGAGAGTAAGTGCCCGCTTGAACTCCTTTTCCTGCGTAGCCCAGTCCCAGTCCAAACTCATTGCGGCGTTTGCGAGCTCGACATGCCCCTCGGGCAGGTCGTCATCAAGTTCGATCGCCTTGATGGCTTCAGATTTCTGTTTGGGAAATGCCTGCGTGTAAGGCATCCACCCTGCTTCTCCCATCCACCCATAACCGTTGGCAAGTGCGGCATGAGCCTGAGCATAGTCAGGGTACTTGTCGATTGCCTGCTGTAGAAAGCCGATGGCCTTTGCCGGATCTCCTGCATTCAGAGCTTGCCTGCCCTGCAAATAGAGCTCCTGAGCCTGGGGATCGACGGTGCGGATGCGGGCCAGCCGAGCCCGTTCCTCCGGCGTCACTTCGATCCTGATCTCATTTGCGATAGCTTGAGCGACCTCGCCCTGCAAGGAGAGAACGTTGTTCAGATCACGGACGTAGTTGTTGGCCCAGAGATGATGGTCGGTTCTGGCGTCGATCAACTGAGCAGTAATCCGGATCTGATTGTCGACACGCACCACAGACCCTTCCACGACGGTGTCTACTCCCAGTTCGCGGGCGATCTCGGGCAGCGTCTTGTTTGTGTCCTTGTAGGTCATGGCCGAGGTACGGGAGATGACCCGCAACGACGCAACCTGGCCGAGATCGGCAATCAGCTCTTCGGTCATGGCATCGGCGAAGTACTCCTGCTTTGGATCGCCGGAGAGATTCTTAAGCGGAAGAACCACGATGGAATGCGCCTCGGGCTCTGGTTTTGCAATTCCGGATCGCCATTTGAAGCCGAGATAACCTGCCACCGCGATAAATGCGAATGCAATCAGCACCCCAGCGGATATGAGTACTCCAGGCCTCGATCTCCACTTACCCGCAGGCGGCCGATTGTCTTCTCTTTCTGCGGATGCTTCGGGCAGCCTGGCCGGTTCAGCTGAGGTTTGAGGATTCGATTCTGCTGCCGGAGGGGATGGTCTCTCCGAAGATTCCAGGTGAAACTTTGGAACGTAAGAGCCGGGTAGAAGCTCGATTCGAATCGGCGGTACTTCCTTGAGTTCCTGATAATATTGCGCCAGTTTTTTCCGAACTTCCGTTGCCTTCACTCGAACCACGGCATCGTTCGCCGTATCGTAGTCGACTGGGCGGCCGAACATCTCGGCGCCAATCATTCGTTCGCGCAAATCATCGATGCGGCCTGCGAGGGCGTGTTCGACAACCAATTGAAGAAAGCTTTGTGCTCGTTTGCTCCCCTCAAAGGCGTGACTGGCCATTACAGCCTTGAGATGTTCACGGATCAGGCGGATCAGCTCCTGGCTGAGTTCGTCCGGCCGCGAAACTGGATCAGCTACAGACATCTTCTTGGCTTCGATCCTCTGCGCAAGAATTGCACATAAACAAACGTACTCTGAGGCGGCAACAAACAGGGTTTTTAGAGGCGCCTAAGCCGTTGAAAACAAGAATACTGAATCGGAAGGCTTGAGCAAACAGTTTGTTGTCGGACTGACGAACTCATTACCGCGGAGAAAGCGCGGCCTGCAAAGGAGTCTACAGCGTGTCGCTGATCGTCAGGGACGGCCAGGGTTGAGTTCATTTGCCGAGAAGCAGACTCAGGCCTCCCGGGAGTGTTCAAAAACGTCTCGAAACAACAAACTCGTCTCGAGAACACTCGCAAACGGGATTTTATAGGTGCTGCATCTTTATGAAAATAAAAGATTTAGCAATCAAATCCTCCAGCATACTGTTTAGAACATTTCCTCTCGCCGGAATGCAGGGTATTCCTTGACAAGCCGTCAGGATGCTCCAGCGGCAACCGTCATTGGAAGGGGGTCAACCGATGCAAATGCATGAGCCACCCATCTCCGGGCACGGATTTCTTTCCGTTTCATTCCTTTGGGTTGACAAGCTACGTGAGCAACGGAGCGACGTTAATTGCCAAGACGGCGAAAGCAGTGACCTCGCTGGCCAGGAATTGAAACCCGAGGAACTCTGGAAAAAGAAAGTGGCTTTTCTGGGAGAAGTTTACCATCAGTGGAGCTTGGAGGAGATTCTTGGGCCTTCGAAAGAGCTTCGCCAGGCAATCGCAGACGTTGAGACCCTGACACAAACCAACCACACAATCCTGATAACCGGCGAGAAAGGAGTGGCCATGGAGCTGGTTGCCCGCTCCATAGAGGCGTCTTCACGATCTCTCCCTCAGGCGTGCACGCTCGTTCATTGCGCGGCGATACCGGCTTCGATGACAGCAGCCGAGCTCTTCGGTCAACTGGAGGACAGCCACTTTCAGGCGGAACAACCGCGTCTTGGAGGCTTCCCACTGGTTGACGGGAGGACACTTCTCTTGGATGGGATCGAGAGTTTGTCCACAGCCGTGCAAATTGAACTGTTGCACGCGCTCGAGGAGATGGATTCCGTATCTGGCAGAGGAAGTGACGAGAGTACAAATTTCGTCCGGGTGATTGCTTTGGCCGAAGGTGATTTGTCGGCGGCCGTGGAAGCCGGAAGCTTTAACAGTGATCTGTTTTTGCGGCTGAATCGATTCTCCATCCGCATTCCGCCTCTTCGCGAACGGAGCGACGATATCCCGATGCTGGTTCAGTCTTTCCTCGATTCCTACGCTCGCGCGACAGGCAAGTCTAGACAAAGTATCTCCAACAGCGCTATGGAGCTGCTTCAGTCGTATCCCTGGCCAGGAAATCTGCGGGAACTGGAGCACGTACTGGAACGGTTTTTGATGCACAAGGAGATGGGATCTTTTCTTGTAGACGCGATGTCGACACGGCAAAAAACGATGACTGCGCGCACCTGGGTGCGAAGCATCGCAGTAGCGCAGGAGATCGACGATTACCAACTTCTTGAATCTGCGTTGCTTGAAGCAATTGCAGCTTTTTCGGACCGAATATCTGAAACTCCCCGGAGCTAGGAGCGGTCCTGCAGTTGATGTAGCCGTCTTCGGAATCTCGCAAGACGGCTTTTCTTTAAGAAAGATTTCTTTAGGGCAGCAGGGTTTCGAGACACAGTAACTGCGAAGCAGCTGTAGCCGGTCTCGGGTCGGGAAGAAACGAAAAGCCACAAAAGGTCAAATCGGAAGGACTCATGTGTGGTTTTCAAATCGCTTCTGGGTTCATTGGAGGCTTTGTTGAAGATGTTCAGTGCAGCACGGCAACAACGCGATGTTCCACCGCCAAACGATATTCTTGGCGACTGGATGGAAGCCCAGTGGGCGCCGTCCAGAGCGGATGCATTCAATCGCCACTATGTGGCTCTTCAACCGATCTTCAATCGCCGCGGGAAAATCTTCGGCTACGAAACCCTCGCCCGTTCTGGGTGGAATAACAGATTTGATGGCGACTCCGATGCGGCGACCCGGACGATGGTCGAAAACTGGACCCGGCACAGGCTTGACCGAGTCACGGAAAGACTTCCTGTGTTTCTCAATTGCACGCGAGAGGCATTGGTTGATGGGATTCTGACACAGCTTCCGCGCACCACCGTGCTCGAATTACTCGAAACCATCGTGCCCGACGATGAGATTCTCAGCGCTTGCCGGAAGATGAAGGCTCTTGGGTTCAAGATTGCACTCGATGACTTCCAGTTCTCGGAGAAGATGAGAGATTTCATCGATCTGGCCGACTACATTAAGGTAGATTTCAGAATTTCAGACAAGGAAGAGCGCAGAGAACTCCTCCGCCGTCTAAGGAATCGCCGAGCGATCCTCATTGCAGAAAAGATTGAAACCATTGAAGAGTTTGAGTCGGCTATCGAAGAAGGGTTTCAGCTATTTCAGGGGTACTACCTGGGCTACCCCACCGTCTATTCAAAACGTAAATTTCCGCCCAGATTCTAGTCGAAGCGTTGCATGAATCATCTTATGGTTGTTTGGGCTCGCCAAAGGGCACATCGATCTCGGGCTGCGCAACGGCGTCTGCGAGGAAAGGCTTGCTGCCATCTAACGTGCGGATGTTATTGTCGGCAAGCCTCCAGTTGCGCGCGTTTGCAATCGTGCCGGCGGTAGCGGCTTCAATGTCCAGGTGATCAAGACGAAAGTCGTCAAGTGGCGCATTGGGGTAAGCGCTCACATTGAACGCTTGTTTTGCGCCAGTGGCCTTGATCTTCCAGATGTGGACTCGACTGAAGCGCGGCAGGCCTTTTTCTTCAGGCACGTGGGTTGTGAGAACTACCCAATACGGAGGCACGTCCTTTGCGCCGGCAGGAAGCGTGGCATAGCTGTAACTGGGATTCCAGTTCATCGTAATGTGAATCGGAATGGCGACGCCTTCGAGCGTGAGATCGTGAATGCGTATATTGCGCGCAAATCCGCCACGCGTGCGCGCCGACTTGAAAAGTACGCCGGACGGAACGCCGCTGAGTGCAGTGATGTTGTAGACCTCGATATTGCGAAAGCCGCCTGAGGTCTCGCTACCGATCGTGATAGCCGCTGCGCCGCTGCGCACGATCGAATCGCGAATCACAATATTCTCCGTCGGACGATTGACGCGGAGCCCATCGGAATCGCGGCCAGCCTTGAGGCACAGAGCATCATCGTTCACATCGATGTCGGCGTGCTCGACAAGAATCTTGCGCGAAGAATCAATGTCTACACCATCTGTGCTGGGGCCTTTGCCGCCTTCGTTGTTGCGAATCGTGATTCGATCGACATGGACATCGTGAGAGTAAAGAATTTGCAGCGTCCAGAAACCGGAGCGCTTGAGCAGCAGACCGCCTCCAAAGTGAACATCCGATGAGTTCTGGATTAGAACCAGTCGAGGACGTTGCGCATCGTAGTCCGAGGCCCAGCGCAGCCCTTTCGGCTCATAGATGGCGCGCAGATCCCAGTACGACTTCCACCAGATGGAGCCGTCGCCGTCGATCGTTCCACCACCTTTGATTGTCACGTTCTCTTGATCGCGTACGTTGATCAACGCCGCCGGCCAACTCATCTCAATCCCAGCAACGCGTGTTGGCAATATGGGATAGTCTTCGCGACGTTTCGAACCAAGGAGGATTACCCCTTGGGGGATATCGAGAGTTACGCCTGATTTCAGGAATAAAGATCCGGTTACATAAATACCCGGCTTCAACGTTACCGCGCCCTTTGCATAAGCGGCTGCATCGATAGCCTTCTGAAGAGAGACGGTGTCAACACTCGTACCATCTCCCTTGGCCCCATAATCGTTGACGACAAATGTCCTGCGATCAGCATGGGCATTGCTTGCAACGATGAACAAGCATGCGGCAACGCCAGTCATCCAATGGATAATTCTGTTCATCTTCTCCTCTCAGTATGGCCTATCTGTATTGCAACGCCCCATCTCTCGCAGTGCGCCGCACAACAGAACTCTCTACGCGCGAGCAAGAAATTTCTCTGGCGAAAAATACCTTGGAAAAGACTACTCTCGTCCGATTGAGGTATTTTTGCTGCCTTTTACGCAGCTTAGGACAGAGATGTGATTTTCTAAGTAACGTCTTCCGCATGGTCACAGTCTGGCTGGCCTCTTTGCTGCGCGAGCGATGCAAGGCATTCTCGCGTGGCGGCCCGGAGCCTGGCATAGCGGAAGAGCGTGCCTCATTACCCCAGTCTGCTCTTGTTGCAGTCCTTGCCTGTTCGCGCAATGGATCCAGTTCAACCAGCGGCCAGAATCATCGATTTTGTCAGCAAACCAAAAAGGAAAGACCAAATGCGTATTCAGAGTTTCGTTCCAGTTGCGGTCTGCCTGGCCCTGGGCATCGGGTCCTGTGTACCTGCGGCGGCACAGATTGCCTCCGAAAGTGTTCAGCCGGCTATCTCCGTGCCGTCACGAGTTATTGATCACGTCGACGACAGCCGGCTGGTCCGGTTAACAGGCAACACCCACCCCTTGGCGCGGCCCGCGAACGACAAAGGGCTCGTCGAGCCCAGCAAACTCCTTGAGCGCATGGTGCTGGTCTTGCAGCGTAGCCCGGAACAGGAAAAGGCGCTGGCTGCCTTCAACGAAGGCCAGTACGATCCCAAATCACCGGACTACCATCATTGGCTGCATGCCGACGAGTTCGGTCAGCTCTACGGTCCGTCCGACTCGGATATATCAGCGGTGACGAGCTGGCTGCAGAACCACGGATTCTCCATCGACAACGTGAGCAAAGGCCATACGTCAATCGAGTTTACGGGGACGGTGGCGCAGGTACAGGATTCGTTCCATGTGGAGATGCACAATTACCTGGTGAGCGGTGAAGAACACATTGCGAACGACCGCGACCCTCAGATTCCCGCGGCCCTGGCGCCGGTGATAACGGGCGTGGCATCGCTAAACAACTTCTTCCCCAAGCCTAACTTCATCCTGGGCAATGTGGTGCGGCGCGACAGCAAGACGGGCAAAGTGCATGCCGTAGCCGCGCCCGCAGGCTTGGTCAACAAACCGGAATCTGTCTCAGGCAATGTAGGCAGGGCGCCCGGCAGCGCACAGGGTCCGCAACCTCAGCTCACCTATAGCGGTAACGGCGATGTCTACCAGGACGTGACACCCTACGATTTCGCGACCATCTACAATTCACTTCCCCTGTGGATCTCGAGCACTCCGATCACCGGCAAGGGTGTGTCCGTCGCCATCGCAGCCGATAGCGACATCGAAGCGAGCGACGTTACCAACTTCCGCAAGTCATTCGGACTGGCCGCGGCGTTTCCCAACGCGCCCGCATTCAAAGTCGTCCACAACGGGGCCGATCCGGGGGTTGTCCAGGGTGCTTCCGATGAAAACACACTGGACGTGGAGATGTCGGGAGCCGCGGCTCCCGAGGCTCAGATCATCGAAGTCGTTACCGCCGACACCTCCACTACGGGAGGCTGGCTGCTTTCCGACCAGTACATTGTCGATAACGAAGTGGCGTCCATCATGAGTGCCAGCTACGGCACATGCGAGCTCTTTCTGGGAACAGCCGGCAACGCCTCGTACAACACGGTCTGGCAGCAGGCGGCCACCGAGGGTATCAGCGCCTTCGAGTCCTCCGGCGATCAGGCTGCGGCCGGCTGCTATCCGTATGAAGATCCCCAAAGGGGCACTCCCTTTGCCGAGACCATCGGCCTGCAGGTGAACGGGATGGCCTCAAGTCCCTTTGTGACCGCAGTGGGTGGAACGGACTTTACGTGGCCTTTCGTTGACGGCGCAGAGACGAAATATTGGGGGGCTCAGCAAGCCAACGGCGCCACGGCCTTAGGCTACTTGCCGGAGGTGCCGTGGAACTCCACCTGCGCTAATCCTCTTTTGCCGCCACTTTTCGGCCAAGCCAACACCGAGGATCTGTGCAACTACTTCATCAACGCTGACGGCGGCTTCTACGATAGCCTGATCACCATTATCGGCGGCAGTGGCGGAGTAAGCAGTTGCACGCATGTGTCGCCCGTGGGCAGCACAACGGCGACCGCTTGCTCAGTTGGCTATCCCAAACCCTCCTGGCAGACAGGCCTCGGAGTGCCTTCCCAAAACAATCGCTTTCTTCCCGATGTTTCGCTCTTTTCTTCCGACGGAATTGGGCCAATAGTTCAGTTAAGTGCCGGGCAGCCTGCCAGCCGCCTTATCAATTCAAGCGCGATTCTCTTCTGCCTGGCCGCTTCGGGAGGTACCTGCGACTACAGTGACCCGGCGGGCATAGAAGCGCAGGAGATCGGCGGCACCTCGGCAGCTTCGCCGTACTTTGCCGGCATCATGGCGCTCGTTGTTCAAAAGACGAAGGCTGCGCAGGGATTGGCCAACCCGGAGCTGTACACGCTCTACAAAAACCAGGTTGCCGCCGGAACATCTTGCAATTCGTCGACAGTGGCCAATGGCAACAAGTGCGCTTTCTACGACATTTCGCAGGGCACCATCTCACAGGCCTGCATCACGGGTGATCCAAATTGTGTCACCAGCACCAGCGGAGACGAGGTCGGATTGCTGAGCGGCTACCCGGCCACGGTGGGATATGACCCTGCCATCGGCTTAGGCTCAGTCAATATCACTAACCTGGTCAATGCGTGGCCCACCACCGCAACCACCCAGACTGTCACCGTCTCACCCACCAGCCTTGCCTTCGCCTCCACGCTAGTGGGATCGACCACGGCGGCACAGACGGTCACCATCAAGAACACCGGCACCGCCGTCGTGACGCTAACCTCCGAAACCATCACAGGCACCGATGCCAGCTCATTCCTCAAGTCGGCTACAACCTGCGGCGCCTCGCTTGCAGCCAGCGCAACCTGCACCGTTTCCATCGAGTTCAAACCTGCGTCTGCCGGTTCCCTGACCGCATCGCTCTCGATTGCGGACAATGCTTCCGGCTCACCACAACTCGTATCTCTGGCCGGAACGGGCACATCCGGAACAGCAGGCTTCACCTTCTCGCCGGCAAGCCTGACCTTCCCCGCAACAAGCCTGAATGCCACCTCGGCGGCACAGGTGTTGACGATCACCAATACCGGCTCCGTAGCCGCGACGGTAAGCTCATACGTCTTCTCCGGAACTAACGCCAGCGAATTCTCGATCTCAACCAAGACCTGCGGTACATCGCTGGCCGCAAGTGCCAGTTGCACGATCTCCATTGTCTTCAAACCCACGGTGGCAGGCGCGGCCACGGCCAAGCTGGTCGCAACCGACTCCGCAGCGGGTTCACCACAATCCGTACCGTTGAGCGGAACAGGTGCTTCACAAGCTACCTTCGCATTCTCGCCAACCAGCCTGACCTTCCCCGCAACAAGTTTGAACGCCGCCTCGGCAGCGCAGGTGTTGACGATCACCAATAACGGCTCCGTAGCCGCGTCCGTAAGTTCGTACGTCTTCTCAGGAACCAATGCCAGCGAATTTTCGATCTCAACCAAGACCTGCGGTACATCGCTTGCCGCTGGCGCCCACTGCACAATCTCCATCGTCTTCAAGCCCACAGTGGCAGGCGCGGCTACGGCCAAGCTCGTCGCAACCGACTCAGCCTCCGGTTCGCCGCAGTCGGTACCGTTGGCCGGAACAGGCGCTTCACAAGCTACCTTCGCATTCTCGCCAACCAGTCTGGCCTTCCCCGCAACAAGCCTGAATGCCACCTCGGCGGCGCAGGTGTTGACGATCACCAATAACGGTTCCGTAGCTGCGACGGTAAGCTCATACGTCTTCTCCGGAACCAACGCCAGCGAATTTTCGATCTCAACCAAGACCTGCGGTACATCGCTTGCCGCTGGCGCCAGTTGCACAATCTCCATCGTCTTCAAACCCACGGTTGCAGGCGCGGCAACGGCTAAGCTGGTCGCAACCGACTCAGCCTCCGGTTCACCGCAATCGGTCGCGCTGAGCGGAACCGGGGCTTCTCAGGCGACGATCTCATTTTCCCCCGCCAGCATCACCTTCCCCACAACCAAGGTGGGGGTTGCTTCAGCGGCACAAGTGTTGACAATCAAGAACACTAGCGCAATAGCAATCTCGGTGAGTTCGTATGTTTTCTCCGGGACCAACGCCAGTGAATTCTCGATCTCGGCCAAGACCTGCGGTACTTCTCTGGCAGCCGACGCCAGTTGCACCATATCGCTTGTCTTTAAGCCCACAGCAACCGGAAGCGCCTCGGCCAACCTAGTGGCCACCGATAGCGCGGCCGGTTCACCGCAATCCGTTTCTCTGGCCGGAACCGGAGACTAGAGAAAGAGCATAACTTCAACCCTCAGCCCCAATCGCGTTTTCTGCGCATCGGGGCTGAGTTGTCATTGCGGTGAAGTGAAGACGCGGCTATTTGCAGGCTCAATCGCAGAAGCGCTCATGTGTGCACTTTTGTTGACGTGGACCTCGACAACTTCAATTCAGACAGCTTCGATTCCGGCAGTTTCGATCCAAAGACCTTCGCCATGCGGGAGACGCCACGTTCTATCTCTGCCTTGCCGAAAGCAGCAAGTCCAAAGAGCAGGCCAGGCTTAAACTGCTTCACGGCGTAGCGCGAGAGCGGCGGAATGTCGAGTCCAACCGCTTGCAGACGCAGGCTCAACTCACGATCATCCACATGCCCGGGCAACATCCCTGCAAGGTTCATGCCACGGCCGGTAATCGGGAAGCTCAATGGCAGGCGATGGCGCGTCACAAGATCGAGAAAGAGCGCCTGGCGCTCAGCGTAATGCCTGCGGCAGCGGCGCAGATGCGCATACAGGGAGCCGCTCTCAAGGAAGGCCGACAGCGTTGCCTGATCGATCAGCGGGCTGTAATCGTCCGCGATCGACTTTAGCGCAGCAAAAGGCTCTACAAGCGGAGGAGGAAGCACAACATACCCAATGCGGAGCGCCGGGAAGAGTGTCTTGCTGAAGGAACCGAGATAGATCACGCGCCGCTGATCATCGAGACTCTGCAGGCTGGGCTGCGGTGCGCTCGTATAACGGAACTCGGCATCATAGTCGTCTTCCACGATCCAGGCGCCTGCTTTGCGGGCCGCCTGCAACAGCGACAGCCGGCGCGCCAGCGACATGCATGTGCCCAGCGGAAACTGATGCGACGGAGTCACGTAGATGAGCGCGGCATTGAGCGGATCCTCAGCAGGCAGCCGGATACCTTCTTCATCGACCGGTGTGGGGACGATCTCAGCCCCAGCGTTATCCCACGCATTGCGCGCACCAGGATAGCCAGGGTCCTCCATGTAAACGCGCAGGCCTGGGCGCAACAGCAGATGCGCAAGAAGAAAGAGCGCATGCTGCGAGCCATTCGTGATCGCCACCTCATGCCATTGGCAGCGCACGCCGCGGCTGTCGCGCAAGTAATCCGCAACATTCCGTCGCAGCTCGTCCAGTCCTACCGGAAATCGCGATTGATAATGCAGCAGGCTATCGCCGCGCTTGAGCACTCGGGTTCGGTGACGATTCCAGATGGGAAGCGGAAAGAGACTTACGTCCGGCTGCGTAGGACGAAAGGGCACGGGCATGCGTGGCGAGCGCGCCGCAGGCGGACGTTCGCGCGCGGAACTTGCACGGACAGGTAGCTGCTGAAAAGCCTGCGTTGCCTGGTTCACGCGAAAGCCGCTGCGTAGTTCCGTCTCGAGATAGCCTTCACCGACCAGCATTTCGTAGGCCGCCACCACGGTGTTGCGCGAGATGAGCAGGTCCTTGGCAAGCTCGCGCGTAGAGGGCAGCCGCTCGCCTGCCTGCAGCTCTCCAGCTTGGATCATGCGCTTCAGCTGGCCGCTCAACTGCGTCTGCATGGAACGCGGATCGGCACGGTTCAGAGTGAGGCGCCCAGGCATCTTCATAGGCGAATACCTGCATCTGGCACCATCGCTGTCTCCATTTCTGGACCTTTACGTGGTCCATGCATTCATACTACTGTTACAGAATTACGGCCCCGTAATATTTTTCAAGCAGCGAGTGGCCGCCTTCCCCAGCAGAATTGCGATTCGTTCTACCTCTACTACCAGAAACGCAAATGATTGGAAACCAAGTGCAGAAACTGCTTCCCATCCTGCTTTGCGGTGCGTCGATCCTTCCTCTCCATGCACAGGTGGATCTCGTGGTGACGCACGCCAGGGTGTGGACGGAGAATCCGCAGCAGCGTGAGGCGGAAGCGTTTGCCGTTGCCTCTCACCACATTGTGGCCGTAGGCACCAGCGCGGAGATCGAGAAACTGGCCGGCCCGCACACACAAATCCTTAATCTGCATGGGCAGCGCGTGGTGCCCGGATTCAATGACGCTCATGTGCATATGTTCTGGGGCGGTCAGAGCCTGGCCAGCGTGCAACTGCGCGATGTCACCAGCCGCGAACAATTTGTACAGCGCATGAGAGACTACGCCGCAACACGTCCTGCCGGCGAGTGGGTAGTCGACGGCAATTGGGATGAAGAGAAGTGGACTCCCGCTGAGTTGCCCACGCATGAATGGATTGATGCCGTCACGCAGAACAATCCCGTCTGGGTCAATCGCTCCGACGGCCACATGATGCTGGCCAACGCGCTGGCGATGAAGCTCGCAGGCATCACCAAAGACACTCCGGACGTACCCGGCGGCGTCATCGTTCGCGACAAGCAAGGCAATCCTACCGGCATCTTCAAGGATGCCGCCAAGGATCTCGTTGAGAAGGTCATTCCGCCGCCATCAGACGCTCAAGTAGACGCAGCCTTGCTCGCCGCACAGAGCTATGCCTTCGATAACGGCGTGACCAGCGTGCAGGATATGGGCTTCACCGGCTCGCATGCCGCCGATATGCAGGCGCTCATCGTGCGCGGCTATCAGCGCCTGCTGGCACAGGGCAAGTTGAAGGTACGGGTCTCGGCGCGATTCCCCCTCGACCACTATCAGCGCCTCGCCGACCTTGGCGTGATGACGAACTTCGGAAATGACACACTGGTCATCGGCTCCGCCAAGGCTTTCGCCGACGGCTCGCTAGGCTCCGGTACAGCATGGTTCTTTCAGCCATTTGACGATGCTCCCGGCAACTCCGGCTTGCCGACCGAAGAGCTCGCCCACAGCGACGAGTTCTATGCCAATCTTCAGGCGGCAGACCGCGCCGGCATCCACATCGCCATCCATGCCATTGGGGATCGCGCGAACAAGACAATCCTCGACATGTATCAACGCCTGGAACAGGAAGACGGTCCCAGTGACCGCCGTCTGCGCATCGAACACGCGCAACATCTCCGGCCTGAAGACATCCCACGCTTCGCGCAGCTTCATGTCATTGCATCCGTGCAGCCCTATCACTGCATCGATGATGGACGCTGGGCTGAGAAGCGCATCGGCCATGAGCGCGCCAAGACTACCTATGCCTTCAAATCCCTGCTGGATGCAGGAACGACGTTGGCCTTCGGTTCAGATTGGTTTGTCGCACCCATCGATCCGATGGCAGGCGTTTACGCGGCCACCACGCGCCGCACACTCGATGGCAAGAACCCCAACGGCTGGTTCCCGGAGCAGAAGATCTCCGTAGAGCAGGCCGTACATGCCTACACAGTAGGCTCCGCGTATGCGGAAAGCCAGGACGATATCAAAGGCTCAATTGCGGTCGGCAAGCTCGCCGACTTTGCTGTTCTTTCCGAGGACATCTTTCACATAGCTCCGGTCGAGATTGAGAACGTCAAGACCGTGCTCACAGCAGTCGGCGGCGAAGTCGTCAAGAAGTAGTTCGCCGTTCCGCGATTGCCTGTAAGGATCGCTCTGCCACAAGTGTCTCTTGCGGCCGCCGGTAGCGTGTACCCAAATTTCGTTTTATTCAGGAGTCTTTCTCATGTTTGTACGTCCGTGCTGGCTGCCTACATCACCGCAGGATGCCGTCGAGATCATCGATCAGAATCCGTGGGCGCTGCTGGTAAGCAACGGTGCGGAGGCACCGTTCGCCACCAACCTTCCCTTGTTGCTGGAACAAACCGGAGAGGCTCCCCGCGACGGCAACACCATACTGGTTGGCCACATAGCACGCGCAAACGAGCATGCACGCGCCCTTGCGTTACCGAACACGAAGGTACTCGCCATCTTTGAGGGCCCGTGGAGCTACGTGACCGCAAGCTGGTACCCCAAGCGGGATATGCCTTCCACGTATTACTACACGGCCGTGCATTGTTCCGGAACCATCGAATTGCAGGATGAGCCTGCCCTCGACGCATCGCTTGAGGTTCTGGTGCAGCGCTCGGAGGCGAGCTACCCGCAAGGCTGGCGCACCGATGATATCCCTCGCAGCGAGATTACACGCCGCTTCGCAGGCATCGTAGGTTTTCGCATTCATGTCAATCGCATTGAGGCCAAGTTCAAGCTCGGCCAGGATGAGCCGTTGCAAGACGCACTCGCCGTTGCAGAGAACCTAGAACGGCAAGCTTCCCCCGCGGATCATGCAGTAGCCGCATTGATTCGCAAACACAACCAGGACCGTACGCTGTGACGCGGAGCAGGTATAGCTCAAACATCGTTCTTCTTTGTTCCACGCCATCTTACGCATAACCAGAAAGACTCATTCAAATCAGCCACACTCTGGAGGTCTCCTATGACGCGACGTTGCATTCAATGGACATTCGTCTTAACGCTATTGGCCGTCTTATCGTCCTCATCACTACTTGCTCAGAACGAAAGCGGCAGCATCAAAGGGCAGGTTACCGATCCCTCGGGAGCAGTCGTGCCCGGCGCTTCGGTCACCATCACTGATCTCGGCACAAATACTACGCGAACCGTAAAGAGCGGCTCGAACGGCGATTACGCCTTTTCGAGTCTAAGGCCAAGCCACTACAAAATTTCAGTCACTGCGTCCGGCTTCAAGGAGAGCCTCATCGCTGATGTGGAGCTTCACACGCAGGACGCGCTTTCAGAAAACGTAGCGCTTACCATCGGGTCTTCCGGCGATTCGGTCACCGTAAACGCCGGCACCGAGGAGATTGAAACCTCGGCCACCGTTTCGACAACCGTGCCGCGTGAATTCATCGAGAACATGCCGCTCAACGGGCGCAGCTTCCAGGCGCTGATCTCGCTCACCCCTGGCAATGTCACCGCCAAGACTTACTACACGTCAGCGGGCCAATTCAGTATCGATGGACAACGCACCGACGCCAACTACTTCTCCATCGACGGCGTCAGCGCCAACGTGGGCATTACTCAGGGAAGCAACGTCTATCTCGGCTCGGCCGGTGCAGGCGCATCGCCAGCAACGAGCAACAACGGCGGCTATAACAACCTGGTCTCTGTTGACGCCATGCAGGAGTATAAGATCCAAACCAACTCCTTCGATGCGGAATACGGCCGTACTCCAGGCGCGCAGCTTTCCATCGTCACCCGCAGCGGAACCAACCAGATGCACGGCACCGCTTTCGAATATGTCCGCAACGACATCTTCGACGCCAACACCT
>DATAZR010000172.1:0-5251 GCA_036271955.1 Acidobacteriaceae bacterium
GATCGGAGTGGTCATCGGCAGGTTCGGTGGATTGGTTGGGATCAGCTTTCCGTTGTGGCGGCGAAAGAGCCCTTTGCCCCAGGTCCCGAGCCAGAGATCGCCGTGGCTGTCTGCCAACACGTTAGCCGAATAGGTCGCATGGAAACCCTCTGCATCGCCATACGGAGCCAAAGCGCCTTTGCGCCAGCGGCTCAGTCCACCGGAAAGCATACCGATCCAGAGATTGTTTTCATCGTCGATGAAGAGTGAGCGGATGGCATCGTCCGGCAGGCCATTTTGCACGCTCCAGCGCGAGAGGCCGTCGGAGTTGAGCCGCCAGAGACCATACCCGCGCGTGCCGATCCAAAGATCGCCGGTGGCATCACTGAGCAACACAGAGATGGGGGCGGAGATTTTAGCGCGCAGCACTGGATGATAAGAAATAGCCGTCGCTTCCCTTCTTTCCTGGACCAGTTCTACGACCCCCTTTGTCGTGCCGATCCAGATTTGGCTGGGCGGATCGCGATAGAGTGCCACCGGAGAGCCTGCATTTGGAAGCCCGAGCGCAAACTGTCTGGCCACACCGCTCTGCCAGTGAAAGAGCCCCGATGAGGTGACGAAGAACATCCCTCCATGCCCGTCTTCGGCAAAGGGAGATACGAGGTCTCCGGAGATCATGCCGGTATTCTTAACGACCTCAAGCCGACCGCCTGTATAACGCTCGATGCCGTTCTGCGTGGCGATCCAGAGCACGCCGTTCGAGTCCTTGCAGAGGTTGCGGATGCGCTCGTTATAAAGGCCCGCCCGCTCGCTGATGTTAACCGTGCCGGCGCTGGTCTGATGGAGCACGCCGCGGCCGTCGGTGCCGATCCACAACTCTTCGTTCCCTACTGGAAGAATGGCATTTACGGCTTCAATATCGCTATCACCGGCGGCCTTGGCGGAGTCGTTGATGGGCAAGGCCCGGAAATGCTGTCCGTCGAAGCTCGCTATGCCCGAGGAGCTTGCGAGTAAAAGCGTTCCATCGGGCCTTTGCGCAATCATTCGGACATTGTTTTCCGGCAAGCCATCTTCTACCTGCCAGTCCTGCTTCTGATATTCCGAGAGCTGGAGATTGCTGACCGGGAGGGCCCAACCTGTCGAAGAAGAACTGAATACCGCCAGAGCGATAATTGCCGCACCAGCGATCGACCGCAGAGATCGCTCCATCGAGCGGAGGGCGGATGTATCGGAATGGCTTGGCTGGATCATCATTTAGCTCATGTTACGAGAGGGCCAGGATTCTTGCGACGGCGATTCGAGAATGCTGGCTGGCGAAGCAAATGCGCGCTAGGAATCCAAAGGCCGCTCCGGATGCACGGTCATCCAGCAGATTGCGCCAACAAGAGCCAGTGCAGCGGAGATGCCAAAGGATGTCGTCCAGCCGAAGCGCTGTGCTATCCAGGGAGTGAGCGAAGCGGTGACTGCGCCGCCGATCTGACCGCCCATGTTGACCATGCTGGAAAATACACCCGAACTCTGCCCGGCAATATCGACCGAGACTGACCAGAAGGAGCTTTGCGAAAGGTAGAGCGCTCCGGCGCCGCCTGCCAAAATCAGCCCAGCGAGTTGTGGACTATGCACCTGCGAGCCGAGAACAAGAAAAATTGCAGTGAGGAATAACGCTACCGCCGCCAGGCCGCTGCGGCCAACGCGAAGGCCATACCGCTTGCTCAGGCGGTCGCTGACTACGCCGCCAATGAGACAGCAGACCGTCATCGAAAGAAACGGCAGCATCGAATATTGCGCACTCGATTGGAGATTGAATCCACGGACCTGGGCCATGTAGAGGAAAAACCAACTGAAGAAGATCCATGCGATGTAGCCGAAGGCGAAATATCCCACCATGAGCGCGGCGAGATCGCGGCGGCGAAAGATCGCTTTCCAGGAGATGGCGGCCGGTTCCGATTTGCGGCTTTCTACGGCTGGAGTGACAGAGAGACCGTTGCGAATGGTCGCCAGTTCTTCCGCAGAAACATCCGGATGCTCTTCGGGTGTGTCGGTGGCAAAGTACCACCATACGGTACCAGCGGCAACCCCGATCAACGCGCTGAACCAGAAGGCTGCGCGCCAGCCGTGATTCGTGATGAGCCAGGTGAGCAGCGGCGGCGTAAGGCCGCTTCCTGCTCCTACTCCTGCAAAGATGAGGCCGTTGATAACGCCGCGCTCTTCGAGCGGCACCCAGCGGGCGACAAACTGGTTGGCCGCCGGATAGATCACCGCCTCACCAGCTCCCAAAGCAAAACGGATCGCAATCAGCAGCATGACCGCGTGGGCAATTCCCGTGGGCATTAGGGCGGTAAGCGCCGTTGTGACACCCCACCAAAGCACGCCCAATGCGAGTACCCGGCGCGGGCCAAACCGTGTGGCGAGCCATCCGGCAGGAAGTTGGAAGCCTGCATAGCCGATGAGAAAGGCACTGAATATCCAGCCGAGACGTTGATTGCCCAGGCCGTACTCGGTACTGATCTGCAGGCCCGCGATCGAGAGATTGGTGCGATCGAGGAAGGCCACGCCGCTCAGGATGAAGAGCAAGAAGGCTAGAAAAAAGCGGACCCTGCTGCGAGGCATAACGTACATCGAGGAGACTCCTGAGGGCGTGCGCGAGGCGCTGAACGATGGATTAGCTTTTGAATATTTCGGATTGATGCGTAAGCGATCCATTGAACTATGCCGGGGAGGAATCTTTGTAGGGCGTATGACCTAGAGGGGTCCTGCCGTGAGTCTCAACTGTGAAAGCGGCGAAGTCAACAGCAACTTCGCACCAGGCTGCAAAGAAAGCCGGGAAGGTTCCGGCGCATAACTCTAGGACTTTTGCCCTAGACAGCCATGAGGCCAGGGCCTCATGACACCACAATCTCTCGACCTGTTCAATTCGATTGAGCTAACCTGATCGAACAACAGTGGATTGCGAACTTATGCCGAATGGCTGAGTATCAGTCCAGACCATCGCAGATCGACTAGCCTCAGCAAGCTGCAATACCAAACCGCCGTATGAGGAGAAGCAGATTGGCTATCGTTGTTTCTCGCCAGGACCCGCGCTATGAAACGCTGAAAGGCGGTCACAACCTGCGGTGGCCCGCGGAGGGAGATGAGGCTGGCCAGATCGTCCTCTGCGAGAACGCGAGCGATGCGGCGGAAGCGCTGCAGCGAATTGTGAATGCCGGTATGCGGCCAACGATACGCAGCGGCGCGCACTGCTACGAGGATTTCGTCGCCAACAATCCAGGCGGAGCGATTCTCGACCTGAGCCTGATGGCCGGCGCAGGCAAGGCCGCTAGCGAAGCCGCCTTTCGCATCGCTCCCGGCACTCAGCTCTGGGATGGATATTGCGAGCTTTACAAACGGTATGGAGTTACCATTCCTGGTGGCACCTGCGGCACTGTTGGCGCGGGTGGCCATATCAGCGGCGGCGGCTACGGATTGCTTTCACGGCTGCATGGACTTACCTGCGACTGGCTGACTGCGATCGATATTCTGACCATCGACACCAAGGGCAAGGTGGTTGCCCGCACTGTCGATGCCGGCCACGATCCGGATCTCTTTCGCGCCTGCCGCGGCGCGGGCGGCGGCAATTTTGGCATCATCGCCAGCTACATCTTCGACAAGCTGCCCGCTGCGCCCGTCGAGGTGATGCAGGCGCACATTCAGTACAAATGGTCAGATCTGACGGAAGAGCGATTTGTGCGGCTTCTCAAGACATTTGGCCAATATTGGGAGACTCGCGGACAGGACCCGGATACCTGGGGCATGTTCTCTGTGATGTCTTTATCGCATCGATCTACGCCGGGATTCGGTATGTCCGTTCAGTTCTGCAATCCCGACGGAACATGTAAAGACCTGACCGTGTTGAATCAATATCTCGACCGCTTCGTAGAGTGCGGCGGAACGACAACGCTGTCCAAACCCACTACATTGCATGGCGCGTCAACACAGCATATCGCTCCCGATGCAGCCAGCCAGGAATGCCTGGGCACACACACCATTCGCCGCCGCCCCTGGCTGGCTGCAACCGCAGACAATGCGGGAGGCCCGGGCGGGTCGCGCGGTAAATATAAGTCCGCCTACTTCAAACGCGGCTTTACCGATGCAGAAGCGCGCTGCATGTACAAGCACATGAGCCGCGAGATTGCCGGCGTTGAGCTGCGTGGATCGATCATCGAGATCGATTCGTATGGAGGAGCGATCAATCGCAAAGGTCTGGCCGAGGTAACGGCGGTTGCACAACGCTCTTCCATCATCAAGATGCAGCCGATGGTCTTCTGGAGCAAGCCTGAAGAGGATGCGGTGCGCAATCAGTGGATCACCGAAATGTACTCGGAGTTATTCTCGGGGCCGGACAGCGATCCGCACCATGCAGGCACCCCCTACCCCGGAAGCCACTATGAGGGCTGCTACATCAACTATCCAGACAAGGATATGCTGCAGTATCCGTATTGGCCTGACCTCTATTTTGGCGTCGATGGTCTCTATCCGTTCTTACAACAGGTAAAGCGCAAATACGATCCCAACAATATCTTCCATCACGCAATGTCGGTGAGAACCTGAGAGGCGCGGATGGCCAATCGAGTAAATATCAGCCGGCGGCGATTTGTGCAGACGTCTGCGATGGCGACGCTTAGTGCGCGCCACATTTTCGCGGCCGATACGCGAGCGACTCCGCGGCTGGCTTTCCTTGCGACATGCGGTAAGGAACAAGGTGTCCACGTTTTCGCGATGAGTGACACGCGATGGCGGCAGTTGCATTTCGTGCCAAGTGAGTCTCCTGTCTCGCTGGCATTGCATCCAAATGGCGAAACTCTGTATGTGCTCAATGGTGTGAGCGAATATCGCGGCTTGCCTCTGGGAACAGTGGAAGCGTTTCGAGTATCCAGAATGACAGGAGAGCTCAGCCTGCTGCACCGCCAGCCGCTTGCACTTTCCGCCACGCAGCCACGCCACATGGCTGTCAGTCCCGATGGGAAAACGCTCGCGGTTGCAGTGGATGGCGGCGGCTCCTATAACGTTCTTCCCATCTTGAGCGACGGAAGCCTGCGGCGTGTAGCCCGTAGCTGGAAAGAGACAGGCAGCGGTCCAGTTGCGAAGTTCCAATCAGCGCCACACCCGCAGACGATTGTCTATGACTCCACCGATACGCGATTGATTACCACCGATCTTGGATGCGACCGGCTCAGCGTCTTTTCATTGGGAAAATCCGCGATTGAGCTGGCAACCCATACTCGAAAGGACCTTA
>DATAZR010000173.1:0-53101 GCA_036271955.1 Acidobacteriaceae bacterium
GGTAGAGACAGGCTCGCTGTACCCGGCGCTGCACCGGCTGGAGCGGCAGGGCTGGGTCGAATCGGTGTGGAAGCAGACGGAGAGCAATCAGCGGGCGCGCTTTTACAGCATTACCGAAACGGGAAGGAAGCAATTGCTCGACGATCTGAGCCGCTGGGAGCGGATGGTCGATGCGATCGGGGCCGTTCTCTACCGTAAGCCGGAGGGAGACGAGGCATGAGCTTCTGGCAATTTGGGCGGGGTCTGTTTGAAAGACGTAAGGATGAGCTGGACGAGGAGATTCAGGCGCATCTGCGGATGGATGTGGCGGCGCGGATGGAGCGGGGGCAACCGCGCGCGGAAGCGGAGCGCGAGGCGCGGCGGGAGTTCGGCAACATGGGATTGGTGCGCGATGTAACGCATCGTCAGTGGCGATGGACGCGGCTTGAAGGCTTCACGCGCGATCTGGCTTATGCGGTTCGGGTGCTGAGGCGGTCGCCGGGGTTTTCGATTGCGGTGGTGCTGATTCTCGCCGTGGGCATCGGCTCGGCCTGCGCGATGTTTACGGTGGTGGACCGGGTGCTGCTGCGGAGTTTGCCTTATCCGCATTCCGAGGAGTTAATCCAGGTTCTGGAAATGGGCAAGCGAGGGGAGCGAGTCTATGCTCCTTATCTCGATATCGAGCAATGGCGGAAGCGAAGTCATGCACTGGCGCAAATCGCATTTTATGAATCATTTTCGGAGTCGGATGTTGCTTTCCTGGAGGGAAGCAGCGTAACCAGCCATGTGAGCGTTGCCGGGGTTAGCGGGAACCTCTTTGAGACGCTGGGCGTGCATCCGGCGCTTGGCCGTGGATTCGATGAGGATCGCGCGACGAACGCTGTCGATCCGCACGATGTGCACAGCCTGATGCTGAGTGATGCGGCGTGGCGAACGACATACAACGCCGACCCAGCGATTGTGGGCAAGGCAGTGCGCATCAGTGGCGAGGAACTCACTGTGATTGGGGTAATGCCGCCCGGGTTCAATTATCCGTATAGCGGGCAGCTGGCTGTGGTCTGGAAGCCGGTGATTCTAGGCCCGAAAGATGCCACGCGCGAGCACAAGACGATGCGCTACTACGAGACGATTGCCCGATTGCCGCACGGGGCTTCGCTGGCCCAGGCAGAGGCGGAGCTGAAAGCCATCCAGGTGGATGTGGCGAAGGCTTATCCCGAAGCAGTCGATGGGCAGGATGCTACAGGCATTCATCTGCGGCGCTATGTTGACTCATTGGTTGATGGCAAAGTTCGCAAGGCCTTGATTGCGCTGTTTGGCGCATCGGGTCTGCTTTGGCTGATTGCCTGCGTGAATGTCACGAGCCTGATGCTGGCGCGTGCGACAAGCCGCAAACGCGAGATAGCAGTTCGTGGGGCTTTAGGCGCGAGCCGCTGGCAGATCGTGCGGCAACTATTGATCGAGGGAGGGCTGCTGAGCGGGTGTGGGTCGGTGCTCGGGTTGGGTCTTGCTGTCGCGATGTTGAAGCTCTTCGAGCGTAGGCTGACGATGCAGTTCAGCATTCACGAGCGGCTTACGCCCAATCTCCCCGTGCTAGGTGGTCTCTTCGCACTCACGATGCTGAGCGCACTGCTAATCTCGGCGTGGCCGGCTATTGGCGCGGCGCGAGCGAAGATCGAGCCGGCGCTACGGCAGGGTGCTCCGCTGCAGGGAGGAGGACGCGCGCAGCATCGCACCCGCGCGTTGCTGGTGATCACAGAGATTGCCTTATCGCTGACTCTGCTGGTGGGTTGCGGCCTGCTGCTACGCACGATCTACGCGCTGAAGCATGTGCCGCTGGGCTTTCATACCGAGCATGTGATCGTCGCCGACATGACGATTCCGGCGTACAAGTTCACGGGCAGGAATATGACGACGGAGCTGTACCAGCCGCTGGTGGACCGTGTGAACCATCTGCCGGGAGTCGAAGCTGCCTCGCTGATGAGCGAGGTGCCGATGGGCTCAGCCAACCCTCTAATGTTCACCTTCGGGGGTGGCAAGAGTGCTGACGACATCCGGCGAAGTACGATTGAGGCGCAATTTCGTGTTGTTGGGCCTGAAATGCAACAAGTTCTCGGCTTCCGGATGCTGCGCGGGCGTTTCTTCAACGAGCAGGATACGGCTACTTCGCAGGCGGTGCTACTGGTGAATCGTGCGTTTGCCAAGGTGTATTTTGGGGACGATCGCGACCCCAGCAAGATGCTCGGCGAACAGCTGATCAGTCTCGGCTCGAACCGGCGAACACAGGTTGTGGGGGTCTTTGAGGATGAAAGGCAGATTTCGGCTGCCGAGCTGCCCAAGCCGGAGATCGAGATATGCCTGCCGCAGATCACTCCGCAGACTGGTTTTTACAGGGTGGCCGAGGGAGTGGCGATGGACTTGGCGGTGCGCACGAAGCGAAGTCCGGAGACGATTTTGCCTGAGCTGCGGGAGGCGATGCGCAAGGCGAGTCCTGATCTGGCGGAGAGCAAGTTCACCACCATGGATCAGATTGTGGAGGACTCCTTTGGCAACCAGCAGCTGGCGGCTGAGCTGCTGGAGATCTTTGCCGGCTCTGCGCTGCTGTTGTGTGTAGCCGGCATCTATGGGCTGTTGGCTTACCTGGTGGTGCAGCGAACGCGGGAGATGGGCTTGCGCATTGCGCTGGGCGCGCAGCGATGGGATGTGATGGGGCTGGTGCTGCGGCAGGCGGCGTGGATGCTGGCGGCGGGGCTGGGTATCGGGCTTGGACTGGCGTATGTGGCGAGCCGCGGGCTGGGGACTTTTCTTTACGAGGTCAAACCCAACGATCCATGGACGCTGGGCGCGGTGACGCTTCTATTGCTGATGAGCGGGCTGGCTGCGGCGTATTGGCCGGCCCGGCGGGCGGCGCGGGTCGACCCCATGGAGGCGCTGCGGACGGAGTGAATATCTTTTCTCTTTCGCAAAAACCTGTAGGCCTTGCGGAAGCACAAACCCGGCGGATTGTGGCAACCTAGAGGTTTGGAGGCTTTGCCGAAGATGAGCGCTACGCCGGAAATCATTCACGACTCCGTATTGGGAATTGCCACAGCAACGCATGCCTGGGAGGCTGGTTCGTCGAACGCCGACGAATTGACTGCCGCGGAACTGACGGCCTGGGTTTCGGGCTGTCTGGCGGCGCAGGAGGCGGCGATTGCCGCGCTGCTGGCGGTCGAAGGGCCGCGAACAGTGGAGAATTCGCTGCGGCTTTACGATGTGGCGGTCGAGCGGTTGGGAATGTGCGGGGCGCAGGCTGGCGTACTGAATTCGGTGGCTGCCGATAAGGAAGTTCGCGACCAGGCTCAGGATGAGGCGCAGCGTATTTCGCAGGCCGGAACGGCTTTGAGCTTGAATCGGGATGTATACCTGGCGCTTTCGGCAATCGATCTGACGGGGGCGAGTGCGCCGACGCGGCATTACGTCGAGCGAACCTTGCTTGGATACCGGCTGGCTGGCGTGGACAAGGACGATGCTACGCGCGAGCACCTGCACAAGCTGCATGAGAAGGCGACGCGGCTGTCGCTGGAGTTCAGCCGCAATATTCAGGAAGGCGGGAAGACGGTCGTCGTCCACAATGCGGATGAGCTCGATGGCTTGCCGGCGGACTATCTGACGCGGCATACGCCCAACTGCGACGGGCATTTCATCCTGACCACCGACCAGCCGGATATGCAGCCGGTGATGACCTTTGCCAAGAGCGATACGCTGCGCGAGCGGATGTTCCTGGCGTATAACACGCGTGCGTATCCGGATAATGGGCAGATTCTGCTTGACCTGCTGGCGACTCGGCAGGAGATTGCGACGCTGCTGGGATTTTCGAGCTGGGCCAACCTGGCTACAGCGGATCAGATGATGGGTTCGGCGGCCAACGTGCGCAGCTTTATCGCGCGGCTTGAAGAGGCCAGCCGTGCTGGGGCCAAGCGCGAGTACGGCATGGTGCTGGAGTTTGCGCAAAAGCAGCAGCCGGAGCTGAAGGTGATGAACGCCGCCAGCCGCGGCTACTGGTATGAGCAGTACCGGCGAGCAGCTTTTGCTTTCGATTCGCAGTCGGTGCGGCCTTATTTCCCTTATCCGCAGGTGGAGCGGGGCGTGCTGGACACGGCTTCGAAGCTGTTTGGAGTGCAGTTTCGCAAGTCGTCGGCGCCGGGCTGGCATCAGGATGTTTCAGTCTTCGATGTGCTCGATGTGGATGGTGAGACTGCTGTTGGCCGCTTCTATCTGGACATGCATCCGCGCGACGGCAAGGACAAGTGGTTTTCGGCGACGCCGGTGGTGACGGGTGTGCGTGGACGCTATCTGCCTGAGGCGGGCTTGATCTGTAATTTCCCGCAGCAGGAAGTGAACGAAGCCGGCGAAGTTACTGATCCGGGGCTGATGCAGTACAACGATGTCGTTACTTACTTCCATGAATTCGGCCATCTGATGCATGCGATTCTGGGCGGGCAGACGGAGTGGGCTGGACTTTCGGGATTTGCGACGGAGGGCGACTTCATCGAGGTTCCTTCGCAGATGCTGGAGGAGTTTTTCCGCGATGTCGAACTGCTGCAGAGCTTTGCCACGCATTACGAGACTGGCGAGGTGCTGCCTGCCGAGCTGATCAAGAAGATGAAGCTGGCTGGGGCCTTTGGACGCGCGGACTGGGTCCGTTCGCAGCTTTATTACACGACGCTATCGCTGGACCTGCACGACCAGGACCCGGCAGGCATCGATCTTGACCGCGAGACCAAGTCGCTCTACGAATCCTTGCAGCCGTGGCAGTGGATCGACGGTAACCGGATGTATGCGAGCTTTGGCCATCTCACCGGCTACTCGTCGAACTACTACACCTACGCCTTCGACAAGGTGATTGCGCTGGATTTCTTTGCGCAGTTCGATCCGGCCAATCTGCTTGGCTGCCCGGCTGCAGCGAAGTATCGCAAGTCGGTGATCGAGCAGGGCGGTTCGCGGCCGGGGCGGCAGATGGTGCGCGACTTCCTTGGACGCGATGAGGAGTTTTCGGCGTTTACCGATTGGCTGAATGAGGAGTTCGAGGCGGAGTTGGCGGCTTCTTAAGCGCCGGTTCCCAGGGTGTCGCTCGCGGCTTGCTGGAACTGAGCCTTGGTCCAGTTGTTGCGATCGTCGCTGATGGGCGGCAGGCGATGGCATTGCGCTGCGGCTGTCGCCCAGTCGGCGCTGCGAACCGCGCGGGTGAATGTTGGGAAGGCGCTCATCATCTTGCCGATCCCCAGATTGAAAGCCATGTCGAAGATGGCGGCGCAGGCTTCGGCGGGATAGCTGTTGAAGTTGGGAAAAACGATCAGCAGCTGTCTGGTAAATATCTGCACCCGGCTGGCCAGCAGGGAAGTGATAGCGTCCGCGGGCAGGTCGAGTTTGGTGAACTGCTTGTAATGGGGCGCGGCGAAGGCTTTGGGCTGCGCGGTTACGCTGGCGAAGTCGGTGGCGATGTCGTCCGGTGTGGCTGCGGCTGGCGGAAGCGAGGGATCGGCTGCAAGATCGGGCCGCACGACGAAAGCCAGTGCCTGCGCTGCGGCTGCGTCAGCCAGCAGGTTTCCAACGCCTACGGTGACATTGCCTGCGGTATCCAGATACATGAATGGAATTGAGCCTTCAAAGCCTGCCAGCAAAGGCAGGTATGTTGTGGTATCCAGCATTTCGAGCTTCCCCCGGCGTGAAGTTTAACAGCTTCAATTGCACGAGCGCGGCAGATGCGGTTTGTAGTCGTGTGCGCCGATGCCGGGGCGAAGTGTATCGCTGACCGGTTCGCGATCCGTTATGATCCACGCATGGCTGGCATGGCGGATTTTCGAGGCAGATGGGCGCTGGTGACGGGCGCGAGCGCCGGCATCGGAGTGGCTCTGGCGCGGGAACTGGCGCGCAACGGAGCGAAGCTGATTCTTACGGCGCGCCGGGCGGAACGGCTGGATGCACTGGCGAACGAGCTTCGCGCGCAGGGAACGGAGGTCCGGGTCGTGCTTGCCGATCTGGCAGATCCGATTGAGCCGCAGGCAATTTACGATGCGACCGTCGGGGCCGGGCTTGAAGTCGAAATCCTGATCAACAACGCCGGTCTGGGGCAGTACGGTGAATTTTCATCGACCGGGCTGGATCAGGAATTGAGCCAGGTTCGGGTGAACTGCGATGCGGTCGTCCATCTCTCACGGCTTTTCGTTCCGGCGATGGTCGCGCGGCGGCGGGGATGGGTGCTGGTGGTGTCGTCGGTGGCGAGCTTTCAGCCGCTGCCGTACCTGGCGACGTATGCGGCCACCAAGGTTTTCGACCGCTTCTTTGCGCTTGGGCTGGCGGAGGAAGTGGCTCAGCACGGCGTGCATGTGACGGCGCTGTGTCCGGGTTCGACGGAAAGCGAATTCTTTGCCGTTGCCGGTGCGGAGGGTAATCCCGGAGCGAAGACGATGGCAACGCGCAAGCGGCAATCCGCGGAGGAGGTTGCTCGGCGGGGACTGGAGGCGCTGGCGCGGGGCAAGCGAACGATCATTCCTTATTTTGGAGGCAAAGTCAGCGCGCTGATGATGCGACTGCTGCCCGTGGGACTGGTGACCTTCGCTGTAGCCAAGGCGATGCGGCCCAGGCGATAACGGACTACTGGGTAGATGGCGGAAGGGTCTCCGGAGTTTCGGCGATGGCGAAGGAGTTGAAGAAGCGGTACACGTCTTCCTCATGCAGGGCTGACGCCGAGGGCGCTGTGGCGATGAGCATGTAGAGGCGCGGGCGAGCGTAGATGAGGCGCGTGTCGAGGATGCCTCCGCCGACGTTGTGGGCTACGACATCGCGGCCGGGGTAGCCTTGCGGGTTGCTGCGAGTCTCGCTAACCAGGGAGGTCTGGGTACGGGTGAGAGCTCCGTCGCGGGCCTGGTCGAGGGTTTTTTCGGGGGCGAGATCGTTCACCCGGGCAACGGGCGGTTTGTCAGCCCAGGCAATTGCGTAAGTATGGTCCGTGTCGGGCTTGACTAGGAGCATGTTGATCGGCTCGTTGCCGCCGGTCTCGCTGGCGGCCTGCACGGCGACTGGTTTGGGATCGCCAGGCATCTCGACCTTGAATCCGGGCTGGTCGACCGGATGCCATTCGATCGGCTGTTGGCCGCCGGTTTCAACCACTCCTTCCTCTGCATGGGTAGGGAACCAGGCGCGCAGTATGGTGATTTCGTGACGATGGCCCCAGGCGTAAAAGACACCGACGACGCCCAGAAAGGCAACCATCCAGAGATACACGCGCTTCATATATTTGAGATTGCCGTCCCAGCGCCTCCGGTGCAAGACGGGATTAACGGAATGGATAATGGGAGTGCCGCAAAGAACAACATGGAAGTAACTCAAGCCGAACTTGAACAAGGGTCAGTCCCACATCGCAAAATATTTTTAAAATAACGGACAACCTTTCCCTTTGACCTCGCGTCCTATCCCATAACCAGCAGAGGCAACCGCTGTAGCACTTACCCACCAAAGCGCTTCTATCTTCGTTGTTGGTCCGGAAACGGACTCCCATCCCCCGATCCACTGAAACTCCCATCTTTTATGCCTCTCGAGTGGGCCCGCCGGAAGGCGGGCCCAACGCTCGTCTGGGCTTATTTTCCGGGCTGTGGATGACCCGCTTCCGACTCTCAGTCGATTGCTCATACAATCGGGGTAGCATGATGACCGTATCCGAAAAAGGCATCTTACACGGGCAGGCGAACCGATCGGCTGATGGGGTCGAATGGTTTTCTGCGCCCGATTGGAGCAAATATGACTGGCTGTGGCATGGATTCAGCACGCGGCGGGGCGGCGTCAGTACGGCTTATCTTGCCGATGGCCTCGATGGCAGCGACGCTTCTGGCATAGCCGAGCTGAATCTGGGCTTCACAGCTGCTGATCCCCGGGAAAGCGTGCTTGAAAACCGGCGCCTCTTTGCGCAGGCTTTGAGTGGAAGCAGGGAGACTCCGCTGCGGGCTCTACGGCAGATTCACTGCAACCGCAGCATCACGGCTCCCAGCTCTGCCGATGCCGAGCCGGTGGAGGCCGATGGCATCATGACCACCCAGCCAGGATCGCTGCTCGGCATTCAGACCGCGGACTGCATCCCGGTCCTCGTCGTCGACCCGGTCAAACGCGCGGTCGCAGGCTTCCACGCCGGATGGCGGGGTACTGTCAAGAGCATCGTTGAGCGGGGCGTTGGCCGGATGGCGGTGGAGTTTGGCTCGAAGCCGGAAGATATGATCGCGGCCATCGGGCCGGGGATTGGTTCCTGCTGCTACACCGTCGGTGGCGAGGTCGAGGGACGGTTTGCGGCCAATTTCACTTATGCGGAAGAGCTTTTCGAACGCTGCGGCGAGGATTTGTTCCTGGATCTGATCGAGGCAAACCGCAGGCAACTGCTGGCTGCCGGACTGGCGGCGGAGTCGATTTCCATCGTGGGAGGATGCACCGCCTGCTATCCGGAGCTCTTTTTCTCCCATCGCGCTTCGGGCGGTAATACAGGCCGCATGATGGCGGCGATCGGAATTCGCTGAGGAATCATGCCCGGCCGGGGACGCCTCCGTTCCGGCTGGTGTCGAGGTTAGCATCCTGACCGGCGGTCAATGTGCATTCCGCGCGGCAATCGGGATGAACGCATTTCCAAAGATTGTTGTTTTCAGCGGGCCAGTCGACGGCGTGAAGAATCCACGCGTGGGTGTGATTTTCGACGGGCAGATGGGCCTGTACAAAGCTGCTGAGGGTAACCGCGAAACGATCCGGCTCGTCCCAGATTGGATGGAATGCGCCGGAAAAGACGGTGAACCGGTATTTGGGAGCCAAGGCCAGCGAAGGGTCCAGGAACTCCATATATCGCTGCAGCGGGTGTTCGTGGCTGTCGCGAGAGAGTGCGAACAGGGCAGGGAATGCAAGCGAATCGAGCGCCTGGCGAAGCAACTCTTTGACGCTGTCGACGGAGTCACGGCCGGCTGCGCGCAACGGCTGCATGGCTGGGCCGATAGCTTCCATGCGCAACGCCTGCCGGCGAGAGGCGAGTCTGCTGGGACTGCCCAGGGTGCCTGATCCGCTCTTCTGCATCCGGTGCAACAGCTGTTTCATCTCCCGGCCACCCCGCTGGGAAAATGGGCTGGCGACAGGGGTTTTCACCACGCCGGCAGGCAGGCAAAGAACTGTGCCCGTCACCCGCTCCGGGTGTGAGGCGGCATAGCGGATGGCAACCGATGCTCCAAATCCGCTTCCCAGTAGGACAGGCTTATCGACACCGATCCGGCTCAGGAGCACATCGAGGATCGCTGCACAGGAGTCGACGGTAAACCAGGCTGCGGCATCACCGGAAAAGTCGTCCGACCTGCCGTGCCCAGGCCAGTCGATAAGGATGAAGCGGCATCCCGCGGGACGGCGCCGCAGCAAGGGGCGAAACTCCCGTCCGCCGGCGCCGGCATCGTGCAGGCAGACGACGGCCTGTGCCTCCGCTCGGCCGGCCGGGGTCTCTTGCCAGGCGATCCTTCCCCCAGAGGTTTGATACCAGCCGCTCACCGTGCCAATGCCCATGGCGGCTCGCAGGCTCTGCATGGGCCGGCGAGTTACGGAATGAGGCACAGTAGTCGAAGCTATCCCCTGCAAGTTCATGATCGCCCCCATGGCTCTGGGCTGCGGTGCGTTTGCCGGGAGAGAGCGGATGGCTACGCGACTTGTTCAGGAAATGCCTGGATATGAGCTATGGATCGCGCGCCCGCACCTCGCCCGGAGGACGAATGCCGCCAATGCTCCGGCGAAATCATCGGCCGAACCTTATCCGCAACATGCCTCCGCAACGTGCGAAAGGCAGAACCAGGCGTATCTACAAGAATCTCAGGGCAGACTAACTGGCTGCAGCTTCTCCCGGGTTCACCAGGTCGCGCAGCTCCTTGGATGGCTTGAAATACGGCACACGCTTGGCAGGAACATCCACGCGGTCGCCGGTCTTGGGGTTACGGCCGATCCGAGGGTTTCGCTCCCGGATGCGGAAGGAGCCGAAGCCGCGAATCTCAATCTTGTCTCCCGATTGCAGAGCCGCAATCACCGAGTCGAAGATGGTCTCGACAATTACTTCGCCGTCACGGCGGGTCAGATCGCCTAACTGGGTCACCTTCTCGACAAGGTCTGCCTTGGTCATGCCGCTTGGCCTCCGACTCCCAGCATAAACGCAATTGCCAACTCACCCCAAAAAAAGTCGCAGACGTAACAAATTGGAACAGGTTGCAGTTTCCGCAGGGAGATATGCCGGGATTGCTGAGCGGGCAATGGCCCGGCGGGAAGCTTTGCCGCTCCGGCTCGGGATATCGGCTCGGGTTATGATGACAAAGTATTTGCCCGGCTGCATCCAGAGCTGCAAGAAAGGCATCTTGTAACGAGTGTCCGGTTATCCTGCGTCCACTATCGTTATCCCCGCATACAACGAAAGCGCTCGGATTGAGGCTACGTTGCGCGAGGTGGTGCGGGAGATGGCGCTGATTCGATGGAATGCGCTCTGGGACCGCTACGACGGCCCGGTTCGCCCTATCGACCGGAATAACCGGAATGCGGTGTCGCCATGGTGCTGATGATCCCAGCGCTGGATAGCCTGCCGCACCCGGTGGCAGTGCGCATCATGGCCATCGTTGTGTTCCTGCTGCTGCTGTCGCTGCTGTTGTGGCGGCGCGGCCATCGCGGCTGAATCCAGTTGGAAGTCTCAGCGCGCCATGATCGCATCCCGAATCGCGGCGAGGGGCGCATGCGGATCGAGCGTGGCTGAGCCTGCCGGGCCTTCGCTGACTCCCAGCTCTCTCCAGAGCGCGGGCAGATCGACCGGCATGGGCGTCTGGCTCCACTGCTTATATTGGTCGGTCAGGACGGTGGTTCCGGTGGCTTTGTCGCCGACTTCGAGCGCCTTCATCAGTGGCCATTCATGATCGATGGTGCCGCCCGCAGCGACAATGGCTCGCAGAGCGTCGCGCAGGCCTTTGCGATTGTGGGTCTGTCTGCGGATATTGACATCGGCCACCAGGCAGAAGAGGCCACCGCCCCAGTAAGTGCGGCCCCAGGTGTGGGTGTTGTCGAGGCCCCGGTCGCCGGTGCGCGGCTCGCCTTTTGGCATGCCGTCCATCATGTCGTGCCAGATCTGGGCGGCCTTGAGTTCGCCGGCCTGCACGCGAGCGATGGGCTCCACGTAGGTGGACAGGCCTTCCTCCATCCAATGCTGGTCGTCGGGGAGCGACGGGAATGCGTTGTGGACGAGCTCATGCGTCATCGTCCAGTCGTCGGCCAGATCCTGCACTGTGGTGTGCTGGCCGAGCCGGATGCGGGTGAAGGCAGGCATGCCGCGCATGTCACCCCAGGTCGTGCCCTGCACCACGCCGTGCTCGTCCTGCACCGGCACGATGAGAATACGATCGCGGGAAACCGGGAAATGGCCGTAATATACCGTCACCGCCTGAGCCGCGCGGTTCAGCCAGGGGAGGATCTGGTCCGTAGGAAGATCGAGGGCGCCAACAGCGAAGTCGACCTGAAGCTCGGCGCCGCCGATTTTCAGAACCTGCGTGGAAGCAATCTGTGGAGGCCGGTGGGATGCCCATTCCGGCGGATGATCGGGAGGTGGCGGCGATTGCGCTCGAACTGAACTGGTGTCTGAGCTGGTGTTGAGGAGACAGGCTCCGAGAATGAGATAGGGAAAAACGATCCTGAGCCGCTTCGATCGCATGAGCACCTTCTCATTCTCGGATTGCTGGTGAGAGGGATGGAATTGCCTGAAGGCCGAACTACCTGAAGGTCGAACTACTTGGAGGCCAGAATGTCCAGCTTTTGAATATTCGGCGGAACAGCGAGAAGGGCATCGGCGTTGGCCATGAGAGCCTTGGCGATTTCGCCGCTGAGGTGGGCGTCGCGGCCAGCTTCATCGGCAAAGGTGTCGAAGATGCCGAAGGTGTCAGGTCCGGTCTTGAAAGCGTACCAGCGAATCGTGCCCGGTTCGGCCTCGGCCAGCGGCAGCGCCGATTTGAGGAAATCTTCGACGACCTGTTCTTTTCCGGGTTTGGCCTGAACTGTGGCCAGCAATGCGAACTTCTCCATGAATCCTCCTGGACGTTTCGTTTCGGTCCCTTCATGTGACGGGATTGGACTGGGGAGGTTTCAACAATTCCTGGGGAAATGCAGAGACGCAGGCCAATCTAGTTGCTGGTATGCGGTGAAGGAAGAGTTGGGCATAGTTGCGTTCAGGCAGGCTGAGCACTCGGCTAGAGTGGCCTCAATCGCCTATGGATTGGCTGGCCTGCGCTTGGATAGGAACTTTCCCGTGACCTCGGATTGCGGTGAGAAATCAAGCAGAGATGCCGATTCCCGGAATTCCTTGCCGCAACTGGGGCAGATGACGAGTACCGACATGGTGGAATCGAATTCGGGAGCGGTATCGCAAGCGACGGTGGCCACCGGGACCCGCATGTAGCAGCCTGAGGTGGGGCAGTGTGCTACGAGGAGATTCATTCTTGAGTGCCTCCGTTCCATTGCGCCTTGTGTATCAGGCTCCTGTAGTTCAACAGCATATTAAACTGTGACGCCTGTGCTCAGGCCAATTCTCCCTGGGATGGCCGGGCGAGCGCTCTCGAGCCGGCGTGGCTGCTGCTGAATGGCGCTGACGCCGGATTCGGAGTACGGCGCGGATACAAACCCCGTCCGCATGCTTTACAGAGAGCATGAAGCAGCCTAGGATTTTCAGCGTCAGTGCGGAGGGATTTGGTTGCGAAGGATCTTGCTCTTGCTGCTGCTTATAACGCCCGCGTCGCCGACAACGCCGGTCCGGCGAGTTACGGTGCAGGAGCTAGGCCAGATGATTTCCGGCGAGCAGGGCAGCAAGGATTCGCGTGTTGCCGAGACGCTGGCTGGACTCGAATTGAGCGAGCGATTGGGCTCGACCAGGCTGGCGCAGTTGCAGGGTGAACTGCCTGGAGCGAAATCCAAGGAGGCATTGACACTGTTGGCCGATCTCTCGGAGTATCTCGATGCTCCCCCGGCAGCGGATGCGGAAGGAGTGCCGGATATGACGACGCAGCGTCAGATTGTCTCGCTGGCCGTGGAGTATGTCAAGACGACGATCCACAAGCTGCCGAATTTCTACGCGACGCGGGATGTCCGCTATTACGAAGATATGCCGGAAATACATGTCGGCGACCTGGTTGCGCGCCGCTACCAGCCGCTTCACTCCAAGAGCCAGACCAGCGACAGGGTGTTGTATCGCGATGGCAGAGAAGTGGTGACATCGGCCAAGGAGGCGCGCAGGAAATACAACCCCAATGCGGAGATTCTCGTGACACGCGGAGTCTTCGGGCCGATTCTGAGAATTGTGCTGGTAGATGCCGCCAATGGCAGCATGAACTGGAGCCATTGGGAGCAGGCCCCAACAGGCAAGCGAGCGGTCTTTCAGTACACGGTTTCGCGGCAGATTTCGCATTACCAGGTTCAGTATTGCTGCTTCGACTCCAATGGAGGAGCCGGGCAGACTTTCGAAAAGCTGTCGGCCTACCACGGGGAGATTTCGATTGATCCTTCCGATGGCTCGATCCGGCGTATCACGGTGGTGGCGGACCTGGAGCTGACCGATCCCATGTCCGAGTCGAATATCTCTGTCGACTATGGACCGATGGAGATTGGCGGCGGAACCTACATCTGTCCACTGAAGAGTGTTTCGCTCTGGGAGACTCGGGGAGGGCACAGCAGCCTTCAGCAAACACGGATGAGCGATGCCCGCTTTTCGCAATACCGCAGGTTTGGCTCCGAATCGCGGCTGCTGATCGGCGATGAGCAGCCTACACAGTAATGGCGATGCCGGGAAGTCACGAATCGGCGACGGCGCCTTGCTCGTTATTTGGCTGTAGATTTGGACGCATGCTGCTTGTTTCGCACGTTGCTGGCCGTGCCCATCTTAGCGCGAAGACGTTTCTCGGCGTCGGTGCTCCAGTATTTGCAGTCCAGGCGGATGAAGACTGACGTGTAAGGAATGGCCATGTTGGTTTTAAGGACCAGCACGCGATAGGTTCTGCCCTCCTTGTCGATGGCTTTGAGAAAAGCTTCATGAGGCTGAGACTGAACCTCGTAGCCTTGAAGAAGCTTGCCGATCTGCGCTCGGTAAGCGGATGCACCTGGCGCATCTTCATCGGGAACGAAAGCGAGCTCGGAGTCGAGCGTAATCACGGGCCGTACATGCCGCGAGCTATTGATGGATTCGAGCACCGAGTGAACGACCGTGAGCTCATCGGTGTTGGTTTCAACTGTCTCAACGCCGCGTGAAGTCTCGAGCGGGTAGGCCGAGTCGACAACAAGAATCCAGTTGCGGTGGCCGAGCAGCGGCATGGCCTCGGCTATTTGCGTCTTCCAGTCGGACTTTGGAGTTTGGGAAATACATGGTATGGCAAGCAGCGCCAGCATGGCTGCGGAAAGCGCGAACTGCGAGCGAAGAAAAAGGCGACGCGAGCGGTTACTCAGACAGTTTGAGAATAGCCGCTCAAGAGTGGCGCCACGCCTATCTTCCGCAGGCAGGTAGAAGGGCAATTTGAGATGCTTCACGTTGTTGCTCCTCGATATGTATTTCAAGTTAAGGTGCGATTTTCGGTAAGGTTGCGCCTCTCAGTAAATGCCAGCGGACGATGGCTTGTCCAGAGGAATAGCGGGAATGGCCGGCTGAAATCTTTTGCTGCGCGCTTGCTCATCGTTTGAGCAGGCTGCTACCATCGCACGCGATCCGGGAACCTCACTGATCTTGTCTGGAAAAGCCTATGTTCCGGCTGGACGCTGATAAACGAGTTCACTTCTGCGATGGGGTGACGAGGCGCGACTTTTTGCATGCCGGCGCGCTGACGGGTCTCGGCCTGTCGATGCCGCAGTTTCTGCGGCTCAAGGCGATGGGCGCGGTCGAGCCGAAGAAAGACATCAATTGCATTCAACTGATGCTGGTCGGCGGCCCAAGCCAGATCGATACGTGGGATATGAAGCCCGATGCGCCGGCATCGATTCGCGGGCCGTTCAAGCCAATCAAAACGAATGTCTCTGGCATTCAGATATCCGAGATTTTTCCGCGCATGGCGCAGCATGCGGATAAGTTCGCGCTGCTGCGCTCGGTGTATCACACGGCTGCCGCGGTGCACGATACGGGCTGCCAGATGATGCAGACGGGAAGGCTCTTCCAGGGCGGGCTGGAGTCGCCGAACTACGGCTCGGTGCTGCGCTTTGAGAAGGGCGCTCGCGGTGATATGCCGCCCAACGTGCTGTTGCCGTACATGATTGGGCAGTTAGGCGGCAACCTGCCGCATGGGGATACGGCCGGCTTTCTTGGCAAAGGTTACGATCCATTTGTGTTGAACGCCGATCCAGCCGATCCTGAATTCAAGGTGCCGGACATGCTACCGCCGGAGTACATCTCGGCCTTGCGCGTAGACCGCAGGAGAAATTGGCGCGCGGAAGTGGATAAGTCGGTTGCCTACTTCGAAGAGACCAATCAGGATACGAAGCTGATGGATGCGACATTCAACCAGGCTTATACGCTGATGACTTCAGCCAAGGCGCGCGAGGCCTTTGAGTTGAACCAGGAGCCCGAAGAAGTTCGCAAGCGCTACGGCATGAACCGCTTTGGGCAGGGCTGCCTGCTGGCGCGAAGATTGGTAGAGCGCGGCGTGCGCTTTGTGACGCTGAATATGTTCGAGACGGTCTTCAACGACATTACATGGGACATTCATGGTTCCGCGCCATTCAGTCCGATCAGTTGTTACAGCGAGTTGGTTGGGCCTATGTTTGACAACGCTTACAGCTCGCTGCTTGAAGACCTGAGCCGCAGAGGAATGCTGGATAGCACGCTGGTGCTGGCTACAGGCGAGTTCGGACGCACGCCGAGAATCAACCCTGCGGGAGGGCGCGATCACTGGCCGCAGTGCTGGACAGTGCTGTTTGCCGGCGGTGGCGTGAAAGGCGGCCAGGTGGTTGGCGCGTCGGATGCGATTGGCGCGGCTCCGCAGGATCGGCCGGTGACGCCGGCGCATGTTGCGGCCACTGTATATAAGTGCCTGGGCATTCCGGTCGATACGATCCTGAAAACGCCGCAGGGGCGCGAGGTGCGGCTGGTGGATCATGGCTTCGACCCCATCGATGAGTTACTAAGTTGAGGGTTGTACGCGGGTAAGTCTGCATCTATGAGTTTCTTTGAAGTGAACGGAAGTGGAAAAGTTATGGAAGGCAACGGAGTGCGACGATCGCTGCAAGGGATTGCATGCATTGGCGTATCCGCCGTTCTTTGCATGGCTCCAAATACAACCGCAGGGCAGACAGCTGCAGGGCAAAAACCAAAGGATGCTCCGTATCATTCGGCAGAGATGATGAAGTCCGAGCGCACTGCCGCGGTCGCGAAGCTTGCGCCTCGTCTCTCTTCACTCGCGAGCCTGACGAGAATCGAGATCCTGCCTGGAGCAATCACAATCACCGGACCCCACAATGGTCAGCGGCTGCTTGTGGAAGGAACCTTTGCCGACGGGCACCAGGAGGACTTGAACTCTCGCGCAACGATTGCAATCTCTGACGCGAAGGTTGCGCGAGTCGATCAAGGCGATGCGATATTTCCACTCGGCGACGGGCAAGCCACGATCATTGCCACGGTTCAGGGACATCGCGCGAGTGCTCCGCTGACGGTCAAGGGTTATTGGACGGCGTCGGCATGGAGCTTCCGCAACGATGTTTTGCCGGTGATGACGAAAGTGGGCTGCAACTCCGGCCCATGTCACGGTGCGGCGGCAGGAAAGAATGGATTCAAGCTGAGCCTGCGCGGGTATGATCCAGTCGCGGACTATTACGCGCTCACGCATCAGGCCGACGCACGCCGCACGAACCGGATGGAGCCAGGCAAGAGTCTCATCCTGCTCAAGCCAACGCTCGCGATTGCTCATGGCGGCGGCAGGCGCTTCGACGTTGGCTCTCCTGAGTACAAGGTCATGGCCGGCTGGCTGGCGCAGGGAATGACAGCGCCGCGAGAGACGGATGCAACGGTGACCGAGATTCAGGTGTTTCCTCATGAGGCCTCGTTGCGGCAGGGCGCGGAGCAGCAGTTGATCGTTACAGCGGTCTACTCCGATGGCCATACCGCGGATGTGACGCGCTGGGCCAAGTTCGACAGCGGCGATGAGGGTGTGGCTGGCGTAGACAACAACGGCTATGTGACGATGCGCGGCTATGGCGAGGCACCGGTGACAGTGTGGTATCAGAGCCATGTCACGTTTTCACGGCTGCGTATTCCGTTTCCGAAAAGGCTGGAGGAGACAGTCTTCACAAGAGCGGCGCGCCATAACTCGATCGACGACTTGATTCTGAAGCACCTTGCAGCGCTGCATATTCCGCCGTCGCCGCAGGCGAGCGACGATGAGTTTATGCGGCGTGCGTATCTGGATGCAGCGGGTATTCTGCCCAGGGCCGCAGAGGTCGAAGCCTTCCTCAAAGACACATCGCCTGACAAGCGCAACCAACTCATCGACGCACTGATGAAGCGGCCGGAGTTCATAGATTACTGGGCGTATAAATGGTCGGACCTGCTGCTGGTATCGAGTAACCATCTCTCAAGCGACGAGATGTGGAGTTATTACAACTGGATTCGCCAGAGCGTGGCAGAGGACAAGCCGTGGAACAAGTTTGCAACGGAGATTGTGACCGCCACTGGCAACACGCTTGAGAATGGTGCGGCCAATTACTGGCTGATCCATCGCGACCCGCTCGACACTTCGGAGAATATGACGCAGGCTTTCATGGGTATCAACATCAGCTGCGCGCATTGCCACAATCACCCACTGGCCAAATGGACGCAGAAGGACTACTACGGTATGGCCAACCTCTTTGCGCGGGTGCGGCTCAAGACCTTTGCGCCGTCGGGTTTTCGCACGGCAGTCGGCCCGCTGTTCAATAACGTGACGGTATACTCGGCGCCTACGGGCGAGTTCATGGACGATCGGTTGATGATACCGCTGCCACCCAAGCCGCTCGATGCGGTAGCGCTTTCGAGCGAAGCTCCCGGCGATACCCGGCAGTACTTTGCGAAGTGGCTTACGAGTCCCGACAATCCTTTCTTCGCGCGCAATATCGTCAATCGGGTGTGGCGCAACTTTATGGGCCGAGGGCTGGTTGAGCCGGTGGACGATCTCCGCGATACCAATCCAGCCACCAACGAAGAGTTACTCAGCGCGCTGACAAAGGACTTCATAGCACATAACTACGATGTCGATTCTCTGATTCGCACCATCATGCAGTCTGCGACCTATCAGACTTCGTCGAAGCCGCTCAAGGAGAATGCTGAGGATGACAAGTACGGATCGCACTATGCAATCAAGCGCCTGCCCGCCGAGGTGCTGCTGGATGCGTATTCGCAGGTGACGCAAGCGCCTGAGAAGTTCGAAGGCTTCCCGGCTGGCATGCGTGGAATGCAGCTGCCGGATACAGCGGTGAAGTCCTACTTCCTGACGGCCTTTGGACGTCCGGTGCGAGCGCAGACGCGCGAGAGCGAGAGGACGTCGGTGCCTACGATCACGCAGGCGCTGCACATCATCAACGGCGAAACGCTGAACAATAAGTTACGCGCGCCTGACAATGCGATCGACATGTTACTGCGGCTGGGATTTACCGACGGGCAGATCGTGGACTATCTCTACGTAACGTCTTTCAGCAGGCATCCGAGTGGGCCGGAGAGCACCGCATTGACGCAGGGGCTTGCGGATGCAGAGCGTGAGAAAGTCGCCGGCGTAGATGATACAAGGCGCGCGGCGCTTGTGGATATGGCGTGGGCTCTGCTCACCAGCAAAGAGTTCATGTTTAATCATTGATTGCGCGATGAGGATGGCGATGAAGATCCGGCAGGTCATTCACGGAATATGCGCTCCTGGCCTGACCTGCGTCGCGGTGTTGACGATTGCCGCAGGATTGGCTTATGGCTCGCTGTTCGCTCCGCGTGTGCTGGCTGCTGCGCATGCGAGTCCGCCGGACTACAGCGAGGTTGCGCCGATCTTTGCCAGGAACTGTGGAAGCTGCCACTCGAGCGTCCAGCACAAGAGTGGATTGGTTATCGATAACTACAGTGCGCTGATGAAGGGCGGCAGACACGGCGCGGTTGTAGTGGCGCATGACGCCAAAGACAGCAAGCTGATGCGAATGCTAGAAGGAGAGCTGGACCCGCAGATGCCGCTGGACGCGGATCCACTAGCGGCGGCCGAGCTTGCGAAGATACGGGCATGGATTGAAGCTGGCGCTCCAGGGCCAGCCTCAGACACATCTGCGGCTCCGTCGATCGAGCCAGGAACCGGCCTGAGGACCGGACCGGAAATCAAGCCTGAGGTTAACGTGATTTCGCCGGTGACTTCGGTGAGGTTTTCACCGGATGGAACGATGCTGGCAGTCGGTGGCAATAAGGAGGTTCGTCTCATCGACAGTGTCTCGGGCAAAGTCGTGGCGCGATTTGTGACCGATGCAGGCGCCGTGCGCTCGCTGGCCTTCAGCCCCGATGGACAGCTGCTCGCGGCTGCTGGCGGTGCGCCGCAAATCGAAGGCGAAATCGATATCTGGAACGTCGCGTCGCGGCAGAAGATCAGAACCATACGCGGCCACCGGGATTGCATCTATTCGATCGCATGGAGCCCGGACGGAAAGCTGATCGCGTCCGGCAGTTACGACCGCATGATCAAGCTCTGGGACGCGGGCACGGGGAAGGAATTGCGGAATTTGCAGGATCACATCGATGCAGTTTTTGCAGTGGCTTTCAGTCCCGATGGCAGGCTGCTCGCCTCTGCTTCGCAGGATCGCACCGTGAAGATATGGGATGTAGCGACGGGCAAGCGGCTCTACACGCTGAGCGATGCGTCGGACGGCTTGAACAGCGTGGCCTTTTCGCGCTCCGGCGACCGCATCGCGGCGGGCGGATACGACAAGACAATCTATGTCTGGAAGCTTGGAGAGGACGATGGTCATCTCAGCCAGTCGCTGATTGCCGATGAGGACAGCCTGCTCGCGCTGGTGTGGTCGCCGGATGGCAAGGCTATCATTACTTCCTCGTCGGATGGCTCGATACGATTTCGCGATGCTGCGACTCTCGAAGCAATCAGCGTGATTGACCGGCAACCGGATTGGGTGGAAGCGCTGGACATCAGCATTGATGGCAAGTGGCTTGCCGCCGGCCGTTACGACGGCTCGTTAAGCATATACGACACGCAGAGCCGAAAGCCGATTCGAGCTCCCATGATGGTCTTTGAATCTCTTCCGCATTCAGCCGGCGATCAAGCCAAGGAGGCAGGCGGGCGATGAGCACAACTCACAAAGCAGTTAGCGTTCCAACGACGACTCTCCTGCGTATGTTTGCGGCTATGAGCGGGCAAACTTCCAGTCTGCGAATCACACTGCTTTACGGATTGGGCCTAGCCGTGTCATCGATGCTGATCGCAGAAGAGCCGACACATTCTCCGACTGTTCCGATCATTCCTCCAAGCATCTCGAAGATCATGCCTGCGGGATTGGAGCGCGGAAAGACGGAGACCTTCATCCTGGAAGGTCGCAATCTTTCCGAAGCATCCGAGGTGCTGTTCGACGCTGGCGGAATGACCGGTAGCGTCACCCAGATCACCGATGTGCCGGAGAAGATTGCCGCGCCTCGCGCTGGCGAAGACCTGGGAGCGCAGGTCCCGCTAGGCAGGAAGCAAACGGCAAAGCTGGAGTTGACGATTGCGAAAGATGTACTGCCTGGCATGCATCGATTTCGGATCAGAACTCCGCTCGGCACTACGAACATGATGGCATTTGCAGTAGGCGCGTTCCCTGAGATTGGCGGAACCGGCATGGCGGAGGCAGGCACGAACCTGCCTGTGCTGCCCGTGACGTGGATCGGCACGATTGCAGCTCCTGGGGCTAAGCAGAGCTACGAGTTCAATGGCAACGCTGGAGAGGAGCTGGTCTTCCGCGTGATCGCTTCGCAGCTTGGCTCCGATCTCAAATCCACGCTGGAATTGAAAGATCAGGAAGGCCATCTCATTGCCTCTGCCGGCAATAACGGCAATGAAGACGATGCCGCGCTGCATGCCAGGCTGCCGCATAGCGGCCAATATACGGTATCCATTGGCGACCGCGATCATGGCGGAGGCAAGGACTATTTCTATCGCCTCGATGCCGGCGCTGTGCCTTACGTTACGAGTGTTTTTCCCCTCGGCGTGCGCGTGGGAAATTCCTCCGAAGTCGCTGTTCAGGGTGTGAACTTACGCAGCGTGCAAGAGGTAAAGATTTCCGCTCCGCCATCGGTCGAGGGCTGGACTACGATGCCGTTGGAAATAAACGACACGCGACCCGTGAATGAAGTGAAACTTGCCGTGGGCGGCGAACCCGAGATGGTGGAGCACGAGCCGAACAATAGCGACGAAACCGCGCAGGCCATTTCGCTTCCCATCACCATCAATGGTCATATCGATGGCGGAGCGGGCTTGGACAAAGGCGGCGACGAGGATTACTTCCGCTTCAAAGCCCGTAAAGGAGAGTCAATCAGCATCGATGTGGCCGCGTCTCGATTGGGCTCGCGACTCGATAGCGTGATCGAGATACTCGACGCCAACGGCAATGTGTTGCCGCGGGCGACCATTCGTTGCTTGAACCAGACCACGACTACGCTTTCGGATCGCGATTCGCGGAGCACCGGCATTCGGCTGAATTCAACGTCAGAACTGCATGAGGGCGACTATCTGATGGTGGGCGATGAACTCAATCGGATCGATACCATTCCAGATCAGCCCGACGCCGATACCAATCTCAAGGGCATCGACGATCTTCGCCTGGCATATCTTGGAACCTCGCCCGATGTGCATGCAGTCAACACTCCGGTGTATAAAGTGCAGATTCTTCCTGCCGGAATGAACACGCCGCCGAACGGTCTTCCGGTCTTTCATCTGACCTGGCGCAACGATGATGGCGGCCCTGGATACGGAGCCGACTCGAAGCTCGATTTTGTCGCTCCTTCCGATGGCGAATTCATCCTTCATATTAAAGATGTTCGCGGTATGCAGGGTCCGGAATTTGCCTATCGCCTGACGCTTCGCGATGCAGTAGCCGACTACAGGCTCAAAGCGGAGCCCGAGAATCCAAACATTCCTCGCGGCGGTTCCACAGTAGTCACAGTATCCGTGATTGCCCGGCGAGGTGAATTGGGGCCGATAGCAATCGAAGTGCAAGGCCTGCCCAAAGGGGTGATGGCGAGCGAGGCGGCGATCCAGCCAGGGCAGGACTCGACCGTCGTAGTGCTGACGGCCGCAGCAGATGCAGCACTGGACACGCCTCCCGCGCCGATCGCGATCGTGGGCCATGAGAAAAGTGGAATGACGCGCACCGCGAATGCGAATTTAGATCGAGCGCTGCAGGTTGCTTCCATCACTCCGGCGCCTGATGTGGTGGTAACGACGGAGGCGAAGGATGTTTCGATCGAGCCGGGGAAAGAAGTGACTGTGACCTTGCATATCGACAGGCACAATGGCTTCAAGGGTCGCGTGCCGTGCTTTGTCCAGAATCTTCCTCCGGGTGTGCGCGTGGTCAACGTGGGCCTGAATGGTGTGCTGGTGCCTGAAACTCAATCGAGCCGCACCTTTACACTTCGCGCCGAAGATTGGGCAGAGCCGATTCGCCAGCCTGTCTATGTCGTCGGTATTGTGGAGTCGAATGCGCCGACGATGCACCCTTCCGCGCCGTTGCTTCTGAGCGTCGCATCGCGCAGCCAGACGGCCAGCCGCGCTACCGATTCAGCGTCGACGGTGAATCGCTGAGTTGGCTTGAGCCACCGCATAGGAGAGCAGAGCGGAAAGTCGCCTGAATTACCTTTGCACTGTGGCTCCAGATACTGCTGCGTACTTACCTGTATCGAGGACCACGGACGCGACCTTGTCCAGGTTGGCGACATGCAGCTTGCCGGAAGCAGCATTGACGGCGAGCGCATAGGGAGCCATGCCAGCATCGAGCGTGGCCAAAATCTTGTGGCTTGCGCCATCGATTACCGTGACGCTGCGCCCCAGAGTATTCGCTGTGAAGATGAGATTTCTCGTCTCGTCGACAGCCACGGCCTCAGGCCGTTTGCCGACCGAAATGGTAGCGATGACGCGGCTGGTCGCGCCATCGATGGCAGTCACGCTGTTGTCCGCATAGTTTGCGACATAAATCGTGTTGGTGCGGGAGTTGACGGCGATGGAACAGGGAATGCGGCCGGTGGAGATTTTTTGCTGCGATGTTGAGCCGGGCTGGATACTGATCACTTCCGCATCGCCAATTCTCGCCACATAAAGCGCGCCGGTCGCGGCGTTGAGCGCCATGCCCCAGGCGTGCATGCCGACGGTCGATTTCGCGATCGCGTGCGTTTTGCCATCGAGCACGGCCAGATCGCCGCCTTCGTATCCGAGCAGATAGATAGGGTGTGAGCTGGAGTTGACGGCGATCAGGTCCGGCGAGCCTGCCTTGATCGTGGAGACGGCATTCGTTGCGGCATCGATGACTGTAAGCTCGTTGCTGTAAGTGCGCGAGACGTAAATCTTTCCCGCGGCGGAATCAGCCGCGATCGAATAGGGATGCGCTCCGATGGTTAGTGTCGCCAGAACGGCGTCCGTATTCCCATCGATCACGCTCACCGTGCCGTCGTCGGCATTGGCAACGTATGCGCGGCCATTGGCGGTATCGACGGCGATGGAAACCGGTCCCGCTCCGACCTTTACATGTAGATCTGAGCCGGTCTTGTCGTCGCTGACCACGACCGAGGCCGCGTCTGGATCGACGATGTAGATCTTGCCCGTAGTTGGATTGCAGGCTGCGGCCGAGGGATTGATGAGGCCGGAGATCTCTGAAGTGTATGGGGACTGGGCATGGCATGGGAGCCAGGCGAACAGCAGTGCCGCGGACAGGAAAGCCCGCGCGCACTTTGTCATGAATTTCGCATAGCAAAGCTCTGGGCAGTTGCCGGAGTCGGTGAGATACTTCATATTGTTTACTAAGTATCTCTACGCGGCGGCATTGAGGCAAGAGCGTTTCGAGTGCCTCTGCACTTTCCGCTCCGGCGTGGAAATCATTTTGCCCTCAGCGAGGCTTCTCATTGATTCGGCTGCATTCCTTCCTTCTCTCTTGCACCAGATTCTTCTTTGCCGCGATCGCCTTGTTGTTGCTGGCGATGCCAGGCGCGCCGGCTGAAACTCCCAAACCGAAGTTTCACGTTCTGGCTATCGCCGAGGCGGGCGGTATCCACAAGCCGTTCGTCGATGCTGCCAAAGTTTGGCTCGCGCGAGAGGCAACCGAAGATGGTTTCACCATCGATTACATCGAGAATACCGACAAGATCGACAAAGCTTTTCTTGCGCAGTATCAGCTGTTCATTCAGCTGAACTATCCGCCGTACGCCTGGAAGCCGACGGCTGTCGAGGCGTTCGAGGACTACATCGAGCAGGGCCGCGGAGGCTGGATCGGCTTTCATCACGCGACGCTGCTGGGTGAGTTCGATGGCTACCCGATGTGGCCGTGGTTTTCAAAATTCATGGGTGGCATTCGCTACACCCAATACATACCGACCTTCGTCTCGGGCAAGGTGAATGTCGAAGACCCTATGCATCCGGTTATGCAGGGGCTTGGCAAGAGCTTTGAGATCGAGAATGAAGAGTGGTACAAGTACGACAAGTCTCCGCGACCCAACGTACATGTGCTGGCTAGCGTCGATGAGAGCACCTACACTCCCGATACGAAGATCAAGATGGGCGATCATCCCGTGGTGTGGACCAATGAGCATGTGAAGGCGCGCAACGTATATATCTTCATGGGCCATCATGGTGAGCTCTTTGAAAACCCTGCATTTACCCGGCTCTTTCACAACGCGATTCTCTGGGCGGGACAAAAGTGATGCGGCCGATGCGATGGTCGCGTTATGCATTGCTGTCCCTGGTGCTCTGTGCTGTCGCGGCCGCAGGCTATGGACAACAGAAGCGCTTCAGCGTGCTTGCCTTCTACTCGACCGATGTGGAGAAGGACCATGTGATGTTTGCGCAGGAGGCAATGCAGTTCTACGCAAAGCTGGGACAACGGGATGGATTCGACTTCGCAATGACATCGAACTGGGACGACCTGAATGCTGCGCGGTTGAAGGATGTGCAGGTGGTGCTGTGGCTCGATGACTTTCCCCGTACGCCTGCGCAACAGGCGGGCTTCGAGCAGTATATGAAGGGTGGCGGAGGCTGGCTCGGGTTTCACATCGCCGCTTACAACGATGAGGGAACGCACTGGCCGTGGTTTGTCGACTTTCTCGGCGGCACTGTGTTCTATGGCAACAATTGGCCTCCACTGCCGGCATTAATCGATGTGGACGATAAGTCGAGTCCCATCACGCGGCATCTGCCGGCTCAGTTCACATCGCCAATCAACGAGTGGTATATCTGGAAGCCAAGTCCGCGGCTCAACAAGGATGTCAAGGTGCTGTTGACGCTCGACAAGTCGAATTATCCCATTGGCCTGAAGGACGTCATTCGCGGCGGCGACGTGCCTGTCATGTGGACCAACACCCGCTACCGCATGCTCTACCTGAACATGGGCCACGGCGACAAGATCTTCACCAACAAGCCTCAGAATCAGCTCTTTGAAGACGCGCTGTTATGGCTGGGCCGGCGGCCCTGATTTATTGCTCCATCACTCCGTATTGAAAGCGCGGCGGCAGCCGGCAGCCTGTTCGCTCGATCATGGCGAGCGTAAGCGCTTGCGGTGCCAGGATGGATGTGATGCCTTCCCACGGCTCGGCGACTGAGCCTACTTTGACCGCGAGCAATTTCTCCGTCGAGTCGCGCTCTTGCGAAGAGACGAGAAGCACCTTGCCTCCGCGACGATTGCATTCCGCGGCTAGCTTTAAGCCGAGCTCCGCAGTGTGACCGAGGGAGAAGATGATCGCTACGTGCGTGCTGTCCACATCCAGATTAGGTCCATGCTTGAAGCCTGCGCCGGTATGCGGCGCGGCGCGAAAGCCGCTCATCTCGCGAATGGTGAGCGCGCTCATAATGGCTCCGCCATAGGCCGCGCCTCTGCCGATCACTTCAATATTGGCCGCGCCGCGAGTGAATGCCTCGAGATCGCCGCGCATGGCAAAGATGCGGTCTAGATCGGCAGCGATAGCGTTCGCAGCATCTTCGGCATCCTGCTGCCAGGGCAAGCCGGCAACTTCAGCGGCCAGGATGATCGAGGCGGCTGTGGCATTGGTGTAGGTCTTGGTGGCGTTGCCGTACTCCGGGCCGGCTAGGATGGGAAGGCGGTTCTCTGCGAGGCTCCAACAGGTGCTGGCGGGGTTGTTGCAGATCAGCGCGAGATCCTGGCCTGAGCCGCGTTTCATGAGCTCGACGAGCTCTGCGCTCTCGCCGGAGGTGGTGAGTAATATGGATAGCGCCGCATCCTTCCAGGTCGATACACCGTAGTGAAGCCACTCGCCGGCATCGATTGCGTAGGACGATCTGCCATGGCTTGCCAACAGCGTTGCTCCGCTGATTGCAGAGCAGTAGGAGCCGCCCATGCCGAGAAACAACACGGGTCCATTTTTCGCCGCGAGCCTGCGCAGTTTGCGCAGCTGGGAAACGATCTCAGGATCGGTGCTGTATGCGTAGATCAACTCTTTGAGCAGCTGCGGCTGCTGCCTGCACTCCAGCTCAAGTATCTCGGTGCCGCTCGCCGACAGCAGTTCTTTCGGGGGCTCTATGCCCGCAATCCATCGGGGTGAAGCTGCTTCGCTGCCTGCCATGGTCTGTCCTCAAGAGCCATGAGAACAAAAAGCCGGATGCTTATGCAAGTTTCTTTACAAAGTTGAAGCGATTGCATCTACACTGGCCAGAACCGTCTGTGATCGAGGGGTGTGATTTGCAGCAAAGCTTTGCCGAAGCGCGATCGGCGCCTGCAGTGCGTCAAGGCTTTCTGTGGAAGGTCTCGTTCATCGCCGGCCTGGGCGGCATTCTTTACGGATACGACGTGGGAATCATCGCGGCGGCGCTGATCTTTGTGCGAAGTTCATTTGCTCTCTCGACCCAGATGGAAGAAGCCGTGGTGAGCGTGGTATTGATCGGTTCAATGCTCGGCGCGATCGTGGGCGGCGCGCTGGCGGATCGATTGGGCAGGCGCGTGATTCTCGTCAGCGGCGGTATTGTGTTTGTGGTCGGCTCGCTGCTGGCGCCCTTTTCTCCCGATGTATGGACGTTGGTTGCGGCACGAATGCTGCTGGGGCTCGCCATCGGATTTACGTCCGTCACCGCGCCCGTATATGTGTCGGAGCTGGCGCCGCCGCAATCCCGCGGCATGCTGATCGGTCTCTATCAATTCGCATTGACGCTGGGCATTGCGCTTGCGGACCTGATCGGTTATTGGCTGGCCAACGAACATGCCTGGAGGCTGATGTTCGGCCTCGGCGCCATTCCCGCCGGCCTGTTTCTGGTCCTGGTTGCGACAGTGCCCGAGAGCCCGCGATGGCTGGTGGGGCAGGGAAGAATTCAAGAGGCAGAGAAGGTGCTGAGCTCCTATGCCGATGAAGCTGGAACCGCCGTATTGCTTGCCGATATTCGCAACAGCCTGTCCATCCAGGTGGAGCGGCGATGGCGCGCGCTGTGGAGTCCCGCGGTGCGCGGGGCGTTGTTCATTGCCGTCGGATTCACAGTGCTGCAGCAGGTGACGGGCATCAACACGATCTTCTATTACGGACCGCAAATCTTTCTGCTCGCCGGCATCGCTTCAGATAAAAGCGCAATCTTCTCGACCTTGGTGCTCGCGTTGTTGAACGTGGTCGCGACCATCATCGCGCTGCCGCTCGTCGATCGCGTGGGACGCAAGCCGCTGCTCTATTGCGGCGTCAGTGGCATGATGCTGTCCTTGTTTTTGCTATCGTATGCCTTTCACAATCAGGCTGCGCTAGGCTCGTCGCTGGGAGTGATTGCGATGGCCTGCCTGGTGGTCTACATCGCATGCTTTGCGTTCAGCATGGGACCGATCGGCTGGATACTAGTTGCCGAGGTCTTCCCGCTGCGACTGCGCGGACGGGGCGTGGCAGCGGCTACACTTGGTTCTGGCGCGTCCAATTCGCTGGTCGCCTTCACGTTTCTGTCGCTTATCAAGGCAGCGGGCAACAGCCTCACCTTCGCTGTATACGGCGGATTTTGCGTCCTGACGCTGTTGTTCGTACGCTTCGTGATTCCAGAGACCAAGGGGCGCGAGTTAGAGAGCATCAGCGCCGATCCGACAGCCGCTGCGCCGTGACACAGTTCCTGTCAACGCGGCGAAGATAATTCATTTTAGGAAGCGAGAAGCATGGTGCAGTATCGGTCCGGCAATGTGGCCCCTATAGAGGAGCAGGAAATAAAGTCAGTGAGCCACGCCTTCGTTGTGGGCGTAGACATTGGAGGAACAAATCTGCGCCTGGCGCTCGCCGCTATGGACGGGAGCATCGTAGATCGCTGGGCTGCGTCGACAGTCGGTATTCGCGAGCCGCATCGCATCGTGCAGATGATATGCGAGGGCGTGGATGCGCTGCTTGAAAAGTCCTCAGCGACGCGTGGCGACCTGCGTGCTATGGCGGCTGGTGCCCCAGGGATCACGGATACGGATAGGGGAATCGTAATCGCGACCTCATACCTGATGGGTTGGAAGGATATCCCCCTGCGTGCGCTGCTGGAAGCCGAGCTTGGCGTTCCGGCTTTTGTCGACAACGATGTCAATATGGCGGCGCTCGGCGAGCACGCAGCCGGTGTAGCCAAAGACGTTGAGAGCTTTGTGTTCCTGGCCATCGGCACCGGGGTAGGCGCAGGAATTGTACTCAAGGGCGAGCTCTTTCGCGGGGATGAATGGATCGCCGGTGAGATTGGCTACATGCTAGTTCCCGGCGCTTCGACGGCTCCGGTGGAAAGCCGCCAGCCGGGCGCGCTCGAAGAGATCGTCGGTGGCGAAGGAATCCGGTCGCATTGGAAGAAGATATGGAGCGAGCATGGCGCTACCCTCCCTCAGGATGCAACAGCTACCCAGATCTTCGATCGCGCTCAGGAGCACGATCCTCTGGCGCGCGCAGTGCTGGGGTTGGCCTCTCGCACGCTAGCCTACGCGATCTATAACCTTTCTCTGGTGCTGAACTGCCCACTGTTCGTGCTGGGGGGCGGCATCGGAATGCATCCAGCATTCGGAGAAGCCGTTCGCGAGGTGGTCTGCAGCCTCAATCCCCGCGTACAGCCCAGCGTGCTGGCCAGCTCCCTCGGCACGGAGGCGCAGCTGACCGGGGCGGTCTTTCAGGCTATTCGTATTGCGAAGACGGCGGATTCCAGCGTCGCGATCGAGCGAGAAGCTCTTACTGGCCTTGCCAGTAGCGACTGAAGCCGATGTACTCAGCAGGCAGGTTGGCCAGGATGGTGCGCCGCAGTTCAAGCATGTCCACTGAGCCAAGCTTTTTGTAAAGCACCTTGCCATCGCCTGACAGCAGAACTGTGTACGGCACGGCAGAATCCCATTTGGGATCGAAGGCTGTCTGATGTGCCTCCGTGTCGTCCGAGTCGAACAGCAGGTTGCGGCTGGTCGCATGCTTCTTGTCAAGGAAACGCTGCACGCTTGCTTTCTCATCGGGCATGTTAGCCGAGACGGTGACCAACGAAAAATCCCGATCCGAATACATACGCAGCGTGTCCTGCAGGTCGGCAAACTCTGCAATGCAGGAGCCGCACCAGGTAGCCCAAAAATCCACCAGCATCACCTGATGCGTAGGGTTGGTGCGCAGCTTGGTAAGTTCCGCCTTCGACGCCATGGATAAGGTTACCGGCTGTGCGTCGATCTTCTCCAGAGCAGCCTCGCTACCGGCAGACTTCTCGCTCCACTTGGTGGAGCAGCCGAAGACGCCAGTGTGGGTCACGACAGGATCTTTGTGGGCTAGCAGGGCATCGATGGCGTTTCGCGCATCCTGAGTCTTCACCAACTCGGTGCGATAGCTGTTATCGATGCGGCCTTCGTAGCGAAGATGGCGCTGCTGATCAAAGATGAAGACATGCGGCGTCGCCTGCGGACCGTAAGCGCGGGCGACCTGCTGAGTTTCGCCATCATATAGATAGGGATAGGCGAGGTGCTTGTACTGAACGCGGATCTTCATCTCCGCCAGGGTGTCGCTCAGGTCCGAGGAGTCGAGTTCGTCGATTCGGATCGCCTTGGGATCGTTGGGCTGAATCGCTACCACGGCGACGCCCTTGCCTTTGTAGTCGTTGTAAAGCTGCTGGATGCGCTGCTCGTAAACCTGCGCGATAGGGCAGTGGTTGCAGGTGAAGACAACCACCAGGACCGGGCTGGCGGCATAATCGCTCAGCTTGTGCATGCGGCCGTCTACTCCGGGCAAGTTGAACTCCGGCGCCGGGGAGCCGATCGGCAGAATGGGATGATGTTCCTGCGCCGCAGCGGCCAGCGACAGGGGAAGCAGTAGGAAAAGACTGAGTTTGTGCAACGTCCGGGCTGTTCTTTGCCGCATTTCAGGCTCTCCAGCTCGATAGTTTTCGGTCACCAAAAGTCTACCTTAATAAGGATAGATAAGAATGTACTACCGTCGCGGCGAATGCAATCGTTTTCTTGCCTCGGAACGATCAGTTCCGGCCGCCGGTCATCCCGGGTTGCTCCCGTCAAATTCTTCAAAAAGAGCATTTGCACAAGGTCCGACGGATTTTTTGATCATTTGACCTAAATTTGATCTTGTATTCTTTGCAATATTCTTGTAGCGTCCACATATCGTTACTTTGTGCCGGATTCGAGCCAGTCAAATACAGACTCGGTAGCAGGTTCCCAACAACCCTAATGACGAGGTGCAAAGACCACCTCTGCGTAGGCGCAAGTACCTTTCTTTACAAAACTAACTAAGGGGGCAGAGAGATGAGGCGTTTGTGTTACTCGATAATACCGTTGTTGCTGTTGGCGTTGGCCTTACCAGGCATGGCGCAGACAGTAACTGGAGCCGTTCGTGGCACCGTCACCGACGCATCCGGTGCAATTGTGCCCGGAGCCGCGGTAACGGCCATCAACACAGCAACTGGTGTGAAAACCGTAGCCAGCACCAACCAGTCGGGTGAATACTCGATCCGATTTCTTCAAATCGGAAACTACAAGCTGAACATCGAAGCCTCCGGTTTCGAGACGGCAACCTACGGTCCGTTTTCCCTGGAAATCGATCAGGTAGCGAAGGTCGACATTCCTCTGAAGGTCGGCTCGGCTAAGACTTCCGTCGAAGTGTCGGAAGAGTATCAGCCGATTCTGAACACCGAGAACGCTACGCTCGGCGAGACATTTACCGAGAACACCATCCATAGCGTTCCCCTCAACGGCCTCGATTTCTCCCAACTCACCGTGTACACGCCGGGCGCTGTCTCCACCGGCTTCAACTCCTATGGCAGCAATAACTCCATGGAGCGCGGCACCAACGCCGGCAATGAAGTCTCCGTGAACGGAAACCGCCAGCAGTCCAACAACTACCTGCTCGACGGCCAGGAAATCAACGAGAACATCAACAACACGCTCGGCTACAACCCCAGCCCCGAAGCCCTGGAGCAGGTTCGCGTTATCGCAGCCAATCCCAATGCAGAGTTCGGTAACGTCAATGGCGGTACTGTAATTGCAGCCATGAAGAGCGGCTCCAACGCATGGCACGGCAGTGTATTCGGTTTCCTCAAGGACTATAAGCTCGACGCCAACAGTTGGGGCAATGACCACGTCGTTGGTCCGGCAACGCCAAAGAACCCGTATACAAGCGCTCAATTCGGCGGAACCTTCGGCGGACCGATATTCCACGACAAGCTGTTCTTTTTCATCGACTATATGGGATTCCGCACCCACAGCGCCGGTCTGACAACTGCCAGCGTACCGACTCAGGCATTTCGAAACGGCGATCTGTCGTCGCTTCTCACCCTGCCTATCCCGGTCCAGTTGTATGACACCACCAACATCAACCCGGCCACAGGGCGTCCTACCCCCTATGCGAACAACCAGATTCCTATTACCAGCCCCGTTGCGCAATATCTCTTCTCTAACACCAGCGCCTATCCGCTTCCCAATCGCGCGGCAGACCCGAGCGATCCGACGGGCATCTATAATAACTTCGTAGGTCCCTCCGGAAGCTTTGCCACCAACGATCAGGGCGATGCCAAGGTCGACTGGCATCTCGGTTCGCGCGATGTGATGGCCTTTCGCTACTCGCAGGGTTTTGCTGCGGATGGAACCACTGCCGATCCTCTGCCGGTTCAGTTCCCCAGCGCCAGCAACTATCCAGATCACTTCTTCGATGCCAACTGGGTTCACACCTTCTCGCCGGCTATCGTCAACAACTTCACCGCCAGCTACGGCCGCATCCGCTTCAACAGCGGTGTCACCACGGACCCCAGCGGTATCTTCGGCCTCACCGGCAATCAGCTCGTCGGCATTCCCAGCGCCGCGCAGTTAACCGCTGGTTTCAGTTCGCAGAATTTCGCCGTCTCCGGAGCCATTGGATCACCCACCAGCTTCGGCGCCAACCCGACTCCGGAAATCTTCATCGACAACATCTTCGGATACTCTGACAGCCTCACCTGGCAGAGAGGGAAACACCTGTTCAAGTTTGGTGGTGAGTTCTTGCGCTATCAGCAGAACAGCTTCTACCCTGGCAACGACGGTGAACTGGGCTTCTTTAACTACAACGGCGTTTACTCCTCCTTTGGCTCATCGCAGTCCTCCTTCGCTGACTTCATCCTCGACCGGTCTAACGACGCCGGTGTAGGCGCAGTCACTGGGCGTACCGGTCAGCGTCAGTGGCGCGACGGTATCTTCGCTCAGGATGATTGGAAGATCATGCACAATCTGACGATCAACCTCGGCCTGCGTTGGGAATTCGATCAGCCGATCTACGAAGTCAACAACAAACAAGCGAACCTCAACCTGGAGACCGCCCAGATCATCTATGCTGGCGTCGACGGCGCCAGCCGCGCACTCTACGATCCGGTCTACACTCAGTTCCAGCCGCGTATCGGTTTTGCCTATCAGGTCATGCCGAGGCTGGTTGTCCGTGGTGGCTACGGCATATCGAGCTATCTCGAAGGCACCGGCGCCAATCTGCGTCTGACCCAAAACCCGCCCTTCCACAAGGACTTTGAGGAGATTGGCACCAGCCCCTCGACCACCGATGCTGGTTATTCCTCTGGCGTCTTCTTTCAAGCCGCAAACGGGTTTCCGACGACGGCTATACCTGTCACCACCTTCTACGCATGGCCCAAAGACCTCAAGCCAGCCATGACGCAGGAGTTCAGCCTTACCACTGAGTACCAGGTTGCGCGCAACTCGACTTTTCAGGTCGGTTATGTCGGCATCATCGGTCACCATCTCACCGATCCCTTCTGGGGAAACCAGGATCCCGCAGCGGGCGTCGATGGTCCATATGACAGCGTCGTCGGCGAGGGCGGTGTGCTCAAGATCACGCAGACCGAGTCCAATAGCAACTACAACGCGCTGCAGGCAGTATTCCGTCAGCGCCTTACCAATGGGTTTGAACTCACTGCGAACTACACCTACTCCAAGTCGCTCACCGACGACATTGGTTTCTACGGTGTCAGCAATATCGGTAGCGGTCAGTATTACCAGCAGAACGCCTACGACATGGCATCCGAATGGGGACCTGCCGGTATGGATACGCGTCACAACATCTCTGTTACAGGCGTCTATGATCTGCCTTTTGGTCGTGGCAAGATGTTCGGCAGCGGATGGAATCCAATCGTGAATGAGGCCTTGGGCGGCTGGCGCTTGAGCGGTGCGGATGTTTACTACTCTGGCTTCCCCGTCACCGTCTCCTCGCCCGCGATCTATTCCTCCACCGTGCATGCCTTCACCGGCGCTGCCCGGCCCAACCTGCTCCACCCCTTCAAGGTTGTCGACAAGTCGATCAATGCTTACTGGGGCACGGCAGTGCAGAATGATTACTGCCCCTCAGATATGGATGACGGCTCCTGCATCTTCCAGGAGCAGTCAGCCTCTAACTTCGGCGCGCTGCGTCCCGGCTTCCTGAAAGGGCCCAGTTTTCAGAACATCGACATGTCAGTCTCCAAGACCTTCAAGGTCTGGCATGAACAGCATCTCGACTTCCGCGCTGACTTCTTCAACGCCTTCAACATCGCCGACTACTCTGCACCGGACTCCGGTATGACCGATGGCGCCAGCTTCGGTCAGATCACAGGTACAGTCAACAACAATCGCTCCACGCAGCTTTCACTCAAGTACGCGTTCTAGCCTGAATGAAGTACAAAGCGCTGCAGCCAGTGATCCTGGCTGCAGCGCTTTTTTGTTCGCCGTAATGTTATGAAGTTATTCGTGAGGCAGGCTGATCGCGTAGAGATACCACGCGGCATGCGGCAGCCACTCTTCCGTCCATCGCCAGTCTTCGTCTTTGCCGGTAACGGCGAATCCCTGATTGAAGGCGATCCCATCTTCGTCGTTCAGTCCCGATGTGATGCCATTGAGAATGGCGCCGGGCGCGCTGGTGTATTTGTAGGAGCGGAAGAACATATAAGCCGCTTCGCCATGGCCGCTGCCCATCAGCATCGAAGTGTCGAAGGGGTTGCGGCCGAGAATCCAATGCAGCTGATTCCACGCATACGAACGCAGCTGAGATTGAAACTCCGGCTCATCGGCAAAGAGCGGCAGCGCCATTCTGGCAGCAGCAGCCAGCGAAGCGACTCGCGCATCTTCCCCCTGCCACCACGGAGCGGCCTCCGTGTCATGCGGAAAGAAGAAAGCAGTGCGCAGCTTGCCGTCACCCATGCGCACCAGTTGCCGCGCATAGCCGAAGGGATTGTTGACCTCGCGCGTAACGGAAAGCTCAAAGCGCAGCGAGCGCTCTACTGTCTCCCGCACCTGCTTCCGCTGCTCAGGCGAAGCGATCTCCGCGTACTCCAGCAGGCTGACCACAGGCAGGCCGGCATCGGCAGGATGAAAGAACGGGCGCGTCGCTGCATCCGCTCTCCAATAGTCGCGCCACGATCCCGAAGTGGTAAGCCGTTCCATCAACTGCTTCGCGCGTTTGTCCGCAGCGACTCGATAGACTTCCTCATGCGAAGTTCGATATAGCTCCGTCGCCGCCATTAGCGCACAGTAGTCGTCGAGTATGTTTTCCACGCCATCGTTCAGTAACTCACGATTGTGTACGTTGAGAAAATCGAAGGCTTCTTCCGCGGTCTTGAGATACTCTGCGCGGGTGAAATCGCCATCCTCCGGCATAGTGCTCGCAAGTGCCAGAGCAGCGATCGCTATCCCTCCGCCCGAACGAAAACTCGCCTCGTACGTGTGCGGCTCCTCGATCTGCTGAATACTCTGTGTCGAATCCGAAGTGGTTGTCTTGATCTGCGTGCGCCAGTTGGGATTTCCGATTGCGCGATCCTTCGCAAGCTTGTCCTTGCCCGGAGCCGTGATGCTCTCGAAGAAGGAGCCATCGGGCCGTTTGAGGCGGACCAGATAGTCGGCTCCGAAGAGGCCTTCATCGAGCATGCGTCGTTCGTACTCGCTGAAGTTATCGTTGTGCCGCGCTTCGAGCGCGCGATAGCTCTTGAGCAGGCTCCATGCCACCAGTGGCACCTGCTGCGGATTGAAGTAGGAAGTGAGATTCTGATGCGATAAATGGATTCCGTAGTCGCCGGTCGCGTCATACCATCCGCCATGCACATCGACAAATTCTCCCGGCTTGCCCGGCAATGCGAGATGTCGATCCGCTTTGTCGAAATCACCGCTGGAGCGCTGTCCCTTGAAGTAAAAAACAACATTCGACAGGGTATTGCGTTCGAGCACATCGTCATCGATTGCGAAGGCGCAGGAGCGGATCAAGCCATCCCCGGAATTCACTTGTAGTTCGTAGCGGCCTTCTTTCTGCCACGTAGAGAAATCGGCAATCCAAAAGACGCGGCCACCCCAGCTATAGACTTCACCCGCAGATTTCAGATCGCCCTCGAGTACCTTCTTACCTGTGTTGGAATCGATAAGCATGTAGCGTGTGGGATGGTCCTGCGCGGAGGCTTCAACGAGTGCCTGCTTGGGGGCCCGCAGATCATAGCCCACCTGGTCCACAAGCACATGCATCTGGGCTACGCCAGCTTCGCAGGATGCTAGAACAATCGGGATTGCCAGTAAATATTTGAGTTTGGAAATGATGCACCATCCTTGGTCGATTTCCGATATTGCGCAATTAGTTTAAAGATCGGAGAGAATCTTTGGTACTTTTATTTAGGAAGTCCTATGCTCAATCCTTATCGATCCTTTGGCATCATGATCTGCGGTCTCTTCCTTATTGCGCCGACGCTTGTCGCAGGCACAACGCATCAACCAAAAGAGGCTGTGGTCGGCTATGTCTTCCCACAAAACAATGCGATCCTGCCCGGCGAGATCGATGCATCCAGTATGACGCGCATCAACTATGCTTTCGCCAATATCGAGAATGGCCGCATGGTTACGGGCTTCGCAAAAGACAAGGAGAACTTTGCGTTCTTCGAATCGCTGAAGAAGCAGAATCCATCGCTCACAGTGCTCGTCTCCGTGGGCGGATGGCTGTGGTCGACAAATTTCTCTGACGTCTCCCTCACCCGGCAGAGTCGCACAGTCTTTATCCAGAGCGTCATGGAGTTCCTCGCGCAATATCATCTCGATGGGCTCGACATTGATTGGGAATATCCAGGCATGCCCGGTGCTAGGCATCCCTTTCGAAGTGAGGACAAGCAAAACTTCACCTCGCTGCTTCAAGAGCTGCGCGCAAGATTCGACGCTGAGACAGCGAAGACGCACAAGCGGTTGTATCTCTCCATCGCCGCAGGAGCTTCGGATGAATTCCTTGCGCATACGGAGATGGAGAAAGCGCAGCGTTATCTCGATACCGTCAATTTGATGGCGTACGACTATTACGAGCCAAGCTCCGATGCCATCGCCGGCAATCACGCTCCGTTGTACACCAATCCAGCCGACCCTAAGCACATCTCAGCCGACACGTCGGTGCAGGCCTTTGAAAAAGCCGGTGTGCCAGCTGCGAAGATACTGCTCGGGTTGCCGTTTTACGGACACATGTGGGGCCAGGTATCGGCTCAGAATCACGGCCTTTATCAACCCGGCAAGCAGGTTCCGAACGCTTATTCGAACTATGGTGCTATCACTTCGACCATGCTCGACAGCGGCTTCGATCGTTACTGGGATCAGGCAGCGTCTGCGCCCTATTTGTATAACCCAAAAACGCAGATCTTCGTTTCGTACGAAGATCCGGAGTCCATCAAGATCAAGTGCGCTTATGTACTAACTCACAAGCTGGGCGGCGTGATGTTCTGGGACTACGAGGGCGATCCATCGGGTGCTCTGCTTCGGGCTATTGACAGTTCTCTTCGCTCGCAAACTGCCGGGAAGGCGACTACTCCATGACCGTTGAGAGCAGCGTACAGACAGTGGAAACACGAGGCGGGATTGCAGCGGATAAGGTCTCATCCCGTGTTGTCTCCATCGATATCTTTCGCGGCCTCACCATGGCCGTGATGATCTTTGTGAATGAACTGGCAGAGGTTCGCGGGCTTCCATGGTGGACCTACCATGCCCACGCCAACGAAGATGTGATGACCTATGTCGACATGGTCTTTCCATTCTTCCTCTTCATTGTTGGCATGTCACTCCCTTTATCCATTGCCCAGAGGCTCAAGCGAGATCCATCCCTCCCCGCGCTATGGCTGCACGTTGTCTTGCGCGCAGCGGGCCTCATCGGCCTTGGCCTCATTCTTGCCAACGCGGAAAAGGCCGATGCGGCGATCATGGGCATCAGTGGCAATCTCTGGGCGTTGCTTGGCCTCCTATGCGGGGCGCTCTATCTTAACGTCTATCCTGCTTCGAAGCGTTTCCCGTCTTATGCAAAGATATTGCGTGGCATCGGAATCGCAGGCGTCGTCGTGCTCTATGTCATCTTCCGTCGCACGACGCATAGCGGCCATCTTGCCTGGATCGATCCGTCCTATCCCGAGATTCTCGGGTTGATCGGCTTCAGCTATCTCGCCGTTTCTGTTCTGTACATTCCCACGCGGCGATGGAGATGGTCGGCTGCATTGTGGTTTGCGGTCATGCTTGTGCTATGCATTCTCACCACAGCAAAAGTGCTTCCGTGGGTCAATCACTGGCCGATCTATTTCTGGCCATTCAGTAATGGCTCCATGGCATGTATCATCTTTGCCGGTGTCGTTGCCTCGCAGATATTCCTTGGCGAAGGCAAGCGGCCATCCCCAAAGCGTGCGATGGCTCTTGCTCTGGGCTTCAGCCTGCTTACGGTGCTGGCTGGATGGCTTTGTACACCCCTTGGCATCTCGAAGATTCGCGCCACACCGACATGGTCGCTATACAGCGTGGGCGCGGCTGTTCTCATGTTTACGCTCTTGTATTGGGTCTGCGATGTGAAGCGATGGACTGGCTGGGCTCTTCCGGTAAAGGCTGCCGGAGCCAATACGCTCTTGACGTATCTGCTCCCCGACCTCTGGTACTTCTTCTTCGCCTCGCTCGGGGTCACCTATCTCGATATACACTTCGCTTTCGGTTATGCAGGTGTGATCAAGACGGTGATATTCACCTTCGTCATTCTTGCGTTGGCCACGGCCCTCACCAGGGCAAAGGTGCGTCTGCAGTTATGACTTTCAACAGCTTCGACCGATCGTGTGCCGCCTTGTATCGTGAAGGAAAATCCTTTCATCATGATCCGGCCTGTCGGCAGGAAGGCCACGTAATGATGTTGAGTGAAAAGTCCCAGTGAAAAAGAAATCCGTTCCGGTCGGCAGACCAGCTCATCTCCGCCATACCAACGCGCTGACCATCCTCAAGCTCTTGCGCGAAGTCGGCTCCTGCTCGCGTGCCGACCTCGTGCGCGCGTCTGGGCTGAGCGCGCCAACAGTGACCAATGTTGTTGGCGATCTGCTCGCGGCAAACCTGATCAAGCCCCTGGGCGAGGGTGAATCGAGCGGCGGCCGTCCGCCGGACATGATCAGCTTCAAGGCCGAGCGCGGTTGTCTCGTTGCTGTGCAGATTACCTCACACCACATTGCCCTTCTGCTCACCGATCTGAGCGGAGTGGAGTTGGAGTCGTCAAAGGTGTCGCTGGAAAATCAGAAGACAACGCCCGAAGCCATTTGTCATCTGATCGGCGTCGAGGTCCGCCGCCTCTTGAAGAAGCAGAAAATGGCGAGGGAACAGTTGCTCACCGTGGTCGTAGCAGTGCCCGCCATCGCCAACGTGGATGAGGGGATTGTCGTCTCCATCAGCACGCTCGACAACTGGCGCAGCGTTCCCTTGCGCGCTCTGTTGAATAAGGTTGTAGACTGCCTCGTCATCATCGAGAACGACACAAATCTCTCCGCTCTCGGCGAGCGCTATCGCGGCGCGGCCCAGTTCGAAGAAACCTTCATCGCGATCAACATTGGAGCCAATGTCAGCGCCGGCATTGTGCTGAGCGGCCGAATCCACCATGGCGCCCAGTGGTCCGCAGGCGAAATAGCTTATCTGCGCCTGCCACACATCGTGCGCAAACTCCCGACGCTGCATGAGTTCGGCGCCCTGGAGAGCGTGCTGACCAGCTCAGCCATCGTGAAGAGCTGGCACGAAGCGTTCGCCAAATCCGAGGCCAATCTCCCGGCAAGGGAACCCGAAGCGACCGCTATCCTCGACCTCGTGCTTACCGGAGACCTTCGCGCAGAGAAGATCGTTCAATATAGAGCGGCGATTGTTTCGGACATCGTAGTGAACTTATCTTTGATCCTCAACCCAGGCCTGATTCTCTTAGGGGGCGAGGTCGGCAGTCACCCGGTCATGCTCAGCCTGGTGCAGAAGCAGCTCGAGCGCAGCGAATTTGCCGTCACTCGAATCGCCGCTGCTACGCTGGGCGACTTCGCTGTGCTTTGGGGCGCGGTCGCAGCAGCGTTGGAGGAGATTCCCTTTGTGCTGCTGCCGCACCCGCGCGGTTAGTTGCTTCTCCCGCACAAGGGTGTAACAGCATCACTCGTTTGAAGCAGCCTTGGCGCGCCATTTATCAGCCAGCTGCTTATCTGCAAGAGCTTTGATGAACACGCCTCCGACCACGCTGCGAGCTTGAAACCCGACCTGCTTTCCAGTCTTGGTGTCATACCAGTCTGTCAGCGGAACGCGCGCCGGGGTTTCGTTGATCCATTTGTAAATCGGGTCGACAAGCGCGTTGAACTGCTGCGGGTCGGAGGTGAGCGTCGCCGTCCACAGCGACCAGTCGAGCTTGGTGTAGTCGGCTCGGCTGTCGAGGGGTAGCCCATATCGATTCACCTTGCCCATGTAGTACTTCATCTCTGTATCCCTTACAAGCTTAGGGAAGAGATTGTAGTCCAGCACGACATCCCAAACCAGGTTGTACTTCTGGCTCCATGTTCCGGGACTGTTGAACGCCAGCTTGTAGTGATCTCCCTCCTGAGCCATGCCAACCCACTTCCCAGCCATCGTCTTTGCTGTGGCAGAGTAGTCTTTAGCAACCCCATCCTGCTTGAGTAGATGAGCCAGGTCGGCATACGCGGCGAGCGCATCGATGGCTTTGATCGAGAGGTTGGAATTGTGCGCGACATGGCCGGCAAAGTCGTCCGTGGTGAGCTGATTCTCCGGATCGAGGCCCTTTTCCTTTAGATACTCGGCCCACTTTGTCAACTCAGGCCAGTACTGCTCCGCAAGCTTCGCATTGCCTTCTTCTCGCGCCACGGCATCGGCAAGGATAAGCATGTTGCCGCTCTCCTCCACCGGCATCTGATCCTCTTCCGTCTTTTCTCCGCCGCCATACACCTGCCCATTCGCCAGCGGATACTGCCCTATATCATGCGGCGAAAACGGAAACTTCCAGCGCGCCAGCGACGCGTACTCCAGTACTGGGCGAAGCTGCGCTTCCAGCAGCTTCGGTTGCAGAAAGAGAAAGAGTGGCGCTGAAGGATAGAGCACATCGACGGTCGCGATGCAGCCATTGGAGAAGTTCTCCTTGGCAAATAGCATCGGGTCGCCATTAACGTCCGCGACAAGCTTATGCGCGGCCAGCGCCTGCCGATAGGCGAGCGTGGCAATTGCGGCATAGTGCTCTCCGCCCGCCTTGGTGAGATCGGCGATCAATTCCTGATCGAAAGCACTGCCACGCTTTTCGAGCGCCGAATACTGCGACTCAGCAGTATCGAGCATCTCCTCCACAGGCTCACGATTGCGCTGCCAGTAGGGCCGCAGGTTGCGCTCCAGATACTGGATAGCGAACTCCTCGGTATAGGAGACAAGCAGATGGCGTGTTACAGGTTGCGCGCCTACAGCACCGAAGGCCAGCGCGGCTCCAAGATGAGCGCTCTCCCAACTGGCTGGATGAGGCATGCCGATTGCATCGCTCGCCGGCAGCTTGCCGTCCTCTGCAAATGCGTGAGTCAGTTGGGACGCTATCGCAGTGCTCGCCTCTTCATCTTTCGGAATCGCCAGATGAAAGTAGCCCCAATCGATGCGCAGATCGTCGCCCGAGCGGTTCAGAATGTTCTGGTCGCGCGAGCCTACTGAGAGCACGTTGAGCGTCGTGGTCTGATTGCGCGAAGTAACCACCATCTCGCTGCGATCGTTGACAGCGATCACCGGATCTACGTCGAGCAGAATCGAGACTTGGTGCGTCGTCGCATCCGTCGATTTCGCTGTCCATGTAAGATAGGTGACCGGCCGCGACAGCAGATCTAGATCGCTCATGATCGCTGGCGTGAAGAAGGCAAGATCGAGAATCACGCCATCCTGGCGAAACTCGTAACGCGTATGTGTTGGCGTGATGGAGCTGCTCATCTGCTGCATGGCCGGAACCTCCTCCGGATTGCGGCCCATGAAGCGATATGCCTTGCCATCGATGCGTGCGATTCCTGTGATCGGCTGGTGCGCGCCCGTCCAATGCGTCGTATCCGAATCGGTAAGCTTGTCGGTCTTGGACCAGATACTGAAATATGGATCGTGCGTGATCAGCGGTGTTGCCGGTGCGCGCTCTTGCGCGGCAGCAGCGCCAACGCCCAGGGTCAAGCCAAGGCAAGCCAACAGGAATGGAACCGATTTCATCAAAGCCTCTTTTCGAGAACGAGCCGTTCAACATCCCGTTCGGAGTCAAGCGATTATTTCAGATTAGATGGCGGCGGTTGTAGTGCATAAACACGTTCGCGCCTTATCCCCACGGGACTGGAGAAATGTCGCGGCTGGCTTGTCGATCAATACAACCTGGCGCGCATCAGGACCGCCTGGGACGCATCGGACTTGCGATTGCCATGATCATCGAGGGTGTCCCAGCCTGAGCTGGCAATGTAATAGAAGTCGCGGCCCACGATGACTCCATGGGTTGGATCGCCCAGGGTCGCGGTCGCTCGCTCGATAATCGATTCCGATATCACTCGTGAAAGGGAGGGGTCGAGTTCGAATCGTATGACTCGCTCAGGAGACACACCATTTTGCGTGGCGATGAGCGACCTGCCATTGCGGTATAGACCATCGATGCCGTTCAGCGCGTATTTCCCCTCCATAGCGATCCAAGTGGTGTGATGCGTTTTCATATCGAGAATGCCAATGCCGCGTAAGTAATCGGGAACGAAGAGATGTCTGCCGTCGCCTGACAATGCGCTTGTTTGCGGAGAGATAAAATCGCCGGCATCGAGACGAGTAATCTTTCCATCGACAAGAGCAACTTTGTAGATGCCTCCACGATCGCCGTCGGATACGATCGCATCGCCATCGGCCGTCAACGTCATATCCCCGAGCGCCGTGCCGGCCGGCCCTACAATGCGGCGCAAAAGCTTTGCCGACTGCAGATCGTAAAGCAGCACCGCTGATAGGCCCCATTCTTCCTTGGGGCTCCATCGAAATCCATCGATCGCTACCTCTGTGGCCCACAATCGACGCCTGCGCGCATCCACTTTGAGCGCCATCATTGGCCAGTGGTCCGGAGCCTCGGCAAACACTTTCGCTCGTCCATTCCTGTCGAGGGTGAAAATCTTTTTGCCGGCAGCGCTCGAGAGATAGAAAAGCTTTGCTGAAGGATCGAAGTCGATGTCTTCCGGAATCTCCGCTTCGCTGGGAAGCGAGAACGCCCTGCTGGCGGCAGCGATGCTCACCGTGTTCGCAACCATCTCTTGATGAAGCTTCGCATATGCAGGCAAATTGCGCATCGCGTCGAACTGCTCGCGCTTGAGCACGTCCTCATTGGATTGGCCCATGTGAACGAATTCCGTCAGGCTGCGCAATGCTTTCTCTGGCTGCCCGGCAAAGGCCTCCACGCTCATCCTTTGCAGAATCGACGTAGGTAATCCATTGAGAAAGTCGCGCATATGCTGCGCGCTGTCGAGATAGGCACTGGCATCCCCGTGTGCATGCGCATTTCGCAGCTGCTCCTGGAGCGATTTCAGTTCATCGGCCGCCGAAGGAGATTGCGTTCTTGCCATGGCCGCCAGGATCAGCCACGGAGCGCACACTAGGGCAATCCGCGCAAGAGTCTTTGCAACGGTACTTGGCCAACGCGATATGCTGCGGCGCTGCGGCATAACACCTCTCAGCTATCGTCAATATACGCGCGAAGCCTCGTCTCTTGTCGCCATCTTTGACTATGATTGCAAAGTGCAAGGAGGCAGCCGGTATGAGTGTGATCGAAGATTTAGAGCAGGTAGCACTGCAGGAGCGTGAGCTGCAATGGCCGCGCTTCAACACGCAGTCCGCATGGGAGCTTGGCGTACATCTGCGCACTATGGCTCTGGATCGTAACTGCGCTGTGGTCATCGATGTTCGTCGCTTCGGCCAACCGCTCTTCTATACCGCGCTCGAAGGCACGACTCCGGATAACGTCGAGTGGGTCCGCCGCAAGAGCAACCTGGTGGCGCGCTTTCATCGCAGCTCCTATTCGATCGGGCTCAATCTCAAATTGAAAAACGACACACTGTCACAGCGATACGCACTGCCGGACGCCGATTATGCTGCCCATGGCGGTTCGTTTCCACTAGCGGTTACAGGAGCGGGTGTGATCGGCAGCGTAACAGTCTCCGGCCTGCCACAGCGTGATGACCATGAAATGGTGGTCGAGGCTCTCTGCGCCATGTTGGAACGCGATTACGCATCGCTGCGCTTAAAGGGCGAGTAGAAGCTATCTCATAAACGCTCAACCGCCAGAGACGCCCCGGATGAAACCCGCAATCAAAGCGGGGTTCAGGTCGGTTCTCAAAGCCACGAAGGCATATATGAGATTGCTTCTAGTGCTTGCCTTTCACCGGCCTGGAAACGGTGTTCGATGACTCAGCTCAAGATCGTTCACATCGATATGGACGCGTTCTATGCTTCCGTCGAGCAGCGCGACGATCCACAGCTGCGCGGCAAGCCTGTCGTAGTTGCATGGCGCGGCAATCGTTCTGTAGTGTGCGCAGCCTCGTATGAAGCGCGGCGCTATGGCGTGCGTTCAGCCATGCCTGCCGTGCGCGCCGAACGTCTCTGCCCCGAAGCGATCTTCATACCGCCAGATTTCGTGCGCTATCGTGCGGTATCCCGCCTCACGCAAGAAATATTCAGGCAGCATACCGACCTCATCGAGCCCCTCTCACTCGATGAAGCATATCTCGATGTCACGGAAAACAAGCAAGGGCTGCCGACCGCGACCCGCGTGGCCCGCGCCATTCGTGAGCAGATTCGCGAAGAGCTGCATCTCACCGCCTCAGCAGGGGTTGCACCCAACAAGTTCCTCGCCAAGATCGCCTCCGACTGGAAGAAGCCCAATGGCCTCTTCGTCATCCAACCCGAGGAGATCGATGGGTTCCTGGAGCCGCTCCCCGTCGGACGCATTCCTGGCGTGGGCAAGGTGACGGAAGAAAGACTATTCAAGCTTGGGATACGAACGGTCGGCAATATACGTACCATCGAACTGACGGCGCTTGAGCGTCAATTTGGCCGCTATGGCACGCGCCTCTATGAACTGGCTCGCGGCATCGACAACAGCCCGGTAGTGCCAGACAGGCTCACCCAATCAATCTCTTCTGAAGACACCATGGAACACGACGTGCCGCTCAGCGAAACCGAAACATGGATTCGCAAGCTTGCGGAGAAGACCTGGGATGCCTCACGCAAAGAGACACGCACCGCGCGTACCGTTGTCTTGAAGCTCAAGACCAGTGACTTCAAGACCCTCACTCGAAGCTACACACCACCCCATCCTCCATCCTCATGCGAAGAGCTGACCATCATCGCCCTTGCCTTGCGTGAGCGCGTAGCTCTCAGCGATCAGGCGCTCTTCCGCCTCGTGGGCGTAGGGCTGAGCAACTTCGAGGAGCCCGAGGAAGCAAACGCACAGCCAGAGCTATTCGAGTGATCGCCGCCTTACCTGCTCATCGCGCTCAATAGGCCAGCGCAACGCCATCTGCGCGCATCTCTGTGGCTGCGGCATACACCCGGTCTTTGATTGGATCTGACCCACCCTGGCGCAGCTCGATGCACTCATAGCGCCCAAAGCCGCCATCGGAGGCGCCGATCGGCCATCCAAGCTCAGTGAGCGCTTTGCGCGTCGCTTCAGGCACACCGGACTCCAACCGCAGTACACCCTTGGGCCCAAGTCCAGGCGCGTCTTCGCCCATCGATTGCGATGAGCCTTCATGATGCCATCGCGGACTGTCCCCAGCCGCTTGAATATCGAGCCCATAATCCACGCGGTTGATGATGATCTGTGCCTGTCCCTGCGGCTGCATGTCGCCGCCCATCACGCCAAACGACATCCATGGCTTTCCGTCCTTGGTAGCAAATCCCGGAATGATGGTTTGAAAAGGCCGCTTGCCCGGCTGATAGAGATTCGGATGTCCATCCTGCAGGGAGAAGAGCTCGCCGCGATCCTGGAACATGAATCCCAGGCCATCCGCAACCAGCCCTGAACCCATGCCGCGAAAGTTCGACTGAATCATCGAGATCATCATTCCGTCGGAGTCCGACACAGTAAAGTACGTTGTGTCTCCATGACTTGGAGCTTGTCCGGGATAGACTGGCGTGAGAATTCGGTCCGGCCTTATCAGCTTTGCACGTTCAGCCGCGTAGGCCTTGGAGTTAAGCCACTCTACGGGGACCTTGGCAAAGTGCGGATCGGCATAGTATCGCGCGCGATCTTCATAAGCCAGCCGCTTGGCCTCGGCCTGTGCGTGAATCGATGCAGCAGACTGAAAGCCCATTGAGCGCAGGTCGAAAGTCTCAAGGATATTCAACATCTGCAGCGTAGCCAGCCCTTGCGTATTCGCCGCCATGGCGTAGACATCGACGCCGCGATATTTCGTTACCAGCGGGTCGCCCCACTCCGCATGCTGATCGCGCAGATCGTCCACCGACAGCCATCCGCCGATGCGCTTGAAGTAAGCATCGATTGTATGCGTAATCGGCCCGTCATAGAATGCGTCGCGCCCGCCTTCGGCGATCACGCGATAGGTGCGCGCCAGATCTGGATTGCGAAATACATCGCCCTCATTCGGTGCTTGTCCCGAGGGCGCATACGTATGCATCGCATTGACCGTCTCTTCCACACCGGAATCAGCGCGTTTGAAGATGGCTAGATTGCGCTTGATGTAGAAGCCGATGATCTGCGGCACCGGCACGCCCGACTCGGCGAGATGAATCGCAGGCGCAAGCACTTCGCTCCACTTCAGGCGGCCATAGCGCTGATGCAGCGTCCACCACGCATCGAGCGCGCCAGGAGTGGAGATCGAGATCGCGCCATACTTTGGAATCACGCCATGGATCGCCCGTGAGCGTACAGTTTCCAGCGTCAGCTTGCGCGGCGACCTGCCCGAGCCCGCAAGACTCACTATCTTGCCCAGCTTGGGATCCCACACCATGGCAAAGCAATCCCCGCCAAGACCTGAACTGGTCGGTTCCAGAAAACCCAGGCATGCATTGGCTGCAACAGCCGCATCGATCGCCGAGCCGCCGCGCTTGAGCATCTCGATCGCCGTCAGTGTGGCCAGCGGATGCGCCGTGCCTGCGGCCCCCGAGCAACCCATCGCCGCCGACCTCGTGGCAAAGCTCGCTCCCGAGGGCCGGTCGCCGGCATGCACGTCCGGTCTCAGAAATCGCTCCGCTCCCGCCGGTTGGAACTTCGCAATCTCGGGCTCTTGAGCATTGCCGTTTTGCCCGGCATCTTCAGCGGGTTGCGCACTGGACATACTGCCCGCAACGGCAAGCGGCAAGCTGGCAAGAAAGGAGCGGCGGCGCATTCGATTCTCCTGAAAGAATTTCATCAAAGTGAGATGTCGTACTTATCCAAGAGCATAGCGGATGCACGCCAGCGGTCTCGAAATAACCTGTATCGATCGTCGCCAGGCGGCATACGGTATGCGAAGCTACTCTACGAGGGCGAATAAACAGCAAAGTAATCGTTGCCCGCCCGGTATATCTTCAGCGGTGGCAACCCCGCACCAGCATCTGCGTCCAATTGGCGAGGGTATGCTTGTAAAGGCAAGTTATCGTATGGAACAAGCGAAAGATTCTCCGCAAACTGCTCCACTGAAGGTCTTGGTCATCGATGACAACCAGGCGCACTCCGAGGGGCTCGCGGAGTTGCTGCAGTTGGCTGGATTTGAGGCGTCGCATGTGCTCACCGGCGGCGAAGGCGTTGAAGCCGCCCGCAACCTTGGCGTGGACGCTGTGCTGCTCGACATGAACCTTCCCGATATGAATGGGTTTGAGGTCTGCCGCAGGCTGCGCCGCGACCCGCGCACTGCCGGTGTCGCTGTCATCTTCCACACGGCCCAGGGCTCTGTGCCCGGTGCGCGTCATGAGGGCGACGCATTCCTTACGTATCCGGTTGCAATGGCCGAAGTCTACGCAGCCATCCGCAGCAGCATCGAGCGCCGCAGAAGCCGGATGGGCCGCATCATCGACATCATCGAGTAGGCTGCTGAGTAGCTTGCTCCGCGAACCGCTCCTGCAGCACTCGCCTGAGCATCTTACCGTTGTGATTCTGCGGCAAGCCGCCTGCCTCCACGATCCAGATGCGGCGCGGAGCTTTGTACCCTGCCAGATGATTGCGGCACCACTCGGTCAATTCGCTTTCTCCTGCATTGCTGCCAGGGTGCAGTTCCACTGCCGCAACTGGAACCTCACCTTTCTCGCGATGCGGCATTCCAAAAGCAACCGCACGCTCTACCGCTGGGTGAGTCATCAAAGCCTCTTCCACCTCGCGAACATACACTGAGTAGCCGCCCGACTTAATCACATCCTTGATACGGCCTGCAAGGTGAATCATCCCCAGCCGATTGCGCACTGCAAGATCGCCTGTCCGCAGCCAGCCATCGTTCGTAAGCAGCGCGTGGCTTGGGCTCGAATGCGCGTTCTCCGCATCCTTCTTATCCTTCCAATAATGAGGAACAAGGCCATGTCTGCGAATCTGGCATTCGCCCGTCATTCCTCTGCGCACGACCTTTCCGGTGTCATCGACGATGCGAATGCGAAACGGCGGCACCGGAAAGCACAAATCTCCGCTGCCGCGAACGAACGATAGCTCGATGCCCATCATCGCCAGGCCGCCAAGCTCCACCATTCCGTATCCGTTCAGCAATACGGGAGGTATATGTCTGCCGCCAGGCAAGCGCATGAAAGCTCCGTATTGCCGCAGCTTCACCCGAACCTCCATTGGCAGATGGTCGCTCGCGGAGAGCCATGTTCTCACACTCGCCAGCCGCGATGGTTCAGGACTGCTGTTGACCAGCCGCGCAAACATCTCCGGCACACCAACAACCGCCGTAATACGCAGCCGCTCGATAGCATCCAGCGCGCTCGCCAAGTCAAAGCGATCGAGAAAGCAGCCCCGCAGCCCCGCGATCATACCGTTCAGCGCAATGCTCACCGCCATGATGTGCGACCACGGCAGCGCGATCAGCGCCAGATCCTTGGGACCGAGAAACAGCCCCGCAAGCATCGTCGAAGCACGCGCGCCAAGCAGCGCGTTGCTCGATAGCGCTGCGCCTTTGGGAAAGCCGCTAGTGCCGGAGGTATGGAAGATCGCAATCGTAGCCGTGGGATCGATCGCAGCCGGCGGCAGCGCTGCTCCAGCATTCCTTACGCGCAAAAATCCATCCAGCGTCTGCGCGTCCTCATCGTCCTGAATACACACTCGCACGGGCAGCGCATCGCGGCTCCCAATGCTGCGCTCGAAGACCGCTTTATCTGTCACTAGAATATCGGCGCCACTATCAGTAAGGATGCGGCGCACCTCAGCAACAGAGAGCAGTGGATTCAACGGAACTGCAATGCCCCCAGCTCGTATGATCGCCAGAAACCAATGAAAGCATCGCCGGTTGTTTGTGCGATAAACGGCGACCAACTGCCCCGGCTTCAAACCAATCGGATAGCGCAGGAAGCCATCGATCGATTGCACAGCTTCCTGTAATTCTGAAAGATGAAATTCACCGTGCTCGCTGACAGAAGTGATGCAACTCCCTCTGCGCCGCATCAACTCATCGACAAGATTGGCCACGGTGATCGAGGGATCGCGCGCGAACTGAAGCCTGCGGAAGAAGTTCATTGCACAGCGACCTGCCTGCGCCCCCAATCGCTTTCGACGCAGTAGTGAAACAAGCGATCCAGGTAATCCAGCACATGCGGCGGTCGTATGCCGGCAGGCCCCAGCAGCCGCTCGGCATTCGCCGTATCGAATTGCATGCGCATCGTGAAGTAGTCGCGATAGGCGCGGCCATCGCGCAGCACACGCCGCCTACGTCCCCACAGCGCAAGCGAGAGCAGCGGCCGCACCGCGGCGAAGAAGAGCTTCGGGTCGACAAAACGCGGCTCACGCACTTGAAAGTATTCGGTAGCCCGCCGCGCAATCTGCTCAATGGTGGCGCTCCCGTTTGGTCCCGCGCAGAGATGCACCGTGCTGCCCAGCGCAGCTTCATCGAAAGCCAGCTGCGCTACCGCAGCAGCCACATAATCCACCGGCACAATGTCCAGCACAGCATCGGGAAATCCCGGCACCGTGCGCCACAGCTTGTGCGCATAAATCTTCAACGGCCAGTACATCATCTTGAAGCTGGATGTAGCACCCGTCCGCGAGTCGCCCACGATAATACTGGGCCGCAGAATCACCCCTGGCAGCGATCCCAGATACGACTGCACCAGCGCCTCGGCCTCAGCCTTGGTTTGTTCATACGTGTTGCGATAGCTCTGACCAACAACAAGCTCATCTTCGCGAATCAGTCCCGTGCGCTCGCCCGCCACATAAGCCGTGCCCACGTAAGCCAGACTGCGCAGCTTTGGCGACGCCGCGGCAAAGTCCAGCACTCGTCGTGTGCCCTCAACATTGATACTGCGCGCCTCTTCAAGCGAATGATCGAAACGCACCGTAGCCGCGCAATGAATCACGCGCGTCGCTTCTGCTGAAAGCCGCTGGTAATCTGCGTCATCGAGTCCGCACTGAGGCAGGCTCACGTCGCCCGAATACACCTCGACCCGCGATCTGTGCATCGGAGGCACTATCGAATCAGCACGCTGCTGAGCAGACTGCCCGGGCCTTCCAGATTGTTCCACTCGATCACGAATCAGCAGCGCCAGACGTACCTGAGGCTGGCGCTCTAACAGCTCGCGCACCAGCTGCACCCCGAGAAAGCCCGTGGCGCCGGTGATCACAATGAGCTCTTCGCTATCCATGCAGATAATAGGCCTCGCTACGCGAACAACTCCAAGGCCGCAAATAAAGACCTAGAGTGCCGGGCGACGCGTAAAGTTATGCAAATTATAGCCGGGTTCGCCAGGTGCTCGGTCTCAATGCACCGTCTTCATCTTGCGATTGAGAAAGTCCATCATCAGATAATTGCCCAGCGTTTGCGGCGTAGTGAAGTACGCCTTGCCGCGGCACATCGCCGAGACCCGTTGCACAAACTGCACCAGCCCTGGATCGCTCGCCAGCATAAAAGTATTGATCAGAATTCCCGCGCGCCGGCATCGAGCCACTTCTTCCAGCGTCTCTGAAAGCACCAGCGGATCGAGCCCAAACGCATTCTTGTAAATGCGCCCATCCGGCAGCGTGAGCGCTGATGGTTTCCCGTCGGTGATCATCACAATCTGCCGCATCTCCTTGCGCTGGCGATTGAGAATGCTGCGCGCCAGCCGCAAGCCTTCGCGCGTATTGGTGTAGTGCGGCCCAACCTTGACCCGCGCAATCTGCGACACCGGCACCTCTTCCGCCGAATCATGAAACAGCACCACGTTCAGAGTGTCGCCAGGATACTGCGTGCGAATCAAATGCGAGAGCGCCATAGCCACTCGCTTGGCTGGAGTAAATCGATCCTCGCCATAGAGGATCATCGAGTGCGAGCAATCCAGCATCACCACCGTTGCGCAGCTCGATTGATAATCGCTCTGCTGCACATGCAGATGCGGATAGTCGACCTCGATAGGCCATGTTGAGCTCTGCTCGCCCGATTCGTCATCCCGTACATGTTCAGCCTGCGCAACCATCGCCGCTGCAAGCGTAGCGTTGGCATCGAGATTCATCGTGTCGCCAAACTCATATTGCCGTATCGAACCATTCGTCTCGACGCCCGTTGCCTGGTGCAGCGTGTCATGCCGCCCAGCGCTCGCACGCCCCAGCGAACCCATCAAATCCTGCAGCGTCTTGTACCCAAGAAAATCGAGCGACTTATCCGTAACTTCAAAGCGTGCCTGCGTCTCGCCCTCACCCGCTGAGCCGGGAGTATTCGCCATCTGCGATGGATCATTCGGCTGATCGATGCGTATGTAGTCCTGCTGCTCCATGCGATTGATGAGCTGCTCAACCAGCTTCTCCAGCTCGCCATCCTCCGCCATCTGTTCAAGCCGGTCGCGAATCTGTTGTTCGAAGTCGCCTGACTCGAGAGCCTGCCGTAGCGCTTCGCGCAGATTCTCAAGGGAGTGCTCGCCATTCAGCTCCTGGAAGCGCATCATCGGGTCCTGAAATCCCGAGTCCAGCAGATAGTCGGAGAGCTGCTGCATAAGATCTTCAAGATCCATATCGTCCGCCAGCTCGCCGTTATATCGCGTGTAGGTTGTGCGCTTCATTGTCTCTCCTTGGCTGGCTGCTCCTTAGTTGAAGCTTCCGCGCCGTCCCGAGCGCCGCTGTTGCCAGTCTTCGTATTCTTGCTCTTCGCCTGCGGCTTGCCTCTGTTCGCGGCGCGCCACCTTGTCGGGAGCAGTGAAACCGCGCTCCTCGCTGCGGCTCAGCTTCTTGTGCGCATACAGGCCTTCGAGCAAGAACTCCGCAGCCGCCACAATCTGCGCCGGATACTCATTGCCCTTGATGTGCAGCGGCCCGAGCTTCTCGATCAGTCCCTGAATTTCCTTGAGATGGCCGAGAATTGTTTTCGACGAATCGGAGTCATCCACCTGCAGCGCACCGCCGAGGTGAAAGTACTGCTCAATCTGCTGAGTGTTCGTCTCGCTGAAATATTTGTCATAGACCCGCGCCACGGCATTGCGCAGAATCTCGCGCACAATCGTGTCCGCCCCGCGCAGCTCGCCTTCATACTCCAGCTCAAGCTTGCCGGTAATCCCCGGCAGCGCAGCGTATAGGTCGGTGATGCGCGGCACAACCAGCGTTTCATCATGCAGCAGCGCCCGTCGCTCGGCATTCGATACCACAAGCTCCAGCGTCGAGATCGGCAGCCGCTGGCTCACACCCGAGCGCTTGTCCACACGCCGGTCTTCGCGAGCCATGAAGGCCACCTGTTCCACCGTCTCGCGCAGAAAGAAAGGAATGTCCAGAGACCCCGTCGCTGCCTTCGTCTCTTTGCCGCTGCGTCGATCCGTCCATGCCTCCTGCCGCGTGATCTCGATGCCTTCCTCAACCGTTGCCGCGTAGTGTGTGCGAATCTCCGAACCAATGCGGTCCTTCAGCGGCGTAACGATCTTGCCCCGCGCCGTATAGTCTTCAGGATTAGCGCTGAAAACCAGCGCCACATCCAGCATCAGCCGCACGGGATAGCCTTTGATCTGAATATCGCCTTCCTGCAGAATATTGAAGAGCGCGACCTGAATCTTGCCCGCCAGGTCCGGCAGCTCATTCACCGCAAAAATGCCCCGA
>DATAZR010000174.1:0-6542 GCA_036271955.1 Acidobacteriaceae bacterium
GCTCATAGTAGTTAATTCGGTGCTCGGAGAGAAAGAACTCCAACGGCTGACTCCAATTCCGTGGATCTTTACGATAACGCTGTCGGATTTTAAAGCCAGACTAGACTCTGGCGATCTGGGGCTTTGGGCGCGGCACGAGCGCAATCGTCTAGCGCACGGGGTGCGTTGATGCCGTTTCCATATAGAAAGATTGCGGCAAGGCTGAAAGAGGGTGACGCCGCAACCACGACGAAAGCAAAGGGAGATGCGCTTGAGGATGTAGTCAGCTGGGTTTTCTGCGCCATGCCAGGCATCAAGGTCCTCAAGCGAAACTTCGTGGACACCGCAGGAAGTTCAGAGATCGATTTACTTCTCTACAATGATCCCGGTCAGACCCCGGTGCGATTTCTCACCGAGTTTCCTATGGTCGAGTGTAAGAACTGGCAGGCTCCTGTTGATAGTGTGACGGTGCGGGCCTTCATCGACAAATTGCGCAGTGCCCGCCTCAAAGTGGGTATTCTTGTTGCCGCAAATGGCGTAACGGGTGATGCAGGCGAACGCACCGCCGCTAAGAACGTTATTGACCGAGCGTTTGACAGGGATGGAATCGCCTTGATCGTAATCACTCGCGCAGAGCTGGAGAGCTTCCGATCCAAAGAAGATGTTCTTGCATTCCTTCAGGATCGCTTTGGCGATGCGATTATGCAGAGCACAGTTCTACGCTGAGCTGCAATCCGTCACGCCCCTCGTCTGCACGTTTAGCCCACAAAAACTTAGTCCCGATAAGTCGGCTTCTCGGTAGTGATTGTCGATGAAGAGAAGCGCATTCTCGTTACTAATGGCTCTTCGAGCGGTAAAGTGACGGTGGATAAGTGATTTATCCGGTTCTCGCCAACTGAGGCTAAAGCCCGTTTCCTCGTGACCGGTGGCAAGGTGCGCCAACATGTGCATCTGATAGATCCGTCACGAAGATCATGAACTTATCGTCTTGCCGATTCTCCTGATCTCGCCGGATCGCTTCAGGCTGGCTTGAGAATCATGTGGAAGAGTTCAGATAGTGACAATTTATTACTTGGAATCAACTCAATGTTCCCCTTGTACTTCGACAACAGAATGCTGTAATGTTTGTGTCGAAGCAGAAGGGGAATAAAATTCATGACCGAAGAACGGCTGGAACTCCCTCAGGGCACATTGGACTTGCTCATTCTGAAGGCGCTGGAATTAGAGCCGATGCACGGCTGGGCCGTCTCCGAGCGACTGCAGCAGATCTCCGAGGAGGCGCTTCAAGTACAACAGGGCTCGCTCTACCCCGCGCTGCATCGCCTGGAGCGGCGCGGCTGGATCAAGGCGCAATGGGCAACGAGCGAAAACAATCGCCGCGCCAAGTACTACAGGCTCACACCGCGCGGACAAAAACAGCTGAAGGCGGAGACGGCTGCATGGCGCAGATTGACTACAGTTGTAGGCCAGGTTCTCGACCTGGCATAAGGAGGAGCGATGCTAAATGACCTGTTTTACCGCCTGCGCGCGCTCTTTCAAGGCAGGAAGATGGATGCCGAAACGGATGAGGAGCTGCGCTACCATCTCGAGCGCGAGGCGGCGAAATATCGTCGCGGCGGCGTCGCGCCAGAGGATGCGATGCGGCGTGCGCGCATGGCGCTGGGCGGCATTTCTCAGGTGGGGCAGCAAAGCCGCGAAGCGCGTGGCACCAAGTTTATCGAAGATCTCTTGCAGGACGTCCGCTATGCAATTCGATCGTTCGCGAAGTCGCCGGGGCTTTCGTTGTTGATTGTTGTTTCGCTGGCGATCGGCATCGGCGCCAACACCGCGATCTTCAGCCTCACCAGCGCTCTGCTGCTGAAGCCCCTGCCCTATCCAGATCCTGACCGGCTCGCCATTCTGTGGCTGCGCTCGCCGGGCATCGGCATTCCTCAGGATTGGCCTTCGCCTGGCCAGTATCACGACATCGTCACCCAAAATCATGTCTTCACCGATACGGCGCTGGCCGACGGCAGCAGCTTCACCTTCACCGAGCGCACGAAGGCGGTCAAAGTCGACGGCATCGAGGCTACCTCGACGCTGCTTCCCATGCTGGGCGCAAAGGCTATGCTCGGCCGGCTCTTTTTGCCGGAAGAGGATCGGCCCGGCAAACCGCAAACGGTGGTGTTGACGTATGGTTTTTGGCAACGAGAGTTTGCCGGCGACCCCAACATCATAGGCCGCGCCATTACCCTCGACAGCCATCCTTACACAATCGTTGGGGTGCTTTCACCGGGCTTCCGGCTGAATCACGAGGTCCTTCCCACGATTGGGGGAATCGACAAACCCGACCTCTTTCTGCCGCCGGCTGAAGAGGCGAAAGACCCCACCAACTACGGCTCCGAGAACTACAACATTATGGCGCGGCTCAGGCCCGGCGTCACCATGCAGCAGGCGCAATCGGACATCGACGTCATTGCCGCCCGGCATCGCGAGGCGCACCATCGCGACCGCTCGTTCACTATCAGCGTGGTGCCGCTCATCGAGCAGGTTGTCGGCGATCTGCGCACTGCCGTTCTGGTCCTCTTTGGGGCCGTCGCCCTGGTGCTGCTCATCGCCTGCACGAACGTAGCCAGCCTGCTGCTCTCGCGAGCCACCGCACGCCAGCGCGAGATCGCGATCCGAGCAGCGCTCGGAGCAGGGCAGGCACGGGTCGTCCGCCAGCTCCTGACAGAGAGTGTCCTGCTCAGCCTGGTTGGCGGCGTCGCCGGACTGGGCATATCGGCAGTAAGCATATCGATCGCACGGAGAATGCATCCCGGCAACATTCCGCGCCTCGAAGAGGTCGGCATGGATTTCCGCGTGCTCGGCTTTACCTTCGCCATCGCGATTGTCACCGGAATTCTCTTCGGACTCGCGCCTGCCTTGCGCGCCTCGCAAGTGGAGCTCACCGAGAGCCTGAAGGCCGGCGGCAAAGGCTCGCGCGGCGGCGGCCTGAGTCTCCGTCATGACAAGTTCCGCGGAGCACTGGTGATCGCCGAGCTCGCCATCTCGCTGCCGCTTCTGGTTGGAGCCGGCCTGCTGGTGCGCAGCTTCGTGCGCCTGTCGAACGTGCCGCCGGGATTCAATGCAAAAGGTGTTGTCTCGATGCAGGTCGGGGCTTACGGCCCGCGATTCAAAGATCCCGCCACACGCGTCCAGTTTTATCGGCAATTGGCGGAACGTACCAGCCATCTCCCCGGCGTCACGGCTACAGGCGCGGTCTCCGCGCTCCCGCTTACCTCCGCGATTGGATGGGGCGGCATGCATATTGAAGGGTATGTGCCTCCGCCGAGTCAACCGGAGCTGCAGGTAGATACTCGGGCGGCAACGGCGTCCTATTTCAGCACCATGGAGATTCCGCTCATCAGCGGGCGATTCTTTGCGGATGCGGATACGGACAAGACGCTACCGGTCGCGATCATCGATCAAAAGATGGCCGACCACTTCTGGCCGCATGGCGACGCTATCGGCAAGCGCATCCGCCGCAGTGACGATTCTCCCTGGGTAACCATCGTAGGCGTCGTTGGCGTCGTAAAGCAATACGGGCTCGACATCGATTCGAAGATGGTCGTCTATTTTCCGCATGCCCAGATCAAGAACGGCACACTCTATGTCGTCGCGCGCACATCCGCTGATCCCGCTGCGACCACCGACGCCATCATTCACCTGGTGAACACCATGAGTCCCGACGTTCCGGTATACGACATCAGCACGATGCAGCAGCGTATCCAGGACTCGATGGCGCGCCAACGCTTCGCGATGACCATGCTCGGAGCCTTTGCAGTCTTTGCGATGATTCTCGCCGCGATTGGCATCTACGGTGTGATGTCGTTCCTGGTTACCCAGAGCACCGCTGATATCGCGATTCGCGTGGCGTTGGGTGCGCGCCGAGCCAGCATCTTGTCTCTAATCTTGCGGCAGGGTATGGGGTTGGCCATCATGGGCATCGTTGCTGGACTTATCGGAGCGCTGGGTCTTACCCGGACGATGAACAGCCTGCTCTTCGGTGTGAAACCGACCGATCCGCTCACGTTTTTGTCGGTTCTCGCTCTGTTGTTTTTCGCCGCGTTATTCGCTTGCCTGGTTCCCGCGGGACGAGCTATGCGTGTTGACCCTATGACGGCGCTGCGGACAGAGTAGCGCTTGATTCCCCTCGGGGTGAATCGAGCTGTATGTCGGAATCGCGGTTCTTGGTGATTCGATGCGCTTGTGAGAGGTTGCCGAACTCCGTGCCTAGTGGGCTGTCACTTCCGAGCTAACTCCGAGGGCCGGAACTAACTTCGAGAGCTTTTTTTGGCGGTGTGCAAGCTAGGTGGGATGTAGTGGAAGCGGATCAGGTAGATGTTTTGGCCCTGGCCGTGTTTGGCTACTTTGAGCAGGTCGAGGACGCCGAGGAAGCCGGATTCCCGGGCTAGTTGCGGGGTGATGTCTGGGAGGCCGATGGGGGTGATGGAGTCGATTTCGATTTCGCCTTCTTCCATCTTGTAGCGGCGGCCCAGAGCTACGTGAGGGCTGGTCCAGATGCGGATGCTGCAGGTGATTTCGCCGCTGCGGACGCGGTCGCGGAGGCGCTTGGTGAAGACCATGAGGCAAGTGTAGATGAAGCAGGGAACAGGGAGGTTTTTACCTGCAACTAGTTGGCTTCTTGTTGCGGGTGTGCTGTTGCATCCGCTTCGGCCTGCGACGGAGTCATGCCGATTGACCGATCTTTGCCAGCCTGTTTGGCCAGATTCAGTGCTCGATCAGCAAGGTTGAGAACCTCTTCATATCCCTTTGCCTGGACATCGTCTTCGAGCCAGGGAAATGCAGCCCAGCCTATGGAGCAGGTTCGCCGGATCTGATGCGAGGGACTTACTGCGAAGAATTCTTCCCGGATGGTCTGCATCACTCGTGTCGCGAGCGCATCACCATCTTTCCGGTCGGTAGAGCGGGATACGATGAGGAATTCCTCTCCGCCCCAGCGCAGAAGAACATCGGAAGCGCGCATCACGGAAGCAATGCGCCTGGCAGTTTCTATCAAGACTCGATCGCCGGCATCGTGGCCGTAGAGATCGTTGACCTCTTTGAAGTTGTCCATGTCGACCAGGTAGAAGATCAGGTCGCGGGTCAAAGGCTCATGCGCTTCCGCGGGCTCATGCGCTTCCGCGTACGATCGCAGCGTCTGCGCGACATCGCCCGCAACGGTGGCCGAAAAGAATCGCCGGTTCCAGATTCCGGTCAGCGGGTCGGTCATGGAAGCTTGTTCGAGAATCTTATTGGCTTGCCTTAAGCCTTCATGCAATCGACGCTGCTTGACGAATACCAGGACAGTCATGACGAAGATCGTCCCCGCTGTCACGGCCACGCGGAAGTGCACGATCTCTGGTGGCGCCGACCTGTCTATGACTGATATCACAACGAGGATTGGCAGGGACAGAAGCGCTATTCCTGCGAGGCTGGTCATCCAGAAGCTGTATCTTCTATCGTCGAGAGATTCGGGCGTTGGTGTAAGGGCGCGCCCATTCATGGCAACGATCATGAAGAAGGCAAGGGATGCCATGAACGGGGTGTCGTACCAGCTCCCGTTGAAGTAGAGCTTTGCCTCGATGGCGCGATTTTCGGCGAGAACGCTGAGGTAATTGAAGAGTACGGACCCAAGCAACAATGCGTAGAAGCGTCTCCATGCGCCCGCGCTTTGTTTCAGCAACGAACCGAGAGCGACTACCTGAACAAGAATCTCAACCAGGTATAACCAGTCGTAGTTGCGATTGTAGAGGGTGGTGTTTGGCGATACATACTGCCAGCACATCACCAGATAAACGTAGAGATAGATCCACCACAACATGAGCTGGAGAAAATCCAGCAGGCCAAGGCGAACGCTGTCATAGGAAGGCTCCAGGTGCGGCCTTAGTAACAAGGCTGCAAGTATTGGAACTCCCGCGAGAAACAAGACTACGTCGCCGGGAAACATCTCGGGCATCGGCTTACGCAGCACAACGTCGAAGAGCATCCAGCCAGCTAGGTCAATGAGCCAGAAGGCCCAGCAAACCGCCATCAGAATCCAGACCGAACGCAGCCGCCCATGACTGGAGCGCGCATTTCCAGCGAAGGTCAGCAAGAGCGCGAGGACCAGTAGCGAACACAAAATGTCGCTGACCGCTGTGAGCTCAATCCCAGGCGGCAGCAGGGCTGAGGCCACAATCTCTGCCAGTGTTAGACCGCCAGCCACACCGACCCACCATTTGGAGCCTGTTGACACGTAGTCTACCCTCGCCTTCGATTCTAGACGCGCTGCCGATGGAAAAGGTGCTGAAGTGTGACTATACAGCTACTTTACTACCAGACAGGGTATGACAAACCGTATAACAAACCGCTGTGTTTTTCGTCCTTCTTGCATAGAAGGGCCGATTGTCTAGCTTTTCCAAGATGGGAGGCCCTTTGTAACTTAAACCAGGATTTGAAGCGGAGTTATATAAAACTGCACTTATTTAAACCAGCGTTCTATTGTTGTGCGTGGGTCGGTTGAGTGGTTATGAAACATGATTTTTGCTTTAGGGGCCACT
>DATAZR010000175.1:0-7246 GCA_036271955.1 Acidobacteriaceae bacterium
GCTGTGCGAATGCGTGAAAGGGAATGAGGCTGGCGATGGCCAGCCATGCTGCTGCCTGTTGTGAGCGGCGAATGTGACCCATCATTAACGTCAGTGTACAATCCGTGCAGTCTGCGGCGCTTTTTGATGGCTTCGGTGGTGTCGTTCTTCTCGCATGATGAAATCTTCTCTCGTCTCTCCATCTGCTTCACCCCAGCACGGGCATGGCTTGGCTCGGCGCATTGGCCTGCCATCGGCCGTGGTCCTCAACATGATGGACATGATCGGCGTGGGGCCGTTCCTGACGCTGCCGCTGGTGATCGCCGCCGCGGGCAGCCGGTTTGCGGTGTGGGCATGGATATTGGGTGCTGCAATTGCAGTTGCCGATGGTCTGGTGTGCGCGGAGTTGGGCGCGGCCTTTCCGCGTGCTGGGGGATCGTATGCTTTTCTGCGAGAGATTTATGGGCCAGAGGGCGCTGGCCGTTGGATTTCGTTTCTGTATGTGTGGCAGCTTGGGTTTTCTGCGCCGCTGTCGATCGCTTCCGGATGTATCGGATTGGCTACGTTTCTCGCGTTTCTGTGGCCGCCGCTGGCTGCGCAGCCTTTTGCTGCGATTCCGTTTTTGCATGGGACGAATCTGGCGGCTGCGGCTACCTGCGTCGCGGTTGTCGCCATGCTCTATCGCAACCTGACCTCGATCACCAAGGCGGCGTGGGTGCTGTTTGGCGGAGTGCTGCTGACGATTACGCTAGTGATCTCCTCGGGTGCTGTAGCGGCTGGGCATAACGTTGCTGCGGGTACTTCGCCGTGGCAGCTTTCGCAGCTGGTTGGAGTGCCTTCGCTGGCTTTGTTGCCAGCGCTGGCGCAGGCCACGCTGATCACCTGCTACGACTACTGGGGTTACTACAACATCTGCTTTCTTGGCTCCGAAGTGCGCAAGCCGGAGTGGACGATTCCGCGAGCGATTCTGATCTCGATTGCCGTGGTGGCGGCGATGTACGTGGCGATGAATATGGCCGCGTTGCCATCGATTGGCGCGGGCTCGGCGCTGGCTGCCAAGGCCGGTGCGCCGGTGCGGCTGGCGCTGGTGGCGGAGATTGCGCAGTCGGCTTTTGGGCGCATCGCAGGGCGAACGCTGGCGGCGCTGATCCTGTGGAGCGCCTTTGCTTCGGTGTTTTCGCTGCTGCTCGGCTACTCGCGCGTGCCCTACGCTGCGGCTAAGGATGGCAACTACTTTCGCGGGCTCGCCGCTGTGCATCCGAGGCATGGATTTCCGCATCGCTCGCTGCTGGCGCTGGGCGCGGTGGCGACGATCTTCTGCTTCTTTTCGCTGAGCCAGGTGATTGCGCTGCTTGTGGTGATTCGCATACTGCTGCAGTTCCTGCTGCAGCAGGCGGGCGTGATCTGGCTGCGCTGGAAGCGGCCGGAGCTGGCGAGGCCGTTTCGCATGCCGCTGTATCCGCTGCCTCCGCTGGCGGCGATGGCGGGATTTTTGTTCATCCTGGCGTATAGGCCTAATCCGCTGAAGGAGCTGGGCGCGGCGGCAGGGATTGCGGCCAGTGGAACGGTGATCTACATGGTGCGGGCGCGGCGGCGCGGGGATTGGCCGTTTCAAAAAGCAATTGTCGATTAGCTGTAGCGGACTGTTCTTAGAGTTTGGCGGAGCGGTAGGCCGCCAGCAAGTCGGACACGGAGATGCCGTCGATGGTCATGCCATCGGTGAGGGAGTGGACGATGGCAGCGCCGCGCAGGTCGGCATTGCTGATCTGGAGCCCGGTGAAGTTCGCATCGTTGACCCGCCATCCGGACAGGTTGGCGTTGTGTACGGTGGCACCCGAGAAGTTCACATTGTCAAAGCAGGAGCCGGAGAGATTCACGTCGGTGAACTTGGATCCGGCGAGGCAGGACTGCGTCACGTCCAGCTGCCGGTTGCACTGCTTCCATTGGGTCGGCTGTGCTGTTTCCATGCTTATGCTCCTTTTGCGTGGCCCTTTGCGACTTATGTTAGCGCATGTGGACGCGGCAGCGCGAAGATAGGCCGTTTCGTGGGAGCCAGCATTCTCAGGGTCAATGCTGCACGAGTCATGCCGCTCCAGAAGCATCTTTTTCGCGCGGAGCAGACAGCAGCCTGTAGGCACAGATGCAGATCAGGATTAGCACCGCAGTGTCGAGGCACCCGAAGATGAAGTAGTAAATCCAGAAGTTGGGATAGGCATATATGTGCAAGCCCAACTTCTCTACCCGAAAGGATAGCCAAATACCCGGCAGATGAAGGATCGCCCACTGGCCCGCCAGCAGCTTCTGATACCACGTTGCGTCGTCGGCAAGGCCGACATCCAACGGAGGGGTGGCAAGGGCGAGGCTTAGTATCTCGAATGGAACCGCGATCGCCAGGGAAAGGACGACTGGCCGCTTCATGGAGAAGGTACTCCGGTTCATGCCTGTCATTCTAAGCTTGCCTGTACGTGTTCGTTTGCTTGCACAAAGGGTATTCTGAAAGGAACGTCATTCGCGGCCTGTTCGCTCTGACGGAATCTCTTTTGGAATCGCAAACAAGACAAGGAAGCTATCGTGTCTGAGATCGCCGTACCTCTCGTGGATACACCTGCGCAGTTGCCCAACGTTCGCATTGCCGTGCTTGGCACGGGCAAGATGGGCGGCATTCTGCTGCAGGCTTTTTTGAAGCAGAATCTATTCGCCCCCGACCAGATTCATGCGACTGTCGCTCACGCCGAGAAGGCGCTGGCGCTCTCGACGCAATGGGGAGTGGATGTCTCGACCGACAACCTGGCCGCGGCACGACAGGCAGATCTGATTCTGCTGGGCGTGAAGCCTTTTCAGGTGCCGGATCTAGTGGCGCAGATTCGCCCGGCGCTGACGGCGAAGAAGACTATCGTTTCCTTTGCCGCGTCGGTGAAGACGGCAGCCATCGAAGAGGCAGCGCAAACTCCGGGCGCGGACCCTTTGCAGATAGGCGTCATTCGCGCCATGCCCAATACTCCTTCGGCTCTTGGCGCGGGTGTGGCCGGGTTGTGTCGCGGACGCTATGTGACCAACGAGCAGATGGAGCTGGCGCAGCGGATCTTCGAGACCGTAGGCCGCACGGTCACCGTGGATGAGAAACACATGGATGCGGTGACTGGATTGAGCGCGTCAGGGCCGGCGTTTATCTATATCATTCTCGAATCCCTTGCAGAAGCGGGCGTCAAGGTTGGGCTGCCGCGCGATACGGCTACGCTGCTGGCAGCGCAGACGACATTCGGAGCGGCTAAGATGGTGCTCGATACGGGCTACCATCCGGCGCTGCTCAAGGATGCTGTGACAACGCCTGCGGGATGCACGATCGACGGCATTCTGGAGCTTGAAGAAGGCGGTCTGCGTGTGACGCTGATCAAAGCGGTGATGCGGGCGACGCAGCGAGCCAAAGAACTGGCAGCGGGATAGAAATCCAGCACGAGCATGCCTAAAGCAGTCACAGAACGAGTAGCTACAGAAAGCCCGCTGCATAACCCGGAGCTCGGACCGGCTCCGGCGCCGGTCCGGATTGAAGCCGGACAGACGCTAGTGCGGCCAGAGTGGCTGCCGTCGTACATTCCCGAGCTGCAGGGTTTGCGTGGGCTGGCGGTGCTGGCGGTGGTGATCTATCACTGCCACGACCGGCTGGTGGGCACATGGATTCACTACGCCTCGCTTTGGGGCTGGGTGGGCGTGAACCTGTTCTTTACGCTGTCAGGTTTTCTGATCACATCGATCCTGATTGAGGCGCGGGACAAGCCGCATTACTTTCGCAATTTTTATGCACGGCGCGCGCTGCGCATCTGGCCGGTTTATTTTCTGCTGCTGATCATTTGCTACGCGGTTCCGGATTGGTTCCTGGGCGATACGCTGGCGCACCAGACGCACTGGAAGACGCTGATGGCTTACGCGTTGTTTGTGCAAAACCTGCGCCACGCGGCGCTGCCGGGCACGCTCGGGCCGACCTGGTCGCTGGCCATCGAAGAGCAGTATTACTTCGTCTGGGCGCCAATCGTGCGATTTTGCAAAGGGAGGCTTAGCTGGCTGCTGCCGGGGATTCTGGTGGCGATGCTCATCGTTTCTCCGCTGATCCGCTATCTGCATCCGCAGTGGATTCATGGCATGGGAACGCATACGGCGATCCATCTGGATGGCATCGCGATCGGCAGCCTGCTGGCGCTGGGGTTGTATCGCGTGGCGCTGAGCCGGCGTGCGTGGCTGATGATTGGATTTGCAGCGGCGATTCTTGGTGTAGTTTTCTCGGCGACGATTGCCGGTGGCACTTCGTTTCTGGATTCGGCACTGGCGCTGGCATTCGCTGGCGTGGTGCTGGCGGCGGTTGCAGGGACGGGAGCGCGCAATCCAGTAGCTGCGATACTGCGGCGCGGACCGCTGCCCTACTACGGGCAGATCAGCTATGGCATGTACATGACTCACATCCTGGTCTTCGTCTACTTCGGCAACTTCGACGCGCGGCTGGATGACAAATACCATGTCAGCGTCGCTGCTAATCTGGCTATTGTCGGACTGAGGCTGCTGGCTTCGACTATTGTCGCCACGGTGCTCTGGTATGGATTTGAGTCACAGGTGCTGAAGCTCAAGCGCTACTTCAAGAGCGCTTGAATCGCGCAGAGCGAGCTGTCTCATGCGATGAGACTGCAATGGTCCTGCGATGGCGGGGCCTTCGGCTTTTGTTCGATTGAAACATGCCATGCAATACCATGAAGGTATATGCGGCCTACGGTCATATTGCTTTCTTTCAACTCCGAGGACACATTGGGCGCTACGCTGAGCCGCGCCCGCGAGGTTTCAGGCGAGATTTTTGTGATCGATTCCTTCAGCAGCGACGGCACAATCGCACTGGCGGAGTCGTATGGCGCAAAGGTTGTTTCTCATGCATTTGAGAACTACGGAGCGCAGCGTAACTGGGGCATCGATAACCTGCCGATTACCGGCAAGTGGCAGCTGCATCTCGACGCCGACGAGGTGATGGACGCGGAACTGGTCGCGGCCATCCAGGCCCTGCCGGATGAGCCGGAACATGCGGGATATTTCGTTCCGCGGTATGTGAAGTTTCTGGGCCGGGTACTGCGCCACGGAGGCATGAGCCCGACCTGGCATCTGCGGCTCTTTCGCACCGGCGTGGGGCGGTGCGAAGACCGCAAGTACGACCAGCACTACCTGCTTGTTGGGCCCGATCCGACGAATCCCGGCACAACTGGCAAGCTGCCCGGCGTGATGATCGACGACATTGCCATGAGTATTTCTGAGTGGACGGCGCGGCACAATCGCTGGGCGGACGGCGAGGTTGCCGAGATTGACGCCAAGCACGAGGCTGGGCGGCTGGTGGCTGATCCCAAGGGCAACCCGGCGCAGCGCAAGCGCGCATTGCGCGAAAAGTACAACAAGCTGCCGCTGTTTGTGCGTCCATTTGCATTGTTCGGCTACAGGTTCATCTTCAAGCTAGGGTTTCTCGACGGGACGGAAGGCTTCATCTTCTGGGTGCTGCAGACGTTCTGGTTTCGCTTTTTGATCGATGCCAAGATATGGGAGAAGCGCAATCTTCCCAAAGGTGCAAAATAGCTCTGCAAGCGTGGCCGGGCAGATTTTCCGCAAGGAAGACGAGTCATTTCTTGTGTGTCCGGAATCACACAGGAATGTAACGTGGGACTGCTAGCATCCTTTTAAGCGGATATGTTTGCAGCCCCGTTCTTACATCGTTCCAGCGAGGTGCCGAATGGCCGAAGAACCGATCCTTACGGAGAATGCTTCAGTACAGAGCGAGACGCACGCGCCGCTCAGTCCCGAATTGCTGGCGAAGATGGATGCTTACTGGCGCGCCGCCAATTATCTTTCCGTGGGCCAGATCTATCTCAAGGACAATCCGCTGCTGGTAAAGCCGCTGACGCTGGAGGATATCAAACCGCGTCTGCTCGGCCACTGGGGCACGACTCCGGGGCTGAACTTTCTCTATGTGCATCTGAATCGCGCCATCAACGAGCGCGCGCTCAACATGATTTACGTGATCGGGCCGGGGCATGGCGGCCCAGGGATCGTGGCCAACACGTATCTCGAAGGCTCTTATACCGAGATGTATCCTGCGGTGGAGCAGAATGCCGACGGCATCAAACGGCTCTTTCGACAGTTCAGCTGGCCGCTGGGCATTCCCAGCCACGTTGCGCCAGAGACACCGGGCTCGATCCATGAGGGCGGCGAGCTGGGTTACTCGATGGTGCATGCCTTTGGCGCGGCCTTCGACAACCCTGACCTGCTTGTGATCTGCGTGATTGGCGATGGCGAGGCGGAGACCGGGCCCCTCGCTGCAAGCTGGCACTCGAACAAGTTTCTCAATCCGGCGACCGATGGCGCAGTGCTGCCGATTCTGCATTTGAATGGCTACAAGATTGCCAATCCCACGGTGCTGTCGCGCATTCCGCATGAAGAGCTGGAAGACCTGATTCGCGGCTATGGCTATGAGCCATTTACTATCGAGGGCCACGATCCGGAGACCATGCATCAGGGTATGGCCGCGGTGCTGGATACGATGCTGGATCGTATTGCGGCCATTCAGAAAGCGGCGCGCGAGGACGGCAATACAGAGCGGCCAACGTGGCCGATGCTCATTTTCAAAACGCTCAAGGGCTGGACCGGACCCAAGGAAGTCGACGGCAAGCCGGTGGAAGGCACATGGCGAGCACACCAGGTGCCCTTCAGCGAGATATTTGAAAAGCCGGATCATCTCACGCTGCTCGATGAGTGGATGCGCTCGTACAAGCCGCAGGAGCTGTTCGACGAGAAGGGCCACTTCCGCGCAGAGCTTGCTGACATTGCGCCTAAAGGGCTGCGCCGTATGGGTGCGAATCCGCATGCCAACGGCGGCCTGCTACTGAAGCCGCTGGTGGTGCCGAACTTCCGCGATTTCGCAGTGACCATAGATCCCGCAGGACGTGGGCTGACGGATGCCGAGTCGACCAGGATACTCGGAAGGATGCTGCATGCGGTGATGACGGCCAATCTCGACGAGAAGAACTTTCGCGTCTTCGGGCCGGATGAAACGGCATCGAATCGTCTCCAGGACGTGATCGCCGGCGTGGGCAAGGAATGGATGGCGAGCACGCTGCCGGTCGATGAGAATCTGTCGCAGACCGGGCGCGTGATGGAGGTGCTCAGCGAGCATCTTTGCCAGGGATGGCTCGAAGGCTATCTGCTTACCGGGCGGCATGGATTCTTCTCCTGCTATGAGGCTTTCATT
>DATAZR010000176.1:0-13356 GCA_036271955.1 Acidobacteriaceae bacterium
ATGACAGAGGGAACGGCGAGAGCGCAGAGAAGCAGCGGGAGCAGAGGCATTGACGGGAGGCTGATGGAGGGGAGTTTGGGCATGGCGTGCGCTCCAGTAAAGGTTTTCTTTAACGGACAATAGTACAGGATGGAGTTGCGAACGAGTGCAATTGTGTGCAGACTCCGCAAGACCAGGGCGAAAGAATGAAGAACGCGAGGTGCATTTCAGAGCTGTCTATTTTCAGGTTTTCTTTCAACGAGTTCGATTCTTAACCGTTTCAAGCAAGGAGCAAGTGCGATGAAATCTTTCACCTACAGGCGGTATTTTTCAGGGACCGGTTTAGTCTTTGCTTCGGCGTTGATGATCGTGGCGCTGAATGGATGCCAGTCGAAACAGGACGCGGCGATCGAGCAGGCCAAGAAACAGGCGGCGAGTACCGGCCAGACGCAGACTGTAACGACGACGGATAAGAGTGGGAACACGGTGACGACGACTGTACAGCCGCCTGCACCGGGGCAGAAGGATGAGGTCGTTACGATGACGGTAACGCCGAAGGCGGCAAATCCGGCCCAGGCTGCTGTAGCGCCTGACACTACAGCCGGTACTGCGGCTGGGTCTGCCGCCGCGCCTGCAACCACAGCAGCAGCGGCGCCACCGCCTGCTCCTGCGCCGCCTCCGACGGTGAATGTGCCTGCGGGGACGCCGTTGGCGATTCGGATCGATCACACGATCAGCGCCAAGCACAGCCACGCGGGCGAGAGGTTTACCGGGGAGATTGTCGATCCGGTGAAGGATGGGACTGGGAGTGTGGTGATTCCCAAGGGGTCGGACGTGAGAGGCGTGGTGGTGAGGGCGAAGCCGCGGGGGCACTTCAAGGGAGCGGCGACGATCGAGCTGAGGCTGACTTCGCTGAAGTTAAATGGCCAGGAGTATCCGCTGGAGACGCGCGATTTTCGGGAGCGCAAGAAGGGCAAGGGCAAGCGGACTGCGGGACTGATTGCCGGTGGCAGCGGTCTGGGGATGCTGATTGGCGGCGTGGCTTCCGGCGGAACCGGGCTGGTGATTGGCGGGCTGGCCGGAGCAGGTGCGGGAACGGCGGGCGCGGGGTTGACGGGCAACCGGGATCTGGTGATTCCTGCGGAGTCGATTGTGCACTTTAAGCTGTCGGACGATCTGACGATTCAGCCGTAGGCCGTCTGCATCGCGCGTGATCGAACAGCAGATTCCCTTCGGGAATGACAGGCAGAAAAGCAAGAACAAAGACAGAAGCCTCGCCGGGAATGGCGAGGCTTCTTTGTATTTCTTGTCTTCCGCTCTTATGGTTCAGGATTGGCTTCGAAGTCATCTGACGGATCGTCTGCTGATGGCCCGCTGCTTAGGATTGCTGTGACTGCGGAGAAGGGCTTCATCTGGTATTCGTTTGGCGGGATGTCGCTAGCTAGATAGCGGACGAAATAGTCCCAGCGGCGGCGCATCATGTATTGCGAGGCTGCGCCGTAACCGTGGGCGACGTTGGGGATGAGCAACAGGTCGAAGTCCTTGTTGGCTTTGATGAGCGCGTCTACTACGAGCATGGTGTTGTTGGGCGGGACGTTGTCGTCCATGGTGCCGTGGGCGAGCAACAGGTGGCCTTTGAGGTTTTTGGCGATGTTCTGGTTGGCCTGGGAGTCGTAGTTGCTTTTGCCGTCGGAATCTGTGGTGAGGAGGCCTGCCCACTTTTCTGCCCAGTCGTCTTCGTAGTCGCGCTGATCGTGATTGCCGCTCTCGGCGATGCCCACCTTGAAGAAGTCGGGGTAGTTGAACATGGCTGCTCCGGTGGCGTTGCCTCCGCCGGAGTGGCCGAAGATGCCGGCGCGATCGAGATCGATGAAGGAATACTGCGCGGCGAGCTGCTTCATGCCGGTGACCTGGTCGGGGATGGTGTTGTCGCCGAGATTGGCGTAGTAGGCCTCGTGGAAGCTCTTGGAGCGCAGGTCGGTGCCCATGCCGTCGATGCAGACGACGATGAAGCCGAGCTCGGCCAGCGACTGGTCGTCTCGATGAGCGGCGGAGAATTCGCGGCTGCCGCAGGAGCCGGTCTGCGGGCCGGGATAGACGCTGTTGACGATGGGGTACTTCTTCGCCGGGTCTAAATGCGATGGCTTGAACATAAAGCCGTAGAGATCGGTCTGGCCATCGCGGGCTTTGACCTTGATGGGGATGGGCGGCACCCAGCCGGCAGCGAGGAGCCTGGTGATGTCCTGCTTGGCGACTTCCATTGCGAGCTTGCCGTCGGCCGCGCGAACTACCGTCGTGTGAGGCTGGATTGGCGTGGAGTAGGAGTCGACGAAGTAGCGGCCATCGGGTGAGAGCTTGACGTTGTGATCGGCGTCTTCGGGGGTGAGGAGCTTTTGGCCTGTGCCGTCGAAGTGGACGCTGTAGAAATGGCGGAAATAAGGGTCGCGGCCTGGCTCTTTACCGACGCCGAGGAAGTAGATGGTGCGGGTCTTTTCATCTACGTGCAGCACCTGGGTGACATTGCCGTCGCCGTGGGTGATCTGGTTTTTGAGTTGGCCGGTGGCGAGGTTATAGAGGTAGAGATTGCCCCAGTTATCGCGCTCGCTGAACCAGAGGATTTCATTGGACGCGGGCAGGTAGTGCCAGTTGACCTTGCCGTTACCGCTCTCGAAAAACTTTGGCGCGGTTTCGGTCATGACTTCGCGGACTTCGCCGGTGGCGGTGTCGGCGACGCGGAGCCACTCCTGTTTGTGTTCGCGGGAGGTGGAGACGAATGCAAGGTGCTTGGTGTCGGGGCTCCACTCAACGTCGTCCCAGGTGTCGCCGTGGCAGGCTACGTCGTCGCAGATGGTGGAGCGATGCTGGTTGGGCGGCATCTTGAGGCGGACGAGCTTGCGGGTGTCTACGTCGATGATGACGCGCTCGATCATGGTGATGTTGGCGTCGCCTACTAGGGGGTATTTCCAGGCCTCGAGTTTGGGGTGGGTGTTGGTGACGGGGACGAGGTACATTTCGCCGGTTTTGCGCTGATCTTGTTGAAATGTCGCGATCTTTTTGGAGTCGGGAGACCAGAGGAGGATGGCGGCGTCGGAGTGCTTCCAGCCGGCGTTGTCAGTGGCGTAGCCGAAGTCCTTGATTCCGTCGGTGGTGAGCTCGGTTTCGGCGCCGGTTTCCATGTTGCGGACCCAGAGGTTCCAGTCACGAATGAAGGCGCCAAGCTTCTTGTCTGGCGATAGGTTCAGAGGCGGCTTGGCGGCGGGTGAGATGAGCTTGCAAGAGGATGCGGCGAGATCGCAGCGGTAGTGCGCGCCGGAGTAAATGAGATCGGCTTGCTGTGCGGTGAGCGAGTCGATGGTGGTGATCTTGAGACGGCGTGCGTCTTCCTTGATTTTCCCTTCCGAGGCGGCTTTGAGTGCGGCGGCCAGCTTGACCTGATCGAAGGCCGGTGTGCGGGACCCGGTTGCGGGATCGATGAGCATGTAAGTGATGCCGGTGTCATCGACGTCGCGATACCAGAAGCGGCCGTCTTTGAGCCATTCGGCGCGAACGACGCCCTGGTAGGCGAGCGGGTTCATGTTGTAGGCCATGAACTTTTCGGCGGCGGCGTAGTCTTCGGTGGTGAGCTGGCGGGGCCGTTGGGCTTCAATGGGCAGGACGGCGGCTATGCTCACGATGGCGCAGGCGGCGAGTGCGGCGGCGTGCAGATTTCTGTAGTTATTTCGGGACATTCCGATGGCTCCGTGAGCCGCTTCGAGCGGCTGCGCATGTTTGCGGGTCGTGCCGGTGCATTTCTGGACATCTTACTAGACTTGGAGGTGAGACCAAGACGCCGCCCTGGAGCCGGGATGGGCCGGGCTTTCAGCCCTCGGTGGTGCGCCCGTTCCTGGACCCAGGCCTTTGGCCTGGGCTGGTATCGTGTCGCGCCTTTGGCGCTGGCTATTGCTAGCGGGCAGGATTGGATTCAAGGCGCAGTGCAGGTAAAGCTGGCCGCCTCGGTGGCGCTGCCGGTGCCTTTGTACTGGGCTATGGCGGGATAGGGACAGATGGGACGAGTGGCTTTCACTGAGTGATCTTCTTTGAAGCTAAGGGCTGTGATTGCGGCCGGGGATGAGCCGTTTTCTTCCCAGGTTTCGAGAGCGTCGAAGATGCCTGCGCCTGGAGTGGAGGGAAGGCCGAACTGGCCGAACAGGTTGGGGCCGGGGCCGCCGGCGCAGTGTTCCATGCCGGGAACCATGTAGAGACGGACGAAGGCTGCGGTCTTCTGTTCGCCGAGGTTCTTCTGGACGCTCTGGTAGTAGTCGATGGTGTTCCAGGGGGAGATGGCAGGGTCGTTCCACCCGTGATAGAGGATGAGCTTGCCGCCGTGGGCTGCGAACTGGCTTAGATCAGGGTTGGTGGAGTCGAGGTCTGGCGCGCCCTTTTCGATGGAGAGCTTGAGGGACTGGTCGACATTGGCGGTGAGCGGGTCCCACTTGGCATCGCCGGTGATCATGTTGCGGAAGTAACTCTCGACGTAGTGAGAACCCGATCCAGTGCCCGGGCCGGTGCCGACAATCCAGTCGCTCCAGCCTTGTTCATCGCCCGGGACGAAGCCGGGGAAGATGGAATTGCCGTGACTGTCTTTGCCGCCGGAGTAATAGGCGTTGAGGCTGTCGATCTGCGGCTGGGTGAGGCAGTCGCTGGAGTCTGTCCCCGCTTTGCAGAGCAGGACGGAAGTGTCGAAGTGGCAGTGGGCGGGATCGCTGACCAGGCCGTCTTTGAGGTTGTCGAGGCTGCCTGAGGGGGCGTCGCAGGCGTTGAGCGATGCGCGCTCGATGGCAGGCAGCTTGGCGGCGGGGATGTGGCCGGCTGGGTCCTTGAGGGTGCGGTGGGCGATGTCGACGCCGGAGGCCAGCATGCGTGACCAGTTGTTGGCGGGGGCGCCGGCGAGAATGCCGTTGTAATCGGAGGGGAAGCGCTGGGCTTCCATGAGAGCCTCGCGGCCACCGTCGGAGCAGGAGTCGAAGTAGGCCTTGCTGGCCGGTTTGGAGTAGTAGGCGCTGATGAGAGTCTTGGCGTTGTCAGCGGTGACATGAACGGCGCGCCAGCCGAAGTCTTTGATCTTTTCGGGGTGATGCAAGGCCCAGCCGGCGTCTTCGCCCCCAGCGTTGTGACCGGCGTCGGAACCGGCTACTGCGAATCCGCGAATGAGGTAGGCGGCGAGCCCGCCATAGCCGATGGAGCCGGCAAAGCCTCCGTTGCCGATGCCGAGGTAGCGGCCGTTCCACTTGTCGGGGAGCCAGAGCTCAAAGTGGATGTCTGAGTCGGATGAGGGATGAAAGCTGCCAGTGACGCGGCAGAAGGCGGGCAGATCAGTGAATGGCTTGTCGATGCCGGGAATCTGCAATGTGCCGGTGGTCACTGGCTGGGCTAAGGCGATGGTGGTTTGTGGGAGGGATGCCGACTTGAGCGAGGCGCAGTCCGCTGCGTGGAGGCTGGAAGCCGAGATGGCGAAGAGAGCAGCGGCGAGTGTCCAGGCTGGCTTCATGGTCGGCAAGAATCCTTTGCGAAAGATGCGTTTCGTTTGTCGATCAGCAGGATTTAATTCAGGTCCGAAGTGCTACAGCAGCTTCTCACCTTGCTCAGAATGACAGATGCTGGCTGTAAACAGCTAATTGAGAATGTGGATGGTATGCAGCCATGTATCCACGGCATCGGGCCACGTGGTTACGGGGAGATCGGGAACGCGGCGAAGGCCATAGCCGTGGCCGCCTTTGGCGTAGAGATGCAGCTCGGCGGGGACTTTGACGGACTTCAAGGCGAGGAAATATGTGGTGGAGTTCTCGACGTGGACGGGGTCGTCTTCGGCCTGGATGATGATGGCGGGCGGGGTGTTTTCGGTGGGGTGAATGTCGAGCTTGTCGAGGTAGCTGTGTTCGGCATCGGCGAGGTAGCCGGGATAGACGACGACAGCAAAGTCGGGGCGGCAGCTGAGCTGGTCTGCGGCGTCGATGGCGGGATAGAGGCGCTTGTCGTAGTGGGTGCTGAGGGCGACGGCGAGATGGCCTCCCGCGGAGAAGCCGAGAACGCCGATGCGGTTGGGATCGATGTGCCACTCGGCCGCGTGGCTGCGGACGAGACCAACGGCGCGCTGCGCATCTTCGAGGGCTGCGGGAGATTTGTTCATGTAGGGGCCGGTGTCGGGGACGCGGTACTTGAGCAGGATGCAGTTGACGCCTTTGGCGGTAAGCCAATCGCAAACTTCGGTGCCCTCGAGATCGATGGCGAGGATGTTGTAGCCGCCGCCAGGAAAGACTACTACTGCGGCGCCGGTGTTCTCGCCTTTGGGCGCATAGAGGGTGATAGTCGGCGTGGAGACGTTGGCCCAGGTCATGATGCGGCGGCCTGCGATCACGTTCTTGACGGGATCGGCGACGTCGCCTTCGGGGCCTTTGGTGGGAACGGGGTCGGGCGGCGCGGCGGGCCAGAGGTTGATGGTAGTGTGGCCTGGAGCGGGCGGCCATGGGGGTGATTGTGCGAGGGCCTGTAACGGAAGGCATGCGGCTAAGCCAAGGGCGGCAGCGGGCAGGGTGCGATTAGGCATCGTTGAATCCTCTTGTCCGGCGTTCGCAGCGATGATTGCAGCAGGCAGGGGCGGAAGGCAAGCTTACGCGAGGTATGCCGAGTGGTATATCTTGGCTTGCAGCCGTTGCAGGGGCTCGCCAGGGCGGCCGGGGGCACATGGATTTAACAATGCGAGGCCGGCTGGGCCTCATGATGTTCTTGGAATACTTCATTTGGGGCGCCTGGTATGTGACGTTTACGACCTGGCTGGGGCAGACGCTGCACTTCTCCGATACACAAAGCGGAGTGGCGGCCGGAGCCACGGCGATTGGCGCGATGGTCTCTCCGTTTTTTGTGGGGCTGGTGGCGGATCGCTTTTTTGCTACGCAGAAGATGCTGGCTGTACTGCATGGAGTGGGCGGCGTGGTGCTGTACCTGGCTTCGCGGCAGACGGGCTTTACCGGGCTCTATTCGCTGGTGCTGGTGTACTGTCTCTGCTACATGCCGACCATGGCGCTGACCAATTCGCTGGCTTTTCGGCAGATGCGCGATACGCAGACGGAGTTTGGGCCGATTCGCGTGCTGGGCACGCTGGGCTGGATTGTGGCAGGACTGCTGATTGGCAAGCTCAGCCTGGACGCGACGGTGTGGCCGATGCAGCTGGCCGCCGGTTCGTCGATTGTGATGGCGATCTATTGCCTGACGCTGCCGGATACGCCGCCGCTCAAGCGGGCCGAGCGGGTTACGGTGGCCTCGATTATTCCCATGGAAGCTATTAAGCTACTGGGTGAGCGATCGATGGCTATATTTGCGATCGCTTCATTCCTGATCTGTATTCCGCTGCAGTTTTACTACGCATTCACCAATCGATTTCTGAACCAGATTGGCGTGACTCATGCGGCCGGCAAGATGGCCGGCGGCCAGATCTCCGAACTGGTTTGCATGCTGCTGATCCCATGGTTCTTCCGGCGGCTGGGCGTGAAGTACATGCTGGTGGCGGGCATGCTGGCGTGGGTGCTGCGCTATATTTTCTTTGCTTATGGCGACGCGGATGCTCGGGTGTGGATGCTGTGGGCGGGAATTCTGGCGCACGGTATCTGCTACGACTTCTTCTTTGTGACCGGGCAGATTTACATCGATCGCAAGGCGGAGAAAGAGCTGCGCGCGGCGGCTCAGGGGTTGATTACGTTCCTGACCTATGGCGCGGGCATGTTCGTCGGCTCGTGGCTTTCGGGCGCGGTGGTGGAGCACTATGCAACGGCTGCGGCGGGCGATAACACGATGCATGACTGGCGAGCAATCTGGCTGGTGCCGGCGGCGCTTTCCGCGGGGATTCTGCTGCTGTTCCTGGCTACGTTTTCGGATCGGCGCAAGGGTGGGGCTGTGGTGGGTGAATTGGCGCAGGAAAGCATTCACTGAACGGCAGAAATGCGTACGAATGGCAGCTCTTGGAGCTAGGGAGGGTCTGATCAAGTAGAAGAGATTCCCTCGGGGGCTGAAGCCCGGTGGATTCTGCTTGGTCGATGTACGGGCTAAAGCCCGTATCCTTCAAAACACAGGCGAATTCAGAGACATAGAGTAATTCAGAGGTTCCTTAAGGAGAGATGGCGATGGATGCTCTTTCAAGACGTCGGTTTATGGAACTGAGCGCGGGTACGGGGGCCGCTGCTTTTGCCGCTTCGATGCTGCCGCGCATGGCGTGGGCAAGTCCTATGGGATTGCCGGTTGGCATTCAGCTATACACGGTTGGCAAGCCGCTGATGGAAGATACGGCTGGCACGCTGAAACAGCTGCATGAGATCGGTTATCGCGAGGTGGAGAGCGCGGGACTGGCGAAGCATACGGCGAAGGAGCTGCGCGCCATGATCGACGATGCGGGGCTGAAGTGTCCGAGCGCGCATCTGCAGCTGACCGGAGCCGATCTCGATTCGCAGTTTGAGCAGGCTCATGTACTGGGTGCGCATTATGCGGTGAGCTCGGTGCTTCGGGCTTTCACTCCTGCATTCATCAAGGCCGTCACAGCGCCTGCGACTCCCGGCGCGCCGCGACCAGCGATGGAGCCATTGGGGCTGGATGGGTTCAAGAAGACGGCTGAGCATATGAACGAGGTTGGCAAGGAGACCAAGGCCGCAGGTTTGCAGTATGCGTACCACAATCACAATTTCGAATTTGAGAAGATGCCGGATGGCAGCCCTGGGTACGACATTCTGGTGAAGGAAACCGATCCGGATCTGGTGAAGTTTGAAGTGGATTGCGGCTGGATGACGGTGGCGGGAAGCGATCCGGTGGCGTACATGCGCAACTATCCGGGGCGGATCAAAATGCTGCACATCAAGGATTTCAAGTCGGTGAGCCAGCCGACAACGGCGCTGGGCGGACCGGATCGTCCGCAGGGCGCGGATCTTGGAACGGGATTCATTCAATATCAAGCGATTTTTGCCGAGGGGAAGAAGGCGGGGATCGAGCATATTTTTGTGGAGCAGGAAACGCCCTTTCCGGTCTCGCAGATAGAATCAGCGAAGGTTGACTTTGCGTACTTGCAGAAATTCAGTTGAGTAGCACAAATTTCGTTTACAAAATCGGGGGACAACGACAAATGAAGCAGTTCAATCGGAGGAATTTCCTCAAAGCCGCAGGTGTGGCTACGGCCGGATCGCTGGCCGGAACAAAGCTTCTGGCGCTGGGCAGGCCAGAGGGAGCGCGAACTTTTGCCGCCAATGACAATATTCAACTGGCGCTGATCGGCGCAGGCATTCAAGGGCAGGGCGATACGCGGACGGCGATCCAGGTGCCGGGCGTGAAGCTGGTGGCGGTGGCCGACTGCTACCAGGGGCGGCTCGATCACGCCAAGGAGATGTGGGGCGACGATATCTTCACGACCAAGCATTACGAGGAGATTCTGTCGCGCAAGGATGTGGACGCAGTCTTGATCGCGACGCCCGACCACTGGCACAAGAAGGCCGCAATCGACTCGATGCAGGCGGGCAAGGATGTGTACTGCGAGAAGCCGATGATCCATCTCTATAGCGATGGGCCGGAGATGATCGAGGCGGCGAAGTCGACAGGGCGCATCATCCAGATCGGCAGCCAGCGCGTGAGCTCGCAGGTGTATGCGAAGGCGAAAGAGTTGCTGGCGGCGGGGGCGATCGGCGAGTTGAACTTGGTGAATGCTCGCTGGGATCGCAACTCGGCGATGGGCGCTTGGGACTATACGGTTCCGCTGGATGCGTCGACGGAGACATGCGACTGGCCGCGTTTTCTGGGCACGGCGCCGAAGATTCCGTGGAACGCGGAGCACTTCTTTCAGTGGCGCAAGTGGAAGGCGTATGGCAGCGGCGTAGCAGGCGACCTGTTTGTGCATCTCTTCAGCGGAACGCACTTCATTACCGGCGCGAAGGGACCGACGCGGGCCGTGGCTTCTGGAGCGCTGCGCTTCTGGAAAGATGGACGCGATGCTCCGGATGTGATGCTGGGCATCTTCGATTATCCCGAGGGCTTCAACCTGAGCCTGCGCGTGAACTTTGTGGATGGCGGCGAGGAGAGCGAAGGGCTGATCTTTACCGGTTCAGAAGGCACGATGGAGATCAAGGGCGGCTCGGTGAGTGTAATCCGGGCGCCGCGGGAGAAGGGACCTGGCCTGACCGTGGGGACATATACCGAGGCGATGCAGAAGGAACTGACCGAGGCGTACGACAAGAAGTATCCGAAGGAGCATCCAACGGGACTGCCGCCGCTGGGCGAGGACAAGTATGTGGTTCCACCGGGGTATTCGGACAGCTATGACCACTTCCATAACTTCTTCGACTCGGTGCGCACGCGCAAACCGGTGGTCGAGGATGCGGTGTTCGGCTTCCGCGCTGCGGGTGCGGCGCTGCTGGCGAATGAAAGCTATCAGCGGGACTCGGTAGTGCACTGGGATCCGGTGGCGATGAAGATGGTCTGAACAAACTGAATAAGAGAAACGTAGAGAGAGGTGTCCGAGTGCGGACACCTCTTTTCATTTGCGGACAATGGTTGTGTCTTGATGAAGCGGATGTATAAGAAAGAAAACGAAACGTGAATGGCTTTGAAGCTGCAACAGGCAGGGGATCGATCTGAAAGCGTAAGTAGATTCAGGAATATTCGGAGGGCGCGATGTACGAGGCGATACGGGATATTCGAATTGCGATGCGGCAATTGCTGCGTTCGAAAACATTCACGATTACGGTGATTCTGACGCTGGCGCTGGGGATTGGATTGAATGCGGCGATCTTTACCATGGTGGATTGCGTACTGCTGCGTCCGCTGGGTTATCACGATGCCGGCCGGATTTACGGGCTGGGTACGCGCTTCCTCGATGAACATAGGGCGATTCCGCGTCTGGGCGGAGGGGACTACTCCGACCTGGAGCATCGGGTGAGTTCGCTGGAGTACTCGGCGTATTACCAGGGGGCGTATGACGACGGCCTGGAGGTTGCCGGGCGGACGCTCTACCTGCACATTGCCAGTGTGAGTCCGGAGTTTGGGCAGGTGATGGGCGTGGAGCCGGTTGCCGGGCGAGTCTTTCAAGTAACGGCGCATGGAAAGGACAACATCAAGGATCCGCAGGAAGCGATGGTTTCGACGACCTTTGCGCGGGATAACTTTGGCGGCGCGGCGCAGGCACTGGGCAAGACGCTGGATTGGGGCGGTAAGCCTCGAACGATTGTGGGCGTGCTGCCGGGTGGGTTCGACTTTCCGGATAAGGCGCAGGTATGGCTGGAAGCGCCGTCGGAGCCGGATGTTCCTTCACGGTCGGGGTATAACCAGCGCGCCATCGGGAAGGTAGAAGCTGGAGTCAGCGTGGAGCAGTTGAATGCCGAGATGGATACGCTATCGAAGCAGCTTCAGACGGCGTATCCAGAGGACAAGCGTAAGGCGCTGGAGGCGGTCAGCCTGCAGGAGCAGATCGTAGGCAAAATCAAGCCAGTTCTGCGGTTGCTGATGGGTGCGGTGGGCGTGGTGCTGCTGATTGTGTGCGCGAATATCACGCATCTGCAGCTGGTGCGGGGAACGAAGCTGCGGCGCGAAGTGACGATTCGGACGGCTCTGGGCGCTTCGCGGAGGTCGCTGGCGCGGAGGGCGGGCCTCGAAGTGCTGCTGCTGGCGGTTGGCGGCTGCATTGCGGGAGTGTTGGTGGCGCTGCCGGCGCTTAAGCTGCTGGTGATGTTGGCTCCGCATGAGATTCCACGGCTGGCGGATGTGCGGTTGAATCTCGATGTGATCCTTTTCTCCTTCCTGATCAGCTTGGTGACGATGGCGGCTACGGCGCTGCTGCCTTTATGGCGGAGCTGGCAGGTCGATCCAGCTTCGGCGATGAAGCAGGATGCGTCGCGGGGAACAGAAAGCCGCAGCTCTGGTAAATTGCGCCAGGCGCTGATTGTGGGCGAAGTGGCGTTGACACTGACGCTGAGCGTGATGGCGGTCCTGCTGGTGCGGCAGCTGATTGCCGAGTCGCAGCAGGATCTGGGATTTTCGCCTGACAACCTGGTGGTGCTGGACACGCATATGACAAGCCATGTGGTGCCGCTGATGATGGCGATGCCGCCGGGTGCGACACCTTCGAAAGAGCAGGATGCTGCCCTTGCGCAGGCAGGCAGAGTGGATACGCAGGCGCTGAATTCGCTGCTGGACAGTGTCCGCGCAGTGCCCGGCGTAGCGGCTGCGGATGCAATCTATAGCGCGCCGATGCGGCCCTCGGGCTCGGATGTGGGATATGCGGTGCATGGGGTAAGCAAATTTGAACCGGGTGCAAGGCTGCCGGATGCGAATATCACGTCCATGACACCCGGATATCTCGCGACGATGGGAATTCCGCTGCGGAAGGGGCGCAACCTGACGGATGCGGACACATGGGGAGCGCAGAAGGTGCTGCTGATCAGCGAGGCGATGGTGAAGCAGAGCTTTGCGGGCGTCGATCCGATCGGCAAGCAGATCATGTGCGGATGGGACTCAATGGGCGAGTGGTGGACGATTGTGGGGGTGGTGGGAGATGTGCGGCAGGATTCTCCAGCCTCGGCGCCCCCGCCGACGATCTATGTGCCGGTGGCGCAGCATCCGTATTCCGCCTCGCAGATGCAGGTGGTGGTGCATACGCGCGCCGATGCTGGAGCGATAGCCACAACGCTGACGCAGGTGCTGAAGCGTCAGTATCCACAAGTGGCAGTGAAAGCAACGACGATGCGCGAGGATGTTGGCGAGACGGAACGGGCGCAGCACTTCCGCACACTACTGTTCGGTAGCTTCGCCGGAGTGAGCATTCTGCTGGCGATTACCGGCATGTATGGCGTGACGGCGTACACGGTGGCGCAGAAGCGGTTTGAGTTTGCGCTGCGCTTTGCGCTGGGAGCGCAGCGAGTCGACGTGCTGGGGTCGGTGTTGAAGAGCGCGCTCGCGGTGGCTGCGCTGGGAGTGATCGGCGGCTTGGCGTTGAGCCTGACGACGACGAAGGTGGTCGGCAGTCTGCTGGGGAAGATGCCTGCGTTCGATCCGGTTTCGTACGGGATTGCGGTGGGAGTGGTGGTGCTCATTGCGCTGGCGGCGACGCTGCAGCCTGCGTATCGCGCGGCTACTGTAGAGCCGATGCAGGTGCTGCGGGACGAGTAGTTCTCAAGCAGGGATCAGGCTCTGTTGCACCAACGTCTGTGAGTCCCACCCTTGATTCAAACGGCGCATCAAGGATGGGGCACCTGTGATCTTTCCAGAGGTTGTCCATTCGATAGAGACCGGAGAAGCTGGTTGTGACGAGCAACTAGGAACTTCGGAGGAATCGAATGGACATACATAAGAATGCCCGACTGAGCTTTCGCAGTCGAG
>DATAZR010000177.1:0-12976 GCA_036271955.1 Acidobacteriaceae bacterium
ACCACCGGCTTGCCAGTAGCCGCCACAGCCTCCAGCAATTTCTCCTGGTTGCCTGGCAGATCGAGATGCGCCCGGCTCGAAGCCTCGCCCGTCATCCAGTCGGCATTCTCGCCCAGCGCGAGAATCGCCACATCCGCCTTCTTCGCCGTTTCAACAGCTTCGGCAATCGTCTTGTCATCGTCCGGAGTCGCCTCGGTCACCGCCGCCGAAGGCGGATTCGCCTCATCGATAAAGCTCACATGCCTCAGCACATTCTCATCCCGCCCCGCCAGCACGCCGCAACCCTTGGCATACAGCAGATGATCGCCCAGCCGCTCCTGCAATGCCTGCCGCAGCGAAATCGCAAACTTCGCCTGGCCCAGCGCGCCCCACGATCCAAGCATGTCCTTTGCCGAATCCGCCAGCGGCCCAATCAGCGCAACCGTCTTCGCATTCTTCCCAAGCGGCAGCAGCGCGCCCGCGCCTTCCACCGCATCGTTCTTCAGCAGTACAATCGTCTCGTCCGCCACAGACCGCGCCTGCGCCCGCTTCTCCGCCGTCGGCTCATACGCTGGAGTCACCGGCGTGTATGGATGATCGAACAGCCCCAGCGCAAACTTCACCCGCAGAATCCGCCTCGCCGCCTCATCCACCACCGACTCAGGAATCTGCCCCGACCTCACCTGCGCAGCAATCGTCGTTGCATACAGATTCCCTTCCATGTCCATATCCACGCCGGCTTCGAGCGCCTTGCGCGCTACCGTTGCGCCGTTGGCTCCACTCCAGTGGTTCAGCAACTCGCCCACCGCGCCCCAGTCTGAAACCACCATGCCCTGAAAGCCCCACTCCTTGCGCAGAATCTGCGTCATCAGGTAAGGATTCGCCGTCGCAGGCACACCGTTCAGAGAATTGAAGCTGCTCATCAGCGTCGCGGCGCCCGCCTCCACCGCCGCATGATACGGAGCCAGATACACCTGCCGCAGCGTGATGTCGCTCATGTCCACCGCGTTGTAGTCGCGCCCCGCAATCGCCCCGCCATACGCGGCAAAATGCTTCACACTCACCGCCACTGAATCCGGCTTGCTCAGGTCGTTCTGCTGATAGCCCTCAACCCATCCCCGAGCAATCGCCGCGCCCAGAAACGGGTCTTCGCCCGCCGACTCAACAATGCGCCCCCATCGCGCATCGCGCGCAATATCCACCATCGGTGAAAACACCCACGGAATCCCGTCCGCCCGCGCCTCTACCGCCGACGTCCGCGCCACGCTCGCGATCAACTTCGGGTCCCAGCTCGAAGCCAGCCCCAGCGGCACCGGAAACGTCGTCCGGTCGCCATGAATCACATCCATCCCAAACAGCAGCGGAATATGCAGCCGCGACTTCTCCATCGCAATGTGCTGATAGTGGTTGACCTTCTCCGCCCCGTAAACATTGAGCATCGAGCCGACCGCGCCCTTTTCCGTCAGCTCGTCATAGCTCAACTTCGAGCCCGCCGGCCCGGTCGCAAACCCCGCCGAATACTGCACCGTCTGCCCGATCTTCTCTTCGAGCGTCATCTTCTTCAGCAGCGCTTCCACCTTGGCATTCAACTCCTTGCCGGCCAGTTGCGCATTGGGAATCGAAGACTGAGCCGCAGCGGCAGTTACGAATGGGACGGAGACCGCAAAACTGAATAACCACGGGAAAAGGACGAGCAGAAATCGTGCAGAGATTTTTTTCATAGCGAAGCCATACTATACCCTTCTAACGCTCTTACGCGACTCGGATTCCAGGCTTGATCGAATACTCCTGTGACTTGCGCAATCGATTGGTGCCTACATTCACGCCAACCCAGAGAATCTTGCCGCCTCGCGTTGCTCGACCGCGATCGATACGAATATCATTGTGGGCCCGAGTGACCGCAGTGCCTTGGAGCGGCGCGAATTGCCCCGAATTCTCCGAATGTGCCGCGAGTTTTCATCGTCGGATGCTATGCTTCCTGCCAGCGTGCCTCAGGGGTTTAGATATGACTTTATCGAAAGTAAGTGCATTCTTTCTCATCTGTTTCCTTGCCGCTGCGGGAGCCGCAGCCCAGACCATCCAAATCAATCGGGAAAACAAGACGATTGCCATCAGCACGTCAGATGAAGCAACTGCCACTGCCGATATCGCGGTCGTCACAATCGGTTTCGAGCTTTTCGACAACAATTCCAACTCTGCTTATGCCACCGCAGGCAAGCTCTCTCAAACCATCGTGGAAGCTCTGCACAAAGTCGGCGTAGAAGACAGAGACATCGAAAGCGATAAACAGAATTTGAGCAGGAATATGAATTTCAACGCGAGAGATTCCGTTGTCGAGTGGGCAAAAAAGGAATTTCAATTTGAACAGTCGTGGGAGGTCACGACCACACCGCAAAATGTTGCCGGAGTAATCCATGCTGCGATTGCCTCAGGCGCCAACATCAGCGGAGACATCGCCTGGCACATCGCGGATCCCAAGGCGCTGCAGGCCAGGGCGGCAGCAAATGCTTTGTTGAAAGCCCGTGCCATGGCTAGCCAGATGGCTGATGGACTTCATGTCAAACTTGGTGGACTTATTTATGCCAGCAATGTCTCTCCAGTCGCGAGAGGCTACCTCGGGACATCAACGGCTACAGTCGCAGTCACTGCGGATGTCCCTCCTCCGCCGCCACCTACGCCCCTCGAAATCCGCCCCCAGAGCATCCGCGAAGAAGCCACAGTCTACGCCGTCTTCGCTATCGAATAATCTGAACTCACAATGCCAACCCCAACCTGGCAAATCCGCGCCGCCCAGCAATCCGACATCCCCGCCCTGCACGCCCTCATCGAAGCCTCCATCCGCGGTCTGCAAGCAGACGACTACACCCCCGCGCAGATCGAAGGCGCACTCGGCACCGTCCTCGGCCTAGACACCCAGCTCATCCGCGACCAGACCTACTTCGTCGTAGAAGCTTCGCAATCAGACCAATTAGAAGCGTCTGACAACAGCCCGCAACCTCTCGCTTACCCGCAGCCGGAAAGGCTGCCTACGCCTGGACGGCCAGTCCTGGCAGGATGCGGCGGATGGTCCAAACGCAAAACCCTCTTCGGCAGCGATGGCGCATCCGTCCGCGAGCCCGAGCTTCTCAACCCCGCAACCGACGCGGCGAAAGTCCGCGCCATCTTCGTCCATCCAGACTTCGCCCGCCGCGGCCTCGGCAGCCTCATCCTCGCCCACGTCGAAGCAGCCGCGCAGGCCGCAGGCTTCCATCATTTCGAAATGGGCTCGACATTAACCGGCGTCCCACTCTACCGCCTCAAAGGCTACGTCGAAGCCGAACGCATCGCCGTCCCCCTGCCCAACGGCGAAGCCCTGCCCATCGTCAAAATGATCAAGCCCGCGATTCAACGCAACTGAATCCATCTCATCAAGCTTGTCCCATCAATCCGGGCCCATCATTCCGGCAAAAGAAATCGCAGCATTCGTTCCATCTCTTCTTCAAACGCGCAATGAAAAGCCTTCTCAGCAGGCGGCTTGCCTTTCACATATCCAGCATCGATCATGACCTCGCCGCTTCGTCCCGAAATGCCACGCCCGGAAACATTCACCCATCCGATCACATCTTCTCTCCACAGCAGCGGCATCGCATAGTACCCAAGCTTGCGCTTCGCCGGTGGAGTGTACGCCTCAAACCGGTACGCCCAGTTCCAGAAATGCTCAAATCGCCTGCGATCCCACACCACCGGATCGAACGGAGCAAGAAAGCAGACAGCCTCCTCCGGCTCCCCACGCTTGAGCCGTCCCGCAGGCCACAGATAGCGCACGCCGTCCACTTCGGCAACATCTAGCTCGCCGGCTTTCAATAGCTTCCCCAGCGCACTCTTTCTCCCCGGCAAATCTCCAGTAGCGCGCCGCAGATGCAGCAAAGCCCCGCGCAGGCTGCTCTCCGGCACAGGCGCAAGAATGCCCGCAATCATCAGCACCAGCTGCCGCAGCCTCTCCTCTGGACTTTCAGCCTCGTGTACGAGGCCTGCCGCCTTTTCATAAAGCTTGATTCCGTTCACCCGCCCCGCAATCCGTATCAGACCCAGGTAGTGCAGCTTCTCGAGGCTACGCGTCGTAGCCTTCGAATAGCCGCCCCAGCCATTGATTTCGCGGCTTCTCCCCAGGTGCGCTTCCAGCTCTCTCGGATGGATATGCCGACTCTTGCTGACGATATCGAGCACTCTTTGCTCGGTGTCACTCAATGCCCGCTGGCCTCGCGGATGCAGAAGCTTCCACGTCGCCAGCGGCATAAATCCATAAGCGTAGAGATAGTCTTCTTCCAGCTTGAGGTTTCGATAGCGGCGCTCCAGATCGCCCACCTTGTAATCGGTAACGCGATGCCGCAGGATCAAATCCTGCGCCCGAGCCGGAGAGCGAATCGGATCAGCCTGCACAAAACCCATCCTGTTCACAGCCCGCCCCAGCGTCGTAGCCGGAAAAAGCGAAGACCGAATCGCGTGTTGTTTCAGATCCCTTAGCGTCACCATCATCTCTGCATTATTGCCGAGGCTCAAGCCGCCAGCGTAGCCAACCTGTTCCCTATTCCCTGTTCTCTCGCGAGTCCTGTATCGTCATAAGTGTATGGCCGAATCCACCATAGCCGCCCCCGCTCAGCAGCAGATACGCTTCGCCCAGCCCCAACCCGAAGCAGAAGAGCTTTACCGCCGCTGGATCGCCTTCCTCGATGAGGAGTTCACCCGCCACCAGGCCGCCGAGCGCCGCGCAGAAATCGTGCGCGACCAGCTGTTCCAGCTCTACCTCGGCCGTCCCCACGGCGGTAAACTCAACTTCACCCTTACCAGCGAGCTGCCGCTCAACGTCCTCCAGCTCTCGCTCGACCCCGGCAACATCACCCTCGAGGCCGAGCACTACCCCGACGTGGACAAAGAACGCTTCTCCCGCTCCAAACCCCTGCTCTGGTTCTGGATGATGTTCGACCGCTCGCCCATCGGCCTCAATCACTGGCTGGGAATCCGCTTCCGCTGCATGCTGGGCCGTCACCTCTTCGCCAAAATGGGCAAGGGCGTAGCCATCAATCACGGCGTTGAGCTCACCTACGGCTACAACCTCTCCATCGACGACGGAGTCATCGTTCGCCAGCGCGCCCTGCTCGACGACCGCTCCGAAATCCATCTCGGCAAAGGCTGTGTCATCGGCACCTACGCCCGCATCTACTCCCACAGCCACAAAAAAGAGGATTACGACAAGCTCGTCTTCGCCCCCACCACCATTGGCGAGCGCGCCCGCGTCGGAGCCCACACCGTAGTCCTAGCCGGAACCCAGATGGGCGAAGGCCAGATCGTCGGACCACAAGGCACAGCAGACGAACAGCCACGCTGACACGCCACTCCTACAGCTCGTCACATCCCGCAAGCGCCACGTGTAAACACGCCGTAAAGATGCCTCGGATGCCGCTTCACGCCATGCTAGTCTGAACTTTAGAATCTATAGACGCGTAGAAAGGGTTGGAGAAACTGTTTGCAAGCCTCAGGCATTGAGCTCGTCATCGCGCTCTATCAATTTGTCATCCTGCTCTTCTCACTCTCCGTACACGAGAGCGCGCATGCCTGGATGGCCTCGCGCATGGGCGACTACACTGCCCGCCTCGAGGGCCGCATCACCCTCAATCCGCAGCGGCATATCGATCTCATCGGCACCATCATCTACCCCGCGCTCATGATCTTCGGCCCGCTCATCGGCTTTGGTGGCGGAGGCATCGTCTTCGGCTGGGGCAAGCCCGTACCCGTCATCACCCGCAACCTCAAACACATCACCCGCCAGGACAACATCATCGCCCTTGCCGGCCCGGCAGCCAACCTGTTGCTGGCCTTATGCGCCTTCCTCGTCATGGTCGTGCTGGCCTTCGTCCTGCCCGGCGGACGCAGCGCGGTCATCGGCGCCGTCCAGGGCCAGATCTTCCTCGGAGCGGCCTCAGCACCCCAGGCCATAGCCATGCTCCTCTGGCTCATGATCGAGGTCAACCTCGCGCTCTTCTTCTTCAACTTCCTGCCCATTCCGCCGCTGGACGCCAGCCGCATCGTGCGCAATCTGCTGCCCTACAACGCGCTGAATACCTTCGACACCATCGGCCGCTTCGGCTTTATCATCATCTTCATCCTCGGCCGCTTCGTCGTCGGAATCTTCCTCGGCCCTGCCCTGCACCTGATCCTTTCGCTGCTCGCACTCGTCCTCGGAGTCCGCTAGGGAACCTAGGATTGGGCAACTGTTTCTTGAGGACAGTGCAACAAATTGGGGTGCCCCATCCTCGCCGCGCTTTTGTTTTCATGGGGCCCCCGGGGACAGGTCCTCGTCGTTGGGGAGGTTGCGGCTAGGGTGGGTCCGGGCAAATCCTCGCGTCCCCACTCAGCCACTCGTCAATCCCGCCCTCCTGGGTTACTCTGCGAGGAATGGCAGTTGTCTTTTTTGCGCACGTCGCGCACATCGCTCGCACCCTCCGCACCGCCATCTGGCAGGCGATGCAGAACGACGTCCTCGACACCGCCAAGGCCACCGCCTACTCCGGCATGCTGATGCTCTTCCCGGCCTTCCTGGTCATTACTACCCTGCTTGCCGTCGTCCCCACCGGCGACAGTCTCCTCTACGCCATCCGCACCTCCTCCGAACAATTCCTCCCAGCGGATACCATGTCCCTGCTCCAGTCTTACTTCCAGACCCAGCGCGCCTTTTCCCTCCAGGTCCTGCTCTCCGCCACCTCGCTCACCGGCTTTGCCGCCCTCGGTGTCATGCTCACCCTCATGGAGGGTTTCCGCCGCGCCTACCAGCTCCCCGTCAAAGAGTGGACCGGCTGGCAGCTCCGCCTGCGCGCCCTGCTGCTGGTCCCCATCGCCCTCGTCCCGCTTTCGGTCGCCACCCTCGTCCTGGTCTTCGGCCAGACCATCGAAAACTGGATGATCGCCAACTCCGGCCACCAGCTCCACTTCATCGTCCTCGCCTTGTGGCGCCTCGCGCGCTGGTCTCTCGCCCTGGTCACCAGCATCGCCGTCCTCGGAGCCGTCTACCACTTCGGCACCCACAGCAAAGAACACTGGCGCTGCATCCTTCCCGGAGCCGTCGTGGCCACCCTCATCTGGTTCCCCGTCACCCTCGCCTTTGGCCTCTACGTCACCAGCATCGCCGACTACACCGTCATCTACGGCTCCCTCGGCACCGCCATCGCCACCCTGGTCTGGCTCTACATCACTTCCTTCAGCGTGTTGCTCGGCGCGCAGTACAACGGCGTCCTCCACCGCGAACGCCAGACCGCCCGCATCTCCCTTGATTCCCAAGTCCTGGATTCTCAAGTCTTGGACTCCCAAGCACTGGCCTCCCAGGCCTTCACCCCCTCCCAGCCTGACTCTCAGACCAGCCGCTGGCCCCTCGGCTGATAGTTTTTCCATCTCTTTTCCCCACTCGCGCCCAAATCCGGAATGCGTGAAAATCCTGCATTTTCCCAGCATCGTACCGTTACCACACTCCAGCGCTTTCCCCTCGCTCCTGTACAATTGACCGGACCGCAGCCAACGCATTTCGCCATCGATTTCCTGCTGAGGTCAAACGGTTTTCCCGGGTAGTTGCGGGGTGTGTTCTCTCGATTTTTAAGCGATTTTTTAATGCATTTACCGGAGTGTTTTTGATGTCCACCGCGGATCTCAGCTACAACGATTCCTTCCTCCAGCGGCGCGCCAAGATCGTCGCCACCCTCGGTCCGGCCTCCAACACCGAACCTGTCTTCCGCAACCTGGTCCGCGCCGGCCTTGATGTCGCCCGCCTCAACTTCTCCCACGGCTCCCATGAGGACAAGCTCGCCCTCATCCAGATGATCCGCAAGGTCAGCCGCGAAGAGCGCAAGCCTCTGTGCATCCTTGCCGACCTGCAAGGCCCCAAGATTCGCACCTCCAGGCTGGTAGATCACAAGCCCGTCATGCTCGTCGCCGGCGAAAAGATCACCATCACCCCCCGCGACATCGACGGAACTGCCGAGGTCGTCGGCACCATCTTCAAGACCCTCGCCGAAAACGTCGAAAAGGGTTCCCGCATCCTGCTCTCCGACGGCCTCATCGAGCTGCGCGTCGTCGAGGTTGACGGCGGCGATGTCGTCTGCGAAATCATCAACGGCGGCAAGCTCGGCGAAAACAAAGGCATCAACCTGCCCGGCGTCGCCGTCAAGGTTCCCGCCCTCTCAGAGAAAGACGACATCGATCTGGAATTCGCCCTGCGCGCCGGAGCCGACGCTGTCGCCGTCTCCTTCGTCCGCACCGCCGACGACATCACCCTCGTCCGCGATCGCGTCGCCTACTACGGCAGCCAGACCTGGATCATCGCCAAGCTCGAAAAGCCCCAGGCCATCGACAACCTCGAAGAGATTCTCGCTGTCACCGACGGAATCATGGTCGCTCGCGGCGATCTCGGCGTCGAGGTGCCCCCGGAGAAAGTCCCCGCCCTGCAGAAGCACATCATCCGCCGCGCCGCCGACTTCCGCAAGCCGGTCATCACCGCCACCCAGATGCTGGAGTCGATGATCGACAACCCCCGCCCCACCCGCGCCGAGGTTTCCGAAGTCGCCAACGCCATCTACGACGGCACCGACGCCGTCATGCTCTCCGGCGAATCGGCCATGGGCGCTTACCCCGTCGAAACCGTCAAGATGATGGCCCGCATCGTCGCCGAAGCCGAGCAGAACATCGCTATTTCCAAGTCTGAAGGCATCGCTCTGCCGCGCCCGCGCCACCGCACCCTCTCCGTCGCCGAAACCATCTGCGAAGCCACCGCCCACGCCGCCGACGACCTCGACCTTCACGGCATCGCCATCTTCACCGAGTCCGGCGCCACCGCCATCAAGCTGTCCAAGTATCAGCCGGCCGCTCCCATCTACGCCTTCAGCTCCATCGACGTGACCATCAATCGCCTCAACCTGCTCTGGGGAGTCACGCCCATCCAATGCGCCAAGGTGCAGACTGCCGAATCCATGGTCCAGCTCGCCGAGACCATCCTCGAGCAAGGCGGCTACGTCCACAAGGGCGAAATCATCGCCCTCATAGCCGGCACCGGCACCAAGTCCGGCTCAACCAACTTCCTCCGCCTGCACAAACTCGGCGACCAGATCCACCGCAGCTTCTTCGACCCAACCACCGCCACCGTCACCGCCTAGGCAATCAATCATTCGCTCAGAATGAAGTTCTCATTCTGAGCGAATGATTGCCATCCAGAAAAAACGGTTGTCATCCTGAGCGAAGCGAAGGATCTGCTTCTTATAGAAACTGGGTGCCCAGGTCTCGCTCACCGGGGTCCCCGACGATAGGTCTTCGTCGTCGGGGTGGTCCAGACCTGGGTTTACTTTTATGTCAGTCATATTCCATTTCCCCGCCCAGCAAAATTACCGATTCCCCGTACATCATCCCTTCACAATCCCGTCCTACACTGGCTAGCTAAAAGGGGAAAAAGCAAGCCATGGCCGTTGAGATTTCCGAATTGGACGAGTTGCAAGCCGCATATAAAGCCGCTGTCGACGAATGGGTCGCCATCATCCGCAATGAAGAAGCCCTCGCCTCCGTCGCCGACCACTCCGTGACCGATATCGACGCCTGGGAAGAAGCCGCCGACAAGGAAGACGAAGCCCGCGAAAAGGCAAAGGAAGCGAAGCAGGCCTACGAAGACGCCCTCCGCGAAAAATTCTTCCACTTCTAGCCGGTACGTTGCCCGGTTCGCGCTGCCTCCGGCGCGAACCCGATCCTCGCCTCCCGGCGGCGCCTCTCGCCGCCCGGAACCTGCATTCCTGCACCGCAGTTCCTAGCCGCCAAATCTCCCCGCCGCCTACCTCTCTCCAGTGGCTTCCGCTGCAACTTGCCTCCGCAAACGCATCCCCGGTGGACAAAATCCAAGCCAGGAGAAGCCGGTCCTTAAGTTAAGGCTCCCCTTTAGTCTTGCAATAAAGGTCATGTAATTGATTTCACGAAATCTGCGTGGAGCAAAGGCCCGTTTTAGCCGGCGGGAGTTGTTACCTATCATGACGTTAGTTGTTGGTTTGCAGCGCAACATCTACTCCCGATCCGCGCAAGCAGTTGATGTCTGCTTCTGGCGCAACAGCGATCCCATCCTTTTTCCTCATCCCTGCTAGCTCGTGGATTTGCGATAGTCTGAAGGACTATGGGCCGCATCCGCATCCTCTCAGACCAGGTGGCCAACCAGATCGCCGCAGGCGAAGTCGTCGACCGGCCCGCCTCCGTCGTCAAAGAACTCCTCGAAAACTCCCTCGACGCAGGAGCCACCCGCATCCGCGTCGAAATCGAAGCCGGCGGTCGTAAGCTCATTCGAATCATTGACAACGGCCACGGCATGAACCGCGACGACGCCCTGCTAGCCTTCGAGCGCCACGCCACCTCCAAGCTCCGCACCGCAGACGATCTGCTCTCCATCGCCACCCTGGGCTTCCGCGGTGAAGCGCTGCCTTCCATCGCCTCCGTCTCCCGCCTGCTGCTTGAAACCTGTGAGCCGAGCACCGGATCAACCTCTTCTGAATCAGCATCTTCCGCCGGAACGCGCATCGAAATCGCAGGCGGCAAAATCCTCCGTGTCGAAGACGCCGCCCTCCCTGCTGGCACCTCCATCACCGTTCAGGATCTCTTCTTCAACACCCCAGCCCGCCGTAAATTCCTCCGCGCCGAATCGACGGAACTCGCTCATGTCACAGCACTTGTAACCCACTACGCCCTCGTCCACCCGGAAAAGCACTTCGAGTTGCTTTCAGCCACTCACACGCTGCTTCAGGCACCGCCCGTGGCCCGGCCAGCCGAGCGCATCTACCAGATCTTCGGCGCCGAAACCCTCAGCCAGCTCCTGCCCGTCGCCGCGGAAGCCCCGCTCGATCACTCCGGCCTGCCTGAGCCGCCACCCTGGAAAAGAGACCCGAACGAGCCGGCGCGCGAGCCGGGCTCCCTGCGCCTGAGCGGTTTCTACTCCAAACCGGAGCTGCAAAAGCTCAACCGCAACTCGATCTATATCTTTGTGAATAAAAGGCTTATCCGCGACCGGCTGCTGCTGCACGCGATCTCCGAGGCCTACCGCAACATCCTTCCGCCGACTTCTTTCCCGGTCGTCCTGCTCTTCCTGGAAATGCCGCCCGAGGAGGTTGACGTCAATGTTCACCCGGCCAAGACCGAGGTCCGCTTCCGCCAGCAGAACCGCATCCACGACTTCGTCCGCGACAGCCTGCGCGCCGCCCTGGTCGCCTCCCGCCCCGCCGCCGGGTTCCTCACCGCGCTCAACACCGCCGCCGATGCCTCCCCGTCCCTGATGCCGTCGCCTGCATCTCACCTGCCCCGCCCCTCAGAAAACGGCTCGGAGCTTGTCCCGCAACATCCATCGAATCAACAACCTGGCGAATCGACATTTCGGCTCACGCCCTTCGCTCCTCCCCCCGAGCCCGGCTTTCTGCCCCTTCGTCCCTACCCCAACCTGCCAAGCAATCCTCCCAGTCCAGAATCTGGACCGGAATCGACTTTAGAGAATTGGGCAGAAGCCGCCACAGCGCTCTTCAGCCCCGCAATCCAAACACTCACTTCGCAGGAAAACCTCGAAAACCTGGCTCTCGGCCAAACCAGCGATGCACTGCAAGCTATTGAAACGACAGCGCAAAGCACCGAACGCACCGAGCTCCAGCGCGGAGAGGCCAACCTCAACCATCTCGCCGGCCTGCGCCCTCTCGGCCAACTCCGCGACTCGTTCATCCTCGCCGTCGACGATGACGGCCTTTGGATCATCGACCAGCACGTGGCCCACGAGCGCGTGCTCTTCGAAAAAATTCTGGCCAGCCGCGATATCGAGGCGATCCAGCGCCAGCGGCTGCTCATGCCCCTGTTGGTCGAGCTTCAACCCTGGCAGATGGCGGTTTTTGCCGAAATCGCTGACGAGCTCGACAAAAATGGCTTCGAAGCCGAGCCATTTGGCCCCCGAACCCTGGCCGTCAAGGCCGCCCCGGTCGGGCTGGAAGGCCGCGAGCTCGAGCGAATGTTGGCGGAAGTGATTGAGCAAACAGGTGGTTCCGACACAACGCCAGCCCAGCGGAAGGACCTCGAAACCCTCCGCGGACGCATCGCAGCCTCCATCGCCTGCCACTCCGCAATCAAGGTCAACACCCCTCTGGAATCCCAAAAAATGGAATGGTTACTAAAAGAATTATCAAAAACTAGATTTCCCACCAGTTGTCCCCATGGACGACCAATCGCTTTGAGGTATTCTTGGAAAGAGATCCAGCGGGCCTTTCAGCGAATCTAATTCGCTGGGAGGTGGCACTCCTGCTCCCAAGGGAGACGGAACTGCCCGGCAAGTACGCCAGATTGTCTGCGTCGTCTTCCCATCCATGCCCGGCTTTTCTTCGCACCCCAAACGGAGAACTGCTTTCACCGGGATTTGGGCGGGCGGGTAAACGGCGCGGCCAGTTCAGCCTGGAAATGAGGTTTATCTTTGACAGCAGAGCAGTTGGAAGCAGCGCGCGCCGAACGGATGCGCCAAAACGGACACGGGGCAATCGCGATTGAGGATGTCCGTACCTGGATCGAGGAGACGGGACTTTGTGTTTTCCTGCCTCGTTCCGCGCAGGCAGGCCAGTCAGTACAGTCAGTTTTGACATCACCTACCGCCACTCCTACTTTTGTCGAGGCCGTTGCCGGCCATAGAACCAACGAACCTACCCTGGAACTGATTTCCGCAGCCGAATCGCTTTTGGTTCGTCTGGAAGCCGAAGGTGTGGCCGTGCGCCTCAACCTCGCCGGACAGCCCGGGGACCAGCCGGATTACGTCGTCGCTGGATGGGTTTTGCCCTACATTTATGCTCTCCGCGGCGACCGCGACTGGCGGCGTTCTCCTCAGTTGACCGGTTCGCGTCAGGTTTCGCAGCTCGCCGTACATGCTGCCAAGCAACTTGACTCAGCCAACATGAATGCCGCACAGATTCGCGACGCGCTGGGCAAGGAAGTG
>DATAZR010000178.1:0-58362 GCA_036271955.1 Acidobacteriaceae bacterium
CGACTCACTGGACAGAGACCGGCATCTCCAGCCATGGACGAACTACTACAACCACCAAAGACCCCATGGTAGCCTCAACTACAAACCGCCCATCAGCCGATCCGAGGCTGGAACAACCTCTTGAGCTTCTACAGGCACCCTCATCTTTTCTATTCAGACATTGAGCATCCGCTATTAGTTCGCGGAGGGTTTCTGGGTCCAGTCGCAGGGGATGGTGCGGCGCTCGGCGGAGCTTTGCTGGGCCCATTCGAGCAGCCGGGCTACGCGCCAGGCGTCGATGGCCTGGACCGGTGGCCGGGCTTTGCCGAGGATGGCGTCGCGGACGCCGGCGTAGTACAGGCGGTAGTCGCCAGGAACAGGCGGCACGGGGTAGGTGATCATGCTGACGATGGGGTCGTCTGCTGGTTCAACTGCAAGTGTGCCCCAGTTTTCTGCGGGCTCCATGCCCCAGTCGGGTTCGACTACGCAGCCGGTTTCGTTGAGTAGGGCTTCTTGCGGGTCGAGTCCCCATTTCACAAAGTTTCCTTGTGTTCCGCGGATGTGGAACCGGGGTCGCGGCTGGGCTGCGAGGTAGTTGCTGCCCAGGGTAATGGTCAGGCGCGGGTAGTGAAGGCGGACGGTGAAGAGATCAATCATTGCGCCGCCATCCCGCTCGATTCCGACCTCGGCGCCGATGGCTTCGGGCATGCCGAAGAATTCGGAGAGCGCCAGAGCCTGGTCGGCGAGATGGGTGCCAAGATTGGTGAGAACCCCGCCGGGGGTGCTGCCGTCTTCCTGCCACTTGGCTAGCCGTGGCTGGGGCCGCCAGCGGTCGAAGGTGGACTCAAGGCCGACAACACGGCCTAGTTTTTCTTCATGCAATAGTTTCTGAAGCGTCCGGAAGTCACTGTCCCAACGTCGGTTATGGAACGGCATGAGAAGTTTGCCAGATTTGGCTGCGAGCGCCATCAGACCAGCGATCTCTGCGGCAGTCGAGGCCATTGGCTTGTCGACGATGACGTGGCGGCCGGCTTTGAGAGCCTCGGTAGCGTGGGGAACGTGCCAGTTGTCAGGGGTGATGACGACGATCAGGTCGAGTGTCGAGTCGCCCAGCATGGCGGTGAGCGAGGGGTATGTGGCGATGCCGGGATAGGCTGCTTCCGCGTTCCGGCTGCTGCGCTCGACGACGGCGGCGAGCGCGAATCCCTCAACCGCCGTGATGAGCGGCGCGTGAAAGACCCGGCCCGCCATGCCAAAACCCACCAGCCCGACGCGAATCATTGGATTACCTCTTCCAGTTCATCCAGATTCTAAAGCAGCCGGGCGGAGTGGCGTTATTTGGAGATGAGCATCAGCTGGCCGAGGTGGTAGGAGGCGTGGCCGGTGCGGCTGAAGAGGATGGCGAGGCGGTTGCGATGGGGCTCGTTGGCGAAGTCTTCTTCGGTGACCGTGGAATGACGCTCGAGCCATTGCGTTGGGGTGAGTTCGGCGAAGAGAGCGGCGAGGCGGGCGTTGGTGTCTTTCCAGCTATGGCGAAGCTCGGCGATGGGCGGCAGTTCAGCGACGGCTCCATCGGCCTGGGTGATGAAGATTTCGCGATAGCTGGGGTAGGCGGCCTCGCCGAGCCGGAGCTGGGGAATCATGGCGTCATGGACGGCGGTCAGATGGCCGAGCAGGTAGACCGGGCGGTTCTTGCCGGGGGCGATTGGGGCGAGCAATTGCTCGTCGGTCAGGGAGTCGAAGAACTTGCCGGCGCGGCCAACCCAGGCATCCCAGGATTTGAGGGCGGTGGCGGCAAAGGTCTCTTCGGTCGATAGCTGGGTGGGCATGGGTTAAGCCTTTCTGAAGTTCAGTCTCTAGTTCAGGCTTGTGATGTGCCGTGCCTTAGAAAAGATTCGACATTCCTCAAGATCGGAGCACCGGTTCGATCAGTGCCCAGCCGGAGCCTTGCCGCCAACCTTGAAGCTGCGGATGAAGAAGACCAGCGGGACCATGGCGATGGTGACCAGGCCGATGGCGCGGAAACAATCCATGAAGCCGAGCAGGCGGGTCTGCTGTTCGAGCAGGTTGTAGTAGTGCAACGTGGAGGCGCGCAGAGCGTCGGCCTGGGAGTAACCGTGGGCGGCGAGATAAGAAGCCGTGGAGCGGATGGATTGCTGCAGCGTTCCAGAGGATGCGGCGAGGGTGTCGCCGGTGCGGTTTTGGTGCAGGTCTTGGCGGCGTTCGCTGACGGCGGTGACGAAGGCGATGCCGAAGCTGCCACCCCAGTTGCGAGCGAGGTTGGTGAGGCTTGAGGCGCGGTTGTTCTGGTCGGGCCGCAGTTGCGAATACGCGATCACGGAAATGGGCACGAAGAAGAAGGCGTATCCCAATCCCTGCAGCGCACGCGCCAGCGCATAGTGGTTGTAGTCGGTCTGCAGCGTAAAGCTGCTGTAGTCCATCATCGATCCGGCGACGACGCAAAGGCTGAAGAGCAGCAGTGTTTTGGGATGCACAATGCCGCGCTGGATCAGCTGCGCGCCTACCGGAGCAAGCACTGTGATGACAAAAGCGCCTGGGCCAAGGACGAGACCGGCATCGATCGCGCGATAGCCATAGAGCGACTGGAGAATCTGCGGAATCATCGTCGTTGAAGCGAAAAGTCCCACGCCGAAGATGAAGTAAAAGACTGACGCAATGGCGAAGTTTCGATTGGCCAGCAGGCGCAGATCGATGATTGGGTCGGAGTGGTTAAGCTCCCAGTAGACGGCTCCGGCCCATGCGGCGATGGAGATCACGAACATCCAGAGGATGATGGGGCTGCCGAACCAATCGTCGATCTGGCCGCGATCCAGCACCAGCTCCAGCGTGGCCGATCCGAGGCCGACCAGTAGAATGCCGACGTGATCGATCTGCAGTTTGCCTGCTGCCTTGGCGGCCTTGCGCTCGGCAACAAAGGCCGGCGGGTCCTGAACGTAGCGGCTGGTGAGCCAGAGCGAGAGCGCGCCGATGGGGATGTTGATAAGGAAGACCCAACGCCAGTTGTAGTTGTCGGTGATCCAGCCGCCCAGCACCGGGCCGATGGCTGGCGCAGTGACAATGGCCACCGTATATAGAGCGAAGGCCGACGCGCGTTTGGCGGGTGGGAAAGTATCGACCAGGATCGCCTGCTCAACTGGAGCAAGGCCGCCGCCGCCGATGCCTTGCAACACACGTGCGATGAGCAGGATGTTGAGGCTGGGGGCGATTCCGCACATGAAAGAGGTGATGGTGAAGAGGGCGACGCAGGCCATGTAGTAATTTTTGCGGCCGAACATGCGGCTGAAGAAGGCGCTCATCGGGAGGACGACGGCGTTGGCGACGAGGTAGGTGGTGAGAATCCAGGTGACTTCATCAAAGCTGCGGCCGAGCCCGCCGGCGATGTAGGGAAGCGAGACGTTGGCGATGGATGTGTCGAGCAACTCCATGAATGTGGCGAGTGTGACGGTGAGCGCGATGATCCAGGGATTGATGGCCGGCTTGGCGAACTGCGCTGGCGCGGAAGGCGCTTGCGGCTCAGACTTGGCCAAACTTATTTGTTCGGGGGAATCGAGAACGCCGGATTCTGCCACTGGAGTTTCCTTTCGCGAGTAGCGGAGCGAAGAGATACGTATAAATGCGACCAATCGGTCTCATTAAAGATGCAGGCGGCAGAGAATCCGATTCTGGAATTAAGGATGAAAAGATCGGGCGGGAACGGGAAAGCCGGGGACGAGCGATGGATTAGACGGGGAGTTGCGAGGCGTGCTTGCGGCGCGATTTGTGAATCGCGCTGGACTGGCGGAGATTTGCGTCTACATATTGATCAAGTTCGGCGAGTGCCTGACGGAGAGCCTGATCGGTGCGCTCGATGCGGCCGATGAGCATGGCTCCCTCGAGGTTGCCTATGATGCGGTTGGCTACGGCGCAGGAGTCAATGTGAGGGCGGATGGTGCCGGCCTGGATGCCCTCCTCGATGAGGGCGCCCAGCATCGATTTCCAGTTGCGCAGGGCTTTGCGTACGCGATCACGCAGGACTGGATTGCCGTTGTCGGAGTCGACTGCGGTGTTGAGAAGCGGGCAGCCGCCGGGCAGGCCGGCGCGCTCGACGAAGTTGGCGATGTGCTGCTTGATCTTGTCGGCGTGGTTGGGAATGGAGTCGAGATGGATGCGGCGCTTCGCTAAAACGACGTTCCAGGCGTAATCAAAAGCTTCGGCGGCGAGCTCTTCCTTGCTTTCGAAGTGGCGGTAGATGCCGCCTTTTTCGAGGCCGGTGGCGGCCATGATGTCTTTGAGGCATCCGCCCTCGTAGCCGTACTGATTGAAGATGGTGGCTGCGGCTGCAATGATGCGCTGGCGGGTAAGCTGGCCCTTGGAAATCGATTCGGACATGGATGCGCTCCTCCTTTAGAAGGAGACCGTTCGGTCTCTACTATAGCACGATGTGGGATGTGCGGAGCAGCGCGATGGGAAAAAACGTAGCCTGAACGGTTGCACTTCGATGCTAGCTTGCATGCGAGATGCGAGCACTCGATCACAGGATCGGGACGAGATTCTTCTGGCGCGGCTGATGCGCCGGAAGAACCACTTTCAAAGCTACTTCAAGTCAGCGGTGAGCATAGCCGCGAGGCGAGCGCCTGCGAGAGCTATGCGAGCTTTGGCATCTGCGGCTGCGGTGGTGTAGTAGTCATCGGTGATCTGATAGGACGTTGGCCTGCCGAGTGCAGGACCGATGGGCGCGGCATAGGCGTCTTTCTTCGCCATATCGAAAGATTCCTTGGCCCACGTGTCGACGTCGGTGATGGCGGCCAGACCTGTATCGGCGGCCGATAGGGATGCGGCGTAGTCGGCGGCCTTTTGGGTTTCCATGGCAGTGCCGACGCCGGGAAGATCGTCCCAGAAGGCATGGAGCTCGTCCGGCGGATCGGCTTTGGGATTGGAGCTCTTGAAGTTGGCGCGATTGTCCGGCGATAGGTGGGTGATAGTGATGTCGACGCAGTTGCCGCCTTCGTCGCCTATGCCTTTGACATAGCGCACAGATGCGTGGAGCGGCTGATGGATGTCGCCGACGAGATGCTCGAGCCAGACCATGTCATAGGCTTTGAGCGGGTCGGCTTCGCCCGACGCCAGAGCGGCGCTGAGGAGATTGATCTCGGTGGCGGCGTCGGGGACGGGAGTCTTGGGTAGCGCTTTCACCGGCGTCGGAGGGGTTTTTACGCCCTTCACCGAGACCCAGCAGCTCTTAGGAACTATGGGTGGCTTGGAATGGGCGGTGGCCGCGGCGCCGAAGGCGGTGTCCTCGAAGTGCCAGTAGCCATGGCTGAAGGTATCGGTGAATCCAATGTTGGAGTCGCCGTTTTTCGTGGGAGGGGTATCACTGTCACTGAGGCCGACGTGCTTGATGCTATCTGCCCAGGTGGCGGCGCGCATGAAGATGTACATGTGCTGCTGATCTTCGGAGAGGCCGTCGGGCAGCCCCTGCGACCACTCGTCGAAGCCGGCGATGGTCTTCTTGGTGGGAGTGGTGCGGGCGTGCACCTGGTGCAGCAGAGCGAAAATTTTGTCCTTGGTGGGCTGATCGAGCAGGTTCCAGGCGACGAAGGCTACGGCTTGATGGCCGGTGTTTCCCCAGCTCCAGGCTGGAGGGGGCGCGATGAGCAGCGCGATTAGAATCGAGACAACAAGAACACTCCAAGAAGACTTGCGCATGGGAGTTCCAACTTTCCTGGCGATGGGTTGGGCCGTATTCGGTAGGGGCCGGAAGATGGGGACGATCGGCGAGCGGCAGCACTTTGCCCCGGCAGCTAAAAATGGAGGCTGCCCTATGTGATTAAACGCATTTGGTCCGGAAATGCCTTTGAGGAAGTGCAGATTCTTAGTCGACGATCTGCTCCGTCCATCCCTGCATGTACGTGAAACGGCAACGTGCTCACCGATCCAGACGGAACGAGGCGAATAGTCGTAGAGTACGCCAGAGTCGTGCGCAGCTAGATGAAAATTGAGTGCTTTCGGTTGCCGCCGGATCGCCGGCCGAGCTGCAATGAGCGAGCCTGATTCACGCGGCGCGAATCAGGCTTTGGCGAAGCGCATCGCGGCGGAGTTCATGCAGTAGCGCAGGCCGGTAGGTTCGGGGCCATCGTTGAAGACGTGGCCCAGGTGCGCTTCGCAGCGCATGCATTTGACTTCTGTGCGGCGGATGCCGAGGGAGTCGTCGTCCGCTTCGAGGATGTTCTCTTTGGCGATAGACGCGTAGAAGCTGGGCCAGCCTGTGCCGGAATCGAACTTGGTCTTCGAGCTGAAAAGCGCGGTATCGCAGCAGATGCAGCGATAGACGCCGTCTGCGTGCTCGTTCCAACTGACGCCGGAGTAGGGCATTTCCGTGTCGGCTTCACGAGCGATATCGTAGGAGTTTTTGCCGAGTTGATGGAGCCACTCGCCGTCGGTCTTTACGATCTTGGCAATGGTCTCGCTGCCCAATTCCTTGCCATCATTGCTGAAGTTGGCGATGGTGACTTCGCCAGGCGTGCCGTGCGTGACTTGTGCTACCGCACGCGCCTCTACGATCGCTGACCGGCGTTGCACTAACAGGCCTACAGACGCCGCCGCAGCAATGCCAGCAGGCAGGAAGGCGCGGCGCGTCCACTGCTTTACGGGACTTGCCGTGGAGATGTCGCGAGTTAGATCTGTGTCGAAGATGAGGAACTCCCGGGCCTGCAACACCCTGCTTGTTGGATGGGATTTGTTGGGGAAAGTTACACGAGGTTAAGCTGGGTCAGCTCGCCATGCCAGCTTGTTTCGATACCGTCAATCAGGACACAGCCAGGATCGATGTCGTAGTCTACGGAAATGTGCCGTGTGATTCGAGTTCCGATGCTGAGTAAGTGGAGTGCCGCTCTGTTGGCGGCGGTTGTTGCAGGGTTGTCCGGGAGCGCGGTTGCGCAGGATCGCGCATCGCTTGTGAATCCACTCATCGGAACGGCCAATGGCGGCAATGTTTTTCCAGGCGCGACCATGCCGTTTGGCATGGTGCAGTTCAGTCCCGAAGCTACGCCCGTAAACCTGAAGCGCATGATCGCTGCGCCCGGTGGCTATGAGTATCGCGCCAGTAAGATTCGCGGTTTTAGCCTGACCAACGTTGAGGGCTGGGGATGCGCAGGCGCGTCGGGCGACGTGCCCTTCATGCCGATCACCGAGGATGTCGTTGTGTCGCCGTCGTCTGATTTTCGCCAGGCCTATGCGGCGACCTTTTCGCATGACGACGAAAAGGCGGAGCCGGGTTCCTATCGCGTAACGCTCGGCAACGGTGTGCAGGTTTCGCTGGCCGCTGCTACGCGCATGGGCGCGGCCAGCTTTCGTTTTCCCGATGGCAAGCCGGCGCGGGTGCTGGTGCGGACTTCAGACTCTGAAGTTGGCTCGACAGATGCGAAGTCGCAAGTCGATACGGCGAGCAGCACGGTGTCGGGCTCGGTGACCAGCGGCAACTTCTGCGGATATATCGGCACGGAAGATCGGCGGTCGTATTACACGCTTTACTTTGTTGCGAAGTTCGATCGGCCCGTGACCGAGCATGGCGCATGGAAGGACGACAAGCTCGAAGCGGACGCAGCTTCTGCGGAAGGCGGAACCGGCTTTGGTCCCAAAGGATTTCCGGAAGCCGGACATGGCTCGGGTGTGTGGGTAGGCTTTGGCAATGGCGGCGAAGTGCGTATGCGCGTGGGTATCTCCTATGTAAGCGAGGCCAATGCGCTGGCCAATCTCGATGCCGAAAGCAAGAACGGCACCACGTGCGAGCAGGTGGCCGCACACGCGCGCGAGGCATGGAACAAGCGCCTCGGACAGATTGAGACCGAAGGCGGAACTGACAAGCAGAAGACTGTTTTTACGACCGCGCTCTATCACGCCTTGATGACTCCGACGGTATACAGCGATGTCAACGGCGAGTACACCGGCATGGATGGAAAAACGCATCATGTTGCGACTGGACAGACAGTGCAGTATGCGAACTTTTCGGGATGGGATGTGTATCGCTCGCAGTTTCAATTGCTGACCTGGCTCGATGCGAAGCAGGGAAGCGACATTGCGCAGAGCCTCTACAACCAGTCTGTGCAGGATGGCGGACGCTGGGATCGCTGGACCCATCTGAGTGGAGCGACCCACGTGATGAATGGCGATCCCGCGGCTGCGGCAATTGCGGATATCTGGGCCTTTGGCGGCCGGGAGTTCGATGCGAAGCCGGCTCTGGCCTCACTCGTGAAAGCCGCAGAGGTTCCGACGAAAGAAGACCTCAGCCATGATGGATGTCCCGTGGAGTGCGTGGGCCAGCGGCCGGGGCTCGATCAATGGCTGAAGCTGCACTACATTCCTGTTGGCGCGCCGGCGTGGGGGCCAGCGGCCGATACGCTGGAGGATGTTTCGGCGGAGTTCGGCATCTCGGCCCTGGCCGGCCACCTGGGCGATGCTGCGACGCAGCGCAAGTTCATTGAGCGCGCGCAGTATTGGAAGAACATCTGGAATGCGCAGGCAACGCCGGAAGGCGGCTACTTCATGAATCGCAATGCCGACGGCACCTGGCCGAAGATTCAAAACGATGACGACGATGAGGATGGCAAGGTGCCTCCGCAGACCTTTACGCCCGCGACTGGCGCGGGTTTTGTCGAGGGCAGCGCGGCGCAGTATGTGTGGATGATCCCCTTCAATGTAGCGGGATTGTTTGAGCAAATGGGCGGAAGAGATAAGGCCGTTGCCCGGCTGGATCGCTTCTTTTATGACGAGAAGGGCGCGCCTGCGGTCACCAAGGCAGGACCGCTGCATGCGGAGCTGGACAATGAGCCTTCGATTGAGACTCCGTGGCTGTATGACTTTGCTGGACAGCCGTGGAAGACACAGCAACTTGTACGGCAGGTGTTGAACTCGATCTGGAAGAATGCACCTGATGGAATTCCGGGCAATGACGACCTGGGCGAGATGTCTTCGTGGGCCGTGTTTGCTTATATGGGGCTGTATCCCGAGATTCCGGGCAGGGCAGAGCTGGTTATGGCTGGCCCCATGTTCAGCAAGGTTACTGTGCATCGCGGATCAGGACGGGATATTCATATCACCGCCAACGGCGCGGGTACGGACCGGCCCTATGTGCAGAGCCTCAAGGTCAATGGCAAGCCGGACTCGAAGACGTGGCTGCCTGAGAGCTTTGCACTGCAGGGTGGCGCGCTGGACTTTGAATTGAGCGACAAGCCCAACCATGAGTGGGGTTCGCATCGAGGCGATGAGCCGCCTTCGTTTGGAGTTTCAAAGTAGGGTTGTCGCGATCAGCCGGAGTTATTCCCGCACATTGGCGCGGATGGTTGCGCACGGCTCGCCGGGTGTGAGAGGGGTGATGGTGTAAGCACCTACTTCGGCTGGAACGATGAATGTCTCCGCATAGTGGACAGCGAACGGCGCAAAGCTATCTGCCGGACTGGTGACGAGTACGCCTGAGCCTTCTACGAGGTTGAGTACGTGGACGGTGCCTTGGGTGTCGTGTTCCACGGTTGCCTGGAACCAGTGCCGCCGGGTCTCGATGAACTCCTTGGCGTGCAGGCCGGTTCGCTCTTCTCTCCACCCGACGCCGCCGACGGAGGGTGTGACCTGATTGACGAGCTGGGCGTGAGTCCATGCGGTATCACGCTCCCATTGAATATTTTTCAAGCCGTGGTCGAGATGGATCGGACGAGGCCGGCCATCGAGGCCGAGCCGTCCCCAATCCCATAACTTGAACGTGAAGATATACGGCGTCGCGCTTATCTCCAGCACCATCGACTCGGCTCCGGAGCAATGTAACGTTCCCGCTGGAATCAGGAAGTGATCGTGCTTCTTTGCCGGGATGCGGTTGGCGTATTTTTCCACGGGGAAATCGAAATCGCCTTGCTGGGCGCGCCGTAAGTCGGCTTCCATTGTGTCGGGATCGACGCCGGTTTTGGTGCCGAGATAGACTGAGGCATCGGGACCGGCGTCCAGAAGATAGTAACTCTCGTCCTGGGTATAACTCATGCCGAAGTTACTGTGAATGTAATCGGTAAGTGGATGCACCTGCAGCGAGAGATTGCCACCCTGCATGGTGTCCAGTAAGTCAAAGCGGATAGGGAAGTCGTGCCCGAAGCGCGCAAAGACGGCTTGTCCCATGAGTGCCGTTGGCTCGAAGAGGACGAGATTCTGCGCGGGTGTTTCGAATCGGTGATCGCCGAATCCCAGCAGCAGGCTGTTCTCTTCTGGCACGCAGTCGAAGCACCAGGCGAAGTTGGCCGGCTCTTTGGGCAGATCGAAGTGCTCGCGCATCCATTGGCCGCCCCACGGTCCGGGGTCGAAGAAGGGCACCAGGCGTATCGGTCTGTGAACGGCGCGCTGCAGCGATGCGCGAAAAACATCGCAGGCGATCATCTTGGGCTCGCCTGCAATGTTGGCATCGAGGATGTAGTTGCAAGACGAAAGCTGCTCGAGCTTGAGCCGGTCGGCAGCGCGCCAGTCGAGGAAGAAAGCTCGCTTGTATTTCTCGGCCGCGCGGGCGGTCAAGTTATGCAGCCCAAGATTGCCGATGCGGTTCGTGCGCTGGCGTAGCTGTATCTCCCAGCGAGCCATGTCGGCGTAGATAAGACACGAGGAGTGAGGTGCGATCAGCGAAGCTCCAGTACCGACAACCAGCACTCCGCCTTGTGCGAGGCTGATGCGTTCGGTCAGGCGTTCGCGTAACGCGGGATCGAAGAAATCGACAATGCCGGCGTGACTGATCCGGCCAAAGACAGGATCGTCGGTCAACTCCTCGTCGAAGATGGCATGCAGTTCGGTCTCACTTCGATAGGCTTGCGACGCATGAACGACCAATGCTGGCCTCAGGCGGCGCGTAAGCTCTTTGGCGAGCTCTGCTTCAATAACACCGGGATAACACTCGACGCAGATAACGAAGTCCGCAGAACTTATCTTTGACTTGATCTCAGCAGCGATCTGGTCCCAGCCGCCGAGGCATGCCTCGGCGGTAAAGCCTGTATCGATGAAGGGATGCTTATCGTAGGTCGTTGGCACGGTCCACTCCACGCAGGTATTCACGAAGGATAGGCAAGGCTCCATGCAGAGCGGCATAGTTACCCAGCTTAGCTGGAACGATGCTGATGGAGCCCGAGGGCGTCCAGGCATATTGTTTGACATAAGCGGCGATGCGGGGCAGGATTCGCTCCGCCTGGCTCATGATGCCGCCGCCAACGATGATGCGCTCCGGGCCGTAGGCGTGCACAAGGCCTATGACGCCAACACTCCACACATGGATGCAGTGATCCACGATCTGCTTCGCGATTGCGTCTCCCCGATTGGCATGGCCAAAGAGTTCTTTGAAGTTGATGGATGATGCCTCGGATAATGAGCTCGCATGCAGGCCAGGCCATTCGGCAACGATTGCAGGCAGGCTCCAGGACGAGGCTTCTGCCTCCATGCAGCCGATGGCTCCGCAGGTGCATCGACGGCCTTGAAGCGCGACCGGAATGTGGCCGCCAAGGTTGCCGCCTTGCACATGCCGGGTGCGATAAGGTGCGCCGCCGACCATCATCGCCGAACCGATTCCCGTGCCAAGCGTCAGAAGCAGAATGTCGGAATACTCCTCGCCTGCGCCACAGTAATGCTCGCCGTGAAGCGCGGCGCGAGCATCGTTTTCAAGGGCCAAAGTGAGGTCAAATTGAGACTGGCACCAACCGTGCAGATCGAGCGATGCGGCGTCGGGATACTTGTCGTTGGTCGACGCCACGCGCGCGTGTTTGAAGTCGATGAGGCTGGGTAAGGTGAGCGCCAGCCCAAGACAGTCCGATGGCTGGAGCGAGCAGCTTGAGAGTAGCTCGAAAACGGTCGTTTCTATCACAGGGAGCACAACCGCCATACCTTGTTTGGAGTCCAGGGAAATATCTCTCACGGCAAGCAGCGACTTGTCCTTCAGGATTCCGACGGAGAGATGCGAGCCGCCGAGATCGCAGCCGATAGCGATGGTCATGCGTTCACCCTGGAAAGAAAGAAGAGCGCGAGGACGAGCATGGCGATGCCGGCAAGATGAATCTGCAGCGGGCGGCGCGTGGCCGTGCGCCACTCGCCGCTGATCCACCCAAGAGCACTGGCGCAGAGGACGATCAGAGACATGAAAACCGGCCATCCCAGGATCGAGCCCAACTCTCCCAGGTTGAAGCTGGCGACCCCATACGCAAGACTGCTGCCGAACCAGAGCACAGACATCAGGCTGCAGAAGAGCCAATACTGTGATGTTCCCGGTTGCACAAACTTCCCCTGCGACCGCTGCCGGAAAAGCAGATACAGGCAGTACGCGAGGTTGGGAATAGCGCCGCCGGCAAGCAGGGGCAGCCAGACCGCATTCAGAGCCCAGTAGGGCTTTGCGCCGTGCTGCGCTGCCATGGTGAGCAAGGGCGCGGCGAAGGAGATGCCGATGTTCATAAAGCTGGCGCAGAGCCCGCTGATGAAGGCCAAAACAAGGCCGCCGCGAAAGGAGCCGGTCTGAGGCAGGCTCACGGAAGCGCCCGATTCGCGCTCGCGGCGAAAGCCGGCACGCGCACAGAGAAGCATGCCGAGTGCGACGCACAAGACGCCTCCGATGAGGAAGCAGCCAACGGATGTGAAGAGCAACTCGGGATGGAGTTTTACGAAGGGCAGCAGGGTGCCTACAGCGGCCGAGGTTCCAAGCACGATGGAGAAGGTGAGCGCCATGCCGATCTTGTCGACGCTAAGGCCAAAGAGCACCTGCGCCACTCCCCAGGCGAAGCCGAAGAAGACGACACGCGCGATAACGCTCGACGCGGCTTCTCGATATCCAGCGAATAGCTGCGGGATAGTGAGCCATGCGGCGAGCAGAGGGAAGACGAGCAGCGAGCATACCGACCACACAAGCCAGATGTTTTCCCACTGCCATCGCCGCATCCACTTCATGGGCAGGGCAAAGCTCGCGTTGGCAATGGCTGCCAGCAGAACGAACGCCGCTCCCATTTTCAGATCGGACACGAATGGCCTCCGGCGTGTTGCAGGAGAAACCTGCGAAGGATGCTTGCGCGGGGTTCTCCGGTAAGTGAATGCGGATTCGAAGAGTACAAATGCTAGGTTCGTTCGACGCGGAGCGTAATCAGATCCCAGCCGGCAATCGGAATGTCACCCGATACGGGTTTCAAGGGCTCTTCGGTGAGATTGCTGAGGAAGGTCTGGCCGATGTTTTTGGCGTTCCAGGTAAGGTGGGCGCTGGCTGCGTCTTCACTTGCACCGAAGAGACGGACGATCCATGCCTTGCCATCGTCGCTGGGCTTGAGCTCGGTAAGCAGCACGCTGGCCGGCTCGATGGTCAGCATCGACGCTGAGGCTGGTTCGCTCGATGCCGCCGCGGGTACGAGCGGCTGCGAGAGGCCAGTGGCGAAGCGGCTTGCCTCGGCGATGTCTCCTGCGTCGTGAGGTCGCAGCGCATAGCGGAAGGTGACCGGCCCGGATTGATACGCGAGGTAGTTCGTTCCCCAGTGGTTGTTCATCACCCAGGAGTAGAAGGTCTGCGTGGGCTCGATGTGCTGACGCCAGATAGCCGGAATTCTCTGCGAGCCCAGCATCGTCGCAGTAATGCCGCCGATCTCGACCAGCGGTGCGTCCAGCGTGGCCCAGGTAATGCCAAAGCTATCGTTGGAGACGTCGATCCAGCGGCCCACAGGCAGCCAGTTCTTGCATGAGCCGGGCAATTGATCGATCTCCGGCTGCATCGCTCCTAGGGGAATGTCCATCAGCATCTTTCCATCCGGTACGGCGAGCGGAAAGGCGAACTGCACACTCTCTTTGGAGCCATGCTGCGCAAAGTCATCGCCCTGACCTCCCTTGCCTGGGTGTGGATTCAGCGGGGCGCGTTCCTTGTCGACGAGGTTGTGGATCTCCACGTAGTCCGCGCCTGCGTAAAGACGAAGAGTGCGGGTCAGGCTCTTGCAGCCGACAGCGGAGGACTCGATTCGCAGGGTTGCAACCAGCGGGCCGTTTTCTTCGACCACCAAGGTAGGTTTGCCGCTGTGGCCGAGATGCGCCATGTCGGTTCCGGAGAGGAAGAGGTATTGATTCACCGTGCCGCGCTTGCGATCGACCAGGTTCTCCTTGCTGCCGCTGCGGTAGAGCTCGGCGATGTCGCCGGTTTCCGCATCGATATGCACGCGGAGGTGATGGTTGGCCAGCAAGCCGCCCTTGACAGTAGCCGGATGCTCGGGAGCATGCGCTGGTTTCGAAGCGATCGTGTAACGCGCCGTACCCAGCGCCGGCACATCGGTAACGAGAATTGCCAGTTCTCCCGTGCTCAGCCGTTGCGAAGGGACCGGTTTACCGTTTGCGTCAGTGACCGAATCCCCTGCAGCCGACAGCTCGCGGGAGAGCAGCACAACCTCTGTCCGGCTCCAGGAAGACGTATTGTGAATGTCGATGGAAGGTCCGGCGGCACCCGCAGATCCGAGTGCCGCGGCGATCAGCGCATCGGAGCGGCTCTCCGCTTTCACTGCAAAGTCGCGCTTGTAATCCCACTGCTTCTTGGTGAAGGGACTTTCCGAATCGGAGACACTGCACCAAGCGCCCCACGTGTGTTCGGAGTACATGAGCACATCGCGCCACGCGGTGGCGTAGGCCGATTCCACGTAGTTGGCCGGCCCAACCATCGAGGCTAAGATGGCAGCCTGGGTGAGACGTTCGGCGGCATTCCGGCTCATGGCTGTTTCCAGCGCCGAGGAGCCAGCTCCATCTTCCCAGTACGGGGTGAGATCGCCCTGATACGAGGGGATCTGATGGCCATAGGACTTTTCAAACGCTGAGAAGGCGGTGCTGGTAGAGGCGATGTGAAAGCGCGGCCACTCGTACTTAGCATTCCAGTCGCGAATGAAGTCGCTGATCTCCGGATCGGGCGCGGCGTTGTCTCCATGACCGGACCAGCGGATGTAGGAGATGTCGTAAGGAAAGGCCGCTGTGTCGAGGCGATCCTGATACTTGCCGACCCACTCCTCATCGAGCTTTTTGGTGATGTGCGAGAGTGCGTAGCCCGTCCACGGAACCCACATGAGAATCTTTTCGCGGCCCGAGGGCGAGACCCACCAGAAAGGCCGGTCCTGCCAGACCTCCATGAAGCTGCCGATACGGTCGAAGAAGTTAGGCGCGCCCGAGAAATAACGGATGCCGGCCTGGGACATAGCGGTCACGGTTCCCCACGAGTAGCCGGGCACGTCGCTCATCATGGCGGAGTCGACCTTGATGCCGCACTCCTTGGCCAGCTGTGTTCCGTACTTGAAAAGCCGCAGCAGTTCTTCCGGGCGGCACAGGCCCGTGAGCTCGTTGGCATAAGAGCCCTGCGGCGAGATGTGGCCTTTGCGAATGGCCTCGATCAGCGCCTTTTTTTCCGCCTCCGAGCGGCGCTGCATGAAGAAATCGCAGCCCCAGAGGACTTCGAGGTTCCAGATAAAGCGCGCGCCCTCGGGATAGCTCGCCGTTTTGTCGGCAAGCTCCATCGCGAGCGTGATGTTCTGCATCTGCTTTTCTTCGACGGCGGCCTGCAGGTCGGTGTAGCCGAGGTCGTGATGCGAGTGCGGAAGCACGTAGACAAGCACCTTGCGGGGAGCCTTGACGGTGACGGTTTCTGTGCGCGCAATCTGGTTCGCTTCGACCGAGACGAGGATGGAGCGGGTCTGCTGCGAGGGCTCGATGTAAACCTCAAAAGGCGCGGGCTGGCCGGAGAGAGTGCGGCGGTCGACCTCGACGCCATCGATTTTGGTTACGACTTCACCTTGCGTTGCCGAGCCTGGGGTTGCCGAGCCCGGTGTGATCAGCAGCGGCTGCATCAGCTCGCCTTTGCGGCGGACCAGGGCGCGAATGGGAACCACCATACCGGCCTGCGCGACGGAAGAGCCCGCGGCCTGCGATTGCGACCATGCTGCATTGGAGTAGAGCAGCCCCCCGGTGAGTGCGCCAAGGCGCTTGAGTGCCTGTCGTCGATCCACGATATTCCGCCCTTCTTTTGACTTGCGGCCTGCCCGGGAACCATGGCCCATGTCCGGGACGCAAGTTAGATTGCAAACGTTTGTAACGCCACATTTGTAGCATCTTCAGCACGGAATCGTCAAAGGATTACGATGATTTTGCGCCGGTAGTTCGGCTAGAGCAACGCCGTTGCCGTGAGTCCGCCGTTTTCCAGCGAGTGGAAGGCCTGAAGGTTGCTCTTCATCACCAGCAGCGGCTCGAGCGAAACACGCTGCGGAGGCTCCACTCCGCTGACCAGGTAGTCGCAGAGCAGGCGCGTGGCGATGCGGCCGTGGCTATACGGGCGCTCGAAGATCGCTGCCGTCACATCGCCGGACTGGATGAGTGGAACCAACTCTGGGAAGACGTTGGTGGCCACGATAGCCAGCTGTCCAAGCATGCCGGCGTCCCGGACGGCATTCAGGACCGGCAACCCGTTGCCGGTGCCGATATAGAGTCCGCCAAGGTCCCTGTGGCGCTTGAGAAAGGCAAGTGTGACTTCGTAGGCTTCCGTTTCCGATTCGTGATTTTCGATGGGCGGGTAGATGGTACTGCCGGAATGTACGGACTGCACTGCGGCTTGAAAGGCGGTCGCTTTTTGCGCATGGTCGGTGACTCTCAGGTCGCCGGTGGAGATGGCGATCGAGTGGCGTCCAGCGGGCAGGCAGCGGCTCAGAATTTCGCCCGCGAGGGAGCCGCAGGAGTGAGCATTGACGGCGACGGTCGAGAGTTTGGTGTAAGCCGGTGCGTCGGTGAGCAGGCAGACGACGGGGATTTTAAGCCGGGCCGCTCGAGAGAAGCTTCTCTTGAGGTGCGGCAGGTCGCCGGGGACTACGACCACGCCAGTAACCTGCTCGTCGAGCGCCCGCTCAAACGCTTCCGCCTCGCCGCTGCCGAGCCGCGAAAAGTTGAAGGGAATGACTTCGACGGCCATGGAGAGAAAGGGGCGGGCTTCGTCCTGGATGCCCTGCCGGACCAAAGAATAGACCGAGAGGATTTCCTGAGGAGTGATGGCCCCGATCCGGACGCTGCGATTGGAGACCAGATGCCGCGCCGTAAGATTAGGTACGTAGCCCATCTCAGCAGCTGTCTTGAGCACCAGCTCGGTAGTCTCGCGGTTGTGGCCTGGGTGCCCCTGCAGGGCGCGGCTCACGGTTGAGATCGAGATACCCAGAGCCTTCGCGATGCTCGATTGGGTGATCTTGCGCGGGGCCGCCATGCTCAGATCGTAGCCTAACCGGCGTCGGCCCGGGGCCTCTCGACGCAACCCATGGGGCTTTCGCCGGCGCCCACCGGATTTGCCGGGGTGCTGCCAAGCCGGGTCGCTGCTAAGATGAAGAAACGCGCGGTCGAGCCGGTTTGCTCTGGCTTACTTCCCGCGGAAAGTCTGAAAGTCCCCTCATGCCAGAGACTTCCCAAGAGCACTTTTACATCACCACGCCGATCTACTACGTGAATGCGCGGCCGCACCTGGGCCATGCCTACTCGACGATTGTTTGCGACGCCATTGCCCGGCGCAAGCGCAGCCAAGGCATCGCGACCTGGTTTTTGACCGGCACGGACGAGCATGGGCAGAAGATCGAGCGCTCGGCAGCCAAGGCAGGAAAGACCCCGGCGGAGTTTGCGACAGCGATCTCGGCGGAGTTTCGCGGGCTGTGGGACCGGATGGGGTTGACGTACGACGACTACATCCGGACGACCGAGGAGCGGCACATCCGCGGGGTGCAGAAGCTGTTTGCCGACCTGCGCGACAAGGGATTCATCTACAAGGGTTCGTATACGGGACAGTATTGCGTTTCGGATGAGACGTTTGTCGAGGTTGCTCCCGGCGCGCCTTGCCCGGATTGCGGACGGATCACGGAGACGGTGAGCGAAGAGAACTACTTCTTCAAGCTTTCGGCCTTTGAACGCAAGCTGCTGGAGTTCTACGAGGCGAACCCCAAGTTCATTCAGCCTGAGGCGCGACGGAACGAGATTCTGGCTTTTGTGCGTGGCGGGCTGAAGGATCTGTCTGTCAGCCGGACCAGCATCTCCTGGGGTGTCCCAGTGCCAGGCGATGAGAAACACGTCATCTACGTCTGGATCGACGCGTTGATCAACTACGTGAGCGCTCTTGGATACGGCTCCGAGGCGCCGGAAGACAAGGCTCGCTTCGAGAAGTTTTGGCCGGCAGATATTCACCTCGTTGGAAAAGAGATCATTCGCTTTCATGCGGTGTATTGGCCGGCCTGGTTGATGGCTGCGGGGCTGCCGTTGCCCAAGTCGATTGTGGCGAACGGCTGGCTGCTCTTCGACAAACTGAAGATGTCGAAGTCGATTGGGAACATCGTTCGCGCGGAGACGGTGTTGGAAGTGCTGGGCGCGGATGCGCTGCGCTACTTCCTGCTGCGGGAGATCAGCTTCGGCCACGATGGCAACTTCACTTTTGAGGCGCTGGTGCAGCGGTACAACGCCGACCTCGCTAACGGCTACGGCAATCTCGTGAGCCGCGTAGTGAACATGGTGCACCGGTATTTTGGTGGAGTCTTGCCGGAGCCGGGGCCTTTGGGGACCCCGGAGACGTCTCTGCAGAACGATGCGACGTTGACGATTGCCGAGTTTAATGGGCAGTTTGAGGCGATGGATTTCTCGCGTGCGCTGGAGTCGCTTTGGGCGCTGGTGGCGGCAATCGATGGGTATCTGACTGCTTCCGCTCCGTGGAAGAAGCCTGTGGAAATCTCTGTGGAAGACCATGAGCGAATCCGGGCTCGGGTGTTGGCTACGGCTGCCGAGGCGATTCGAGTGGTGACGGCGCTAGTTTACCCGATACTTCCAGAATCATCTGCTAAGGTGTGGCAGCAGCTTGGATTAGGTGATATTGAAAAGGCCGCCAAAGAAGGCGAGCTGAATGGGTTGACGTGGGGCGGGTTGCAGGCTGGGACGAAGTTTGGCGAGCCGGCGGCGCTGTTTCCTCGCGCGGAAAAGGATGCGATCGAGCGTATGCAGAATCTTGAGAATGAGAACAATGCGAGCGCGGTGACGGCTGCTGGCGGGGCATCATCTGGCTCTGAGCCGAGCGATGCGCCGGTGATCAGCGAAGCGACTGCGCCCCCTTCGGCGGTCAAGATAGCGCCGAATCCTGCGGAGACGGTGACGCCTGCACCTGAGCCTGAGGTTCCGGCTGCGGCAACCGGCGAGGCGGCAGCTTCGAAAGATGAGGCGATTCCGGGGATTGCGCAGATCGGAATTGAGGACTTCGCCAAGGTGGAATTGCGGGTTGCGCAGGTGCTGGTGGCGGAGCGTATCCCCAAGGCTGACAAGCTGTTACGGCTGGAAGTTGATCTTGGTTATGAGAAGCGGCAGATACTGGCGGGGATCGCCCAGTATTACGAGCCGGAGAAGCTGATCGGGCGCAAAGTAGTGATCGTGGCCAATCTGGCTCCACGCAAGATGAGGGGGTTGGAATCGAACGGCATGGTTGTGGCGGCATCGATTGGCGACCAGGGCGCGCCGGTGCTAGCTGGGTTTCTTGAAGATGTGCCGGTCGGGGCGCGATTGAAATAGTTGTTTCGCAACTCGTGCCATTGCCCGATACACACGAATCGTGCAATCCTTACACATTAGAGCGGCCAATGCGAACGAATATCGAGATTGACGATGAGCTGATGCGGCAGGCGATGGCGGCTACGGGGACGACGACGAAGAAGGCGGCTGTGGAAGCGTCCTTGCGCAAATTGATTGACGTGAAAGCTCGGGAGAAAGCTCTGGACGAGGCTATGAAGCGGCAAGGAGAGGCTCGCATGAGGGCCATCCATGAGGGCCGTTTGGAAGAATGGCATGAAGAGTTGTTGCGAACAGGCACCAAGATCGAGGAATCGATGACTGAGGAGCCAGTCCATGCGCACTAACATTGATATTGACAAGAATCTCTTGATACAGGCGATGAAGGCGAGCCAGACTGCCACGAAAAGGGCTGCGGTCGAGGTCGCTCTTCAGCTTGCAGTGACGCTTAAGAAGCAAGAGGACATCCGAAGCTTGTTTGGCACGGTGCAGTGGGACGGAGATTTGGACGCTATGCGCCAAGGCCGCGTTTTGGATTGGGAGGTGGAACGCTCAGGGCAAGAAGGCCAGGACAGCGCCAAAAGCGGATCTGCAAGTGGGAAGGCCAAGAATCCATCGGGCATAGCCGGTATGAACCTCCCGGCACGTAGCAAGGCCGATGCGTGAGCATGGTGATCGTCGATAGCTCGGTATGGATTGATGCACTTCGGGGTACGGTCAACCGTCATGCGCAGTGGCTGCGCAACGCTATCGGTAAGGAGCCGATTGGATTGACCAGTATGATTCTCTGCGAGGTTTTGCAGGGAACGCGTACTGAAGCTCAATTTCAGCAATCTCGCCGCAAGCTTCTAGAATTGCCGGTATTTGAGACTTTCGCGGCGGATGTAGCGGTCGCCTCTGCGCATAATTACAGGTTTTTACGAGCGAGTGGAATCACGGTTCGGAAGCCTATTGATTGCATGATCGCGACGTTTTGTATTCAGTCTGGACATCGGCTTCTTCACAGGGACAGGGATTTTGATGCTTTCGAACTGCATCTAGGACTGCAGGTTCTCCATCCACCTCAGGAGCTTTCCAAGTGATAGATCGGCAATCGTTATCGATTGAGGGGTTATTGTGCTGATCGATTCTCACGCACATCTGGACAGCGAGCGGTATGCCGGAGAGCTGACGGAGATTTTGGTTCGGACCAAGGCTGCCGGGGTGGGAGCGGTGCTCTCTATCGGCATCGGCGAGGGACCGGCGGAGATGCAGCAGGCGCTGGAGATATGCCGCCGGTACAACGGCAGCGGCAGGCCGGATTTGCCCAAGCTCTATGCCAGCGCGGGAATTTATCCGCACAATGCGCATGAGGCGGATGAAGTTGCGCTTGCCAAGCTGGATGGGCTGTTGGCCGAGCCGGAAGTGATTGCCTGCGGCGAGATTGGGCTGGACTACTACCATGAGGGCGCTCCGCATGAGATGCAGGAGCGGGTTTTCGTCCGGCAGATGGAGCTTGCCGCGGGGCAAAAGCGGCCGATTCTGATCCATACGCGAGGCAAGGACGGAGACGATTCCTGCTGGGAAGATACGCTGACGCTACTGGCGGAGCATTGGGGGCCGACGGGGATTGGCGGGATTCTGCATTGCTTTTCCGGCGATTGGAGTCATGCCGAGCGAGCGATGGAGCTGGGATTTCTAATCAGCTTTGCGGGGAACGCGACGTATCCCAAGGCGCAGGCGTTGCGGGATGTGGCGGCCAAGGTCCCGCTGGACAGGTTGCTGGTGGAGACGGATGCGCCGTTTCTGGCTCCAATGCCCAATCGCGGGCAGCGAAATGAGCCTGGATGGGTGGCGCATACGGCTGCGGTGCTGGCTGAGGTGAAGGGTGTCTCGGCGGAAGAAATGGCTTCAGCAACGACGAAAAACTTCGAACGGCTGTTTGGACTGACCCCGGACGTGTGAAACTTGAATTTGGAGGCTTCGCCTCTCTTGACCCTCTGGGTCAGGTTATTGGAAGAGGGATAACGCAATGGCGCAGGATAATTCGTTCGACATCGTCAGCAAAGTGGACATTCAGGAAGTGCGCAACGCCATCGACCAGGCGCTCAAGGAGATCAAGGCGCGCTTCGATCTGAAGGACTCGAAGTCCGAGGTCAACCTCGTCGAAGGCGACAAAGAGATTCAGCTCGCTTCGGCTGACGAATATAAGCTCGAAGCAGTGAAGGAAATTCTCGGCCAGAAGCTGGTAAAGCGCGGCGTTTCGCTCAAGAACGTGAGCTATGGCAAGCTGGAAGAGGCGATGGGCAAGAGCGTCCGGCAGAAGATTACCTTGCAGCAGGGCGTGCCGATCGAGAAGGCTAAGGATATTGTCCGCATCGTGAAGGATTCGAAGCTCAAGGTGCAGGCGTCGATCCAGGGGGACTCTGTGCGGGTGAGCGGCAAGGACCGCGACAGCCTGCAATCGGTGATTGCGCTTTTGCGTGGCAAAGATTTAGGTGTTGAATTACAGTTCACCAACTACCGGACGAATTGAGCGGCACTTCTTTGTCTGCTAAAACATCCAAAGGGCGGATACTGGAGTCAAGGCTTCGAATGCAGGATAGGCAAGCAAGAGGAATGCGCAGGAACTCCTAGACCTTGAGCACATTGGCGATAGCGACGGCACGGGAAGTCTTCGATCTGCTCCGCGACGACCTCACGGCTATTGAACGAGAGCTGGGCCGCGATGCCGTTTCCAGCGTGAGCACGATTACTGAAATTGCCGAGTACCTGCGCGAGGGCGGCGGCAAGCGGATACGTCCTTCGCTGCTGCTGCTGGCGGCTCGATGCCTGAACTATGCGGGGTCGGGGATGATCCGGCTGGGCGCAGTGGTGGAGCTGGTGCATACCGCGACGCTGGTGCATGACGACATTATTGACGGAGCCGATACGCGGCGCGGACGTCCCTCCGCCAACACCACCTGGGGCAACGAAAAATGTGTGCTGGCGGGCGACTGGCTGTACATGCAGGCCTTCCACATTGCGTTGGAAGAGCGCAACTTCAAGGTGCTCGACCTGCTGATCAGCCTTACCCAGCAGATGGTCGAGGGTGAGCTGCTGCAGATTCAGAAGTTGGGGCGGCCGGTTTCGGAGGCTGAGTATTACGACCTGATCTTCCGCAAGACTGCTTGTCTTTTCTCGGTCTCGATGCAGCTGGGCGCGACGCTGGCGGATGCCAATGCGGAGCAGGAAGAAGCGTTGGCCAGCTATGGCCGTGCGGTTGGTCTGGCTTTCCAGATTGTGGACGATGTGCTCGACCTGACGGCGACCGAGGAAGTGCTGGGCAAACCCGTCGCGAGCGATTTGCGCGAAGGGAAGACCACACTCCCGGTGATTCACTCGCTGAAGCATGGGACGGCTGCCGATTGCGAAGTGATCCATCGCGTGCTTGAGGATGGCGGATTTGTTCGTACGACGCGCGAGCAGGTGCAGGAGTTGCTGCACCGCAACGGCTCGGTCGAGTATGCCATGGCTGCTGCCGATCGCTATGCCGAGCAGGCCCGCGAAGCGCTGATGCCGATTGAAGAGTCGGAGTTCAAGCGCGCGCTGCTTTGGGTGCCGGATTTTGTGGTGGCCCGGGATAAGTAGCGGCTCGCAGCTTATTGAGCCAGATTCTGGTCTGTTGGTTGCTACCTGATCTGGCAGTTGGTGCGACAATCCTGAAGTGCTGGCCGGACGGCCTGGCACGGACGCGAAACCAATCGCAAAGGAAGTCGCAAAATTCCATGCAACTCAAATCTCTCTCCTTCTTTGGAAAGATTCTGCTTGCTGCGGCGATGACGCCGGCTTGCATTGCCTCGGCTCAAAAGACATCGGCTCGTCCATGCGATTTGTATGCGAAGGCGACTCCGTGTGTGGCTGCGATGAGCACGACACGCGCTTTGTACAGCGCATACAAAGGACCGCTCTATCAGGTGACTCGGCAATCCGATAAGAGCAGCGCGGAGATTGACCTGCTGCCAGATGGATATGCGAAGGCTGCGACGCAGGATGCTTTCTGTGCCGGAACGACGTGCACGATCACGAAGATCTACGATCAATCGCCCAATCACAATGATCTGACTCCCGCACCTCCAGGCGGGGCTGCCAAAGGTCCGGGGCCAAATGGCTACGATATTCCGGCGGTGGCCGACGCGCTGCCGGCGCTGGTTGGCGGGCACAAGGTTTATGGAGTGGCTATCGAGCCCGGCATGGGATATCGCAACGACACTCCGAAGGAAACGGCGGTCAAGGGGCAGCCTGAGGGCGTATATATGGTTAGCTCCGCCTTGAATCTCAACAGCAAATGCTGCTTCGACTTTGGCAATGCGGAGACGAACAACCTCGATAACAAGGCCGGTCACATGGACGCGATCAACATCATGTGGCGCGACAAGGAGGGATTTCCGGATGCGGGGCTGGATATGGAAGACGGCATCTACGGGCATCTCAAGGTGCCGGCAGGGACTGTCTTCGTCACCGATATGGGAGCCTGCGACGGTCAGCATAGCTACGCGATCTACCAGGGCAATGCGCAGTCCGGAAGCCTGACATCAACGGGGATCATTCCTCTGCCCAAGGGCTATCAGCCGATGCAGCAGGAAGGCGCGATCATACTCGGCACTGGCGGCGATAACAGCAACTGGGCGAAAGGCTACTTTTTCGAGGCCGTGATGACCAAGGGCATGCCCAGTGCCGAAGCGATGGAAGCGGTGCAGAAGAACATCGTGGCCGCGAAATATGCAGGCAAGCTAAAGCCGTAGCGCCTGCTGACGTCTGTACGTAAGGTTCGCAGCTGCTATCCGCCTCTGCAAACGCCGCTGTGAATTTCAAGCGGTTCAAAAAAGCAAAATTACAAAAATATAGGGGGGAGGGGGGTATTTATTTTCTGATTAACAGAAATGCATGTCTGGTATGAACCGGCCGAGCATCGTCCGTCTCTGGCGGGAGATGGACTGTAAGGCAGCCTGGTTTCAGTATGCCCCAGAGGGGGATAATTCACGGCAAATTGGCGGGTACTTTTAAATGGCAGTGTTGAAACGGGTTAAGCGGCTATTTGCCTCCATGGGCTCTTGACAAAAATTCAGGGAGAATTTGAAGCGCGGGTGGTGTACGACGTGACGTGGCTGGAATCGATCCGGGCTCAGGCTTTCCTGGTGAGACGGGCCTTCGGCACCGGAACTTCTGGAGCCTTGGGCAGCAGCACGGCAAGAATTCCCAGGATGGCTGCGGCAACCGGAGCTGCAAGCGCCACCCCCACTGGCCCTGCGACCACCGCCATCAACAGCTGCATGGTGAGGGTGAGCGCCGGCGGCAGCCGAACAATGTTGCGCTCCAGAAGCGGCGTGACCACGTATCCCTCAAGCGTAAACACGATGGCGAAAACCAGCACGGTGAGCAGCCCTTTGGTTGGGCTGTCGGCGAGCGCCAGGAGCACCGCGGGGATTACCGAGATCAGCGGCCCGACGTTGGGAATGAAGGTCATCAGCGCGGCGATGATGCCCAGAGTTCCGGCGAGCGGCACACCCACGATGGCCAGTCCGATGCTGACCAGCACGCCCACCATGGACATCGAGATAAGCTTGGCCAGCACCCACCAGCGCAGAATCTGAGCCACACTGGCCGAGCAGGCATCGAGCTTGTCGCGATACTCCTCCGGCACGATGCGGCGAAGGCCGTTGTAGTACATCTCAGGCTCGACCGAGAAATACACGCTCAGGCTGAAGACGATAAACAGACCGATCAGAATCGTGACCGAGCTGACGACGATTCCGCCGATCCGCGTGATGGCAAAGGTGAATCCCTCGGATACCTTCGATCCTGGCGCCTGGTGCAGCAGCCATTGTCCCCATTGGTGGCTCTGCACCTGATGCAGCAGCGATTGCGCGGCGAGCGGCAGTTCCACTTCAAGGTCGGCGAATTGCTCGACGACATTCGGTCCCAGCATCCAGACCACGAGCCCGATCACCAGAAACGAGACGCAGAGGAACAACGTCAGCGCGTGGCCCTGCTTGATCTTCAACTTGGTGTGCAGCCACGTCGCGGTGGTGGTCAGCAGGATGGCCCCGACGATCGAGGCAAAGAGCAGCAGGAAAATCACCCGCCCAATCCAGATCAGGCCAATCGAAAGGGCAATGACGGTGATGGCGAGGATGGTGAAGCTCACCCTGCTCTTGAATTTATCGTCCACGTCGGGCATGCGGGGGGCTGGCCAGCCTTTCGATCCAGTCCTTCGAGTCTATCGCGAGTGGGCGTTTTGGGGGCTGTATTCAAAGGCACAGGATGCCGACAACCTCGGAATACACTGCTTGGTTCAGTACTGCGGTGGCTCGTAGACGCCCAGTTGCATTGAGTCGATGAGAGTTCGGCGCGCAAAGACGTTGAACTCGGGTGGCTGGGCGGTTTCATAAGGCGCGATCATATATGGTCCGTATAGCCCAACCGTTGATCCGGGGGAAGATGGATGTTCGAAGATCTGCATCCCTTGGATAAGCGCCTGGTTGTGGGAACGGATGTGGACCAGACCCACGCCATCCATGAAGAGAGAAAAAAGAACCGCGGCGGTTACTGAAGCCAGGTAGGCGTTGTTGTTAAGGTCCGGCCGCCGGCCGTGCTGCAGAAATTCCTCCACAATCATGAACCAGGCAAAGATCAGAAGCAGAACGGAATAGATGGTGTAGCGCGAAGTCAGGAACTGCTCGATGGGATGCTCGGATCGAATGCCGGCAACACCAATCGAAGTAATCAACAGCAGCAGAACGCAACAGGAGATAAGCGGATTCCTACGCATGTATCCCCTCCAGGCCATCCAGCCAAAAAATACCCACAGCAGGAGGCCGAGAGTGACGCTGGCTATGGGCGTGGCGGCTGCGCAGCCGGCGAAGCCAAGCATATGCACCGGGTTGATATGCAGAAGGATTGCAAAGATAGAGCGGTGTGGGTCCACCTGTGAGGACCGGACGTTGTAGTGATAGAAATAGGCGGCCATGCACCCGGCGGAGGTGCAGAGCCAGATCGCGGTGGCGGCGAACCGGCGTCCGGCCACGAGAATCGCCATGCCCGCCGGTACGAGAAGAAGCCCGCTCCCCGAGGAAGCGAAAGCGAGAATGAAACAGGCCGCAGCCAAGCCGAATGCTGTCCGCGAGGTTCGAAGCAAGAAAAAGAGGGTAGCGAGCGAAAATACGATGCCTGACAGGTGCTGGAGCTCGGCGCTGGCCCAATTCAATATCTCCCAATACTCCAGTTGGAAGAGCAGCCAGGAGACAGGAATGAAGAAAGCCAGTCGCAACGCGAGGTCCTTGCGACTGGGCAGGAACATCTTCCAGAGGAGAATCCCAAGCAGCAGGATGAACAGGTCGCCAGCTAAACAGAGAATCTTAAAGTCGACATGACCGAGCAAACGATACTGAAGCCAGACTACGCCTTCAATGAAGAATAGCTTGTACTCGTTGAGTTGCCAGGCCAGGAAGAACGAGAGCTTGGTTGAAAACCCGTGTAACAGCTTCCAACGGTTGAGGAACAGCAGCACACAACGGTATTCGTCCAGGAAGGGAATGTTGAGCGCGGTTCGAAACGTGACGAGATAGAAGAGGATCGCGGGCATGGTGACCAACGCCAGTGGAAAGATGGCCTTGGATGACCATCGCACAGACCGATCTTGTTCACTTTCCAACTGCGCTCCTTTCCGGCTCATTCACACCTGTCCTGTAAATATCGGCGACTCCGGGGCGTTAGGAGGCAGTCCAATGGGTCGATGATTGAGCCGCATAGGCGGCAATCTGATCCAGCGTAAAGGCCTGCATATCGGCTCCAGTGTTCCACGCCCGATACCAGTCGACCGTCCAGTCGAGAGCCTGGGCCAGGCGAAGCCGAGGACGCCATCCCAGCTCGGCGTGAGCTTTGCCGGCATCGAGCTTCAGGTATCCGGCTTCATGCACTGAGGGAGCTTCATCGAGGGTCCACGCAGCGCCGCCGCCCCAGCGCTGGACCATGGTCTCCGCGATTCGCTGCACCGGCCACGCGTCCTCATCGAACGGGCCGAAATTCCATGCGGACGCAACTTTCGTTTCGCCGGCCAGCAGCCGCTGGGCCAGCGTCATGTATCCAGCAAGCGGCTCCAGCACATGCTGCCAAGGGCGAATGGAATTGGGCCTGCGAATCGGCACCGGCTCTGAAGCCAGAAACCCACGAATCAGGTCCGGAATCAATCGGTCCTGCGACCAGTCTCCACCGCCGATTACATTGCCGGATCGCGCTGTAGCGAGCAGCCTGTCGTCAGCTCCGTGATAGAAAGAGCTGCGGTAGGAGTCGCAAACCAATTCTGCGCAGGCTTTGCTATTGCTGTATGGGTCGTGTCCGCCGAGGCGATCGGACTCGCGATAGCCCCAGTGCCACTCCTGGTTTTCGTAACATTTGTCTGAAGTGATGACCAGCACTGCACGGACGGAATCGATCCCGCGAGCCGACTCCAGCAGATGCGCGGTTCCCAGCACATTCGTTGCGTAGGTGCCGATGGGGTCTGCGTACGACAGCCTTACCAGCGGCTGCGCAGCAAGATGAAAAACAACCTGCGGAGCGAACTCCCGCATCGCGCGATCCAGCCCATCGCGGTCGCGAATATCTCCACGAATGTCTTCGATGACATCACCCACTCGCGCAGAATCGAACAAGCTGGGAGTCGTAGACGGATCGAGCGCATAGCCGCGTACGATGGCGCCTTCGCGGGCCAGCCACAGCGCCAGCCACCCGCCCTTGAAGCCTGTGTGGCCGGTCAGAAAAACGCGGACTCCGCGCCAGCCCTGGCTCACCATGTCTTCCACGGAGCGTGTCCCGAGGCCCACAGCTCATCCAACTGTTGTTTATCGCGCAGCGTGTCCATGGGCTGCCAGAAGCCATAGTGGCGATAGGCGTGAAGCTGCCCCGAGGCGCTTAGCTGCTGTAGCGGCTCGCGCTCCCACATGGTCGCGGGATCGTCGCCGATCGCATCGAGCACCTTGGGCGAGAGCACAAAGAAGCCTCCATTGGCCCACCCTCCGTCGCCCACTTCTTTCTCGCGAAAGGTCCGCACCCGGCTGTCTTCCAGATCGAGAAGGCCGAAGCGAGCCGAGGGTTGTACCGCGGTCAATGTTGCGAGATCTCCATGACTCTTATGGAACGCAATCGATGCCGTAATATCTACGTCCGAGACGCCATCGCCATAAGTGAGGCAGAAGAGCTCGTCTTCGCGAATGTGCTCGGCGACTCTCTTCAATCGTCCCGCGGTTCCCGTGTGCTCCCCGGTCTCGACCAGCGTTACCCGCCAGGGCTCGGTTGTGCTTCCATGCACTTCCATGCGGTTCTCGCGCATGTGAAACGTGATATCCGAGGTATGCAGGTAATAATTGGCGAAGAACTCCTTGATGACATAGCCTCTGTATCCAAGGCAGATCACGAAATCGAAGATGCCATGCTGCGAATACATTTTGAGAATGTGCCAGAGGATAGGCCTGCCGCCGATCTCGACCATCGGCTTAGGCCGCACCGAAGTCTCTTCGCTGATGCGAGTGCCGAGGCCACCGGCCAGGATCACGACCTTCATTTCGTCCTCACTGCACTGTGTCTGCTGTTCCGTGAATACTAAAAAGAATACGATATGATTCGTGCATCAGGATACAGGATTGCGCGGTAACAAGGGCGCAACCTTGGAGACTTCAACGCATGTCCGGCCGTGCCGAGCAGCTTCGAAAACAGATTCTCGAACTCACCGCGGAGTATCATGCCGAGGCCTCTGCCGCCACAGCCTTTGTGCCAGGCGCTTCGCGTGTTCCCGTCTCCGGCAAAGTGATCGATGCTGCCGACATCCAGGCCGTTGTGGAGTCGGCGCTTGATGGCTGGTTCACGACCGGGCGCTTCGCCCACGACTTTGAAAAGAAGCTTGCTCGCTTCCTCGGTGTGCGCAGCGTGTCGCTGGTCAACTCCGGTTCGTCTGCCAACCTCGTTGCGCTCACATGCCTCACTTCGCCGAAGCTGGGCGACCGCCGGCTCAAGCCCGGCGACGAAGTTATAACCGTAGCCGCAGGCTTTCCGACCACGGTCAATCCGATCTTTCAGAACAACCTGGTTCCGGTCTTCATCGATGTGACACTGCCGACTTTGCAGATCGATGTTGCACGGCTGGAAAGTGCATTGAGCGATCGAACGCGCGCCATCATGGTGGCTCATACGCTTGGGAATCCATTCGATCTTGAGCCGTTGATGGCCTTTGCGCGAGCCCATAAGCTATGGGTGATCGAAGACTGCTGCGACGCACTTGGCTCCGAGTACAAGGGCCGGAAGGTCGGCACCTTCGGCGATCTGGCAACCTTAAGCTTCTATCCAGCCCATCACATCACGATGGGCGAGGGGGGCGCTGTGTTGACCAACTCACCGCAGCTGCAGGTGCTCGCAGAGTCCTTTCGCGACTGGGGCCGCGATTGCTGGTGTGAGCCCGGCAAAGACAATACATGCGGCAAACGATTCGACTGGCAGCTTGGCACTCTGCCGCACGGCTACGATCACAAATACACCTACTCGCATATCGGATATAACCTCAAGCCGACCGATATGCAGGCTGCTCTCGGCGTTGCGCAGCTGGAGAAGCTGCCGCAATTCATCGCGGCGCGAAAAGCCAATTTTGCCTATCTTGCCAGCAAGCTCGGCGGCACCGAAGCAGCGCTGATGCTGCCCGAAGCCACGCCGGGAAGCGACCCAAGCTGGTTCGGCTTTCCTATCGGCGTTAAAGAGGATGCAGGCTTCACTCGCGATCAATTGGTGCAGGAACTGGAGTCGAAAAAGATCGCTACGCGCCTCCTTTTCGCCGGCAATCTGCTGCGCCAGCCGGCATATGCCGAAGCCACGTACCGCATCGCAGGCGACCTGGAGAACTCCGACTTCGTGATGAAGAATGTATTTTGGATCGGCGTCTATCCGGGGCTGAATGAGCCGATGCTCGACTACATGGCCGAGACCATCCATGCCTTCCTGAGCCGTGACCGGACAGCAGATGCATTGACCGTTCTGCAGTCCTGATCTTTCTTCTTCAGGACCGCTCCAATTCCCCTGCCCGTGGCGGCCCCTTCCGAAAGGAAAAGTTCCGATGGCCAAAGAAGCTTGCGATCACAGTGAAGATGGCCACGATAGCGCCGGCGATGTAGGGCGCCTGCGTCTGATAGCGCGTGGTGTGGCGGATCAGCCCCACGATCGGAGCCAGCGCAAGAGTCGAGATAAGCAGGCTCCCGCTGTAGACCATCAGCGTGCGCAGCCACTCGCGGAGATAATTGCCCCTGGTTCGAAAGACAAACCACTTGTATCCGAGAAAGGCGACGCTGATCGCAATAAGGTTCGCGCCGATATTCGCCGCGATGTACGAGTATGCCGGCAGCATCGTAGTAAGCCATCTGTTCAACAGAAAGAAGCAGCTGTAGCCAAAGACCGTATTCCATCCGCCAACGAGGATGTAGCGAAGAAATTGCGGCGAGGGAAGATAGCGGCGGATTGCGCCTTGGCTATCTCTCGCAGGCGGCGCGATGAGACTCACGGCTCCAGCTCATCATCAAAGTTAATGCGCTCTTTTTCGATGACCAGAGGCCGGTTCTGCACCATGGTGTGAATGGAGCCGATGTACTCACCGATCACTCCCAGCGCCACCAACTGCACCGACCCGAAGAAGAAGAGGCCTACGACAACCGGCGCGATGCCGATTTCAAAGTGATTCCAGAAGATCAGCTTGGCAAGGAAATAACCCGCACCAGTCAATGCGCTCAGCACGGCGAAGATAAATCCTGTAAAGGTGACCAGGCGCAGCGGCACCTTCGACAGGTTGGTGATACCCAGCATCGCAATGTCGTAGAGCGTATAAAAATTATTCTTGGTGATGCCGCGCTCGCGCCGCCGCTGATTGTAGTGGATCGATTTGTACGGCAGGCCTATCTCCGCGATCATGCCGCGAAAGTAGGGATAAGGATCGCGAAACCGCGAACGCACAATATCGATCACCTTGCGGTCATACAATCCGAAGCCGTGAAAGTGCTCGAGCACCTGAATATTGGTCAGCATCGCGACAGTGCGGTAGTAGAGCGTGCGAACCCTGTACATCAGGCTGCTCTCGTCGCTGGTGTTCTTGATCCCGACAACGATCGGCGTGCCGCGCTCCCACTCTTCGATCATTTCACCGATGAGCTCCGGCGGCTCCTGAAGGTCGGAGAGAAGAAAGCACACCGCGTCCCCTTCAGCGCACATCAGGGCATGGTGCGGAGACCGGATGTGCCCGAAGTTTCTGGCGTTGACTATCACCTTAACTTGCTTGTCCGCAGCAGCCAGCCCACGCAGAATCTCTACCGTGCGGTCGGTCGATGCATTGTCGATGAAGATATGCTCGTACCGGTATTGCGGAAACCTGGCAAGCGTCTCGCGCGTGCGGAGATAGAGCTGCTCGACATTGCCCTCTTCGTTGTAGCACGGACTTACAATGCTGATCAGCTTCAATGGGCGCTCCCGCCAAGTCTATATCTGGACGATTATATCTCCGGGCTGAGCTTGCAACGTTCACCTATTGGCTATGAGGCCTGATACGAACGATGCAGTCACGGCGCACAACGCAGAATGAGATGATGAATAGCACCGTTGCCGGCGATCCAGATAGTCAATCTGCTTTCGAGCGGCATGGCGCTTGAATCGATAGAATAGCGCGAGGGAGATCGCACCTTGAAGGCCACGGATTACATAGCCCGCTATCTTTACAGCCGTGGCGTTCGCACCGTCTTTGAGCTTCCTGGGGGTATGACCACGCATCTGCTGAATTCGATTTATGAGTTTCAGCGCATTCGAATTCTCAGCGTGCATCATGAGCAGTCAGCCGCGTTCTGCGCCGATGCCGCGGGAAGACTGACCGGTGTTCCGGGCGTCGCTATGGCTACCAGCGGGCCCGGCGCGATCAATCTGCTCACCGGCATCGGCAGCTGTTACTTCGACTCGTCGCCGGCTGTTTTCATAACTGGGCAAGTCAATCGATGGGAGCAGCGCGGTGATCGCGCCATACGGCAATTGGGATTCCAGGAGACTGATATCGTCTCAATGGCCAAGCCGATTACCAAGGCTTCGTGGCAAGTGCAGGATGCCAGCGAACTCCCCGGTCTGCTTGGCCGAGCCTTCGATCTCGCTGTTGCCGGCAGGCCGGGCCCTGTGCTGCTCGACATTCCGATGGACATTCAGAATACGAATATCGATGTGTCCGATCCTGTCCAATTCAACTCTCCTGAGACGCCGCCTGCAATGATCACTTCCAGCATCGATTCCAGCCTGTGGCTGCAGTTGCGGCAGGCGCTTGAGCTTTCGCAGCGGCCGCTTGTGCTGGTAGGCGCAGGCATCCGCGCTGGAGGAGCCCTCGCCGAGTTGCATGCCTTTGTGCGCAAGCTCGGGCTGCCGGTCGTCAACTCCCTGCTGGCCGTCGATGTGATGCCCTATGAAGACCCTCTGCGTGTCGGCATGATCGGCAGTTACGCCAATCGATGGGCCAATCATGCGCTCGCCGCCAGCGACCTGTTGATCGTCCTCGGTAGCCGTCTCGATATTCGTCAGACAGGCAATGACACATCGTTCTTCAAAGGCGGCCGCACCATTGTGCATGTCGATTGCGAACCCGGCGAGATCAACAACCGCGTTACCGGCTGCCTCGCCATCGTCTCCGAGCTCAAGCCATTTCTGAGCTCAGCAGTCAAGGAACTCGCGACTGTGCAACATGCGGATTGGTCCTCATGGCTTAAGGAGATTGCCGAGTTGCGCCGGAAGTATGACGACCGGCTTGAATTGCGCACGGCCGCAGGCATCAATCCAAATGTCTTCATGCATCAGTTGTCGACAGTTTCGCAAAAGGCTGCGGCTTATCTTGTCGACGTCGGCCAGCATCAGATGTGGGCCGCGCAATCGATCGAAGTGCATCAAGGCCAGCGATGGCTCACCTCAGGCGGCATGGGCTGCATGGGCTTTGCCCTGCCTGCAGCCATCGGCGCTGCTGTCACGTTGGCTCCGCATCCGGTCGTTGTGATTGCCGGCGATGGCGCCTTTCAATGCACGTTGCAGGAGCTGCAAACCGTCGTGCGCAATCGCCTTCCCATCAAGATCGTCGTCATCAATAACCACTGTCATGGAATGGTGCGGCAGTTCCAGCAGAGCTACTTCAAGGAGCAATATCAATCGACGCTGTGGGGATACGACACTCCGGACTTTGCGCGGGTTGCTGAGGCCTATGGCATTCGCGCCTTCAGCGTGCGCGATACAAGCCTTGTCGAAGAAGGCCTGCGCATCTTGTGGGAAGACCCAACTGCCCCTGCGCTGCTCGATGTACACATCGACACCATGACCAACGTCTATCCCAAGATCGCCTTTGGCCGCCCGCTCACGGAGATGGAACCGGACTCCAAACCGATTGCAATGGAAAGCACCTAGCTCCTGGATGGGGATAGACAAATGGCCGGCCCACTCTCGATCGTCGATCTCGAACTGATCCATTCGCACACGCGCGACCTCTGGCATGAGGTGCGCGGCCAGCGGATCTTCATCACCGGTGGTACGGGCTTCTTCGGCTGCTGGCTTGTCGAGAGTTTTCTTCACATCAATCGCGTTGAGAAGCTTGACGCACACATCACCGTGCTCACACGCGACCCTGAGGCCTTTGCGCGCAAGTGCCCGCATCTGGCTTCCGACCCGGCTCTCACGCTGCATACGGGAGATATTCGCAGCTTCAGTTTTCCTGAAGGCGACTTTCGGTACGTCATTCATGCGGCCACCGAGGCAGGCACGGCGCAGGCCGCCGAACGTCCACTCGAAATGCTTGAGACAGTTCTGCATGGAACAGAACGCACGCTTCAATTTGCAGCTGCGCATGGAGCGCGAAAGTTCCTTCTGACCAGTTCAGGAGCAGTCTATGGCGAGCAGCCTGCTGCAATTCCAGCATTGTCAGAGGACTATATCGGCTCACCCGATCCGCTTGCCGCGAGCTCCGTATATGGAGAGAGCAAGCGCGCTGCTGAAATGCTTTGCGCCCTCCATGGCAGAGCTCATGGATTCGAATGCAAGATCGCTCGCTGCTTTGCATTCGTCGGGCCTCACCTGCCTCTCGATGCGCATTTCGCCATCGGCAATTTCATCCGCGACGCTATGCGAGGAGAGGTGATTCGCGTGCGTGGCGACGGCACGCCCAGGCGGTCTTATATGTACGCGGCCGACCTCGCCATCTGGCTCTGGACCATGCTCTTTCGCGCTCCGTCTATGGAAGCCTTCAACGTCGGTTCCAGTCATGCCGTCGGCATTCGCGAAGCAGCTCATACCGTCGCCGCCACATTGAACTCAAAAATTGTCGTCCAGGTCGCGCAGGAACCAGCGCTTGGAGCGCACCCGCGGCAGTATGTTCCCAGCGCTGGCAAGGCTGAGCGGCAACTCGGATTGCGATGCACCGTTTCGCTGGAAGAAGCTATTCGCAGGACCGCGCTTTGGCACGGATTCAGAATTTAGCTTTCCGGAGAGTGGAATGCCTGTCGAATTGTTACGGAAGGCTATCGGGGTTTCGCTTCATTAATACTATGCCGTTGTTGTTCCACACAGCCTCATAGTGAGATTCTAAATATGGCTCCATAAGGTATTGGCTGGGAGGCATTCTTTTTGCCGAAGGAAATAGTTTGGGCATAATTTTGGGGACATAGTTGGTATCCCAAACCACATAGGAAACTTTGTGCCGATCCAAATCCTGAATTGCGTCCTGAAATTGGGCAGTCGTGTTGTAGTTGTAAAACAGGCCGCTGTAACGTACAGGATTGTTCGTCTTCGTCAGGAAGTAGTACATGGGGTTATATGGATAGACAAAGATACTCTGCCCAGGAGGTATATGCGCCTCTATATATGCAAGAGTTGGATCTGGTGCGAACATAACGATAGGTCCGGCGCGAGTCGCGGTGGTGTGCGGAATGAGGACCAAGCAGAAATTGGCCGCGGTTAAGAATCCGCCACAAAAGGCGACAAGCTTTAGCGCGCCAATTGCCCATTCGGCTCTACTCGTAGTGATCAGTGAGACAAGTAGAATGATAAGAATCGGTGAGCCCATTACAAGGTGAGAGATATCCGGCCTGTGAATCTCAGATAACCAAAAAGCCATCCCGCACAATCCATAGAGCAGTACGGTAGGATTTGCCAATTTCTTGCGGTATATAACGCCGAGCAATGCCAGCAATGCTGGAATAGCTGCTATCAAAACGGACGGTACAGAGAGAATGATGAGAGGTATTATTGTCCAAAAAGGCAGACCGATTGCTGTGGTTAAACGTGCCCAGTAGCTCTCGAATAGCCACCGCCCATATGGCACGGAATTCGCTGAGGCATATCGCTGAAAGTTATAGATAAAGGTTGCATTGAAAAGATCGGACAGGGCGCCTTGTCTTCCGAAATAGAGAATGACCAGCCCAATAATGCTTGCGTATCCGGACATGACCAATACTAGTGAAGATGAAGATGTCAAATTTTTCCATCTTTGCACTCCCAGCCACATCAGGATCGCAAGCAGCAGTAGTATGCCTTTCGGTTGAAGAATGCAGGTAGTGATAGCGGCTAAGGCGCCTGCGATCGGCAATAAATAGACTTTATGCCTATCTTGCCATTGAACTATGCATCCAACCGCGAGCAATCCGAAGAAATTGCTGTCTACATGATGACTGATTTCCGGCCAGAGCGTAGCGAAGTATGTGCCTAAGACGAGAACACACGGCAGGTATGAAAATCTCGCGCAGACTTTGCGGGAAAGGGCATAAATCAGCAGCGCTGTTCCCAACGAAGTTAGAAATAAACAGATGCGCGTTGCGAAGAATGTTTCTCCGAACATCTTCAAGAAGACCGCTGGCCACCAGAATGCAGCAGGTCCCATCTGCTCGAAAAAATCGCGAGCGAACACTTGTCCATTTAAAACGCGAACGGCTCCAACTATGAGTAGACCTTCATCGGTTCCTTGCAGCATAAGCCGCATGAATGGAAGAAGATAGATAGCGGCGCATGCCGTAAAGATGGAATAGCGAAAGAAAGGGCTCTTAGACGCAGGCTTCGACGACTCGCGGTTTACGTGAGAGACGTCAGTCAAGCCGGTCATTCCGCTACGATCCTTGCACAGGTTCGGAATAATACTGCTGCGTAACTTTTCTTCCCGTTGAATCGAACCGTGGAACGTGAATCCATCCCAGCCGGTGAGCGGCAAAGCTTGCCGTTGTCTCAAGCACTTCCAGACCGTATTTCACGCTGCGTTTGAAGTTGATCGAAGAGGCTTCCTTGAAGTACTTCGTTGGGCATGAGATTTCACCGATGTTGAAATTGAACATGACAGCCTGCGCAATCATCTGGTTGTCAAAAACGAAGTCGTCCGAGTTCTCCAGCAGCGGCAGAGTCTGCAGCAGTTCCCGCGAAAAGGCTCTGTAGCCGGTGTGATATTCCGAGAGCTTGACGCCGAGAAACACGTTTTGAAACGCGGTAAGGCAGCGGTTCGCGACGTATTTGTACAAGGGCATCCCGCCTTTGAGCGCGCCTCCACCGAGAATGCGCGAAGCCAGCACCATGTCATAGATGCCGCTCGCGACCATGCTGGCCATGGCTGTCACCAGTAGTGGCGTGTATTGATAGTCGGGATGGACCATGACTACGATGTCGGCGCCTGCGGCTAATGCTTCGCGATAGCAGGTCTGCTGATTTCGTCCATAGCCATAGTTGGCGTCGTGGACGAAGGTCAGCACTCCAAGCTTGCGTGAGAGTGCCGCGGTCTCGTCCTTGCTGGAGTCATCGACCAGGATCTTGATATCGACGATGTCGGGCAGTTCACTTACGGTCTGCTCCAGCGTCTTTTCGGCGTTGTAAGCCGGCATCACGACGGCAATTCGTTTTCCATTGAGCATAGGTTTTGCTCCTCAATACTTCCGGTTTCTATTCCTGCAAGTTACCAACTGAAGCGCGTTTACGATTCACTGGGCCGGTCGAGGGTATGGCGAGATCTTTGCAGGCATTGCGTCGGGCTCAACCAGCCAGACACGCCGGTCTTGATAATAGCGTAGCAATTCCGCATTATCACTGGCATCCATATCGCGTGCCCATATCACTTTGGAGCCATCGATGTCGGCGGAGTTGTAGACCCACTCATCGAGCGGATCGTGATTCGGCGTGTAGCGAACCAGGACCAGCTGCTTTCCTGGCTGCTGTTCCAGCGAGATCTCCATTCTTGCCCGCTCGCCGCCAAAATTGCCTGGGCCATACCATTCAATGATCCACTCCGATGGCGGCCATTCCGCCTGCCGGATATGAAGAGGCTCGGCGAAAGCTCTCACTCCAGCAAGGGCGACGCATAGTGTCACCAGCGCCCGGACCATCGCCAGTCCAGCAGCCTTGCCCTCCGGGCGCCAAACTCGGAGATGGCGCATCGACTGCAACCCTATGGCGTAAAAGGATGCTGTAAACGGCGCCAGATAATGCGGGATCAGATATATCTGGATCAGCATTCCCGCCGCCAGCAACAGCACTCCGAAAACAAGAAAGCGGATGCGCCGGTCGAGGAACACTCGACGTAACATAATTAGTGGCGGAAGCAGCACGAAGCCGGCGAAGAACAAGAAACCGATACTCGTCTTGATGAAGGTGCGCCGAAGAAGTGCTACGGGGTGATGAATGTCGGCAACCCCGCGAATCTCGTTACCCAGATAGAAGTCTTGGAGCGCTTGATGGCGGTACACAGGCGCCGGTCGCCAATGTTGCCACACGAAGTAAGGCGTAACCGCGTAGGTCGCGCGGTCCACGGTATAGGGCAGGGTGGTCGGGCTGCCAAACGCCCGGTAATCATAGTAGCCCATCCATGCGCCGGCGCCGATCATCAACAGGACGGGACCGGCAGCGCGGCGGGCCAGCGTAACAGCGCTGGGGCGATTCTTGCCGAACAGAACCCATCGTCCTAGAACGAATGCAACCGGCAGGCACAGGAGCAGGCCTTCGTACGGCCGCGTCGTTGCCAGCAGCACGATGCCGATCGCCATCAGCAGACCGTAACGAAACTTCGCTGTCTTCGTGAGCCGAGGCAGCGATCCAAGCACCAGCGCTCCCCCCAATGCGGAAAGCGAGCCGCCACCGGAATAGGTGTTGATCCAATAGCTGAACAGGCCCAGGTGGAGAATCGCGATCATTCCCCCCAGCAGCGCCCATGTCGGGGGAAGCCACGCCTGCAGCATCCAGCAGATCGCCGCGCACATCAGAGAGGTGGCGATCAGAATACCGAACCACGGATGTCCGAACAGCACCTTGCCCGCCGCCAGCAAAAGGCCAGTCGACGGAAAGTACATCGACATATAAGTCGGAACCATGGTGATGTGGATGCTCTCGAAATGAACCCACATCGCTGGAGCTGGATTGGTCAGGCGCCCATGAACAAAGGTGTCGGCGGCGAGCAGAAAGCTGAAATCGTCCGGGACGAAAGGGAGCGGTATCGGGAAGAAGGGAAGTAGTGCGAGTCGAAGTAGAAATGCACTGAATCCGACAACCGCGACGGCAAGACTCTGTCTGCGCGCCAGCGGAAGAAACGATCGCTCGATGCGACAGAAGAACCCGGAACCGAGCCGCGGAGCCGCAAACGACAGCGCAACGCCTATCGAGGTCAGGCACGCTTCAATCAAATTGAGAGAGAGTTGGGTGCTGGGCGGAGGGGAGGCCATCATGTCGATTTATCTTCCGGTTCCCATGCCCGCGCGAAGGAAGGAAAGCGTCCATTGTCTGCCTGGAACTGGTGATGGATCCCTGTCTCGACCCGATGTCCGCCGTAACCAAAAATGAGATCCGAAGGACGGAACGAGACGATCCTTATCTGCAGGAACACTTGTTCTGCGAGTCGCTGAGGAATCGCGAGACAGAGCTGGAGCGAGCCGATGAAGCCCCATCGTCTTTCCATGAGAGGCCGCTGTTTGCCCTGGCAAGTCTGTAGCGGCTCTCGATGTTTTACGAAGTTGGGTGTAAAGCTGGTTAGGAACTCCTTTGCGGGGAGAGCGTTACGAGGGCAAGTTTTCCCTCGGACTCTCCCGCAACGGAACAGTTCGCTGACGTGGATTGTACCCACCGATGTTCCGGCGGGAGATTAGACCTGGCTCATGCCGGCGGCAAGGCTGCTGAATGCAGAGTTGATGCTGGTGGCGAGGGCGCCGACGCCGGCGGTGCAAGCAAAGGCGATCAGAGCGACGAGCAGAGCGTACTCGACCAGATCCTGACCTTCTTCACTCTGAAGATTCATGATCGCGATCGTGAGCTTATTGATGAGGTTCTTCATGTGGATGTTCTCCCCTGGATTAGTGTCCCGGTCAGAGACTGGGCTTGCCCGATTCATAGCAAGCGGCATGCCAAACTTAGCGTATGCGCTTGGCTATATAAATCAACGACTTGCGCCTGTCCCACAAAAGTAAGGTGTGAACCCCCGTATACAGCATTTTCGGCCCGGAGATTCAAGCCGTATACATGACCTGAAAGTGTATTACCCAAATGGGTTATGCAAAAATCGCCTCTATGGCGAATAAGTAACAAGATAAGACGAAAACGGAAAATTGCCAACATTGCAGCCTAATCTGGAATAGAATCGCGCTCCTGATTTTGCAAAAACACCGATGATTCTGTCGCGTAAGTCGTTCCAGTTCATATCGAAAGACCTGCCACAGCCTCCCGCTGTTCGGTGGAATCGACGTCCACGCCAGAGCCGCTGTCCTGATTGGCTTTGACTGCGTATAGATACCATAGGAGCCACGCCAGCGGCAGCCAGGCCCGCCAATACGCGCTCACGCAGAACACCAGCAGCACAACGAGGTTCAGCGCGGTAAGTGTCTCCATCGCATATCGCCGCAGCGGGCGATGCACCGTTGAGACCGCGACGGGCAGCAGCACTGCCTGGTCCGAAACCCAGCCATAGGGCGAGGTAAAGACAGAGGCCAGCATTACCAGCATTCCCTCCTTCCGCCAATTCCACCTATGGCGATTACGCCAGTAAAAGGCGGTGCCCCAGACCATTCCAATCCCAGCTGGAACCAACTCCAGCCACGCAAGCTTGGGGTCGATCCAGAGGCGGATCAGCACAGGCAAGGTAGGGAAGAGATTCTGGCCAAGGGTCGCTCCCCGCATCAACGCGAAGTAATCCTGCCAGACATGCGGAACCACCAGCATGGGCGCCGCCGAAGCGCAAGCCAAAGCCGCCGCGAAACCTGCCAGAATCGCAAACCTGCGCCGATAGAGGCAATCGGCCAGCAGCACAGCCCAGAAGACCAGAAACAGATGCGGTTTGATCGCCATCAGAAGCAGCGATGCTCCAGCCAGAAAAGGTCGGCTGCGATGAAAGCGCAAGAACAGCGAGAAGCCGAGCAGCAGAAACGGCGAGCTCTGCATCATGGTGAGCGTCGCCAGCACCGGAGCGAACAGAAACGCCATGGTGCGATACTTCGGCGGTACATCCAAAGCCAGGATCGAGAGCAGCACGCTTCCCGCAGTTGCGATGATCCACAAAACCAACGCGCCTATTGCGGGGAAAAAGCCAAGTGGCGCCACCATGAATAAAGCCCAGGGAGGATTGAGCATGATCAGCGGCTCGTTCGGGACGAGTCCGCGGGACTTCTCCAGGGCAAAAATCAGCGAACTGGAGTAGGGATTCTGGCCATGAACGAAGAGCTTTCCCGCGCTCCAATATTCCACGTAGTCGTTCGTGTTTGTCTGGCTGCCGATGTAGGTGAGCACGGAGATGCCAAACATAGTGATTAGCGCTGCCGCAATAAAACGCAATGCCTTGGCCATCGAAAATTGCTGCTCCCTTCGGGTGCCTTAGAAGGAATGCTTGCAATCTCACTTCCAAATAGTCTGTCGAGGGGATGCTCGCAAAGATTCGCGACGGTCCTTTGGATAGAAGGAAGAGTATTGCGATGCCTTTTCCCTGAGATACCTTGTTCCTAGCTCTATCGTTCCGCTCCAAGTTCTATCGTTCCTAGTGCCATTCTTTTGCCCAGAAAGACTTTGTGGAGGGCGCAAACCCGGCAATGAGCTCCTCGTTCGGTAAAAAGTCTTTTCTTCGCTGGCCCAGCCGGATTCTCGGTCCCCGTCCCGGCCTCTTCGAGATCAACCTGGCTTGCTGGGGATTGTTTGCCGGGTTTGTCATCGTGCCTCTCATCGCCGGCTTCTGGATCAAATGGCGTGCGGGCGCGGGTATGAATTTTCTGTTGCCATGCGACTTCGTCTACTTCTACGGCATCGGGCACATCGCGCTGAACTATCCGCTGGCTGAACTTTACGACTATCCCCTGGTATTGAGAATCACCGATCAGGTCTATCCCCTCCACGACCTCGTCTGGGGACCAAACCCCTACCCGCCCTACGTCGGCCTGCTGTTCAGCATATACGCGCGAGTTTCATTTCTGCAGGCGTACCTGCTATGGGTCATCACCTCGCTTGGTCTCTATCTCACCGGCGTGATGGCGATTCTCAAGGGGGTATTCCCCAGTGAGCCGCTTAAAAGGTCGCTGGTCATATGCTTCGCACTGGGCTTCTACCCGTTCTTTATCTGCACTCTCAAGAACGGACAGCTTTCCACACTGGCTGTCTTTGCAGTTGGACTTGCGATCCTGCAGGAATCGAAGGGCAGACCGTTCCTGGGCGGCCTGGCTCTCTCCTTGCTGGTGTATAAGCCGACCCTGCTCCTGTTGCTGGGGCCCATGCTCCTGCTGACGCGACGCTTCCGGATGCTGGGAGGATTCGTAACCGGCTTTGCCGTTCTGGCAGGGATAACCACTGCCTCCGGGGGGGCCGGTATCTGGCTCACCTATCTGCATTCGCTCAGCTTCTTCCGCCAGTTCATCGCCTCACAGGGTAAGTCCGTGCTGCAGTTGTGGGAGTACGTCGACTTTAATTCCTTCTCCTACTCCATTCCCGCCGGTCGGTCCGCTCCTTTTCTGGCTGTCCTGCTGTGTATCTCCTGCGCATCGGTGGTGGCGCTCGCCGCATTCCTATGGAAGTCCGCCAGGGGCGGCAGGAATATGCAGGATCTGGCCTGGGCGGCGACGCTCACCTGGACGCTGCTCCTGAACCTGTATGTTCCCGTCTGGGATTCGATCCTGGTGGTCCTCGCCCTTCTGCTTACCTTGCGAGCATTGAATGGAATTGGCTGGCAAGGCTACACACAGTGGGTGATCGTCATTGCACTGCTCATGCTGGCGGCCACATGGAACGTCATCGCCTCAACCAACCGCCACGGAAGTCAGTTGATGATGTTGCTGCTCTTCGCGCTGGGTATTCTTGAGCTCTTCCTCTTATATTCGTTCGCTCGCGACTCGTCACCAGGGCATCAAAGCGTCGAAGCAGCCACGCCGGAAGCGTTGCCCTGAGATTCTGCGGCCGGCGATGCGTCCGCAGCCGTAGCAAGCCGGCGAGTAGCGAAGAGATAGAGCGCCAGCCAAGCCGGTGCGGTCCAGAGATAAAAAATCGAGTGCAGCTCAAGCCCCCGTATGATCGGGATTTCGATCGCTGCGCTGGTGAGCGCCAGAAGTGAGATCGCTATGCGAGAGCGCGTCCGGTATGCGGCATGCAGGAATGCCGGAATCAAGACCGCCTGATCGAAGAACCAGGAATACGGCGCGACGACGACTGAAACCAGCATCAGGATCGATCCATTCTCGATCCAGTTCCAATGCTCGCGGTGTTTCAGAAAATACCAAATCGCCCACGCGCAGCCGATTGCAGCCGGCAGGCACTGCAGCCACGTCGTATGCGGATACACATACTGCCGCAGCGTCGTGCTCACGGAGGGCAGCGGCAGTTGATCGATTCTCTCAGCCCTCATCATCCGGGCATATTGAGTCCATACGTGAGGGTTCAGGAGTGTCGCGATGGCGCTGCTGGCAGCGACAGCGAAAGCCGATCCGGCCAGAATCACGTAGCGGCGATTCATCACGATCCAGAGCAGCAGGACGATGCCAAAGGGCAGGAAGAGATGCGGCTTGAGCAGGCAAAGCCAGAGCGAAATCCCGGCCAGGAAGGGCTGCCTGAGATGCAGCCGGTAGAACAGAACCAGCCCCAGCAGAAGAAACAGCGTGACCTGCCCGGCAAGAATGCACGACAGCGCCGGAGCGAAGGCATACGCGAGCAGATGTATCAGGTTTTGCGGTGTGCCGTGCAAGGCGCGCACCATCTGGACCGATGCGATCAAGCTGAGAATCAGAAGCAATACCCAAAGCAGTTCGCCAGTCATGGGGCCGGCTACGCCCAGAGGAAGCATCAGCAACAGCGTCCACGGCGGATTGCCCATCACCTGGGGTTTGATCCCTGCTGGAAATCCAGCCGTCTTTTCGAGCGCGAGAATCGCGTCCGCATTATATGGATCGGCATGATGCAGTATCTGGTGGCCCGAGGCCCAGTATTCAATGAAGTCCCGCTGAGCGGCAGCGTGAGGTCTCAGCAGAGCAGCGCAAATCCCAACAAAAAGAATAGAGACCGTCGCGGTGCAGATGCCCACCACGACGAAATCGGCAATGACTCTAAGCCTGTTTACTCCCTCTGCCATCGAGGATCATCCTTGTGGGACTGAGAAACCATGCATCCTGTCTCGCCGGTCATACCGCTGCGCCCTCTGCCAATTCCGGTTCGTCCCAGCTCGCCCTCGGCATCGCCGGCTGCATCGGCGGCCGAAAATTCAACACAGTCTCCCGCTTTCGACTGAGTTTCGCGCACAGTGCCGCTGGGAAGCTCAATGACAGAGTGCGCGGAGAGGCAGGCCGAGATTCGCCATGGCCCAACATTGCTCCGAACCTTGCGAATCCGGTGCTGCCGGTCCAGGTACACCAGGTCGATTGGGAATTGCATGCCAAAGGTATGCACCGATTCGCAGGGAGTGATCCACAGTCCCTGCCCCACAGGCAATGCTTTTCTCCCTAGCAAACCCTTGTTGCGTTTTGCGCTGCTGTCGGCCACTTCGAGGCGGTCGGCAAGTACGGTGTGGCGTGTGATGTTGGTCGCCAGCAGCCGGACTTCTGCTTCAAGGTCCGCACGCGCCTGACGCTGGGCAAGCCGTCCCTTGCGGTGAGCGGAGATCCAGCGAAGCAAGCTCATCTGGTTGCCGTGCATCCTTTCGCCGCGTTGGAGGAAAAGTGGCAACGAATCTCCGGTGCCGCGAGGTAGAGAGATCGATGTGCAACCGGCAGTTCCCCCCGCACTGGCGCCATGATGGCAGTGCGGGGGACTCAGGATATACCGTGCCTGGCGTTGTTGCCCGTCCGGTCTGGCAAGACTCAGTGAGGCGTAGCCGTCGTTACAGGCGCAGGAGTGGTGCTGGTTTCTCCGTTGGAAGTGGCTGCTGAGCTTTTTCCAAAACCGCCCACAGAGGATTCAATCACCATCTGCGGCTCAGGCTTCATGGTCTCGATCAACTGCTGCACCGGCATGGTTGCGGGAGCCGGCGCCAGAGTGTTTGCGGCGGTTTTCTCATCCGGCGTATTCATTGGGATGCCGCTGTTCGGCGGCAGGAACTTGGTCGGATACTTGAGCTCCGGCAACGCCGCTCCCACCTGGATCGGAGCCACAACCTCCGGGGTGATGATCACGATCAGCTCGGTATTGTTGCGGGTCTTCTGCATCGATTGGAAAAACTTGCCCAGGATCGGAATATCGCCGAGGAAGGGAATCTTCTCGTAGGTCTCGGTATCCCGGTTGTCGAGCAGCCCGCCGATAGCAAAACTCTGGCCGTCGCTCAACTCGACTTCGGTTTTCACCCGTCTGGTATTGATGGCCGGCACATTGAAACCCGAGATCTCAACGGCATTGGTAAAGTCCAGCGAGCTGACTTCCGGCGCAACCTGCAGGCGAATGGTGCCGCGCGGCGTGATCACAGGAAGAAAATTGAGCCGAACACCATACTCCTTGAACTCGATGGTGACCGCGCCAGCGCCGCCTGCCGCGGTGCCCTGGACGACGGGATAGGGATATTCTCCGCCTGCCAGAAAGCTTGCTTGCTTGCCGTTCGTTGCAAGCACGTTGGGCTGGGCCAGCACCTGCACGATGCCCTTGTTTTCGAGTGCCTGCAGTGTCGCTCCAAGGTTCAGGCCGGGCAGGTAGGCGAACAGGTTCAACTCGTTCGTGACGTTTGCTGTAGACGGTGATCCGGTCGAGGGCAGCGTAAGGCCGGGCGGGCTGAACTGCCCCGTGCTGATGCCGCTAACCACATTTCCAAAACCGTTGCTGAAGAAGTTGATGCCGAACTGCTTCTCCAGACTGCGGTCGACGCTGGCGAACCGCACCTTCAGCAATATCTGTGGATCGGCCGGCGGCACTACTACATCCAGCAGGTTCACAACCTTGCCCGCAGTCGAAGCGATATCGACCGCCCGTTGCGAGCTGCCGAGGTCTTTCGCCGTTCCGCGCAGAAAGATGTTGCCGCCCTCGGCGCTGATCTTGATGGTTTGGCCGGGAAGCTCCTGGCGAAGTTCGCGGCGAAGCCCATCCAGCTGGCTGATGGAAAGAGCCGATGGCGGGCGAACCGAGACATTGAAAAACTGACGTTCGCCGCCAACCTCCCAAATAATCAGCGAGGTTTCTCCGGGAGCTTTCCCGTCCAGCAGAATTTCTGTCGGCGTCACCGCTGAGGCATGAGCAAAGTCACCCAATCCCAGCGCTACTCGCTGAATCGGATGCGCGCAATCGACCAGGACGGATTTTCCTACGGTGACGGTCAATTCATTGGTAGAGTCCTGGCTGGCGATCGAGGCCGATTGAGGGGCCTGCGCATGCAATGAACCCGGGCAGTTCGCGATTGCGAACATACTCAAGCTGAAAAGGGCTATACCAACGTTCACTCTCACTTTTTTGCCTCGGGAGTCGCGAATTTTTGATCGCTCCGCTGCGACCCATTGATGACTTCGATCGTGTATGTGGGGGCTTTGTGTATCACTGGGGCAGCCTGGCGCGCCTTCACCGGCGCAGGGTTCTTATCCGCGAAGAGATTCTTCACGACGGTGCCGGTCGTCGGGGCAATTTGCGTATCCAGCGGGTTGCGCAACACCAGCTGGATCTTCTCTTCGCTGGTGGCCAGGCTCAGGATCTCCGCCTGTTCCGGGGTCACCATCAGATTGACCACCTGTACCTGCTTCGGCTTGCCTTGGTCGTCCTTCTGGATATCCGTGCCCGCCGACAGGACCTGAATATTCTGGAGAAGTGTCTTCACCTTGGGCCCGGTGGTTGCGGCGGTGTTCTGTTCGCCTGGAGGATTCCCCGAAATCAAGACATCCACCCGCATGCCCGGAGTCGCGAAGCCCGATACGCCTACAACATCGTCAACCTTGACCGCGCAGGCTCGCATTCCCGGCGGAATCGTCGCTGCCAGTCCTCCGCCCGAACCCACCGGAGCCAGCCGGTTTTCCAGGATTGGCTCGCCCTGATAGATGTCCGAGATTACGCCCCGGCCAATCGCGTCTTCGGGCTTGAGAACCGCCCCCTTCGGCACCGCTCCGGCAATCTGGATCGTGGTCAGATCGCCCTTGGCGATCAGTGTTCCCAGCTTCAGGTCGTTGGCCGCTGCAACCACCGCCGTCGTAGTCGGCTGGCGCGAGGCGGTTGCCATTCCCCGTACCACCCTGGCCACGAAGTAAGTGCAAACGCAGGCGATCACGAAAGCTGTGAGAAGGATGGTGATCAGTCTTCGATTCATTCGTATTCCTGTGGGAACCTGTGATCCATCCGGCTCCGCCTTCCGACTCCTAGAGGCAATTGTTGTGCCAAAGTGAATTAGAGCCGATTGGACGCCGAATCAGGGATTTAGATGGTGTGGTTTGCACCAAGTGTGAACGCATGTATACCAATCCCGCAATTTGTGTAGCCACGTAGACACGTCCAGCTACTAGCCTCCGGTTTCGCAAAGACTTAACGCCATCCGGGTTGGCCTGAAAATTGCTCTCAGATTGCTCTGGACCCGTCCCTCGCGCACCTCGCCCTTCAACTCCGGTCGAGAATGCGTCACGAGCTCGGCAAGCCGCTCTATCTTCGCAAGCTTATTTCGAACAAGGTTGAACAGGGAGTCAGTTGGCGCATGCGGTCTTCCCCGATGATCACGCTCTTTTCCGAGCCAGACCGGCCGAGTTCGTACCCCTCGACGTACCTGATCTCCATGATTCTCCACGTCTCTGTCGGCGCTCTGCTGACCGCCCGGGTCATTGAGAAAAATCACATCATCGAGCGCTTTCCCGAGAGCCGATTCTCTGTCCGCGTCCTTGATTTTCATAGCACCCCGCCGTCGGCGCATCTCTCCGGAGGCATCACTTACCGGGGGCCGGTCGCGGGTGCGCAGGCGCAGGTGCCCAAAGCTGCGGCTGCGGGCAGCTCTGCCGGATCACCCTCCTTTGCGCAACCGACCGCGAAGCTTATGCCCGCGCCGCAGACACTGGTCCAGCCCGATCTGCCCAATGATCTCGCCACCTTCAAGAAAGTTCCAGTTCCACTGGTAGTCCTCTGGTCGCCGGAAAAACCTGAACCCCAGAAAGTGATTGTCCCGCCCACGCCATCCAAGGCAGCCATTGCCGCGGTCCGTCCGTCTCTCGATGCGCCGATCAACGAAGAAAGCCTCGCCGATCTTCGCATCTCCTCCACGACTCTCGTCACCCAGACTCCTGCAGCGCCACCGAGCACCACTTCTCCAATCGTTGTACATGGGCCGGAGGAGGCTCAAAAGGTTCCGCAAACCACCTCCACGCCCCTGGAGCAGCAGGCGCCCACGCCAGCCAGGGTGCTCTCGCTCTCCGATACCCGTGTCGCGCAAGGGGTAGTAGTCCTTCCGCAGGTCAATGAAGCAGCCGGCAAGAACAAGCCCGGCGCCACCATTCCCGGAGTTCTGAAAGACACGTCAGCTACCGGCGTCGGCTCCTCCAACAGCAAGATCAACGGAACAGTCGCTGGAAACGGTGCAGGTACGCATCCCGGGCCCACAAAAGACGCCTCCTCAGTACCCGGAGCTGGCGCGTCCCCCGCTGCGGCTGGCAACCAGGCGCAAAAATCTCCCTCCCTCGGACAGGGTGGGCTCGAGGCCAGGGCTCAGACTGCTCCGGCCAGCACGGGTCAGGGAACCAGTGCCGGCTCCGGCAACAGCGCAGGTCCGTCGGGCGTCCACATCAGCTTGCCCAGGGATGGCCAGTTCGGTGTAGTTGTGTTTGGCTCTTCCATTGCCGACAGCTATCCGGAGACGGCAGAGTTGTGGAGCGGCCGCATGGCCTCCACTGTCTACCTCCGCGTCGGGCTGCCCAAAAGCTGGATTCTGCAATACTCCTTGCCGCGCCTGGCTGATGCGGCATCTGCAGGCGGCGGTCGTCTCGAGGCTCCCTGGCCATACGAGATCGTGCGCCCTAACCTGAATCTGGACAACATGGATTCGGATGCGCTCATTCTCCATGGTTTCGTCAACAAGGATGGCCGCTTTGAAAAACTCGAAGTCGCCTTCCCGGCGCAGTTTGTCCAGTCCGCCATGGTGCTCAATGTCCTCAACCAGTGGCAGTTCCGCCCCGCCAAACAGAATGGCCAGATGACCGCGGTCGAAGTTCTGCTGATCATTCCCGATCAGGCGGATTGATCAGCGATGTTTTCCTGGCTTGCTTTGCCTGAATGAGGCGCTTCGCCGGTTCGCGCTGATGCCGACAGAATTGAAATCGGAACAGGCGCAGCTGAGGCCCTGACGTCGATCTCGAATTTGTTGTTAGAGCATTGCTTCATTACTCCGCATCAACGGAGATACTCTCGGCGCGGTCTTTCCTCGAAGAAAGGCCACGCAATCCTCGGCTGGTCCGAGTAGACGTATAAGAGAAACGTTCTAATGATCGAGGTCGGCGAGGCAGCGCCGGAAGTGCAAGTATGCGCCCATCGTATCGATGGCTTGTGCGTTGGTGGTCCACTCAGAGTGCACGAGCCTATCCCGGTGAGGGATAAATGCTGGGCCTGTGAGCGGTTTGCTCACAGGCCCAGCATTGCAAAGGTTAGGCTGTACTTTTTTGTTTGGCGCCTTATTCCGCAGTCCAGCTAACGGAACCGCCGGGAGGCGCGGCGTTCGAGAGCAAGCGCCCGTGGCCAAGACTGTAATAGATATACTGAAAAATTTGGTTGATGCTGGTAGTGGAAGCGCCCGAACCGGCGCAGCTGGTGTCGGTTCCACCTCCGCTTGAGGCATAGTCGGAGAAGAAATATCCAGGGTTGGAGGCGATACCTTTCATCGTCTGACATGGACTGATAGCTGGACTGTCTGTCGAGCAACCCGATGATTCTGCGCCGTAAGCGACCGAGTATACTCTGATCCCCAGCGCCGCCGCCGCCGCCGCCGCTGTAACTGCCTGATGACACTCGTTTTTCCAGGAGGGGTAAGTACCATTGCTGGTGGCGTTTCCGGCGCCGCCTGTATTCGTGCCCGTCGCGCCGCTGCCCCCGGCCATCTGGGCTTGTGTGCTGCTGGCATCGCCGTCACTGATGATGATGATGACGTTCTGCGCGGTGGGATTGGCCGCCTGTTCCGCGAGGAGCGCATCGGTCGCCGCATAAATTACCGCTGCATAGAATGTTCCAGCGCCGCCGGGGTCTGCTACGCCCTTACAACCCGATTTTCCACTTCCGATTGCGATCGACAACGGCGAACTGGCATTCAATGTTGTGGCCGTGTCCGAGGTCCGGTAGTCACTCAGGAAACCGTGGGCATCTCCCAATCCGTTGGTGATCTGGTAAGTCATCGGGATGTCCGTCGTCGTCGTCGTCGTCGTCTTTTTACCATTTTTTGTGGTGGTGGTGGTGGTGGTAGTGGTGAGCGTCGTGTTGCTCGAAGCCGTCGCACTCACCGTCTTTGAGGGGAAAGTATAGACACTCTCAGTATTGGGGTTGGATGTAGGACAGGTTGTGTCGTTCGCGCTGGTGGCCGTGGTCATCCCTGGGAAGGTGAACAGAGCAACCCGATCGACAGCACTCGTAGAAACATTATTCGATATCGAGCAGCTTCCGCTGTTCGGGCAAGGTGCAAGTTCCCCCATGAGCGTAGCAACGCCGCCCAGAGCGCAGGCGAGCCGAGTCGTGGTGCAAGTGCTGCCGGTATCCGGATCACTCATGGATGACGTGGTGTCGACGATGATTGCCACGTTATAGGGTGTAGCTGCCGCGCCAGACATGCTCGCGGTCGCGGTCGCCGAAAGCGCGACCGGATGAGCGCCAAAGAAGTTGGCGAAGGTCATGGGTACGCTTGCCGTCTGCACTACCTGGACGGCGTTGTACGAGCCGGCGCCGTAGCAAGGAATATTTGGGGACAGGCCGGTAATGCAGCCAACGTAAGGTTTCACGACAAGCTTCGTCATCATTCCGCTGGGATTTACGCCTCCCGACGCGGAGCTGTATTTCTTGACGGCGGCAGTAACTTCCGCCACAGTGCTGTTCGCCTCTCCCAATGCTTCCCCGCCGGCCAGAGCCGCTGCGTCGGTGGACGCCAGGAGCTGCTGATAGCTCACGTAGACGCGGCCAATGTCGATGACGAAGCCGCACATGCAGAGGAAGAAAGTCATGAGGATGGCAACGAACGGTAAGATCTGCCCGCGCTCATTCCTCGCCGCTTTTTGGCGGGACAACCCGTTCTCGCCCTTGAAATAGTTCTTCTGGCTCATTGTGAAACCTCAGTGATCTGCGCCGGTAGTGTGCAGCCGGGAACGACATTTGAATTTCCCCAGAAATAGAGTGTGCAGGGATATGTAACTGTCACCGTGACGGGCTCACCCTGGCTCAGTTCATTTACGCCGGCGGTGCAAGTGGTCTTGTTCGCGTACGGGTATACCGTGGTGGCGCCGGTGGATTGATTCAGGTAGGTGATCGAGAAAGAAAAGGTCATTTTCGCCGGATTGAGCAGGGGAGCGGCACTCTTAATTGCCGAGATTGTCTGTGCGCACGGGTCGGTGGCATTCGGCCCTCGAAGAACCGACAGGTACTGTCCGCCGATGGCTGTAGCATTGGTCAGTTGCAGGTATTGATTGAGAAGAATACCCATGCTGAACATGCCAATCACCAAGGTCATCAGCAGCGGAACCACCAGCGCGAATTCGACCAGCGATGCACCGGCTTCGTCGCCGTGAATGCGCTCCGCAAGCCCCAGGATATTCCGGAACAATGGTGCGGCCTTTCGACTAAGTGCGTAGGTTTTCAACATACTATTTGTGGACAATCCTCGCATCCGGATACCCCCCTGTCAATACCACATACGGGGAAATTAAGTAAGATTACCTGTCATCTATCTTAGGACACGCCGTCAGCAAGTAGATTTCGTTACTGGCAAAGTAGCGAGTCCAGTTACTAAAGTTGTATCTGCGATTGTCCAACCGCTCACAAAGTACTAATCCCGAGCCAATGGCCATGCGCTCTTGGTGTGATCATCGCAATACAACCTTCGAGCCCGTCGCCGATTCAACTCCTGAGCGAGAGGGAAGGCTGCAGGCCAGAAACCGACGCCCGGCTGGAACCCTCCATATCTTCCAGGAACTTCTTCAGCGCTTTGCGGTCTGTACCCTCTGCCAGAAGCTTCTGGCCACGCCTGGGATCGTCAAATTCGGGTAGTACAAACTCCAGTCCTACACCGTCACTGTCACATCGAACAGCCTTGGATTGCACCGACAGCACTCGTTCGCTATCGCCATCGGGTCGATCCTTCTTTTGCAGCGTCATCACCACTATTGTGCCTGGATACATGCGTTCTTCGGTCATCAGAAATAAGCCCGTGGAACTGATGTCGCGAATGGCATGCTCGGTTGGGCGGCCGCCGTCCCAGTAGTAAGCAGAGAGTTCAGGGGATGGCTTGCGCTCCGCATTGCGCTTTTCCTTGCCCAATACACGATCCAGGATAATTTTTATCCAAGTCATAAAATCTAATTCTCCGGTCCCGAAGTTAATTATTTTGTGCGGCTGCTGAGGTTCGGTGTAATTGTACTCAATCTCTCTTCCATCTCGTCTGCAACGCAAATGATCAATTGGTCGCCAGGCTGAGTCTGAGAAGAATAAATAGTATGGGTCGGTAACTCCAGCACGCTCGCCGCCTGCGGCAGAATCGGAGAGATACGAAATGTGGGAAAAGACTCCATGACATGAATAACTTTGTAATTCTCATCAAGATAAACGAGGTCCAATGGAAATAGGACACCAATCGTATGGATTCCCCGGGATGGAACAATCCAAAGGCCATCGTCCAATCCAAGCGTGAGTTTGCCGATGAGTCCCTTGAGGCGCGCCATCGTCGTGTCGGCGGCGGCGACCCCTAAGCTCAGGAAGGATTCCTTGGTCTGGTTGTATACGCAAAGTTTCTGTTTCTGCATGACGGAATCCGCTCTCGGCGAAGGCGTGGCAACCGGACCTCGCATCGAGGTCCAGGTCGCTGGCCAGAACTGCTTGGTTACTGCTTCCTTGGTCAATTTTGTTTGATGCAAGTCTTCGATGTTACTCATGAACGGGGGAGGCTACTACGTCAGCCGAAATGCCCGGTGGATTGGATTTGTACACCCCCGCAGAGCTGTGAACACACGTCCATCGTCCGTTTGTAGTGGAGGCTCGCGCCGCCACAGCCCTGCGGCCTGGGCAGGCGCGGCCGGATACTTTCCAGCCCCGTCTGCCGATGCATGACATCCGCGTTATTTCACCCGTGTGCGACGGCGCTGGATCAGAACGATCAGCACGATCACGAACAGCACGCCGGCTACAACCCGGATAATCGTGGTAGTGTCCATGTCAAATCTCCCTTCTTTTTATTTGAGAAATGTTTTGAACGAGTCGGACATCGTGATCAACGCCGGCCCCAGGACAACCAGAAAGAGCGAAGGAAAGATAAATAACACCAGAGGAAAGACCATCTTCACCGTCGTCTTTGCCGCCATTTCCTCGACTTTCTGAATGCGTTGAGTTCTCAGCGTGTCCGAATGGACCCGCAATGTTTTTGCCACACTGGTGCCGAACTGATCGGCTTGCACCAGAACTGAAGTCAGATTCCGCAGCACGTCGACATCGGTGCGCTCTGCCATGTGCTTCCAGCAATCGGCGCGAGGGCGACCCGCGCGCTGTTCGAGCACAACGATATTCAACTCATCGCATATCGCAGGCTGCGCTTTGCCCAACTCTTCCGCGGTGCGTTTGGTCGCCTGGTCAAGGCTTAGCCCTGCCTCGATGCAGATGACCAGGAGATCCAGCACATCGGGGAGGCCGCGCCGTAGCTTAGACTGACGCTTCTTGATCTGCCGGCCCAGCCAAAAATCCGGAGCCAGATAACCTAGCCCCAGCGCCGCTACATACAACACAAATGGACTTTGTTTAGCTAGTCCGCTGATAAACAGAACAATGCACAAAGTTATAGGAGCTAGAACCTTTACTCCATTGAAGAAGCGAAGCGAAGAATCAGTCCGGTAACCTGCTCGAATCAGCCGCTGCTGGGTAACTGAAATCTCCGCCTGGCTCTTTGGGATAAGTCGCTCTAAGTGCTCCACAGCGCCGGTGAAACTGAATCCGGATTGCTGTATCGAGCTGGCCCAGGTCGCTTTCTTAGCTTCAGGGGAGATCACGGTCGTAAGCCGCTGTACCATCTGTTCGCGGTAGAACAGAAGGACACCACCGCTGGCGATCAGCAGAAATATGATGATGAATGCTATAACTGCAATTCCCATGATCCCTCTCTACACGTCGATGTCGATAATCTTGCGAATGATCAATCCGCCGATAACTGTCATCGCCGCCGATGCGTACAGTAGCTTGATGCCGATTTCCCGCGTCCACAAAAGACTCATGCTCTTCGGATTGAGGAAGTAGAGGACGACTCCCAGTACTACAGGCAGCAGCGTCAATATCAACCCGGTCAAACGTCCCTGGGCTGTATGAGTCATGATCTGCCGCTTGAGCCGGAAGCGCTCGCGAATTACATGGCCGGTCTTTTCCAGTACCTCGGCCAGGTTGCCGCCGCTCTCCTTTTGAATCAGGATCGCGGTCGTAACAATCTTGAGATCCTGCAATGGAACGCGGGTGACCAGGTTCTCCATTGCGGTTCGGAGTTCCAGGCCGTAGTTCTGCTCATCGAAGCAGATTCGAAATTCAGAGCTGATCGGATCGGGGCATTCGCGCCCGACCAGGCTTAGCGAGGCATTCAGGCTGTGTCCCACGCGCAGCGCGCTCACCATCAACTCGAGAGCGTCGGGTAATTCGGTCTCAAACTTCTTGAAGCGTTGGCTGCGCTTGAAGAGCACGAACAACACAGGCAACGAGCCCAGCGCAGCGCCAACCAGCAGACCAAACAACACACTGCCCGTTTTCAAATACCCAAGATACGAGGGAATGACAAAAAAACCGACACTCATCAGGATCAGCCCGCCTGCCGTCCACTTGAGGTTGGCTTGATACAGCAACAGGCGCAGGCGCGGCGCCAGCTCGATCTTCATCAGCGTGCGATGAATCCACGGAATCGCGCTCAGCAGCTCCTGTTTCCGAAGATCGACAATCTGATCCGATGTATTTGTCCAGCTGGTGGCCAGCGCAGAGTCGAGCCGCGCCAGCACTTTCTTCGTCTGTTGAGTCGCGCCAGCGCCGCTCGCGATCATCAACAGAGCGAAGACCGAAAACGCGCCGACAAACACGACGATAACGATGAGATTCATAACTCCAGCCTCAGTCCGGTGAGTGTTAGCAGAACCTAGTTCACTTCCATCGAGTTCTCAAAGAGGCTCGGCGGCAGGAAGATACCCGAAACGCGCAGACGCTCAAGAAACTTGGGACGAATGTGGGTCGGTTCAAATGCGCCAATAACTTTGCCGTCGGGCCCGATACCCTTCTTGGTAAATTTGAAGATCTCCTGCATGCTGATTACGTTCTCTTCCATGCCGGTGATCTCGGATACGCTCATCACCTTACGCGTGCCATCGCTGTGGCGAGAGATTTGAACCACGATGCCTATAGCTCCGGCAATCTGCTGGCGCACTGTCTTCTCCGGCAGATTCAGGTTGCTCATGGCCACCATCGATTCCAGACGGGATAGCGCATCGCGCGGCGTGTTGGCGTGTATCGTCGCCATCGAGCCCTCGTGGCCCGTGTTCATCGCCTGCAGCATGTCAAATGCCTCTTCGCCGCGCACCTCGCCGAGGATAATGCGGTCTGGCCGCATACGCAGGCAGTTGATCAATAGCTGCCTCTGCCGGATGGCTCCCAGGCCTTCCACATTGGGCGGGCGCGTTTCCAGGCGCACGATATTTTCCTGCGCCAGCTGCAGTTCCGCCGCGTCCTCGATGGTGATGATCCGCTCGCCCTGCGGAATGTACCGGGAAAGAATGTTGAGGAAAGTCGTCTTGCCGGCGCCGGTGCCGCCGGAGATGAGAATGCTGATGCGTGCTCGCACCGCCGCTGCGAGTACTTCCATCATCTCCGCAGAGATGCTCTTGAGCGCTACAAGCTGGTTGGAACCAATGGGTCCGGTTCCGAAACGGCGGATGGACATCGACGGACCATCCAGCGCCAGCGGAGGAATAATGGCATTGACGCGCGATCCATCGGGCAGGCGCGCGTCGACCATCGGCGACGACTCGTCGACACGGCGGCCTACCCGTGAGACGATGCGGTCGATGATCTGCAGCAGGTGGCGGTCGTCGCGGAACGTCGTTTCCACGCGCCGCAGCATTCCGCCCTTTTCCACGAAAACGTGATCCTTGTCGTTCACCAGGATGTCGGAAATCTTCGGGTCCTTGAGCAGCGGCTCGAGCGGTCCCAGGCCAAAAACCTCATCCAGCAAATCGGTCTGGACTTTTTCCTGTTCCTCAAAGCTCAGAGGAACGCGCTGCTCGGTGATGATCTCGTTGATCAGCCCCGCCACCGCCTGTTGTGCCTGCGTGGAATTGACGCGCGACAGCTTCTCGAGATCCAGTCTCGAGATCAGAATCCGATGTACATCCCCTTTAAACGATTCCAGGTTCAGCTGTTCCACGCAACACCATCCATAAAGTCAAAGACACCCTTCAAAACAAACCAAACTTCTTTTTCTTTTCCTGGGTCGGCGGCAACCCGCACGCCGTCCTGGCCATTTGCCGGATGATCCGGGAGATCGGCGAGTCCTCCAGCGACAGCGGAGTCGCCGTATTTTGAGTGCGCCGCGCTGTCGCGTAATCGTTGGGCACTCTCCAGGTGGCCGGCCGGGTCAGCGCCTTGGTGATATGTTCTTCATCCACACCGAGCGAGCGGGGAGTGTAGCGGTTGAGTACGATCTCCAGCTTGGCCGCGCTCTTGGCAAAAAACTCCGACACCAGGCGATTGGAATTGCGCAGCTCGGGAATGCTTACCTGCGTTACTAAGTAGATCGCCGAAGCCTGGCTGAACAACGAGCAGTCAGCAAGATCAAGCCGCGTGCCCGCGTCGACAACGACGTGGTCGAATTCCTGGCGGGCGACCGCAAGCAGCTTGTCGATGTCCTCATGCGTGGTCGAGTCCGGCGCGAACTTGCCCGGCGCCGCCAGCACCGAAAGGCCGGAGCTGTGTTTGGTCAGCAGCTTGGAGAGAAAATTCGAATCCAAACGGCTGGCATTCTGCAGCGCATTCACCGTCGAATATTGTGCCGTGATGCCAAGGTCCAGCGCCGCATCGCCCAGTGGCAGATGGAGATCGATCAACAGCACATTCTGGCTGGATTCCGAGGCCAGCGAAACAGCAAAATTGCAGGCCAGTGTCGTCGTCCCGGAGCCGCCCTTGGCCCCCAGATAAACAAAAAGTTTACCCGCCGTCTTCTTCGCCGTCCGCGTGGTAGGCTTGCGGACCGAAGCTCGGACCAGGGCTTCGCCAATCGTGCCGGTGGCAAAAGGCGAAATCAAAAACTCCCGCGCGCCGGCACGCATGCAGCGCACCAGCAGTTCTGAGTCCGACTGCCCTGAATACACCATCACCGTAGGAGAGCCGGAGCTGCAGATCGTCTCCACCAGGTCCAGCGCATACTCTGGATTGCTATCCAGGTCTACGATCACCACATCGTAGTTGTCCTGCAAAATCTTCGGTATTTCGTCTAGTTCGGGATAGGAGGGAAATTCCCGCGTCATCCCTGCTTGCAGCCCGGTCAGGGCGATCGCAACCGCACCCCGCCGCTGCTGATCGGGACCGATCAGTGCGATGGTTAAAACATTCGCTCCAAGGGCGTCTGGGCCCTGTGTAGATGTCGACATCACGTTTTGCTACTCCCTGCGAATTCAAAACCCTTGCTGGTTCAAACTTACATCCGCTCCCGCTTTGCCGTGAAATGACCGTGTGCGCGACGGTGCTTTAACGGGAAAAAAAGGAAACCAGGGTCCCAATTGCGATTGCCGGCGCGTAAGGAATCTTCCGGCTCTTCCAGACATCTCCTGCAAATTTTCCGTAAATCGACCATCCCACTGCCATTAGCCCCCCAGCCATGGCAGTGATCAATATGGCGAAAAGCAGTTGCTTTGGCCCAACCCAGGCTCCGATGGCGGCCACCAGCTTGACATCCCCCATACCCATGCCGCCCATCACCGAGAGAAAACCGTAAATCAAAGCGCCAAGCCCAAATCCCTCAAGGCTTTGCGCCAATCCATGCCAGCCTGTCAGGATGGCCGGCAAAACCAATCCCGCAGCCATGAATGGAAGTACCAGCCAGTTCGGAATCCGCCGGCTGCGCAAATCGGTGAAGGTAGCCACGGCCAATACTGCCAGCGTCGGCCACCAAGCAATCGAATGCATACCGCGGCTCCTGTCTTCCCGGAATTCTGGGACTGCATTTCCTCT
>DATAZR010000179.1:0-2102 GCA_036271955.1 Acidobacteriaceae bacterium
CGCGTGTGTCGAGTATCCCCGCGGACGCCTTGAGGCGCCTTGGTGAGGGGGACTTGCAGGCCATTGAAACATTTCTGGAACGGCGTCTCGACATGACGCTCGAAGTGCGGCAGTCTCTCGCTACACGCCTGGTGGCGTCGACCTCGGCACGCATGCATGTATTGCCATCCACGACTATGCATCCCGAAACGTTCCTCGAAGAGGTCGCCTATGGTGTGCGCTCGCTGGGCAGGTTGCGCTGACCGCGCGCTATAGCTTGTACCCGTTTGCGTCCAGTTGACGTTGTGCCACCGATCGGCTGAGTGCGATCGTATCTTGTGGCGTGTGCTTCAAGAGCCGTCGCAGAATGGCGAGCTGGGTCCGCAGCATGTCGCCTTCCGCCACGGCTGCGAGCACGCGCCGCGCCGCCTTCTCGACAATGGAAAGAGCATCTGCGGCGAATAGTGTCACCATAGCTTGCGCGGTCTCGGCCTGGAGTCTCTGGGCCTGTGGCTGGGAGCGCAGCTTGCGCGCGCGCAGCAGCGCAGATTCGAGCGCGAAGACCTGTATCGTCATGTCGGCAAGGTCGCCCATGATCTCCTGCTGGTCCTGCAGCGCCTGCATATACTTTTGCGTCGCAGATCCGGAACAGAAGAGCGCGGCCTTTTTTAGGTTCGCCAGCAGAGCAGTCTCTGCCGCGAGCAGATCCTCTTTTTCGTCGCTGCCGTCGAACGAGGGCGGCTCCATTACCTCCGCCATTAGCTTCTTGATAGCGCCGAGCAAAGGCAATTGTCCACTGGCGGCGCGTTTCATCAGCCAGCCGGTGATGATCAACCGATTGATTTCGTTCGTGCCCTCGAAGATCCGGTTAATGCGAGAGTCGCGATAGGCGCGCTCTGCCGGATACTCCTCCACGTACCCGTATCCACCAAAGATTTGCAGGGTGTGGTCGACCACGATCTCCATCATCTCAGATCCCCACACTTTGAGAATCGAGCACTCGACTGCATACTCTTCGATCTTCTTCTGGATTTCCCGCGCATTCGTGGCGTTTTCGCCTTCGAGTGAGCCCAGTGCCGCGTCGATCATCCCTACGGTGCGGTATGCCATGCTTTCGCCAACAAAAATGCCAGTCGCACTCTCCGCAAGCTTCTGCTGGACCAAGCCAAACTCGCTGATCGTCTTGCCGAACGCCTTACGCTCTTTTGCGTAGCGAACTGCATTTGCCAGCGAATTCTTTGCGCCGCCAATCGCCATGGCGCCCAGCTTGAAGCGGCCGATGTTAAGGATGTTGAAAGCGATGTGATGCCCTTTGCCGAGTTCGCCCAGCAGGTTGTCAACGGGAACTTTGCAGTCCGTCAGGATGAGCGGGCAGGTGGATGAGCCGCGGATGCCGAGCTTGTGCTCCTCCGCGCCCACGGCGAAGCCCGGTGTGTTCCGCTCGATGAGAAACGCGGTGAACTTTTCGCCATCGACCTTGGCGAAAACTGTATACAGATCGGCGAAACCCGCATTGGTAATCCACATCTTTTCGCCATTCAAGATGTAGTGCTGTCCGTCGGGCGATAACACGGCGCGCGTCCGCAGACTCATCGCATCGGAGCCGGAGGAAGCTTCAGACAACGCATAGGCGCCCACCCATTCACCGGTCACCAGCTTTTGTAGATACTTCTTCTTCTGTTCCGGCGTGCCGTACCAGATGAGGGGCAGCATGCCGATGCCGACGTGTGCGCTAAAGCTGGTGGCAAAGCTTCCCAGAACGGAAAGCTGCTCGCCGACGATGGCCGAGGCGACCTTGTCCATCGCCAGCCCGCCGTACTCTTCCGGCGTATCGGTAGCCATCAGGCCCAGTTCCCCCGCCTTAGCCAGCAGCGCGCGCATCACCTTGTAGTCCTTTGCCTCGATCGCATCGGTCGCCGGCAGGATCTCTTTGCGGGCGAAGTTGGAAGCGGTCTCGGCGATCTGCCGGTGCTCGTCGTTGAAGTCTTCCGGGGTAAAGACCTCCTGGGGCGTGCGCTCCTCCAGCAGAAAGCTGCCGCCTGCTGCCGCTTTGACGGTGGTCGTTTGCTCTGTTGCAGGCGTTGCCATATGTCGCTCCAGTCGTTACAAGCTCAATTGAGATT
>DATAZR010000180.1:0-14022 GCA_036271955.1 Acidobacteriaceae bacterium
CCGTATGCCTCCTTAATCAACATCTGGAGAGTACAGTTCGACGCGATATATCGATCCCCTTCGAAGTTGATCGTGACCATAGAAGCGAAGCCATCTGACACAACAGGTCTAATCGAAGCGACCTCAAATGCAGGCTGCGCAAGAGTTGCGGTGTCTTCTGCTTGAGACTGAGCATTGCTTGGCAATGCGCTTATCAGGACAAAGATGGCGGCCAGGACGGTCGTCGCAATCGCCGCGATTTTTGACGATGATACCGCCATAAGGGTCGCGTTCCATGAATCATCTTCAATCACGATAGACGAACGCCGTTCTCTGAATAGCCACATCGGTAAAAGTCCTCACTGGAATTCATCTACTGGACGTGCCATGGCTGCAAGTGCTCGATCTTGGCCTGATTTATGGGTTGTTTTTGCTCGCGAAGAGCAACTTTCGATTTTTGTTGCGCTTTATTGCAATCCGCGATATATTTATCCGCGAACTGAAATATTGCATTTTGCGATATTGAAATTCGGAACGGATGAGGATGAAGCTGGGGGAGAAAATCCGGTATCTGCGCGAGGTTGAGGGGAGTCTGCGCGGGATGGAGCGGGCGATCAATCAGCAGGAGCTGGTGAGGCTGATCGAGGCTGAGACTGGCGGCAAGCTGAGCCAGAGCTACCTTTCGCAGATTGAGAGCGGGGCGCGGCCGCATATGACGAACACGACGCGGCAGACCCTCGCGAGCTTCTTCAAGGTGCATCCGGGGTATCTGGTGGACGATCCAGAGGGGTATCACCCGGAGTTGCAGAGCGAGGTGGGCGTGTCTCCCGATCTGGAGGCCAAGCTGGACCTTTGGCTGGTGGGCGGGGCGGAGCGGTTCCGGCGGGATGCGGTGCTGAAACATGCGCTGCTGACGCTGGCGCGGCATGAGCAGTCGCGGGATTGTTTGCTGCTGCTGGAGTCGATTTTGGAGACTCCGGGGTTGATGGGGCGGTTGTTGGAAGTGCTGAGGCCGGGGGCGTTGAAGGATGAAGACGAAGCAGAAGCGCCGGTAAGCGGGAAGTTGAATGGAAGCAATGCTGTTTCGGGTAAGAAGGTTGTGAGTAAGTCGATTCAGGCTCGGTCAGCCAAGGGAAGTTCGGCGAAGGCCGGGCCGGTGAGGAAGAGGAGAAAGGTGGTAGAGCGATGATTGCGATTCTTCCGATGGCGGGGGTGACCGCAATTTCGATGGTGGGGGCTGGTATGGGCTTCTGGGAAGGGTTTTACTTTGCGTGTTTTGTAGCGGGGCTGCTGCTGAGCGTGGTTTCGCTGGTGGGCGGAATGGGGCATCTGGATTGGCATTTTCATCTGCCTCATGCGCCGCATGTTCCTCATGCGATGGTGCATCAGCCGGGTGGGGCGAGTGGCGGTTCGGGCTCGGCTTCGATTCCGTGGTGGAATGCGTTTTCGATCATGGTCTTTCTGTGCTGGTTTGGGGCGGCGGGCTATCTGATGACGCGCTATGGAAGCTTTGTAGCGAGCGTGGTCTTTTTGCTGGCGGCGTTGTGCGGGCTGATTGGCGGTGCGCTGATTTTCCTATTCCTGACTAAGGTGATGCTGCCGCATGAGCGGGAGCTTACTTCAGAGGAGACGGCGGTGACCGGCGTGGTGGGGCATGTGAGTGCACCGATTCGCATGGGCGGTGTTGGAGAAGTGCTGTATGAACAGCTGGGCGCGCGGCGGTCGGTGCCGGCGAAAGCTGACCTGGGCGAAGCGATTGCCAAGGGGGAAGAGGTGTTTGTGGTGCGGTATGAGAAGGGTGTCGCTTATGTAAGGCGGTGGGAGGATTTGCCCGAGCCTCGATTGGAGTCCTCACACGATGGGCGGAATTCGGAAGTTCTGGGGTAAGTGGTAAAACGGGCTTTCGTTATCCCACCCTTGACGCACAGTACGCGTCAAGGATGGGGCACCCCAGGCGAGTTGTTGGATTTATTTGGTTTCATGGCTGTCGATTTGTAGTTTGCCAGTAACGTAGGTTAACCAAAATCTGTAACCCTCCCGGTTGAAAGGACCGGGAACGCAATGACGATGGACAAGATTGTATTGATTGTTGGAGTAAGTGTTCTGGTGCTCATCTTCGTGATGGGGATGATTGCCAGGATGTATCGCAAGGCTGGGCCAAATGAAGCGCTGATTGTGTACGGATTCCGTGGGCCCCGAGTGATTACCGGTCATGGCACGGTGATCTTTCCGATGGTGGAGAACTGCCGCGAGCTGTCGCTGGAACTGATGAGCTTCGATGTAGCTCCGCAGCAGGATTTGTACACCAATCAGGGTGTTGCGGTGACTGTTGAAGCAGTGGCGCAGATCAAAGTGCGCAGCGATCAGCCTTCGATTCTTACCGCCGCTGAACAGTTTTTGAGCAAGGCTCCGCAGCAGCGTGAGGGGTTGATTCGGCTGGTGATGGAAGGCCATCTGCGCGGCATCATCGGTCAGCTTACCGTCGAGCAGATCGTGAAAGAGCCGGAGATGGTGGGCGACCGGATGCGCAATACATGCGCAGGGGATATGAGCAAGATGGGCCTGGATGTGGTTTCGTTCACGATCAAGGAGGTGCGCGACAAGAACGACTACATCTCCAACATGGGCCGGCCGGATATTGCGCGGATCAAGCGCGATGCGGATATTGCGATGGCTACGGCGGATCGCGATACGGCGATTCAGAGGGCGGTTGCGGCGCGCGAATCGGCGGTGGCGACGGCGCTGGCGGACCAGGAGCGCGTGATTGCGCAAACGGCTTCGCAGGCGCGGCAAGCTGAGGCGCAGCGCGATATGGACATCAAGAAGTCGCAGTATGCCGAGCAGAGCCGCAGGCAGCAGGCTACGGCGGATAAGGCGTATGAGATCCAGACCAACATCATGCAGCAGCAGGTGATTGCCGAGCAGGTGAAGATCGAGCAGACGGAGAAGGAAGCGCAGGTGAAGGTGCAGGAAGCTGAGATTCTGCGTCGTGAGAAGGAGCTGATTGCGACGGTGTTGAAGCCGGCGGAAGTAGAACGTCAGCGGATTGAGACGCTGGCATCTGCAGAGAAGGCTCGTTTGACGACAGAGGCTGAGGGACGCGGTTCTTCGATTCGCGTACAAGGTGAGGCGGAAGCTTCGATCATCTTCCAGAAGGGCGAGGCGGAGGCCAAGGCGATGAACCTGAAAGCTGAAGCTTACCAGGGCTGGAACCAGGCTGCGGTGGTCGATAAGCTGCTGACCAACATGGCCGATGTGGTTCGCGCAATGAGCGAGCCGCTGTCGAAGGTGGACCGGATCACGGTGGTTTCGACGGGCAGCGATGGGGCTGCGGGAGTGAACAAGATTACCGGCGATATGACCAAGATAGCGGCGCAGGTGCCGGCGATCTTTGAGGCGCTGAGCGGCATGGACATCAAGAGCTTGATGGCCAACGTGCAGCAGATCAAGAAGACGAAGCCGGAGGGTGATTCCGAGACGGAAAGTTAGTCGGAGTTGGTGAATCCCACCTTCGACACGATGAAACTGTGTCGAAGGTGGGGCACCCCCGGATTTGTTGTTCCCACATCTCCCCGCACAATACGCGAGTAGATATGGGGCACCCAGACTACCCCAACGACTAAGACCTGTCGTTGGGGACTTCGGAATGACGGAAACAGAACAGGGAGTTTTGGACGAGGTTGAGATATGGATACGAATTCAGTACGAGTGGGTAATAGCGCTGTGGCGCTGCGGTTTTTGATGGGTTTTGGAGTGGCCTGTGTGTTGGTGATCGGGCTGCTGATGTGGGGATTGCCGGTCTACAACCGGTATCAGGTGCGGGCCAATGCGGCGAACGAGATCCAGGTGAATGCACTGCGGATTCAGCAGACGCAGCAGCTGGTGCAGGTGGAGCAGCAGAAGGCGCAGATTCGCATTGTGGATGCGGAAGGCATTGCCAAGTCGCAGCAGATTATCAATGCGACGCTGACGGATCGGTATCTGCAGCATGAGGCGATCCAGTCGCAGATGACGATGGCGAACAGTCCGAACCACACGACGATTTATATCCCGAGCGGGAACAACGGGATTCCGCTGGTGAAGACAGTGGATGAGGCGGCGCCGATTCAGGAGAAGGGTAAGTAACAAACACATCCAACGGGTAGGGAATTGCAGGCAAGGGAAAAGGAGTGAGTCATGGCATTGCTGGAGAGAGTGAGCACGCTGCTACGAGCGAATCTGAACGACCTGATCGAGAAGGCCGAGAATCCGGAACGGCTGTTGAAGCAGCTGGTGCTGGATATGGAGAATCAACTTATGCAGGTGAAGACGCAGGTGGCGATTGCGATTGCCGATGAGCACTTGCTGGAACGCAAGCGCAAGGAGCAGGAGCACGAAGCCGCCGAGTGGAAGCGCAAAGCTGAACTTGCCGTTGCCAAGGGCCATGACGATCTGGCGCGCGGGGCGCTGGAGCGGTCGCTCAGCGTGGAACGGCTGGCGAAGGGTTTTGCGGCGCAGGCTGAGGACCAGAAGCTGGAGGCCGACACGCTGCGCCAGACGCTGCGCAAGCTGGACCAGAAGCTGAACGAGACGCGGGCGCAGTGCGAGATTCTGATGGCCGAGCATCGCCGGACGCGGGTTGTGGGCAAGGCGGCGCAGGCACGGCAGGGTGTGGGCGTGGCGCAGGAGCATGCGCTGGGACGGATGAAGAGCCGGGTCAGGCAGGATGCGGCGGAGAATGCGGCGGCGGGCGAGATTCTGGCGCCGGAGTCGCTGGAAGACCGGTTCCAGAGCATGGAGGAGCAGGATCAGGTGGAGCTGCTGCTAAGCCAGATCAAGTCGCGCGCGGCTCTGCCGGGTGCGGTGCAGAAGTAAAAATGGGGTTGGAGTTGGTGCGGGCTGGATGCCGGGCAGCGGGTGTGAAAATTCGTTCAGTGGCCAGTTTTGACCGGCTAAGGCGACAGGGAATTCGTCTAACGGTTCGTAGGTTACCCTAGAAGGGGCTTCGTGCTTGCATTGAGAGGGCGTGAAGGCGACCGAATTGTGACCCGTTAGAACCCCCCTCGAACCTGGACGTTCGAATCAGGATGGCCGAATGACCCTTGCCCGCACCCAGTTTTGTACCTGCCTGATGGCGGGAGCACTTTTCCTGTATTTTGCAAGCACTCCAGGAATAGCGCAGGATATTTTGCACGTGCAGCCTTTGCCTGACTCTCAGACGGTTGCGGCTGATTCGGCTAAGGCAGAGCTACCGGATGCGCCAGAGCCTCTGATTGCGATTCCGGAGCAGACAACGCAGCCACAGAGTGCGCCTGCGAGCAGCGCGTCTTCGACGGATGGCCCCGCAGTACAGGATTCGCAGCAGAAGCCTGCCGATGCGCAGCAACCAAAGAAGACCCAGGAACAGATTGCCGACGAACAACTGAAGCAGGAGAAGAAGCAGAGGGTGCTTGGATTTATGCCCAGCTTCAACACCAGCTATGACAACGAAGCGGTTTCGCTTACCCGGAAGCAGAAGTTCAAGCTGGCGTTTTCGCAGGCGACGGACCCGTTTCAGTTTATGATCGCGGGGATTGCAGGCGGCATCAGCGACGCTGAGGGATCGGACTACGGGTATGGCGGCGGACCGGCGGGCTACTTCAAGCGCGTGGGCGCGGATTATGCCGACAGCTTCGATGGGGCGATGATCGGCAATGCGCTGCTGCCGTCACTGCTACACCAGGACCCGAGGTTCTTCCGGCGGGGCTACGGGTCGGCGAAGCGGCGCATCTTCTATGCGCTCTCGACCAGCTTTGTCTGCAAGCATGACAACACGGGCAAGTGGGAGCCGAACTATTCCAATCTTGGCGGGAATCTGATCGCTGGTGCGATCTCGACGGTGTATGTGCCTGAGGACGAGCGGACGGCGAGCAATGTCATCGAGGGCTTCGCGCTGGTGACGCTCGAAGGCGCGGGCGGCGCGGTGCTGCAGGAGTTCTGGCCTGATATTTCGCGCAAGCTGTTACACAAGGACCCGACCCATGGGCATGACGCGATCTTGCGCGCCGCCCATGGGCAAAAGCCTTAGTATCGGCTATCCCTTCACTTTGCGAATGGCGGCAGTGAGCGCCGGGACGACTTCAAAGAGGTCGCCTACGATGCCGTAATCGGCTACTTCGAAGATGGGCGCGTTCTCGTCTTTGTTGATGGCGACGATGCACTGCGAACCCTTCATTCCTACGAGGTGCTGGATGGCTCCGCTGATGCCTACGGCGAGGTAGACTTTGGGCGCGACGGTCTGGCCGGAGCTGCCGACCTGGCGCTCCATGGGCAGCCAGCCTGCATCGCAGATGGGGCGCGAGGCTGCGAGCTCTGCGCCGAGGGCTGATGCCAGTTCCTGGACGATGGGGAGGTTGGCTTCTTCCTTGATGCCGCGGCCTACGGAGACGAGAATCGATGCGGAGTTGAGGTCGACGGTCTGGGCCGAGGCGCGGAATGGCTCGCCGGGCTGGACGCGGATTTCGCTGGCTTCGAGCGTCGGGTGAAATGGCTGAATGGTGGTGTCGCCAGCTTGCGGTTCATCTGCGCGGAAGGCTCCGGCCTGAATGGAGACAAAGCTTGGGCCTTCTCCAGAGGCGTGGTATTCGGCGTTGAGTTTGCCCTGCAGTAGCTGGCGAACAAAGATCGGGCCTGTCCCTGAACCGGATTCTATGCCGGTGACATCGCTGATGAGCACCTGCTTGAAGCGCGTGGCGAGGCGGGGGGCGAAGTCGCGAACCTGATAGGTGTGTGGGAAGACGACGTAGGCTGGCTTGGCGTGCTCGATGAGCTGGGCGTATGCAGTGGTGTAGCCATCGGCGGTGTAGGCGTGGAGCAGCGCGTGGTCGATGGCGTAGACGGTGCGCGGGGCTTTGCCCTGGAGGGTCTTCAAAATCGGGTTGTCGGCGGCTGCGACGAGTGCGACGTCAACGGGCAGACTGAGGCTCGCGGCGAGAGTGTGCGCGGCGGCCATCGCTTCCCAGCTGAGGCGGGTGATTTCGTTGTTTTTGGCTTCGAGAAAAACGAGAACACTGCTCATATGGCCCTCACTTCGAATTGCAGCTTTTCGACCAAGGCTGCGGCGGCTTCGGCTGGGGTTCCGCCGAGGATTTGGGTGGTGCGCTGCTTGTGGGGGAGCTTGACGGCTTCGAGGGCGACGACGGGCTCGGAGTTGGCTGCCAGGTCGGTAACGGAGACGGTCTTTACTTCCTTAGTTTTGGCCTTCTTGATGCCCATGAGGGTGGCGTAGCGCAGCTTGCTGTTGCCGGATTGGATGGTGAGGACGGCGGGCAGCGGCAATTCGAGATGCTGGAACCAGCCGTCTTCGAGCTCGCGAAGGACTTTGAGACCGGTGTCGGTTTTCTCGATTTTTAAGATCAGGGTGGCGTGGGGCAGGCCGAGGAGTTCGGCGAGGATGACGCCGGTCTGGCCGAGGCCGAGGTCGTCGGATTGCAGGCCGGTGAGAATGAGGTCGGCTTGCTCGTCCTTGATCGCGGCGGCGAGCAGGCTGGCGACACCGAGTGCGTCGAATGCCGAGAGCTCGGTTTCGCTGGCGCTCTGGATGTGGATGGCGCGGTCTGCGCCTTTGGCGAGTGCTTCGCGGATGGTTTTGCCGACGCGCTCGGGGCCGGCGGAGAGCACAACAACCTCGCCGCCGTGGGCTTCTTTGAGCTGCAGGGCCTCTTCAAGGGCGTAGGCGTCGGATTCGTTCATGGAGAACTCGACGTCGTTGAGGTCGATCCATTTGCCCGAAGCGTCGATGCGAATGCGCGCATCGCGTTCGGGGACTTGCTTGATGGCTACGATGATTTTCATGATTCCCTCTGGTTCATATGAACCGGACTAATTTTGTGCCTTCTGGCCGCGTGCAAGCGACGGATCATTGGCAGTGCCACTCACTTTTCCTTGGCTATTGAGCCATACCCGCTTGCCGCCTTTAAAGAAGTAGTATTCTCCGCCCGCATCTGTCTCGGTATGACAACCAGAGCAGGCGAGCCAGCCTTTGCCTTCCTCGTAATCCATCATGCCATCGTATTGGAGAGGCACAACCAATCTTCCTTGCGGGTCCGATAGACCCCACTTCTTTCCTTTTGTGACGCGCACTAATTCATGATGGAAATCGTTCGGTCCGTTATCCATCGTTGCGACATTCTGGACAACGACAAGCCCAGTTCGATTGAAGTATGCCCAACCGCTAGTTGGCATATGAGTCCATGCGAGATTTCTGGAAGTGCTTGTCTGAATGGCTGTGCCATTGGAGGAAAAGAAAAGTGATAGATAGGCCTTTGACACAAAAAGCTTGTCATTGTGTTTCTCGAAAGCACATGCCGGTAATGACCACACTTCCGAGTCAACCGTGCAATCGCCGTGGCTGATGACTTGTGCATGAGCCCACCCACCAGAGAACACGACAATGAAAGTTAATGTGAGGAGACGATTCATGCTATGCCGACTCTGTATTGTTTCGGTTGGATGCAGGGATGGTCAAATGGAGTGGCTATGGCAGGAAAAGCAGAAGCAGATTCCCTTCGGGAATGACAGCCAGAAAAGCAAAGGCAAAGGCAACAGCAGATCCTTCGCTTCTCCACCCCAGCGACATGGACCCGTCGCTGGGGGCCCGGTTCGCTCAGGATGACAAGTTATTGCTCAGGATGACAACTCTTTTTGAGGTAACTGCGCTGCTGCTATCTGTGCGATGTCGAGAAGGCGCGGGGAGTTTTCTCCGTTGGCCGATAACGCATCGCGGAACATGGTGTTGCAGAAGGGGCACGCAGCTCCGATTGTAGTGGCTCCGGTGGCGACTAGCTCTTGCGCACGAACAGAGCTGACGCGTTGGCCGGATTCTTCGCCGAGGAAGGCGAGGCCGCCGCCTGCTCCGCAACAGAAGCTGCGCTCGCGGGTGCGTTCCGGTTCGACAAGTATACCTGCGGAGGCGATGACGGAGCGCGGCTCGTCGTAGATGTTGCGATAGCGGCCGAGGTAGCAGGGGTCGTGGTAGACGATCTTTTCGTCCGTCTTGTTGTGCGGGAGCTGGGCCTGGTGGCGGGCTAGGAATTCGCTGTGATGCTCGATTTCAGGGGGTGCGCCGAACTCTTTCCAATCGGTTTGGATGGTGCGTACGCAGTGGGGGCAGATGGAGACGATCTTCTTGACCTTCTGGGTCTGCATGGTTTCGAGATTGGACTCGGCGAGTTGCTGGAAGACGAGATCGTTGCCCAGGCGGCGGGCTGGGTCGCCGGTGCATTTCTCTTTGCGGAGCACGCCGTAGCTGGTGCCGAGGTAGCGCATGACTTCGACGAAGCTAGAGATGATCTCGCGGCCTTTGGGATCGTAGCCACCCATGCAGCCGAGCCAGAGGCAGTACTCCTGGCTGCCGTCAAAGATGGGAAGCTCCTGTTTCTGGATGAATTTGTCGCGCTCCATGGAGCTGAGGCCGAGGGCGTTGGAGTTGCGCTCCATTGCATTGAAGAGCTTGCCGCCGTAGTCGTCTTCCCATGCGCCGGTGTTGGTGGCTCCGCGGCGCAGGCCGACGATGATGGGCAGGTGCTCGATGCCGACGGGGCATTGGAATTCGCAGGCTCCGCAGGTGGTGCATTGGAAGGCGGCTTCCTGCGAGTTGTACTTGCCGAGGAGCAGCTCTTCAGCGGTGGGGCCGTATTCGTTCAGGTAGCCGCGGATGCCGAGGACGATCTCTTTGGGGTTGAGGATTTTGCCGGTGTTGTTGGCGGGGCAGTGTTCGGTGCAGCGTCCACACTCGACGCAGGAATAGGCCTGCAGGCTGACGAGTTGGGTGAGGTCTTTGCCGGTGACGAGGCCGAAGTCTTCATCGCCGGAGAGTGCGGGGATGTCGCTGAAGGCTCCGCGGGAGAGGAAGATGGTGGCTGGGCTGAGGATGAGGTGCAGGTGCTTGGTGTGCGGGACTAAAGGCAAAAACGAAAGCAAAACCAGCGTGTGCGCCCACCAGAGCAGGCGTGCGGCGAGGCTTGCGTCGGTGACGAAAAACGCTGCGAGATAGGTCGCCATGAGGGCGAAGATGAGGCCGGCGATGACGCCCGACTCCCAGGAAACTTCGTGACCGGGAAGCGCGGGGCGTGCGAGCCAGATGGGGCGGACGAAAAAGCGGCGGATGAAGAGTCCGGCGATGGAGACGGCGCAGGCGATGGCGAAGAGTGCTGCCAATCCGAAGTAGAAATTTGAGAAGACGGCAGGAATGATGTTGCCGACTAGGCCTGGGTCAGTGAGTACACCGAAGCCGAAGCCGGTGGCGATGTGGTTGAGCGTGACGAGCGCGAAGGCGAGGAAGCTCCAGAAGACGAAGGCGTGCGCGAGGCCGGGCAGCGGACGTTCGCGGATGACTTTGGCCTGGCAGAGGACTTCCCAGAAGAAATCCCATGTGCGCTTGCCGATGTGGGTCAGATGGAAGCCGGGGTCTTTGCGCGACTTGAGAATCTTGCCGAGAACGACGCCGAAGCGACGCCAGAAGAGCCATGCCGAGGCGACGATGAGCACGGCGAGCAGGAGCTTTTCAACGAGCGAAAAATTGCCGGGATCGGCGGGCGCGATGGGGCTGGCGAAGAAGAGGCCGAGCGCGGAAGGATGGGCGGAAAGATGCATGGCTGGGTTTGTCCGGCTCCGAAATCCTTTCGCTTACCGTTGTACCCGATTGGGGGCAGCCTTGGCACTTTTGCGGAGCTTGCCGCGAGGGCTAAATCCTGCTGAGTACGGTGGTGAGGTTTTCCAGGTTGCTGTGAGCGATTTCATCGATTCTTTTGAGCACCAGCATGTAGGCTCCAAGGGCTACCACGGACAGAACGAGAAAGAAGCCCGCGGCTACCCAATACGAGGCGTGAAAATAGCCGCAAAGTATGACGACGAGCGCGCCGAGGCCGATGGAGGCGACGACAACGATCAGGCTGATGAGGCTGTTGATGCCGGAGACGTTCTGGCTGCGCATCTTGCCGGGATCAAGTACTTTGGGCGAGACGATGGAGCGCACGTTGCCGACGCTCAGGTTGAGCAGAAGCGCAAAGGCGCTCCAAGCAAGCGTGGCCACGGTGAGGTCGAGGGCCGTTGGCCGGGAAAGAAAGGCGGCTGCGACGTAGATGAGGATGGCCTCAATGAGGAAGATGCCGACGGTGAGCAGATTTTTGGCGAGCATTACATCGCGCATCCGGATCGGTGCGATGAAGTAGAACTGGACGCCGGTTCCATCCGAGCCGAGCGAGTTATAGATGAGGCCGACGAAGATGAGTTGCGTATAAGCGCAGCCGTAGCAAAAGAGAAAGCCAAGGAAGGAATTGTGGTGGACGCCGGCGTAGTTGCTGGCGTAGTTCATGCCCGTGGTGCGCGCGGAGAAAAGGAAGACTACGAAGACGGGCATGATCAGCACATAGAGCTTGGGGCCGCTGCGCAGCAGATAGCGAATCTCTTTGAGGAGTCCGGCGGCGACCGCGGAGGGCAGAAAGGCGAAGGATGCACCTGTGCCGGCCGGGGTGACGGATTGGTTCTTGACTTTGGCAGTCTTTGGCCGGGCAGCGGGGGCTTCGCTGAGGTCTTCGCCGCGGAACTCTGCGAGCAGGCGGCGATGCAGGATGAACAGGAAGCAGAGCGCGTAGAGCAGTACGCCGCCGAGAGCAGCGACGCCAATCAACACGGAGCCGCTGTACACCTGATCCATGGACTTCGCGGCCAGGCCGGGGGGCAGAAACCAGTTAGCTGTGACCGTCCAATGAACGGCTTTCATCAACAGCGGATTGGGCGGCGCATGATGGGCGGGATGGCTCAGGCGCTGTGCGAACTGGGCGGCGAACTGCGCGCCGAGCGAGAGCGCGAGGATGACGCCGGTGACCAGTTCGCGGGTGCGGCGCTGGGCCAGCCATCGCTCGAGCCAGGAGTAAACCATTCGCGAGAAGAGGATGTTGCACAGGGCGTATGCTGCCAGCGTGAGCACAGCCCAGGGAAACAGCGCGGGCGCGGCGAATGCGATGCCGATACTTGAGGCGATAAGGCAGGCGATGCCAGCGAGTGTTGGCGGATCCATCAAGCCGAAGGAAAGCCGGATGAGCAGGTAGTCGCGATAGCGAATGGGAAAGCGGATCAGCGACGAAAGATCGAACGATGGGCCGGTGGCAGAAGTGTTGACGCCGATGAATTGCCAGAGGACGAAGATGATCCAGAAGGGAATGGCGAGATAGTCGACTTCACCCTTATCGACAAGATAGTAGGATCCGATGCCCGAGCCGACTGCCGGCCCGAGGATCATGAGCACGAGGAAGGGGTAGGAGAGGAACTTGACTACCAGCTCGCCGGCTGCGCCTTTGCCGCGCATCCCGTTGACGAAGATCCGCCAGCGCAGCCACGCAATGGTGGCGAAGTGGCGGCGCGAAGAGAGCCTGGTTTCGGGGCCAGCTTCAGGTGCGGGAACCATCTCTGTGCTTTGCCCGGTGCTTAGCCCAGCCATGAGAGCTCCTGTTCAGAGCTTTCATGCTCGGCTCCACCTTCTTTACCAATGACGCGGATGAAGATCTCTTCAAGGGTGAGGCGTGCGGCGGAATCGGCGGAATCGGCCTGGGTGTGGACGCCGGCGCGTAGCTCCTCGAGCGAGCCGCTGGCGATAAGCTCGCCGTGATTGATGATGCCGACATGGCTGCAGAGGCGCTCGACGATTTCAAGCACATGCGAGGTGAGAAAGATGGTGGCTCCGCGGGCGATCATGCCTTGCAGCATTTGCTTCAGGGTGCCGGCGGCGATGGCGTCTACACCCTCGAACGGCTCGTCTAGAAAGAGAATCTTGGGCCCGTGAATGACGGCTGCGGCGAGCGCCAGTTTCTTCTGCATGCCGTGGGAGTAGTCGGTGATGAGCTTCTTGGTCTCGTTGGCGAGGTTCATGAACTCCAGGAGTTCTTCGCTGCGCTGGAGCGTGGTGGCATGGTCCAGGCCGTACATCTGGCCGACGAAGCGGAGATATTCGGAGGCGGTGAGGCGGCCGAAAAGAGCCAGGCCTTCGGGAACGACACCGATCTGGCGTTTGACTTCGAGGGCGTGCGCGGCAAAGTCCAGACCCAGCACCTGGATGCTGCCGGAGGTGGGCGCTAGCAGCCCGGTGAGCATCTTGATGGTGGTGGATTTGCCGGCTCCGTTGGGGCCCAGAAAGCCGTAAAACTGGCCCTGCGCGACGTTGAGATTGACGTTTTGTACGGCAACGAAATCGCCGAAGCGGCGGGTGAGCCCGGTGGTTGAGATGGCTGCGCTCATAGCTGCAATGAGGATACGCGAAAACCCCGCGACAGTGAGACGGAACTGGTATTGCGAGGCGAGGGCGATAGCGCCGCGGGAGACAGGGCTTGCCCGTTGTGTTGTAGAGTTCTCTGGTATTTCACGATCGTTCCTGAGGTGCATCGATATGCGGAAGCGGGCTCTTGTGGCTGCGTTGCTCTTTGTGGTGTTCGGGTATGGGTTGCAGGCGCAGACGCGGTTTGTACATGCGGATGGCAAGTTCCTGGCCGACCCGTCGGGACACAAGCTCATTTTGCGCGGCACCAACCTGGGTAACTGGCTGGTGCAGGAGGGCTACATGTTTCGGCTGGAGGGAGGGCCGCAGTCGGCGCGTGAGATCGAGGCCATGGTCAATGAGCTGATCGGGCCGACGGACGCGGCGAAGTTCTGGCATGAGTATCGCGATCAATACATCAGCCGCAAGGACATCGATCTCATCGCCAAGGCTGGTTTCAACACGATCCGGATACCGTTTCACTACAAGTTCTTCGAGGCGGGCAACGAAGAGGGTTTTGCGCTGGTGGATCGCGTTGTAGCGTGGGCTAAAGCAGACGGATTGTATGTGATTCTCGATATGCATTGCGCTCCGGGTGGACAGACGGGCGCCAATATCGACGACAGCTGGGGCTATCCGTGGCTCTATGAGGATGAGGCGAGCCAGCAGCATGCGATGGACGTGTGGAAGCGCATTGCCGCGCACTATCGCAATAACGTAACTGTGCTGGGCTACGACTTACTCAACGAGCCGATACCGCATTATCCAAAGCTGCA
>DATAZR010000181.1:0-11175 GCA_036271955.1 Acidobacteriaceae bacterium
GATGCAAGGTAATTTGCATCGCCGGCATACTGGGCGGTGATCGAGTCGTTGCCGTTGGGAAGGGCTGTGGTGAGCATGGCCGTACCAGCGGAGTCGAGCGGCACCGTGGCCAGGGTAGCTCCGCCGGAGATAAAGCTGAGATTGCCGGTTGGCACAATTGTCAATCCAGTGGGTGTAGCCACGGTCGCGACGAAGTTGACGGACTGGCCTGGGAAGGCGGTCGATGCTGTTGCCGTCAAGGTTACGGGTGGGGCCAGGAGAGTTACGGTCGTTGTGGTCTCTGCTGCGGTCTTTGCGGCTTCAATGTTGCCGGCGTTGTCGGTGGCGATGCTGTAGAAGGCGTAGGTGTGACCTGCGACGCCGGGATAGGTTGTGCTCGTCCCTAATGAATTTGGCAGCCAGAGGGTGAAGGGGCCTCCGTTGTCGGAGACATAGATGGAGTAATTGGCGATGCCCGATCCTGCGTCGGTCCCGGTCCACGAGAGATTGAAGTTGAGCACGGGGTCGGTGGACGGCAAGGCGGCCATGTGGCTGACGGGAGGATCGATATCCACCGTGTTGAGCCATACATTGGTGTCGATAGCGGGGTTGGAGTCGAAGACGACGCTGCCGGAGGTCTGGATGGCTGTTCCTGTGGTCAGGCCGGGCTTGGGATTGACGGTGAAAAGCACGGTTCCGCCGGCGCCGGGAGGCAGGAAGCCGATGGTGGCGTCGGTTGACTCCATGCCGGTGGCTGGATCGAGGGATAGGAAGCTGACATTGACTTTGCCGGTGGTGGGATCAAGGGCAGCGGTGACCCGGACGATCAGATTCTGGGCTGGCGTGGCTGCCCTTAGATCGATGTCATAGGTGAAAGGCTCAGTCGCCAGGGGAACATTCGGAGGCGCGTAGCTGCCGTTGTTCATGCTGATGCCGCTGACCGCGAGGGTGCTGAGGTCGAGCGTGGCCGGATCGAATGTGTCTGTGACATAGACATTCGTTGCCGGATTGGTTGCGGTGGGAAGGTTGTTGAAGGACAGGGCGTATTGGAAGGGCGGCGAGGGCACGAACCATCCCTGCGCGCCGAAGCCGGCGGGGCCGGTGATGTCGTTGGGGTCAAGCGAGGCGCGTTCGCTCGAGGTTGTGCCGTTGCACTTGGCTCCATCCTGCTGCATGCATTTGGCGAAGGTCATGTAGTCCTTCTGAACGGGCTGCACGCAGGACTCGCCGATGTCGGGGAAGCCGGAGCATTTGGTGGCTTCGAGGGTGAGGTTGGCCTGGAGTTTGCCTTCGCAGTCGCCGCGGATGATGGAGAGCTGGTAGGCGGTGCAGGCGGTTGAGATCACAGTTTCGCCGGTGGGGAATGTGGGGTCCTGGATGACTCCGTAACTGAGGATGAGAGATTTGCCGGCAGGGATGTTGGGGATGTCCCAGGTCAATACGGCGTCGAACGGGGTTGCGGGAAATATCAGGGGGTCGATGGTGGTTGGGGTTGGTATGGCGCTCAGCGGAATATAGGTGGACCAGGGCTCTATGGCCGCCGACACCGAGGTCACTCCTGAATCGTCGACACCGATATTGCTCACGTCGATGAAGAACCACTCGACGCGGCCTGCCACGGCGGGAGTTCCAACCGGCTGCACGACTACATCGGCGGCGCCGCCCGCGAGCACGGTGAATGCGTTGGGCAGGGTGACGGAGGTTCCGTCATGGTTGGTCGCGGTTACCGTCCATGTGCCGGGTGTTGCGTTTGTGAGGTTGAAGGTTCCGGTAAGAACGTTCGGGCTGGTTACAGCCACATTTGTAGCCGGGATCGCAGTTCCCGGGCCGCTCAGCGTGACGGTCGGTCCAGCTTCTGCGGGGGTTGCGCCTGGGGATGTACCTGCCTCGAAGCCGCTGCCTGTAAGTTGAAACGAGACCGAGCCGGAGTTGCCGCCCTGAGTGGGCGAAATGGTTGGCGCTCCTGGAGCCGCGCCTTGCGTGGTGATGGTTGCGGTGAAGATCATGCCGGCATAACCGGCAAAGTCATACATCTTGATGTACAGCCAATTGGTTGCGTTCGGTATTAGCAGCGGAGCGATGTCGCTGCGCATGTAGTAATACTCGCCGTGATAGTCTCCGTCATTTACAAAGTTACTGATCGAGGTTCCGTTGATATATACGCCGTGAACGGAGTTGTCGACTGCGTAGCCGAGATTGAGCGTCGCGGCAGCAATCTCAGAGTCGGTAACTGTGAAGGGAATGGCGTAGAGCGCGGAGCCGCCGCCGAGAGCAGATGTTGTCCCAATCCATTGCGCCAGAGGGTCGCTGAAATTGGCAGGCTTGATGTATGTCGGGTAAGGCGCGTTGATGTAGGCGAAGGTTCCGGTTTGCGCCGCGGTGAAATCTGCATCGGTCGGTGGGGTGTCCTGCCCGACCGCGTATTTGACGAATCGAACCTGGGCGTCCTGCGCTCCGACGGAGCCGTTGCCGCTGCGCAGGAGGATGCTTTGGTCGGCATACAGGCGCGCGGTTGTTATTAGGAGAAAGAACAGTACGAGTGCTGAAATACGAGAGGTGAGCTTTCCGCGAACGAGAGAGTAGGCTGGCATCGGTCCCCCCTGTAGATGGCGTGGCTGAATCGGCGACGACACGATTCACGCAAGCATGTACGCGCTTTGTCTTACGGGCTTGCGCCCTTAGGTGACTGAGCGATGTGGCTGTCATTGCCTTTGGGGGAAGGCTGAAAACCAGCTATCGCAAAGCTAGTAGCATTTCAGGCTGAATTGTGACATCGGTGTCACGACATGTCGAGGGGTATTTGTCTCGTTAAAGTTAATATCTCGATTTTCAAGGGTGACAGGGCTGAACTTACAGATTGGAACCAAAGGCCAGCAAGCGTCCGTCGCAATCCTTTACGACAAACTCGCGCGAGTTCCATGGCATGTCGGCGAGGTTGCGGGTGAACTCTACGCCTTTGGCTGCGTACTCGGCGTAGAGCGCGTCCGCGTCTTCGATGAAGAGGTATGCGTCGAGCAGTTCGTCCTCATATTTTTCTGAATTGGGTGTGGGCGGCTCGGCGCAGCGGAAGTGGATCGCGTGCTGGTCACGCGCGGTGATGGCGTAGTCGGGCGCTTCCGGACAGGAGTCCGGCCATGTGCCCAGGCACTCGAAGCCGAGCTTGTCTTTGTAATAGGCAAGCGTCGTGGGAATGTCTGTGGTGAAGAACACGGGCGCAATCTGACCGATCATGAGGCAAGTGTACCGCGACTCTGTTGCGGCTACTGCATGATAGCGGCCGTTGAGTGGTAATGTGATTGCGCGGAGGAATTCAACGCATGTCTGTTTTCAGGCACTCTGCTGCATTGGTTGTGGTTTCTTGTGCGGTCCAGCTGGCCGCTGCGCAGAACTCGACGGCTCACGAAGTCGAGGAGCATATACAACATGTGACCGCCGGCCTCATCGGAGGCGTGGTTATCAAGGGCGATGAGCACGCGACGCACTCGCTCGCAGACCGCATGAAAGAGCTGAATGTTCCCGGCGTGAGCATTGCGGTGATTCATCACGACAAGATCGAATGGGCGCGCGGCTTTGGAGTTCAGGTTATCGGCGGCCACGCTGTCACTCCGGAGACGATGTTTCAGGCGGGGTCTATCAGCAAGCCTTTGGCGGCGATGGCGGCGCTGCGCCTGGTGCAGGAAGGCAAGCTTTCATTGGACACGGACGTCAACACGTATCTAACAAGCTGGAAGCTTCCCAGCGATCCGGTTGCGGCAGGCAAGCCCATCACTCTTCGCGAGCTGTTGACGCACACCGCCGGGATAACCGTCCATGGCTTCCCGGGCTATGCATCGAATGAGCCTGTTCCGACGCTGGTGCAGGTGCTGAATGGAGAAAAGCCTGCGAATACGGCAGCGATTCGCAGCGAAGCGGCTCCGGGGGCGGGCTGGAAATACTCGGGCGGCGGTTACACGATCATGCAGCAGGTTCTGATCGATACGACAAAAGAGCCGTTTCCCAAGCTGCTGCACGACTCGGTGCTGGAGCCAATCGGGATGTCGCACAGCAGCTATGAGCAGCCTTTGCCGGCGGCCCTTCGCGAGACCGCGGCAACGCCTTACCGTGGCGACGGAAAAGCGGTGGAGGGCGGGGCGCATACCTACCCTGAGATGGCGGCGGCTGGTCTGTGGACTACTCCAACGGACCTGGCTCGCTACGCGATCGAGGTAAGGCATTCGCTTGAGGGCAAGGCGAATCATGTTCTGTCGGAAGCGATGACGCGCCAGATGGTAACGGCTGGGCAAGGGCACTGGGGATTGGGCCTCGAAATCGGCGGCGCGGACTCCAACCCTTACTTCTCGCACGGCGGCGCGAATGAGGGATTCCGGAATATCTTTCTGGCCTACGAGAACAGCGGCGAAGGGGCAGTTGTGATGACCAGCAGTGATGCCGGTGGCGAGATCGGCGAAGAGGTTCTGAACAGCATCGCGACGGAATATGGATGGCCCGACCATCGCCCGGAAGTCCGCGCCGTCGTGCAGGTCGATCCTAAAATTCTCGCCAGCTATGTGGGAACCTTCGAACTTGAGAAGGGCTTCGATCTGGTTGTCACAGTGGAGAATGGTCAACTGGCCGGCCAGGCAACGGGGCAAGACAAATTTCCACTTTACGCGGAGTCAGAGGCAAAATTCTTCCCGATCCTCTTTCCTGCGGAGGTTGAATTTGTGAAGGACGGCAGCGGCAACGTTACGGCTTTGATCCTGCACCAGGGCGGCCGCGACACGAGGGCGCCGAAGAAATAGCGCGGGTACAGAATGCGGCTATCTGTGCGAAGTTGCGTTGCCGGTTCGAACTCTGGCCTGTATCTTGATCGGCATGCGAACGCTGCGCCTCATGATCGTTTCTGCACTTTTAAGTTCTGTCCTCGCGCCTTTGAGCGCGGTTGGTTTTGCCCAGTCCCAGGCAAAATCGCCGGCCTTCGATGTCGCGTCAGTGAGACCGAGTAAGCTCACGGTCGGCCCGGACTATAACAACCAAATTACATACACTCCCGCAGGCTTCAATGCCAGGAATGTTACGCTGAAACGCCTCATCGCAGAGGCCTGGGGTGTGCAGCTCAATCAGATCGCCGGGCCGCGCTGGATGGAAGAAAACGAATACGATATCAACGCGCGTGCAGCCGAAGGCGCGACCAAAGAGCAGATGTCTTCGATGCTCAAGGGCCTTCTCGCGGAGCGTTTCAAGCTGAAGGAACATACCGAGACGCGGGAGATGCGCGTGTACGAATTGGCCGTCGCAAAGACCGGCGCAAAAGTGCGGCCGATTGCCGATGGAGAAGCAGTCAAAACGGCTCCTCCCGGATTTCACTTTCATGGCGGCATGCATCAGTTCGCCGATCTGCTTGCGCTGCAGTTTTCCATTCCCGCCCCGGAAGATCCCAGCGTGCCTTCGAGAGCAGGCGGCCCTCCGATTCTGGTCGTCGACAAGACTGGCCTGGAAGGCATTTTCGACTTCAGCGTCGACATTCATCCAGAGATCAGCACGGACATGTTCACCGTGTGGCAGAGAGCTCTTGAAGATCAGCTTGGCCTGAGAATCGAAAGCCGTAAGGGTGAGGTGAGTGTTGTGGCCGTTGAGGATGCGTTGAAGATCCCCACGGAAAACTGAGATTGAATTCCATCAACGATCTTTCACTTAGCTGATTCTTCACTCAGCTCTCAGGGTAAGCGGGGAATGTAGGTGGTGGAGAACAGAGGAAGCAGCTTCGCCTTACGAGGAAGCCGCTTCGCGGATGTGAGTTAAGCTGCGCTGGGCTGAGGGCGCGCCAGCCAATAGAGTGCGGCGATGTGCGTGATCATCAGCATGGGTACGTAGACGATGGGGATCACGTATGTCGTGCCTAACTGCCCTGCGATCTGAGGAAGGCCGAGGCGGATGGCGTGGTAGTAGTCGACGACGAGGTCGGTTGTGCCGACGAGATTGAAAGCGACGATGAAGAGCCAGAAGAGCGGACGTACTCTCACTGAGAGAAGCGCGAGAATGGCCAGCACTCCGGTTGCAAAGTCTGCATAGGCTGCGAAAGCGGCGAAGCCAGCGGGCAGATTGGGGCCGACGAGTCCAGGCATGATAAAGACGAGCCCGAAGAAGCGGAAGCTATGGAACGTAGCAATGACGCGCTGCGCGTTGAAACGATCCATCGATTTGAGCCTGGGCAGGATGTAAGTGCTGAAGCAAAGTAGACACGCGACATAGCCTAAGACGAGCTGCATTAGGAAGATGAGTTGTGGCGGCATTTTGATCTCCTATGGAAGTGGGATTAGGGTCATCATCCTTTTGAGTTAAATTGACCTGGAACTGAGCGCTCAGGCAGCGAAAGACGCTGCGTTGGCGCGGAAGAAGTCCTCCAGTGTTTGCGGACTTCGGCCGGTTACTGCGCGGATCGTATCGGTCGGCAGGACAGGCCTTTTATTTGTGCGGAAGTACTGCCAGAGATGGCTCAGATGATCGAGGGCGTGAGGATTGATTCGCTCCTTCACGGCCTGTATCCACTGCTCGTCGGTGATTGGCACGTAGCGAATCGGTCGGCCGAGCGCTCTGCCGAGTGTCTCGACAATCTCGAGCACCGTCTGAGTTTCTGTTATGAGAGGGAAGACTTTTTCGGTGGGCAGGGTGGGGTTGGCGAGAAGAGTTGCAGCCACGCGGGCTACGTCTTCGCCGCCGGCGAGGGGGATGACGGCGCTGCCATCGCCCCAGGGCAGGAATGCGGTGTCCTGCGCCGCTACGCTTTGGCTGACGAGGGCGCGCACGTTTTCAAAATAAGGCGGCGTCTGAATGTGAAAAGCCGCAACCTGTGTACCGTCATGGGCCCAGTCGAAGATGCGATCGGCAAGGCGATGCTGCAGGTTTCGAAATGAGGGAGCGTACCGGAGATCGCGAAACGTTGGATCACCTGGTGTGCCTTGGGCCTGCGAGTTGTTCACTACCATTTCGAGGCCGGCGTTGCGAGCCGTTGCGGCAAAGATGGTGGCCGCTTCGAGCAGCCCATCGGCTACGGGGTAGGTGAAGTAGGCGCGCTCCACATTTTCCATTGCCTGCTGAACGGAGACGGGATTGAGGAGATCGCCTTCGAAGATTTCCGCGCCGTGCTGGCGGAGCTCATCGGAGCGGGCATCGATTTTATGGACGAATGCGCGAACGGGAGTGCCTTGCTGGAGCAGATGTAATGCGATGATGCGTCCGGTTGAACCCTGCGAACCGCCAGCTGCACCTGTAATCAAAATAGGATGAGACATGGGAAGTTCTCCTTTCCCGCATAGGATTATATACATCATCTAATGGATGCAGATTATTTCCGGTAGCCGCAGTTTGCACCGTGGGATGATTTTGGGCATCCTATGATGAACTATGCGTTACGGACCGGAACACAAAGCAGAAGTTCATCAGAAGATTGTCAAAGATGCCTCGCGGCGGGTGCGCGCCGAGGGCCTGAATGGCGCGGCGGTTGCAGCGGTTATGCGCGACACAGGGTTGACGCACGGAGGGTTTTACAAACACTTCGAGAGCAAAGACGAGCTGCTGGTCGAGTCGTTGGGCGAGGCTTTCCGCGACATCGGCGACACTCTTGCTGATGCTGCACAACGGTCGCGCTCTGACGAGCCGTGGAAGGCGATCGTGAAGACCTATCTGAGCCTGGAGTACTGCGATCACGCCGAGCGCGGCTGCCCGCTGACGGCGCTTGCTCCGGAGATGTCGCGGGTCGACAAGAAGATGAGGGCGCAGATATTTCCTGAGCTGGTGGGCTACCGGGACCGGATGGTTCCTTTTATGCCGGGGCGGCGAGCCGCGGACAAGGAGCGCGCTTTCTTTGTGATCTTTTCAATGATGGTGGGCGCGGTTGAAATTGCCCGGATGCTGCCGGAGCCGGCGATGCGGGAGAAAGTACTGACGAACGCGAGAGAGTTTCTCTTGGCCAGCTTCTGAATCGCGGTGTTGATGTCGCAGGTCGGCCCACATGTAAGGGCTGATCTTTTGCTGGGGATAATACCTGCCTGCCTGCCTTTGCACGGTCGTGCAGAGCGACTCTTGCATGAGTGCATAGGCTAGCATCGCAAGCAGCAGATTCCCTGCGGGAATGACAGACGGATCGGCAAGAGCAACGGCAAAGCAAAAGCAGATCCTTCGCTTTGCTCAGGATGACAAAAGAAGGGTACCCGGCGATTCTGAATATAAAACGGAGGCTGGTGCATTCTGTTTGAGTATGGAAGACGGGAGTGAGTGGCGATGGGGCGTGTCTTATCGGTACATCCTGGGCCGATGCATCTTTGGCTGATTTTGGAATTGCTGGTTTTGTTTGTTGGTTTGCCGCTGGGGTACAGGTTTTCGCCGTGGCGGATTCCGGCGCTGCCGTTGCTCTGGCTGGTGGCGGGGTATGCGTGGTGGCAGCTGGCGCGTGACCCTGGCTTCGACCGCGGGCAACTGTGGAATGTAACTCCGCTGAGCGGGCGGCTGGGCGGGATGCTGCTGATCTTTGCGGCGATCGCTGTGGTGTTGTGGGCTGGAGTACGCTGGCTGGCTCCGCAACAGGAGTGGAGCTTTGTGCGTGAGCATCCGGCGTTTTGGGCGGTGGTGATGGTGCTCTATCCGGTGCTGTCGGTGTATCCGCAGGGAGTGCTGTACAGGGCATTTTTTCTGCATCGGTATGCTGGGCTGTTTCCCGCAACGCAGGCAGGCGGATGGGCGCTGTTGGTGGCGAGCGCGGCGGCGTTCGGCTTTCTGCACATCATCTTTCGCAATCCCCTCGCCGTGGTGCTGACATTCTTCGGCGGCATTTTGTTTGCGTGGAGATATAACGAGACCGGCTCGTTGCTTACTTCAAGCTTTGAGCATGCGCTGTACGGCTGCTGGCTGTTCACTGTGGGTTTGGGGCAGTACTTCTATCACGGCGTCTGGCCGCGGCCACGATGAATCAGGAGCGGTGCGGCCGGATGGGGTTTTAGATAGAAAGGCCGGGCACTGAGACTGTTTGCTGTGCCCAGCCTTTATGATGTGGCGCCTTCTACTTAGGCCTTGATGAACTGGGCATCGATGGTGATATGAACATCTTCACCGACCAACACGCCTCCGGTTTCGAGAGCTGCGTTCCAGCCCAGGCCGAAATCTTTGCGATTGATTTTGGTGGTGGCGGAGAGGCCGATGCGGGTGTTGCCCCAGGGATCCTTGCCCGGAGCGCTTGGACCTTCGACGGCAAATGTCACTTGCTTGGTTACGCCATGCAGAGTCAGTTCGCCGGTTACGGAGTATTCTTCCTCGCCCTTTTTCACAACTTCGGTCGACTTGAAGGACATGGTGGGGAAGGCCTCGGCGTCGAAGAAGTCCGCGCTCTTGAGATGGCCGTCACGGGCTGCGTCGCCGGTTTCGACGGTGGTGACGTCGATGGTGGCTTCGATGCTGCTGAGGGAGGAGTCGACGGTGTGCTCGGTGAGGGTTCCGGCGAGGCCACTGAAGCGGCCTTTCACGTTGGAGATCATCATGTGCTTGACCTTGAAGTCGGCTTGGGAGTGCGCGGGATCGAGCTTCCAGGTAATGGTGGGTGCAGGGGCGGTAGTTGCCATGTTCGTATTCTCCTTAGAGTGTGAATGCTGGGGTTTCCGGTATGGCGGCCATGAGGATGGCCGCCGGATGCTTATGCGGGATCAGATGTTATGCAGGATCAAAAAACCTCATGCGAGATCGAAGAGAAGTATTTCGGTTTGCGGGGTGTCTGAGCCGTTGATCCGGAGCTCGCTTTCGCTCGAGAACTGAGCCGCATCGCCGGCGTTGAGAAGGGTATCATTCACGGTGACAGACCCTCGAATGACATGCAGCCAGGCGTGTCGATTGGGGTCGAGCGGATAGGCGATTTTGTCTTTGCCTGTCAGCTGCGACACAAACACTTTGGCGTCCTGGTTGATCGTGGCCACGCCATCGCCGCCATCGGGACCGGCGATCTGCTTCAGTTTGCCTTGCTTATCCTCAGGGTCGAATTTGAACTGTTCGTAACTAGACGGCGTGCCGGATGTTGCCGGCTCGATCCAGATTTGGAGAAAATGCACGGGCTCGGTCTTCGAGGCATTGAACTCGCTGTGGACGACGCCGGAACCGGCGGACATGCGCTGCACTTCATTGGGGCCGAGAACTTCCTCATGGCCCATGTTGTCTTTATGCGCCAGAGCGCCATCGAGCACGTAGCTGAGGATTTCCATGTCGCGATGGGAGTGTGCTCCGAAGCCACGGCCGGGAGCTACGCGGTCTTCATTGATGACGCGGAGGCTGCGAAATCCCATGTGCTTCGGATCGTAGTAGTTGGAAAACGAAAACGTGTGATGCGAATCGAGCCAGCCATGATCTGCGTGGCCGCGTTCTTCACTCTTGCGTACGGTAATCACTTGCAATCTCCTTCAATGCTGCGTGGGTCTTTCCAGGGTTGTTTCTTCGGCGGCTTTGCCCAACTTTCTGGCGAGCCGGTAAAGCTGCTCCTGCTCGCTGGGCGAGAGGGCGGACATGATCTGGTCCAGGTCGGCAGCGTGCTGGGCAAAGGCTGCCTGAATCAGCTGGGCGCCAGCGTCGGTCAGTTCAAGCACCCTGGCGCGGCGGTCCTCTTTGGTTGCGCGGCGCACCAGCAGGCCTTTGCGCTCAACGCGATCGACTGCCGCGGTCATCGATCCGCTGGCGAGAAGCGCCTTCTTCTGGATCTCAGTGATGGTCATCGGGCCTTTGTGCAGCAAGGCCTCGAGAACCATGAAATCGCTCAGCACCAGACCGGTTCCCTTAATGCTGCATTCGGCGTTGAGCCGCAGGGCGTGGTGGCACTTCGATAACACGATCCAGAGATGTGGAGGGGTGACTTTGGAACGCTTGGACATTCTCTTTCTCCACCTTTCTTTTCTGACTTCGCCGTGTGGTACTAAGCGCGTCATTGTTTCAGATGAAGAATCTTTATATAAGGATTCATTTCGTGAATATTTATACCTTCGAGCCTGTTGGGAATCCCCGGCCGACCTTTCACGGTTAGTGCGGAGCGGCTCTTGCGTAGGCTGGCGTCGCAAGCAGCAGATTCCCTGCGGGAATGACAGCGAGAAAGGCATAGGCGGTTCGTGCTTTGCACGAATGGGGCCCACATCTCCCCGCAAAGTGCGCGGGTAGATATGGGGCACCCTATGTTGGTCCAACGGGTTTTAG
>DATAZR010000182.1:0-3033 GCA_036271955.1 Acidobacteriaceae bacterium
GCGAAGGGTGCTTGTTCCCGGAACTTGTCAGCGCCCCCAGGGTTAGGAAATCAAATCCGAAAAGATGGCTATTGCTGGCTGCTTCGATACGGGTGTCTTTTCCCCAGGCACAGATAGCGGTGGGCCGGGAGTCTGCTGCCAGCTGCCTGATTGCCTGGGCTGACTCGGCACTCACTTGAGACAGCAGCGGCGTCAAGACCGGGCCCAGATTCTGATAAGCGATGGCCGAGTAATTCTCGTTCTCGTCCTTGGGAAGCAAACCCTTGAATGCCGTCGATCGGGCAAGGGAATCGCCACTCGCATGAGTGTGTAATGCCTCTATAAGTAGAGCGCGATTGGGCGCCACGATCATGTAGCCATCGGAAAAAATATACTGCGCAACGGTGGCGCCGGAGGTTAGGTCCTGGACAGAATAGAAGCGCTGCGCTCCGACCTGGCTCGATTCGATCGCAAGCGGATGCGTTTGCGTACCCTGCACTTGATCGCGCAGGGATTGTGCCAATCGCTCCAGCGTGTTTTCAAGTCCCTGAGGGTTGTGGACTTCAATGACTGCCTTCCACGAAGGCGTTGGCAGCACTGGCCCATCGAGCGACAAGAGAAAGTCGCCACCAAGGTTCGCAGCCAGGTCATCACGGAAATTTATCCCCAGCTTTGCCTCGGACTCGCTCCATTTCGTATTCTGCGTGGGCTGGTTTGCGGCCATCGCCATGAGGTCATCGGCAATCATCGTTGGATCTTTGGAAAGGAAGGCCACTGCGATCGCCGCATTGGGGGTCACAAAGTCGAGCGAACCAATCGGGGCAGGGGCGGCGAGCCATGAGGCGGCATGTTGCCTGGTTCCCGAGAATTGCAGATCCAGGTGGTTTTCCGGCAGTCCGTTGGTTTCGCGGTGCTCTCCGATCAGATACTGCACTTCATTCATACCGCTATTCTCGATCGCTTCCGTGTCCTTGCCGCCGGCGCTAAGTTTGCCGGCCACCATTTGATGAAGGTCCGCGGCCAGGATGACTCCGGCGCCGCGGTTATAGGCGGCTGCGATCTGCTGTCCGAACGCTCCGGCGGCGAAGCCACTGGCGCCTTTATTCAATTGTGCGTTGATCTGCTGCAAGGTGGCGATGCTGTTGGAGAAGACGGCTTCTCGCTGCCTGATGAGAGCGTACCCGCCGGACTTTGTTGCCGGTGAAGTGGGAGTGCTCGCGAGCGACTTTTCGTCTAACACAATGAGCCCGGTTGGGGATGAGAACTGCTTTCTGAGGAACTCGTCGAGGCCGCTTTGCTGCAGATCGGCAAGGATAGCGAAGCCGCGAGTCCTGTTCTGATTCGTTCCGACAATGACGACTTCGTCGCCCAGATACTGGCTGGCCTGGTGCAGCTTTTCGATGAGTGAGTCCAGGTCCTCTGTGTTGCCACCGTGTCCCTGGTCCCACCACTGCTGAAGCGCCGGACTTTGTTTCAATTGATCCTGGAAGATCTGGTTCGCCTGGGTTAAGAAATCACCGAGGTTGGGAATGCTGATGTACAACAAGGTGTCCGCGGGAACCCGCCCCAGCAAATCACTGCTGTACCTGGTTTGGGGCAACGGAATCTGTTCGAGCAGGTGCTGGAGCGTGGTGAATTGCGCCAGCAAGGGCAGGTACTTTTCGCGATCCTGGCTCCACGAGATCTGCTGTGCAAGCGGTTCGGGGGTCAGGTTGTCGGTGGTGCTAAGTTGGTCGCCTGCATGTACAAGCGTATCCATTCCCTCATGCATTACTTGAACGGCCCCTTGCAGGACTGCTACGCGTGAACCCTTGATTCCGGAGTTGACAGAGAAAACGGTACCCGTGACCGCCACCCGGCAATCGGGAGTTTTCAGGTACAAATGGCCGGACTCACGCTTGGCGGCCTGCACGATGACTGCTCCATTGTCGAGCGAGATCGTCATGTTATGCCCCCTCGCACCGACCCCCAGGACGCTTCTCTCATTCACCTCAACCGTAGATCCGTCTGAGAGCCGGAGAGTGGCATGCGCGCCCCCACTGGTCCGGAACTGTTCCCCGGGCTTTAGCTGATCGCCGGCGGTCAGCTTGCGGTCGCCTGCATCGGAAATGCCATACGCGGAGCCATCGATGGATTGCACTTCGGCTCGGACTCCCGGCGGGACCTGCCAATAGGCTTTGTAGGCGAAGAACGAGAAAACCAGAAGTGCGACACAGGCAGCCGTTGCCAGGCCAAGGGCCTGCGAGGGCCAGACAAATGTATGTTTTGCTTCAGGGGAAGACCAGTCCAACACGGCTGTTCCAGAGCCATTGCGGAACCGGCGGAGGCAGGCGCCACACTCGCGCAGATGATCGTCGATCAACAGACGCCGTGCGCCGGAGAGAGTTCCGGCCCGATAGGAGGCGAACAATTGCTGGACGTCGCCACAATTCTCGATGATATCGACCGCCGGATCGTCTATCACGTCTATGCCGAGGCGGACGGCTACTCGCCTGGCCGCAGCGTCCAGTTGCGATGTTTCGGGTGCGTCCGCTTGCAGTGCCTGCACGGCTGTTCTTAACCGCATCTCATCGTCGCGTTTCATGGCCTCTCCTGTTGCATTTCCCTGAGTCTTTTCTTCAGCTTCGCTCGTGCATGGTGAAGCGTTACCGCGACCACAGCCTGCGAAGTGCCCATTAGCGTTGCGATCTCGCGATTCCCCAGCTCTTCCACATAGCGCAAGCTGAACACTTCAGCGGCTCGAGGAGGCAATTCGCTGATCGCCAGTCTGAGCCAGTTGCCGAGTTGTGTGTTCGAGACGGCTGTTTCCGGCGAGCTTGCGGGTCCAACAGCGGCCAGCTCTGCCGCTTCCTCTAACGGTCCTGCCGGAGCAGCTTTCCGTCGTCGCAGCAGGTCGAGGGCTCCGTTGATGGCGGCGCGATAAAGATAGCTGCCGGCGTTCGCCATGGGCAGGCCGCCGCCGCTTACCAGGCGCACGAAGACAGCCTGGGTAACATCCTCTGCATCGGCCATGCTCCCGGTAATGCGATAGGCCGCGGTGAGAATGCGCCGATG
>DATAZR010000183.1:0-8331 GCA_036271955.1 Acidobacteriaceae bacterium
GGCTCCTCACGGACACTTCAGGCCATCGCCGTAGCCTCCGGTTACAACAACAGCTCCGTAACCGCCGCCGTTTACATCATTAAGTGAGTACGGACCAAGCCGAGTTTCAGCCTTGCTACTAGCATCTTCTCCACCGCTCAGACTGTCTCTTTCACTAACACCGCCGCAGATATGACCACTACACCAATAACGGAACCGCGCCAACCACACACTCAACTCTTTACAGCTGCGCGATCACGGTATCGTCCACCGAAACCATCCAGACCATCGCCGTGGCTGCGGGTTGCGGTCGGAGTGAAGCTGTGCAGCCACTAAGGTTATTCGGCGCCAATTCAATCGTCCGCAAATAAGCTGACCTGTCCCGCTACAGCACTTCGCGCATCAGAAAAGCTTCGCTGCGTTGGTCAGACCTTCTATGGAGCAACGGGCAAATCCGCATATCGAAGCGATGAGCCAAGGGACAGGACGGTGCTACCAAGACGGCGGCCTCGAACGGCTACGTGCCGATGCATCCGGTACTGGCGGAATATCTGAAAGAATGGCGCTCGCAAGTCCATTCTCGAAAGTCGACGATTTTGTCGTTCCGTCGCTGGTGAAGGACGGCAAGGTGCCCATAAGGGCGTCGACGTTCGTGCAGGACCATCTGCGTCCGGCGGCAATCAGCGCTGGAGTCTTCTGTGCAAAAGGACAACGCTTCGGTCTGCACAACCTGCGACACAGCCTTAGCACCTAGCTAGTGGACAAAGGGAACATCGATCGAATACGGTGCAGAGATCTTGCGGCATAGCGATATCCGCACGACCATGAATCTCTACACGTTGGATAATCGCGACGAAAAGCAAGCAGCGCAAGGCGCCGTACGACTTGGAAGTCGTTTAGTGCAGTGAATTGTGGATCGTCACTATAGGTCCACACGAAGCTAAGTTCTTTGCTTTGTATGGCGGGGACGACGGGGCTCGAACCCGCGACCTCTGCCGTGACAGGGCAGCGCTCTGACCAACTGAGCTACGTCCCCACGAGTCTTTTCAGACACTTGGATGTATGTCACATAGAATAAAGCGTTTCGTAGGATTCGCTACTTTCGCTCGTTTCTACCTTTTCGCTGCTGTGAAATCAATTTCGGGCTTCGGTGGACACCATGTGGACACCAAAACCGCCATTGCAACGACAAGATTAAGTCTATCAGATGAAACGAGATTTTCTTGTCCGCTCGCCCGCTCACCGACCAAAAAAGCGGACCGGCTCCGGCTCACACTTCCCAATCCAAGCTCACTCTTCTACTGAAGGTAACTCGAAGCCTGAGACCTGCTCGACCTGCCGTAGGAAGGCGGAGGGCTTCACTCCCAACAACCCGCAAATGTCGAAGATGCTCCGCAATGAGGGATTGGTCTTCCCCAACTCGATAAGGCTGATAAAGGTGCGCTCGTAGCCAGACTTTGCCGCAAACGCCTCCTGGCTCACGAGTATCAAATTTAGGGCTGCCTTGCCTGGAAACGTGCATTGCCGTGAAGGCATCATCGAGAGCAAGCTTTATAGACACTGTTCCACTCAAATCCATTAATTGGCGAATGGCGGTAATACAAGTCCGCATAAACGCGTCTATCGTGAGTAATCTGTCGCTGAGCCGATCCTTATTTTGGGAAATTCAGTGAGGACAGTCTTGCTGCAACGCAGTTTCAATGTCCGACGGAAGATCGACGTCAATCTCGCCGCCATCGAACTCGATCTCAACCACATGAGAAGCGGAATCGCGAAGCAGAGATTTTGCGCCTGAGTCGCCTTGAAGCGCCAGCAGGCCGGGAAACTGGCTTACTGGAAAGATAGCAGGGATCCCCGCGACGCCGGCATACCTGGAGGCCACGATGGCAGGCCCGGTCTTCCGCTCATATACCTGCTCATTCGTATCGATGAGCTTGCGTAGATGCACCGCGCTGAGCTTCGGCTGATCACAAACCAGAAGCATAAGGCTCATTGCATTTGGATCGACGAGTAATATCCCCTCCAACCCCGCCCGAATCGAGGATGCAATTCCCTGCTCCCAGTCATGATTCACGATCACTTGCACGCTACTCATATCTACGGCGGAAAGGATCTGCTCATGATGGGCGCCAAGCACAACAAATATCGGGTCAAGGCCTGACTCGCGAGCGACGCGCATGGTGCGGCTCAGTAGAGTTTCGCCGCCAACACGAACCAGTTGCTTGGGCTGACCAAGACGGCGGCTCGCTCCTGCGGCGAGGATGATGGCTGGTACTGGCATCGCATCCAGTTTAGACGCCGCAACCGACAATCAGCTTGACCTCCAAGCCCTGAAGCCCGAAACTGGGATTTCCAGACAACGGTATTTTCAGGAGAGTGCGTGACGATTCCAGGCGCGGCAGCGGAGGTCTATCCGGCAGACGGAGTAGACAGTCTCGATCGAAATTACGGCCTGCACAAAGGCGTTCTCGGCCCGATGGAGACGCTGGCTCAATCCATCTCTGCCATCGCGCCCTCGACTTCGCCCGCGCTTACCATTCCCATCGTCTTCGCTCTTGCCGGCAATGGAACCTGGCTTGTCTACCTGATCACCACGATAGCCGTGTTGTTGGTGGGCTTCTGCATCAGCCGCTTCGCCCGCATGTCCGCGTCCCCTGGCTCGCTCTACAGCTACACCGCCGACACGCTGCCTCCGTGGCTTGGAGCGGTCGCAGCCTGGGCGCTCCTGCTGGCCTACATCGCTACCGGAGCCTCGGTTGCCGGAGCAACGCTCTACTACGGCAATGTGCTCCTGAACCAGTTCTTCTCCTGGACAATGCCGGGCTTGCCGACTCTCGTTCTTGTATTCGTGCCCGTTTGTGCCATTGCTTATCGCGATGTCAAGCTTTCTGCCGAGATGATGTTGTGGATCGAAGTCGCTTCGGTAAGCCTCATTGCCCTCGTATTGGCCCTACTGCTCATTCACAACGGTCTGCACCTGGATATGAATCAGGTGCGTTTGAAAGATGTAAAACTCAGCGGCCTGGGTCCGGCGCTGGTTCTCGCCATGTTCAGCTTTGTCGGATTTGAAAGCGCTACCACGCTCGGAGCCGAGGCTCACAATCCGCTCAAGACCATTCCACGCGCAGTCCTGCAAAGCGCCGTCGTAGTAGGTCTTTTCTTCATGATCAGCGCCTACTCCGAAGTGCTTGGCTTCCAGGGCGAAGTCAGAAACCTGGCGGACCCCGCCATCAGTCCCATGCATGTGCTGGCGCGCAAGGCCGGTATTTCTCCGCTCGGGACAGCGATAGATTTCGGCGCGTTCGTAGCCGGGTTTGCCTGCGTCCTCGCGTGTACAACAGCTTCTGCGCGGGTCATGTTGCGCATGGCTCACAGCGGCCTGCTGCCGGACACTTTTGCGCGCACTCACAAACGCTTCGGAACACCAAGCGCAGGCGTGATCCTCACCGGCCTCGTCATGTTCACAACAACCGCTCCGTTGATCCTCCGCGGAGTGACCGGACCGGATATCTACAGCTGGCTGGGGTCGATCTCCGTCTTCGGATTTCTTACTGCTTACGCGCTGGTAGCAGTAGCTCTGCCGTTCGCCCGCAAAGCGCTGGGCCAGCATTCGCATCTCGTCACAGCTCTGAGCGCGCTTACCGTGCTGGTGATGATTGCCGGCGTCTTTGGCACCGTCTATCCCGTACCCGACCCGCCAGTGCGCTGGTTCCCTTACATCTACCTTTTGTATATCTCTTTTGGAATGGTCTGGTTCCTGGCCAGGCGCAAGACGATCCTTACGCGGCGAGCCAGCCAGTAAGTGTTCCTAAGGCTGCTCTTCCTTATCCGGCTGCATCATAATCACCAGCACAATGCCGAGAACTACAAACATGCGAAAGGCTGCCTCCTGGCCATTCCATGTATGCGATTGCCACATCAGGAACCACTCAGCGCCGACAGTTAAGAACGCTACCATCCACATCAGCATGCCCAGCGTCAGCGCGATCAACGGAATGCGCTTTGCAGCGTGAAACCCCGCGACCGGCCCACGCAAATTGCGCAAGAGCACGAACGATCCCCACCAGCCGAGGATCATGGTCACGCTCTCCCACCCAATGACGGAAAAGTAGAACGCCAGATGCCAGCCTGGGGCGCTGAGAGCACGCCACATTGCCTTGTTGCCCGGAAAAGTCGTATCCATCATCAACACATGGCGAACGAACTGATAGTTCGAATCGAAGTCAGTCGTGTTGTTGAGCACAACCAGCGTGTAAAAGAGCGCAACCGAGGCGAACAAAAGCAGCTTAGCCGTGCGTGTAATCATCGGGCCTTCCTGGTCGGAGCTTTTCGAGCTGGAACAAAGGTAGCGAAATAAACCGTCAAAGCCTCAAGCGTACGTTGATCGTAGTCGGCATGCGCCGGCATCTTCGCGCTGGCCTGAATCGACCGCGGACTGTGGATGTACTGCTGAAAGCGTGCGGCATCGGTTGCCGCCCATGCTGCCAGCACCAGCCAGGAGCGTGAAGCACGTTCGCCTCCTTCACCATAGAGGCCATGACAGCGAAAGCAATCCTGCCGTGCAATCTGATAACCCTGCCATACCGGCGAATCCGCAGCCCACTTACCTTCCGGTCGAATCGTTCCGAAGACCACAGACTCAGTGCGAAAATCCAGTCGAGTCACTCCAAAAGGTATCTGGGCTTCATCCTTATGCGATAAGACCTTAAAAGAAGGTTTGAACTCCGGATGCGATACCAGGTACGGTCCAAGCGGTCCGCCATATTCTGAAGGCGGCCACTTATCGTGTGATTGACCGTTGACTTTCAGCACCAGGATCGGATGATGCGCGGTCAGGTAATCCTTCGGATAGTTGGAACGATATTTGTCGTAACAAATGGCAACGACGAGATCCGAGTGAGCCGTCTGTCCAAAGAGCTTGGCCAGCGTAGTCAACGCTATGCCCTTAATCTCCGTCTTGCCTTTGAAATTGGTGTCATCTGAAACGGTATAGATCTCTTGCGGCAACTCTAGCAGGTCTTCGTAACGCAAGTAGCGTGAAGAGCCTGCGGGCAACCCCACAAGCTCGCCCCCGATCTCAAGATCGCCGGGTGAAGTCCGCTGGTTATGCAAAAGCGCTCGCGCCTGAACTGCATCAATTTGAGGTTGTTTCTGAGGGGTGTCAGGAGCAAGCGTAGAGACTAGCCACAACAACAGGGCCGAAAGAAACATGGCTCATCCTAGCGCGGTCGCAAGCCAGTACCAAGAAAATTCCTATGCCGAAGTGACGAGCAGGTATGGCGTGCTAAATTCAACACCAATGACACGCGAAGAACAACTTGCGGAATTGGGCCTGACCCTGCCTCCAACTCCCGCGCCGGGAGGAAATTATCTCTCCGCCAAACGCATCGGCTCGCTCATTTACCTGGCCGGCGTCATCTCAACCAACTCTTCCGGAGTGATGACCGGAACCGTAGGTCAGGACCGCACAGTGGCCGATGGATACAACGCAGCCCGTGCCTGCGCTCTTACCCAGTTCGCCGTGCTGAAACGCGAGCTCGGCTCACTCGACGCAATCGCGGAAGTTGTTTCCGTCAATGGATACGTCAACTCCATCCCCGGCTTTGAAGAGTCACCAGCCGTAATCAACGGCGCTTCCGATTTGCTCGTGCAGATCCTCGGCGAAGCAGGCAAGCATGTGCGGGCGGCAGTCGGCGTTAGCGCTCTGCCCCGCAACGCGATTGTCGAAGTACAGATGACCGTCCGGGCCGAGCAGGCGCCTGCATCATGAGCGAACACTTCCTCAGCGCCGAACCCACCCATTCTGTATGGGACCGAAGCCTTGAGCCGCGCTTGCAGATCGCGCCCGGCGATGAAGTCCGTTTCGAGTGTGTCGATGCCAGCGGCGGCCAGGTGCATCCTGAGATGACGGCGGAAAGCTTTCAGCAGATCGACCGCACTCGTATTCATGCGCTCACCGGGCCTGTCTGGATCGACGGCGCCGAACCGGGCGATGTACTCCAGATCGACGTGCTGGCAACGCAGCATCGCGGATGGGGCTGGTCCAGCATCCTCCCTGGTCTGGGCTTTCTCAAAGAGCGCTTCACTGAGCCGTTTCTCTTTCACTGGCAGCTCGATGGCAATGAGACGCGCTCTCTGTCCCCGGCCATTCTGCCCGTTCGGCCATTCCTCGGTGTTATGGGCGTGGCTCAGGCTGAGGATGGCCGGTTCCGCACCCGCCCTCCCGGTCCCTTCGGTGGCAACCTCGATGTGCGCGAACTCTGCCCCGGCTCCAGGCTCTATCTACCTGTCTACAACCATGGCGCTCTCTTCAGTTGCGGCGATGGCCATGCCGCACAGGGAGATGGCGAAGTCTGCATCAATGGCATCGAGTGTCCTCTCGACGCAACACTGCGCTTTCGCCTGCACAAACAGCAGCCTCTCACTGGCCCAATCGTCGAGTCCAGTGAAGCCGTCGCAAAAGACACCAGCGGCGACGCCTGGGTCGTGGTCGAGTCCGCGCCGGATATTGCCACTGCCGCCCGCAACGCAACCAGCCGCATGATCGACCTGCTTATCAGCCGATGGGGACTGAGCGATGTTCACGCGTATATACTTTGCAGCGTAGCCTTGAAGCTGCGGCTCAGCCAGGTAGTCAACGAGCCGATGTTCACCGTGAGCGGCGCCATCGGCAAACAGATCCTGCCGGAGATGGAGCTCTTCCCAAACTCATGAACGCGAATGACGAATCCGCTCGCCCGCCCCTGCCGCCTTTCACCCGCGCCACTGCAATGCAAAAGGTACGTCTCGCAGAAGATGGCTGGAACTCACGCGATCCGCACAAGGTCTCCCTCGCCTATACCGTTGATTCGCACTGGAGAAATCGCTCCGAATTTCTTACCGGACGCGAGCAGATTGTCGCCTTCCTCACCCGCAAATGGCATGCGGAACTGGAATATCGACTCATCAAAGAACTCTGGGCTTATTCTGGCAACCGCATCGCGGTCCGATTCGCATACGAGTACCACGACGCCACAGGCAACTGGTATCGCGCCTACGGAAACGAAAACTGGGAATTCGACGAGTACGGCCTGATGTTCGCACGCCATGCCAGCATCAACGATCTGGCAATCCGCGAGTCCGACCGCCGCTACTACTGGCCGCTTGGACGCCGCCCCGATGATCATCCCGGCTTGAGCGATCTTGGCTTCTAGCTCTGCACTGAGCCCATCCCTGTTTTCCACAGATTTGTGACCGGCAGCACAGCCAAGCTTCGCAGCTCTGTTCATTCGCATCCTCGAGGGCTTTCCATGACTGTTCCCGCTCAGGCAGTGAATCTGCCCGATATAATCGCTGAACTCGAAGCGCTGTATCCCCCATACGAGCGCGCTCTGGTCTCCAATGATGTCGATACGCTCATGGCAATGTTCTGGGCCTCACCTCATGTGATGCGATTCGGCGTCACCGAAAATCTCTACGGCAGCGAAGAGCTCGAAGCCTTCCGCAAAGGCCGCCCGCCGGCCAATCTCGCCCGCCGCGTCACGCGTTTGGAAATCGTCAGCTTCGGTTCGGACTTCGGCAGCATCACCCTTGAATTTGAACGGGATACCACCAGCGGTATTCTGCGCGGTCGGCAAAGCCAGGTCTGGGTTCGTCTCACCGAAGGATGGCGCATCGTCTCCGCGCACGTCTCGCTGCTGCCCTCCGCATAATCGCGGCTAGCAATTATTTGTGACAGCCCGTCCATCTTTGGGAACGCATTTCCCGCCGCCCGCGTAAAGACATATTCAGCACACGTTTGGCAACGCCAAAGCGATAAATTTTCGGTTGATTTTATTGGCAAGTGGGGTATTGTATGAGTAACCCCGCAGAATTCTGACGAGCGGTTCAACAAACGAGCACTACTCGTATCACCCTACCTTTTCTTCTTTTTGGTCCGCCCCAGACGCGGACCGGTGTAACAACCAATAAGGTCTCGAACCCCAACGAGACCCATAGGAAATCCCTACTTTCGTGAGGCCGTGCATTGATATCTTCTGTTCGCAGCATTTCTTTCTCGATCTTTCGGCTGCTGGCTTTGGTGGCAGTCGCAGCGCTGTGCTCTTCCTCCCTGCTGGCACAGCAAACGCTCGGCGGCATAACAGGATCTGTCACCGATGCCTCAGGTAGTGTCATTCCCAATACAGACGTAACGGTCGTGGGTGAGCAGACCGGCCTCACCCGCACTGTCAAATCGAATGGAGCTGGCGAATACCTCTTCGTCAACCTGCCCATCGGCACCTACACGCTGACCTATTCAGCCGAAGGCTTTGAAGTCCAGAGCACACCTCACATCGCTGTACAGGCCGACCGTACCGCAACCATCAATGCCAG
>DATAZR010000184.1:0-29663 GCA_036271955.1 Acidobacteriaceae bacterium
GTCCCATCCAGCATGCTCGACCAGACTGCGGCCAATCTATTGTCCAAGTACATTCCGCTGCCCAATGCCCCTAACAATAACTACGTCGGCTTCTTCACCGGACCGACCAATGAGGATGAGTACCTCGGCAAATACGACCAGGTGCTTGGGGATAAGGACCACGTCGCCGCAAGCTACTTCTACCTCAACACCACACAGAATGCCTATGGCGGCGGCAACATCCCATTTACGGTCAATCAGTCTTTCGGAAAGCAGCAGGTGGTCAACCTGAGTGACATTCATACCTTCGGCCCTACGATTGCAAACCAGGGCTGGATTACCTTCACACGTGTTGCGGGCGGCCGTGTCAACCTGCCTACGGTAGGTCTCGACGACCTGGGGTCTGACTTCACTACGCAGGGCCCGAAAACTCTGCCGCAATTGTCTGTATCGGGCTACTTCAGCTCTGGAGGAGCGTTGGCCGGGCCGGTCAGCGACACCGACTTTTATTCCGTCCGTGACATGGTCAGTATGACCAAAGGCAAGCATTCACTCGATATTGGAGGCGAAATTTCGCTGGAAAAGGACATGATCGTCGGCAACTTGTACAACTTCGGCGTCTTCAACTTCGCGTCTTCGGCCCCTACCACTACTAGCAATGCACTGTCTGACTTCGTTACCGGCCAGGTCAACACGATGGAGCAAGACACTCCATATCATGGTCTCATTAACAACTGGTATTTCGCGGGCTACGTGCAGGACGTCTATCGCGTTACGCCCAGGTTTACGCTGAACCTCGGCTTGCGATATGACGTGCAGACATCGCCAGTTGAATCGTCGGACCTGACGGCCACATTTATTCCCGGCGTGCAGTCAACCAAGGTTCCATCCGCCCCTCTAGGTATGCTTTTCCCGGGAGACAAGGGAGTGCCGCGAGGCATCGCCGACAACCGTTATCACCACATCTCTCCGCGTGTCGGCATCGTCTGGGACCCATTTGGAGATGGCAAGACGGCTATTCGCGCCGGCGCTGGCCTATTCTATGGCAGCGTCAGCGGCAATGAGTGGAACCAGCCCGCGAACGCCCAGCCTTTCGCAATCCGGCAGACCTTCAACTCCATCGCTTCATTTACCCACGTGTATGGCAATGCCGCTTCGTTCCCGAACGGAGATCCATTCCCTTACACCTATAGCCCCTCCAACCCCCGCTTCCTTCCCGCTGCCAGCATTGAGACCATCGCTCCCGACTACCAATGGCCGCTGGTCTATCAACTCAATATGGCCGTTCAGCGCCAACTGCCCCACAATGTCGGCCTCACGGCGGCTTACGTCGGCACGCTGTCGCATCATCTACCATTCATGGAAGACCTGAACTACGCTCCTTATGCGCCAGGGGCCTCCACCTCGCAGGCCAGCATCAATCAGCGCCGTCCCTATGATCCAGGAGTGCTAGGCCAGATTACCTACGATGAATCCAACGAGACCGCCTCTTACCACTCGCTCCAGATTTCGGCCAGCAGACCCCTCACTCGGAACTTGCTGCTCAATGGCTTCTACGTATTCAGCCACTCCTTCCAGAGCGTCAATGAATCGGCTATCGGTCAGGCAAGCGCTCAGGACTTCGACAACCTCTGGGAAGAAAGAGGCCCAACGGACAATGACCGCCGCCACGTCGCCAGCATCTCGGCCATCTGGAATATCGATTACTTCAAAGGCTCCAACTTCGTGATGAGGCAGGTACTGAACGGCTGGACGATTTCTCCGATTGTCTCGCTGCAAAGTGGCGCTCCGTTCAATATCTCAACCGGTTCCAACAAGAACCTCGACAGCGCCAACGCCAATCGCCCAAATCTCGTAGGCAATCCATTTCTCGACCCGCATCGCTGCCGGCTATGTCCTGTCGACGGCACCGCTGCTGAGTGGTTCGCTCCGGCGGCTTTCGTCGCCAATGGCCCCGGCGTTGCGGGAGGCATTGGCCCGGGTGGAGCAGACGGCAACACCCCGCGCGACTATCTGCGCGCGCCCGGCTACCGCGACATCGACCTGGGAATCTTCCGCAACTTCAAATTCGAACGTGGAATAGTATTTCAGCTTCGCGGTGAAGCCACCAACGCCTTCAACCTGGTCAGCCTCAATGCCCCAACCGCCAGCCTTTCCTCGGGGAATAATGGCAAGATTACCGCAGCAGCCAGTCCGCGCTTGATCCAGATAGGTGCAAGGCTCACCTTCTAATTCAAGTAATTTCTTGAACTACAATCGATCGCGTGCAGAGTGGCAACTCCCTCAAGGAAAAGCTACCTGCACCGATCGATTTATTGTTTTGACTGAAAGAGTGAACGGGCTCTGCTTACGCAGAGATCGACACAAGACTCTTTGAACGTTGCCCGAAAGAAGCGCTACAACAGATCGGCGGTCGCCAGCTTATCCATATCCGTGTACACTTGATTTTCGCCGCCCATGCCCCAGCAGAATGTGTAGCTCGCCGTGCCAACACCGGCATGGATCGACCAGCCTGGTGAGATGACGACCTGTTTGTTCGCTACGACTATATGGCGCGTTTCGTGTGCCGGGCCCATCAGGTGAAGGATTCTCTCCTCCCCGGGAAGATCGAAATATAAATAGACTTCCGATCTGCGCATGTGAGTATGCGCAGGCATAGTGTTCCAAACATTTCCCGGAGCCAGCTGTGTGAAGCCCATTACCAACTGGCAGCTGCGCGCTCCCTCCAGATGGATGAGCTTGACGATCTCGCGGTCATTTGCCGTCGACTGCGCTCCGAGCCGTGTCCGCTCCTGCTCATTCCCCCGAATCAGCGTAGTTGGGTACACAGAATGCGCCGGATAGCTCAGCAGGTAAAACTCCGCCGGCATTTTCGGGTCTGCGCTTTCAAAGCTGATCTGCTCGTTGCCGCGCCCAATGTAGAGAGCATCCAGGCTGGCCAGTTCAAACCGCTGTTCGTTTACGGTCACCGTGCCAGCGTCGCCAATGTTCAGCACGCCAAGCTCCCGTCGCTCCGTGAAGTACTCAGCCCTCAAAAGGTCGTCAGCCGGTAGCGTCAGCTTCTCCTCCAGGGGCACAGCAGAGCCGATAATGGTTCTGTCCAGATCGACGTAGGTCAGATCGATCTGGCCCGGCTGGAAAAACTCGGCAAGCAGAAACGTGGCACGCAATTCTTCCGTCGTCATGCTCGGGTAGCGCACGGCATCCGCCAGTTGGAGTATCTTCATGGGTCTCCCGAAACTCATGGTGCCAGCAATCCTGAAATATCTACGCCCGGTTTGGAACTAAGGGGAGTGTAGAGCCATTTGAATTACTAGTCACCGTCTTCTCGCCACATAATTTTCAAATAACGATACCACAAAACCGGGGCATCCTGGCATACTTACGCCTCCCATCACCATGCTTTTCTAGCAATATCAGGTAGCAGCGCGGCACCCGCAAGATGAGCGAATCACCAATGTGGTTGGGTAGAAAATCTTGGCTGGCTGATACACAGCTGTCGAGTCTTGTTGCATGCGATCGATCTGCTTGAAGAGAAGCTCCGCAGCAGCCTGCGCCAGTGCCGATGGCGATTGCGAAACTACCGTTAGTGGCGTACCCAGGACCTGCGCAAGTTCAAAATCGTCAAAACCCACTACCGCCATATCCTGCGGAACTCGCACCCCATAGCGATGCAGCGCCTGGATAAGCCGGATAGCTGAAATGCGCTGAGCAGCAAAGACAGCCGTCGGTCTTTCTTTGGCCTTCATCCATCGTGCAACCTGTTCCTCCATTTGCTGAAGGGATTGAATTTCGTCGTGAGTCTGGATGTTCAGTCCCGCTGAACGCATGGCCTGCCGGTAGCCTTCCATGCGTTCTTTTACTGTGAACGCGCCACCCTCAAATCCTACGCAGGCAATAGATGTATGCCCATGCTCCAGCAGGTGGCGTACGCCAAGCTCTGCGCCTTCGCGGTTCTCTGTAAGCACAGCATCGGCGTTTAGTCCGCTGATAGGCCTGTCCAGCGCTACCACTGGAATACCGTTCTCCTGCAAAGCTCGCATACGACGGCTGTCTCCGCCGGAAGTTACAAGCAGCAGACCGGCAACTCGATTGCTCCCGATCAAATCCAACTGCTGATTTTCAACCGCAGCGCTGCGGCCTGTGGCAACCACCATGGTCTGGTATCCATGCTGTATCGCCACGCTCTGTGTTGCATGAAAGCAGTCGGAGAAAAAGTCGGAGAGATCAGGCACGATAAACCCGATCATCTTGGCCCGCATTCCCTTCAGCATGCGTGCCGCGTCATTCGGCTGGTATCCCACCCTGGAGATCGCGCTCATCACCTTGGCTCGTGTCGTGGCCTTCACGCTCTCATGGTTATTGATCACGCGGGACACGGTCATCACGCCCACCTGTGCTTCTCGCGCCACATCGATAATCGTGGGCCTGCGCGTCCGCTGGCTCGCACCCGGGCTTTTCATGATCGGGATTCCATTTCGGCTGTCTCCCTTTAAGGATACAGGCGATCACGTCGATTCTCATCAAAAATAGTTAACGTTATCGCAAATGAAAGTTCGGATGTGTCGAACAAACCGGACGCGAACCCCAAGTAACTAGCTACATCGGCTGCCAGGCGAGCAGTCTACCCAGCAGAAAAATCAGCACGATCAGCGGAAGTGCAAATACCAGGGCGATGCCCGCTCCCAGCATCAGAAGAAAAACCCAGTCCCGCCATGTGTGGCGGCGAGGCTCGGCAATGGAGCGGGTAAGCAGGCGGTAGTTGCGGCGGTTGGCTTTCCAGAAGATGTCGAATGCGTCGCCAAGGATCGGGATGGCGCCAATCAGCAGACCGATCGAAACGTTGATCAGCATGCGCACCACAGTAATGTAAGGGACACCTCGCACCCATGCGGCGAAAGGGATAATCAGCGAGAGAGCGCCGGCGAGGACGTCTCCCAGACCCGGAACAAGGCCAACGATGCCATCGATGCCGAAGCGGATACTCGTTCCAGGGATGACAAATGCTTCATCCAGTAGGACTTCCAGCCATTTGAGCCGTTCGTCGCCTAGCAGCTTTCCGCCCCGACCCCAGCGGTCGGATGACCGAAGCGGCGGTTCGATAATGCCTTGCGGTTCGTAAGGCGGCATCGGTTTCCTCATCGGACTGTCCCAGCATTCCCCAGCACGTAACGCGCAGACTGATATCTGCTTCGATGCTACAATCAAAGGTATGGATGGCGGCCTTAGTTCAGTGGCAGAACGCCTGTCTGTGGCACAGGATGTCGCGGGTTCGATCCCCGCAGGCCGCCCCAAACATAAAGTCAATTAGCTAAATAGCCGAGTCTACTCCCTCGACGCAATGCGGACGCAAGACAAACGACGACGCTTTCACACGAAAGCCGGCTTCAAAAATTATGCGCACTTTGACTCTGCTTTAGCCTGTGGAAAAGCTCGTTGGATGATATTCTGTTAATGTCCAGTAACATTGAACGGAAGCGAACGATGGGCCGTCCGTTTTGTGCCAACGATTCGCCCAACGTGCGTTTTTGCGTATCCTGCGGTTTGTGAAAATCAATAACTTACATGGAATCGATACCGTGTAGTTGTTCGATCTATTAACCGCCATAATTTCTGCTCGACCCCAGGTAACTGCAATCGAAAGCTCGCACTTTTGCAATCGATGGCCGCCTTTGTGCAATCCGCGGCTGCTGTGCTTGCAATCGGCGGCGAAGTATTTGCAATCGACAGCACCCCTGGAAAGAGCGATTTTCTTGTATCGCGAGATTTCCGAACTTGAACACTTTCACGGCGAACTTAGTTGACGAGCGGATATTTCCCGCGACGAACTCCAATCCGGATTGGCTGGTTCCCTTCATGCCGCCCAGGTGGCTTCGTGGCGGCCATGTCCAGACGCTCGCCGGAAATTATTGGCCGCGCCAGCCGCTGGCCATCGTTTCCGAGCGCGAAGTCGTTGTGGTCGACGCCAGGGACAATAGCCGCGTTCTGTGTGAGTGCCACTGGCAGCCGGAACTGGTGCGCGCAGGCCGCCTCACGGTCATTCTGGTGCATGGGCTGGAGGGCTCTTCGGATTCGCAATACATTCGCGGTATTACCGCCCTGGCCTGGAATGCCGGCTGCAATGTGATTCGCATGAATATGCGGAACTGCGGCGGCACCGACACATGGTCGCCGACGCTCTACCATTCCGGCCTGTCTGAGGATGTGTGGGCAGTGCTGCAACACTTTGCCGGCGCTTACGATCTGGAGCGGGTAGCGATGGTGGGCTACTCGATGGGCGGCAACCTAGTGCTCAAGCTGGCCGGAGAACTGGCGGCGGAAGCTCCCATGTGGCTGCGTGGCGTGGTCGGAGTAAGCCCGGCAGTCGATCTTGCAGCCAGCGCCGATGCTTTGAATGAACCGTCGAACCGGATGTACGAGCGGCATTTCCTGGGCAACCTGATGCGGCGCTTCCGACGCAAGGCGGAGTTGTTCCCCGATCTATTCACGATGGATGGCCTGGGGCCGATCCGCACAATTCGCGAATTCGACGATCGCATCACAGCTCGTTATTCCGGATTCATGAGCGCCGACGATTACTACTATCGCGCTGCGGCGGCGAGGGTGGTCTCACAGATCGCTGTACCTACGATGGTCCTGCATGCGATGGATGACCCGTTCATCCGCCTGACGCCTGAGTCCGGCGCCGCTTTGCACGCCAACCCTGCAGTGACGCTGATCGAGACCGAGTACGGCGGCCATTGCGCCTTTCTACAGAAGAAGGGTCCGGCTTCCACTCTGGAAGCCAATCCGGTTCCACACGATGGCCGTCACTGGGCCGAGGCCACACTCGTGCGATTCCTGATGGCGCGCGCCGGGCACGCGGTTGGAAGCTGACTGGGAAGTCGAGATCGGCGGCGATGCGCCGGTGATCGACGCTGCTTGGGCGGGTCTGGTCGACCTGCGGCACTCGCCGCAACTCGCATATCAGTTGCCGGAGGCGATGGATTTCCCCTCAGTGGCGCGTGTACTTATGTGTCTGAATGCAGCTGGTTCGCCGGTGTGGACGTCGAAATGCGACGTATGGGCAATGCCCGGTGCGGAGCAGCTCGACCCCGATGAACTGGGGTCAACAGCGGAAGATCTGCGCCACGCGTGGGGATGCTACATCGACCTCTTGCCCCGAAGCAGCAGTCAGTGGAATACACAAGAAACGGCTGTTTCCTGGTGCAAGGGAATCATCGAGCGGCTCCACGCGATTCCTCTGGGCTGTGCCCGAATCGATTTGATAGTTCGACATGCAGCGATCGCTGGCGACGCCCTCGATACCGGCATCACCGCCTATGGGATAGGGTGCGGAAATAGTCTCGAGGCCGCCATGGTTTCGCTTGAGAGAGCTCTCTATCATTTTGTCGATCTGCTGTGCAGTCACTCAACGGTAGAATAAGAACTGCGGGCGAGTAGCTCAACTGGATAGAGCACCGGCCTTCTAAGCCGGGGGTTACAGGTTCAAGCCCTGTCTCGCCTACCATTCCGCCTTTTTCCGTGATACTTTTTCCTGAATTCTAGAACTGATCCGATCCGTTTCATGGCGTGTCGGGCTCAGAACGTGAAAAGAAGACGCTGCAAGTCCATTCTCTGATTCCTGAAAACTTGAGCGATCCATTGAATCGATCATGACGGGGCCATCCACATCCGAGATCACGCAACTCCTGCATGCATGGCGCGAAGGCGACACCCATGCGCTGGAGAAGCTGACCGATGTGGTTTACCTGGAGCTTCATCGTATGGCGCAGCGATACATGGCCCGCGAGCGCGATGGTCACACCCTGCAAGCCACTGCCTTGATCGGCGAAGTGTACCTCAGGCTGGTGAAGGCGAATGAAGTGGCCTGGCAGGACCGCGCCCATTTTTTTGCCGTTTGCGCGCAGCTGATGCGCCGCATTCTGACCGACTTCGCCCGCTCGCAAGGTTTCCAGAAACGGGGCGGCGGGGCGGCGCATGTGCAACTGGATGAAGCGATGGTGGTGTCGGCAGAGCCCCAAATCGATCTGGTAGCGCTGGAGCAGGCCCTGACCCGGCTGAGCGAAACCGATATGCGCAAGAGCAAAGTGGTCGAGATGCGCTTCTTCGGAGGCCTGACCATCGAGCAGACGGCAGAGGTGCTGCAGGTTTCTCCAGAAACGGTGACCCGCGACTGGAGCGTGGCTCGCGCATGGCTACTTCGTGAACTGGACGGAGGCGCGGGCTATGGAGGCTGATCGATGGCAGCGAATCGAGGGCATCTACCATGCCGCGATGCAATGCCCTCCTCAGGAGCGAGGCCTGCTTCTTGCGGATGCCTGCGCCGGCGATCCGTCGCTGCTAGTTGAGGTGGAGTCTCTACTGCGTTATGGAGAGCGGTCGAGTCCTCTCTTTGAGAGGCCGGCGATCGAAGTAGTAGCTCAGGCGCTCGCCGATGATTTACTTGCCAGGGAAGCTGCAAATCCCTCCGGACGCATCGGCGAACGGATAGCTCAATATCGGATCGTTGGCAAGCTGGGAACTGGCGGCATGGGGGATGTGTATCGCGCCGTCCGGGCCGATGATGAATACGAAAAAGAGGTGGCAATCAAGCTGGTCCGGCAGGGAATGGATACTGGATCGGTGGAAGCGCGTTTTCGCCGCGAGCGCCAGATACTGGCTGGCTTTGAGCATGAGAACATTGCGCGGCTGATCGATGGCGGAACGACTGAGGAAGGCTGTCCCTACTTTGTAATGGAATTGATCGAAGGTAAGCCGATCGATGAGTATTGCGACGCGGCAATGCTGGGGATTGCGGCGCGTATCGACCTGTTTCGTGGAGTTTGTTCTGCGGTTGAGTATGCGCATCAGCGGCTGGTGGTGCACAGGGATATCAAACCCGGCAACATTCTGGTCACCGCAGAGGGCATTCCCAAGCTCCTGGACTTCGGTATTGCGACCATCCTCAGTCCCGATACTTTCTCGCTCGATCCCGATCTTACAGAGACGGGACTTCGAGTGATGACTCCACAGTTTGCCAGCCCGGAGCAGATTCACGGCAAGCTCATCACCACTGCGTCGGATGTATATTCGCTGGGCGTGGTTCTCTATCGATTGTTGACTGGATTCATGCCTTATCGTGTGGAGACAAGCTCGTCCTACGAACTGGCGCGCGCCGTCTGCGATTTGGAACCGGAGAAGCCGAGCAGTGTGCTGCGCCGCGGCGGGGCCACGGCACCGAAGCAATCGACAAGCAAGCCGCAATCGGTCCGACCTGCAACGAATGGTCCTCTCTCGAATGAGCAGCCCAGGAATGGCATTTCAAACGCAGCGAGCGAAGCAGTCGATCTGCTCTGCGCTTGCCGCGGAGCCACGCAAGAGAAGTTGCGGCGCACGCTCTCAGGCGACCTCGATCAGATCATCCTGAAGGCGCTGCGCAAAGAGCCAGATCGCCGATATACGTCGGCTCGCGAGTTTGCTGAAGACCTTCGGTCGTATCTGCGCGGACTGCCAGTTGCCGCACGAGGCGACACGCTTGGCTACCGCACGGGGAAGTTTGTCCGGCGTAACAAATTTACGCTAGCGGCGCTGGCGGTTTTCGTTCTGCTGGCCCTGGCAGGCGTTGCGGTGATTCTACGCGAGTCGCGGAGAGCCCGGGTGCAAGAGGAGCGGGCCGAACGGCGCTTCAACGATGTACGCAGCCTGGCAAATTCATTGCTGTTCGAGATTCACGACAGCATCAGCGATCTGCCCGGCTCGACGGCTGCGCGCAAGCTACTAGTGGAGCGCGCGCTGCACTATCTAGACAGCCTCTCCCAGGAGTCGGCAAACGCACCGGGATTGGAGCGCGAACTGGCAACCGCCTATGAGCGGGTCGGCGATGTGCAGGGCAATCCGCATTTGGCCAACCTAGGTGACACGACTGGAGCGATCGCCAGCTATCGCAAGGCGCTCCATCTTCGCCTGGCGATAGGCGGCGACACCAGCTCTTCGTTTGAGGATCGCGCAGCGCTGGCGCGCACCTACATGCATCTCGGTCTGGGTATGGAGGCAGCTGGAAACTTTGCCGCTTCCATGGATGCGCTGCAACAGGCCTTCCCGATTGCGCAAGCACTGGTTATCGAGCGTCCCAGCGATCTGCAGACGCGTGAGAGACTGGCTGGCGTTTACTTTCTCGCGGCTGGCACCCTTGCCGACATGGGCGACCTGACTGGATCGATCGATGATTACCGCAAGTCTGCTGCGCTGCGTGAGGCGATCAACGACGGCCCCAGGGAGTTTCAAACGCAGGTTAAGACGCGGCTCGCGGGAGTGTACGGCTACATGGCCGGGGATTTCCGGGAGCTGGAAGATCTGGATTCTTCGATTGCGCTGGAGGGCAAGGCCCACGATATCCTGGTGAGGCTTGCGGCCGTAGATCCGCAAAGCGCGCGGCTACGGCAGTTTCTGCTGGAGAACGAGTACTGGACTGGCTTCTACAACGGGGAAAAAGGACTGCAGGCGCAGGCGCTGGTGCACTTTCGCCGGGCCCTTGCTGGCTACCGGAAGCTAAGCCACGACGATGCTCACGATGTGCTGGCCCGGCGCTACCTGGGCAAGTGTTATGTGGGCATTGGCGCGGCTCTCACAGCTTCCGGCAAGCCAGATGAGGGCGCGGAAAATGCGCGCCGCGCGCTGCAGATTTTCGATTCGTTAGCGGCCGGCGACCATGGGGACAACTTCTTCAAGCCAGTGGATCTGGCCTATGCGCGTTTAGCGCTCGCGGATGCTTATGTCCGCCTGGCGAGAACGCCCGGCATTGCCGACGCAGCGAGAAAAGAAAACTGGCAGCAGGCGCGCAACTGGTATCAGCGCAGCCAGGATGTATGGATGTCGATCCAGCACAGAGCTACCCTGGGTAGATTCGATACCTTGCAGTCGAAGCAGATTGTGCATCGCATCGCAGCCTGCGATGATGCTCTGGCAAAGCTTGAGGCCAGCGGGTCATGATGCAGTTAAGCTGGGTTTATCGCGGATGAATGTTGGACGCCTGAGCCACGTTCGACGCAACTTCCACCGCGGCATTCGCGTCAAAACAACGGTGCGTCAAAACATCAGAACTTAGGCATGCTTTGCGCTGCGCATACATACGTTGTAGAGAGGGTCTTCGATGGATTATGTGAATCTTGGAACGACTGGCGTGAAAGTCTCGCGGCTTTGCCTGGGTATGATGACATACGGCTCCAGCAAGTGGCGGGAATGGGTGCTGGACGAAAAGGCCGCAAGGCCGTTGATCCGCAAGGCGGTAGAAGCTGGAATTAATTTCTTCGATACGGCAGATATTTACTCGCTGGGCGTAAGCGAAGAGATTACAGGGCACGCGCTGAAAGAGTTTGGCGGATCTCGCGACAACCTGGTGATCGCAACCAAAGTCTTCAACCCCATGTCGGATGCGCCCAATGACCGCGGCCTTTCGCGGAAGCATATTATGAGCGCCATCGATAAAAGCTTGAAGCGGCTGGGAGTGGATTACGTCGACCTGTATCAGATCCATCGCTTTGATTCACATACGCCGGTTGAAGAGACAGTAGAGGCACTGAGCGATGTTGTTCGCGCAGGCAAGGCTCTATATCTCGGCGCATCGTCAATGTATGCGTGGCAGTTCCTCAAGATGCTGCAGATTCAGCGGCAGAATGGACTGGCGCAATTTGTCACGATGCAGAACCATTACAATCTTGTGTATCGCGAAGAAGAGCGCGAGATGATTCCGCTATGCCTCTCGGAAGGCATTGGGTTAATTCCGTGGAGTCCGCTAGCGCGGGGATTCCTGGCCGGCAACCGTAAGGCGAATGAGGATAAGAAGAAGGCGGAGACCACACGGGCAAGAACCGACGAATTTGCGCATAGCCTCTACTATCGCGATTCGGACTTCACTGTGGTAGACCGGCTCTCGGAAATTGCGCAGGCACGCGGAGTGAAGAACGCTCAGGTCGCGCTGGCGTGGATTTTGTCGCGACCTGGTGTGAGCGCGCCGATTATCGGAGCCAGCAAGATGTATCAGCTGGAAGATGCCCTCTCTGCAATGAGCATTCAGCTCACGGCGGAAGAGATCACCAGGCTGCAAGAGCCGTACGAGGCGCATCCGGTACTGGGACACAGCTAACGTAGCAAAGATGGCTACTTCGATGGGCAGGCAAAGAGCGTGCCAGTTATTCAGCGAGCGCTTCTTCTATTGCGCTGACCATGGTGTCATAGTCTCTGGGACGGTCGTAGCGCCTGTCGTTGATGAAAAACGTCGGCGTGCCGTTGACGCCGCTTCGAATGCCGCTGGAGAAGTCGGCTCGCACGCGATCGGTCAACGTCCGTTTGGCCATTGCCTGCTGCAATTCGGCAGCGTCCAGGCCGAGTTGCGTGGCGAGCTCTGCAAATAGGTCGTCGCCTAGCCGATCCTGATTTTCGAAGAGCGCATCATGCATCTCCCAGAACTTGCCGTGAGTGCCGGCGAACTCCGCAACCACGGCGGCCGCCTCGGCCTCGGCGTGGAGCTGGGTCATAGGAAAGTTGCGATAGGCAAAGCGCATCCGGTTGCCGAAATGCTTTTGCAGATTCTTGACTAATGGGTACGCCGCACCGCAGTGAGGACACTGGTAGTCGCCGTACTCCAGCAGCGTGCAGGCTGCCTCGACATTGCCCTGGATGTGATCCTGTTCAGTGATAGGAGCCTTGAGTGTGGCCATGAATGCCTCTATTTTTCCAGCGCTTCTAGCGCTTCGAGAATGCCGTCGGCTCCGGGGTTGACGGCAATTGGAGAGCAGTAGCTCCAACGAATGATTCCGTCCTTGTCGATGACGAAAAGAGCGCGCTCGCTGATGCCGGCCGCATCGAAGTACGCTCCATAGGCCTTGGATACCGCTCCTTTGGGCTCGAAGTCGGCGAGCAGAGGAAAGTGCAGGTTGCGGTCTTTGGTGAATGCCGTATGGCACCAGACGCCGTCAACGGAAATACCGATAAGTTCGGCCCGATGCTTCTGAAACTCAGGCAGAATCTCGTTGTACAACGCCATCTGATCGCCGCAGACCGGGCTCCAGTCGGCAGGATAAAAGGCAAGAACGACGGGCCTGCCGCGCAGTTCGCTGAGCGAAAGCTTCTGGTCGGGTGTGACGGGCAGAGCAAAATCCGGCGCAGGAGTTCCAGGCGTTAGGACAGTCGACATTGCGTTCTCCGTTCGGGGTAAAGACTGATAGCAGACTTATTAAACCAGAAGCAAAAGCTGTGTGAGACGTTGCGTTTGTTTCAGGGACAATTTACGTCGCTTCGTTTCAGGTGAGAGTCATTGGCTCGCAGTGCGAATGTGAAGACACTCCCTTCGGATAGTAAGATCGCTGGGGCGCTACGCTGGATTCATTTCCATTGGAATAGATTCCTTGCTGCGCAAATTCGCACACTCATGAAAAACGAAATGCTGACAATGCCTGGCCGACCGTTACGTATATTTTCACAGACGGTGATCTATCTTGGCTTTGCGGCGACCGGAGTGGGCATGGCGCTGCCGGGGGCGGTATTGCCGGCATTGCTAGCGCATTGGTCTTTGTCCGATCGCCAGGCGGGGACGCTGTTTTTTCTTGGATGGCTGGGATCCTCGTTGGGCGCGCTTGCGGTGCGAAACTCGCGGGTCCGATCACTTGCGATGGGCGCGATGCTTGCCGCGCTCGGCGCTTGTGGCATGGGGTTCAGCTCGCGCTGGAGCGGCTTTATTTTCATGACTGTCTATGGCGTCGGGCTTGGCCTGACCATGACCGCCACGAGTCTGCTGCAGGCTGGGCTCCATGCGGCGAGGCGCGGAGCTGAACTGAACCGGCTGAACCTGGTCTGGGCACTTGGAGCCTGTGTTTGTCCCACGCTCGCCGAGCACTCGCTTCGCGTCGCCAGCGCTCGCACCATCTTTTCACTGCTGGGTCTTTTCTTCGCGCTGGTTGGCCTGTGGGTTTTTCTATTTGAGCATGAGCCTTTGATGGCACATGATCCTTTGCCAGGCAGATCGACGCAGCCGTCCGTATCGCAAAGACCGGTGTCTGAGGGGCGTTCGAATGCACAATGGAATCTCGCGCTTTGGCCTGCTTCGCTGGTCGCGATCATTCTGCTTCCGACCGGCATTGAGAGCTCGATGGGCGGCTGGATCGCAGCCTATGTACAGCGCACTCAGCACACCATCGCCACGACCGTCACTGCAGGCACATGTTTCTGGGCTGGATTGATGTTGAGCCGCACTGTCGCCTCAGCTATTCTGCATCGACATCGATTGGAGCGGCTGGTGCTCATCCAGAGCCTCGTAACGGTGGTGGGCGGAGCGCTTCTTCTGATCGCCAGCCAGACGAGCCTGGGAATCTTGCCCGGAGTGTTTCTGGTAGGCTTCGGCCTTGGGCCAGTGTACCCTCTGTTGCTGGCGATCGCGCTACAGTTCTCTGAGAACACAGCTATCTTTTTCGTTGCGGGTCTTGGCTCGGCATTCTTTCCCTGGTTGACGGGCGTGGTCTCAAGCGCTGCCGAATCGCTGCGCGTTGGGCTGGCGGTTCCGCTGGCGGGCGCAATTTTGATGCTGTTGCTTGGAGTGCCGCTGGCAAAGCTGGCAACGATCGGAAAGTCCCTGGGTGGAGCCGCGGAGCATGAAACTATTGAAACCTAACTCGACATGACTTGAAGATATAGTCGTATCTCTTATCTATGGGAATTCTAACGACAAATGACTTTGACGCGACGCGAAAGAAAAGGTTACTGCCTCTTTCTTTTCAAAAATAAGTGCAATCGGGGACACTCGTTTTGCATCCCATTTGCTAGTTTGGAATGTTTCATCGAGTAGGTCGATCTGTCTGCGGACTCATACTTTGGCCCCTTGACTGTGGCTAATTGCGAGTGGTATCACTGGTATCCGTTGCGCAATCGCTTGCGCATTAAATTTTGTGTGTCCTCCGCGCTTTCGGGAGGAGGATTGCAACACATAACGAGAAATTGCTCAAGCAATTCCTGTAACGAATTCATGGAGGTTCAATGCAACGCGACATAGTAACAAGCGAATTCAGAAATCATACAAAATGGCCGGTACGCCTGCTCCTCACAGTATTGCCAATACTGGTTGCGCCGATGGCGCAGGCACAGTATCGCGCTTCGATTCAAGGCGTGGTGACCGATACGACCGGAGCGGTGATACCGGGCGCTACTCTGACACTGACAGACACCGGCACCAATGAGAAGCAGGTCCGCACCAGCGATTCGAGCGGCGTCTACAACTTCAATGCACTGCCTGCGGATACTTTCTCCCTTGTAGTCACGAAGAAAGGATTCCAGCAGAAGGTGCTCGATCAGCTGCAGCTCATACCGGAGCAGGCGAACGCCATCAACGTTATCCTCTCAGTAGGCTCCGACGCCCAGACCGTAACGGTGAATGCCTCTACCGAACCGGCGCTGGATACGGAGACGGCCAACAATGGGCGCACGATTTCTGAAAACGAAGTGCAGCATCTGCCCACGTATCAACGCGATGTGACGGGCCTCATTCAGCTGGCTCCTGGAGTGCTGGCCGATGGAGCGCAGAGCGGCGGGGGCGGAGGATTTCAATCTCCGGGCACGCAGACCGGCGCTTCGTCGGGCGGCGGCGGCAATTTGGGACATTCGAGCAGTATTTTCTCCACAGAAAACGGTGCTTCGGCCAACGCTAACGGCGGCCAGTTCGAAACCAATGGCTACACGGTCGACGGCATCAGCACAGTAAGCGCTGTGTGGGGTGGATCGACGGTGATTACGCCCAGCGAGGACTCAGTCAGCAACGTTAAGGTCGTCACCAATGCCTATGACGCTGAGAATGGCCGCTTCTCCGGCGCGCTGACCGAAATCACTTCGAAGAGTGGAACCAACCAGCTGCATGGCAGCTTTTTCGTACAGATCAACCGGCCAGGGTTGAATGCCTATCAGCGCTGGAATGGCGCCACCTCGGCGATATCGGTGGATGCGGACGGGAATAAGCTTTCCCCCGAAGCACGCGGCTTGTTCCGGGATTCAGATCGATATAACCAGCTGGGCGGAAGCATTGGCGGGCCAATCTGGGAAAATAAAATCTTTGCCTTCTTCAACTACGAGGGGCAAAACCAGAATGTCCCTGAGCCAAGCAAGGGATGGTACGTTGCGCCATCACTGACAGCGCTCGCTCCGGCAAACAGCATTGCTTCCACCTACCTTAATTTCAAGGGTGCATCGGTATTAGGCACAGTCATCGGCTCGGCGACCTGCGATGATGCCGGACTGACCGAAGGCGTGAACTGCAGGACGATTGCGGGCCAGGGTGTGAATGTAGGTTCGCCGCTCACCAACGGTCTCGGCCAGCAGGATCCAAATTACATCGACGGCAATCATCCGGGACTGGGCAGCGGGCTTTCCGATGTTGCCGATGTCGCTCTGTACAGTCTCAGTAATCCGACCAGCAGCGATTTCAAGCAGTACAACGGCCGCCTCGATGCCGACGTTACGCAGAAGGACCACGCCAGCTTTGCGATCTACTGGGTTCCCGCGACCAAGACCAACTACAACGGTGGACTTGGTTATCAACTGTTCAATCATTCGCAAGTCAACGATGCGTTCTCCGTTATCTGGAACCACATTTTCTCGCCGACCTTCCTGAACGAAGCTCGGGCCAATGCAGCAGGATGGCGCTACAACGAGATCACGGACAATCCGCAGGCGCCATTTGGGCTGCCCCAGGACAATGTGCTTCAATTTGGCAATGTGGCCTTGGGCGATGTGGGCGTAAGTGCTCCAAGCCACCTGGACCAGTGGACATATGGTTACAAGGATGTAGCGACCAAGGTCCTACATTCGCAAACAATGAAGTTTGGTTTCGACTTTACGCGGCTCTACTATCTCAACGATCCGCTTGGAACCCCGAACTACACTTTCTATAATCTGTGGGACTTTATCAACGATGCTCCCGAGGCTGAGGGTGGCGGCTTCCAGGCGACTACCGGCATTCCCGGCGGCTATCGCAATGACAATCGCGAAAACATATTTGGCGTGTTCTTCCAAGACGACTGGAAGGTCCGCCCGAATCTGACTCTCAGCGCCGGTTTGCGCTACTCCTACTTCGGGCCGTTGACCGACAAAAACAACAACATGGGTGTGCTGCGGTTTGGCAGCGGAACCGATCTGCTTACCGGAATCAGCATCAAGACCGGGATCGATGCCTGGGAGGCACAAAAACTCAACTTCGGTCCGCAGGTTGGCTTCAACTGGAGTCCGTTATCTTCACACGGCAAGATCGTATTTCGCGGCGGCTATGGGCTCAACTACAACCAGCAGCAGATTGCGACCGCGAACAATTACGATGGCAACCCGCCAGGATTCAGTTCTCTTCCTGGCACCAGCCAAAACGCTCACGAAATCAATCCGAATATCATCTATGCGGTCTCGAGTAGCCCAACCAACCTCTTCGGTTATCCGGCGAACCCAAACGCGATTACCACATTCAACTCAGATGGGCTACCGACGGCCGGCCAGGCAAATCTTGGCGGGTTGCCAGGCCACATGCCAACCGAATATTCGCACCACTACTCAATTGACATGGAGATGGATCTGACGCACTCGTGGGTCGCAAACATCGGATACGAAGGCAGCTCAACTCACCACACGCTGTACAACTACGACGCTACCGCGCTTGGGCAGATCATGGGCGCGCCGCAGAATCCGCTGGTAAACAGCGTCAATACTTTCGGCAGCCAGGGCAAGTCGAACAACAACATGATGCTGGCCGGGCTCAAGCATCAGTTCTCGCATACTTTCTCTGCGGAAGCGCAGTACACATGGGCGCACAGCATGGATACGGACTCAGGTCCATATTTCCGAGATCCTTATCTGTACAATCCGAAGTTCTCCTACGGCCGGTCGGATTTTGATGTAAACCAGTCCTTCAAGCTCTTCGGTGTCTGGCAGCCGGTGATCTTCCATGGCAGCAATTCGTGGGCAGAGAAGGTAGCGGGTGGATGGACTCTTAGCGGCATCATGACCGTTCATAGCGGCTACGGATGGACTCCGGTCTACACTGCACCGCATCAGTTCTACTGCAATACCTGTAACTACGGCTACCCTAGCCTGCGCCCAACCTACCGAGGCGGAGCTGGCGTCAACACGGATAACGATGCCTTTAAGACCGGCAGTAACTTTACCAATGCCGGCGTCGCCGACACTGGCGCCAACAACGATCAATTTTCCAACAACTACTTCCTGGTTCCGAACTACGCGAATGCTATTACCGATAATCCTGGACAGGCGACGACGAACTTCTTCCCAGCTCCGGGACTCGATCGCAACTCATTCCCCGGCCCTCGATATAGGAATGTCGATCTCACGGTTAGTAAAGCCTTTGGCCTGCCCAACATGAAAGTCATCGGTGAGAACGCGAAGATCGAGATCAAGGCCAACATGCTTAACATCTTTAACCTGCTCAATATCGATCCGAGCAGCATCTCGAATAACATCGAGAATTCGGATCTCGGCCAGGCGTCTGCCGCGCTCGGATCGCGAACTATCGATTTCCAGGCGCGATTCAGCTTTTAACCTGCATCGATCACTGCAACTCCGATTGCCCGCAGATTTTTCTAGCGGGCCATCGGAGTTTAGCAGCATAGCTGGCGCTTAGTTTGCTCACAGTTGCGACGATTCAGCTGGCGGTGGAGTTCTGCGCATAGTGAGTGAAGCGGGAAGTCGATTTACGCACGACCAGATCCGGATAAACAGTGATCACAGTGCCAGGTACGTGGCTTCCGTCATCCTGAATCATGCCTAGCAGCGTGGCGGCGGCCATCTGGCCCATCTGTCGCAGCGGCTGCCGTACTGTGGTCAGCGGAGGATGGCTGGTGGCTGCGAAGATCACGTCGTCGAAGCCGACCACCGAGACATCGCGCGGCACTTGGATTCCCGCCTCTCGCAAGGCAGTGATTGCACCGATGGCCGAGAGATCGTTAAAGCTGAAGACAGCAGAGAAGGGGCTTTTACGGTTGAGAAGCTCCTGCGTGGCCTGATGCCCAGGTTCTGGCCCCGGGTCGGAGCCGCGCAACTGCACTGTCAGCTCGGGATAAAGCGGAATGCCAAGCTTGCCTGCGACTTCGCGAATTGCCTTCCATCGCCGGCTGGTATCGGAGCTGAAGGCCTGGCCTTTGATGAAAGCGATACGCTGGTGGCCCAGCTTTTGCAGATGCTCCAATGCCTGATGTGCGGCCTGGCGATGATCGAGTTCCACACTGACTGCGTGCTTGTTGTGCCAGTGGCCAGAGACCGCAACCACTGGCACCGGAATGTGTTCGCTGACCTTGGTGTCGACAGCTATGATGCCGTCGACAGCGCGTGAAATCATCAGCCGCGGGTAGGCCTGAAGCAAGTCGTCACGATGACGGTGGCTGGCAACGAAGTAGAACAGGCCTTCCTTGAGCAAGGCATCTTCAATGCCGCCGAGCACCGCCGTTGAGTAGCCTTCGCTGATCTCAGGCACCAGCACGCCGACCGTAAACGTGCGCTTTTGGCGCAGGCTGCGCGCAATGATATTGGCCTCGTAGCCAAAATGCGCGGCTGCTTCAAGAACACGCTGCTGGGTCTCTTCTGCAATGCGATGTGCCTTGGCCGCTCCGTTGATCACGCGAGATACAGTCGATTGCGAAAGTCCAAGATGAGCTGAAAGCTCCTTGAGCGCGATAGATTTTCGCGCACCAGGAAGATCGCGGTCCGACGGGCGCACAGGTTTCGCGGATGAGGATCGGGTTCTCTTCATAGGTGCATTCTTACTGGAGGATCATACTCACGGCGGAGATCGCCAGCCGCTCTCTCAGCCGCGGTCTCGCATGCACAGATCAGTCAAATTCAATTTTGCTTGGCCAATTCTATCTCAGGTACGACAGGTTTCGGCTGTCATTCTTCTGTCACGAAGCCGGCTTTCTTCATGGCTGCACCGGTTTCCGGATTGCGCATGAACGTTTCCCAGACAAGGCCGCTGCGCAAGTTCTCAGCCATGATGACCGAGATGCCCTGATCGATACCTAGTACGTCTGGATCGTACCACTTGGCGGCTGGATGAAATGCATCGATGAATCCATATCGTCCCCACGCCTTGACGCCCCACTTGTCTTTCATCGCGCGCAGTACATGCAGGCAGTCTTTGGGAACAAAGGCCAGCGAACCCGCGGCAGCATTCGGAACTACTGTGCCGTCAATGGGACCCTGCGGTGGCGGCCCTCCCCATGCTGTGTAGCCCCCCTGGTAGTCAGAAGCGCTGATGCCCCAGTAGTCTTCCGAATACCATTTGGGCATCGACAGGCAAAATGCCTTGTGCGCATGTGTGGCGGTCACCGAGTTCTTGAAGTAATTGGTGTACTTGTCATGTCTGCCGCGAAAATCAAACCAGGCCTGCGAATACTGATGGGTAAAAATCGGGTCGTTTCCACTGATGTACTTATAGCCTGCATATTCGACCGTAGGCCGCGTCCAGGCATTCCAGCTGCTTGCCGGCACTGGATGAGTGGGCGAGCCAATGGCCAGCAGATAGATCATCATCAGTTCGCAATAGTGAGCCCAGCGCGCATCGAGAAAGCCCTTGTCGGGAAACCAGCCCATTGAGAAGGTCTGCCCACCGTTGAGCATCCAAGGCCAGTCGACGCGTTCATAGATCTTGGATGCGAGCGAGTGAATGGCGGGGTCTTTGAAGTAGGCACGAGCCATAAGCACGCCGCACAGCAAGAGCGATGTGTCGATCGAAGATACTTCCGAGCCGGGAAAAGGCGTTCCGTTCTCGATGTCGGTGAAGTGATAGTAAAAACCATGTTCGTGATGAAAGTGATTTGCATGCCAGTGCAACGTGGTCTTCACGCGTTCGACAATCTTTTCGTGAGGTAAATAGCCGCGATGGTCGGCGATGCACAATGCGGTCAGGCCAAAGCCTGTCGCGGCGATGCTCGCCATCTTGCGAGGGTCTCGTGCGCCATTGAGATCGTTGCGCGCCCGGTCAAGCACCTGGCCGGTATCGGGACTGCCCTGCTCCCAGAAGAACAGGCAGGCGCGCCGCTCGAAATCGTCGAGGAAAGCTTCGTCCTCGTGCGAGAGCGCATATTTGCCTGTCGGCGCCGCTGCGCCTGCTACAGATGTAGACACAAGAGCAGCAATGGCTCCGCTCATGAGTGTTAGCGCTTGCCGCCGGCTGATGCTGGGATGCAGTTGCCAAGTGCGACCATCTTCAAAATCGATAGGATTCTTCATCGCAAATCTCCGGAGCGCGCCAGGAATTTTTTCTCTTTCAGGCGAGTGAGGCGAGCATCTATCATTCTAAGCGCAATCGCTTGCGCACGGTGTTTTCATATCACCTGGAAAGAATACGCGTCAATGCACCTGAGGCCGACGACTGAGGCCGCCTCTGTACTGTGAATGTTTATGGCAAAGCGAAGGCGACATATTCTCCGTCAGATGGGGCCTTGGGATCTCTTCCGCCGCCGGTTGCGATCACCACGTACTGTCTGCCATCGACCATATAGGTTGCCGGAGTCGCGAGACCCGCATAGGACAGGGTAGTCTGCCATAAGAGCTTGCCGGTTCGGCTGTCGAAGGCGTGCATCTTCTTGTCGAAGATAGTAGCGCCGATAAAGAGAAGCCCGCCTGCAGTCACGATCGGGCCGCCATAGTTTTCAGAGCCTGTGTTTGTCATGCCGCGAGCGGCCAACTCTGGATACTCGCCAAAAGGCAGCTTCCAAAGATACTTGCCGGTATTCAAGTCGACAGCATTCAAAGTTCCCCACGGGGGGCTGATTGCCGGATATCCATCCTGGTCGAGAAACTTGCGATAGCCGGTGAACTGATAACGCATCTCATCAGTGTTTTTGCTCGCAGCGACATCCACGGACGGCAGCGCGGCAGACGAGACGCCAAGGTATACAAGCAGAGAATCTGTCTCTTTGTCGCCGATCCTGGGAAAGCCGGGCATGCGGCCCTTGCCATTGTGAATGAGCTGCACGATCTGTTGTTTGCTCATTCGATTGCCAATGCCCAGCAGCGCCGGGAAAGATGGAACGATGCCTTCGCGTTGATCGCCATGGCAAATAGCGCAGTGCGCCTGGTAGCTGGCTGCGCCTGCCGGATTCCCCTCGGCTGCCGTCTTTGTGTTCTGCGTGGATGCGGCCATCTCGGTCTTGTCTTCTGGCGCATTCTTCGCTGCAGGAGCGCTCTTGAGATACACAAGAAGCGACTGCATCAAGACGTCGTCGATGTTTGGAAAGCCCGGCATGCGGCCTTTGCCCTGATGAATCGCCTGCGCAATGTCTTTGTCCTTCAGGCGCTTGTCGATATCAATCAGCGTCGGGAATGCAGGCGGCGCGCCTTCGCGGTGAACTCCGTGACAAACGCTGCACAGGTTGCGATAAGCTTGTTCGCCGGGCGTGCCGCCACTTTGCGTCGCAGTCAGGCCGCCGAGCCATGCCATCTCGTTTTCATTGACGTACAGCACATTGGTTGCGGGGTCAAGAGCCGAACCACCCCATTCCGCACCCCCGTCGAAGCCCGGAAAAATGATGGTCAGCTTATCGACTGAGAAGGGAAGGAACTGTCCCGCGCTGCGAACGGTCTTGAACTGATTGAGGGCAAATTGATGCGCCTCAGGCGTGCGATTGGTCAGCATTTCCTGCGTCAGAAACTGCCGTCCAAAGGGCTCCGGAGCGAGCGGGAGTGGCTGTGTGAGTGCAGCAACTTCGCCGGGTACATCGCTTGGCGGATAGGGTCGCTCCTGAATAGGAAACAAGGGCTTGCCGCTTATGCGATCGAAGAGATAGATGAAGCCCTGCTTGCTGGTTTGCGCAACGGCGTCGATGCGCTTGCCATTGCGCATGAGCGTCAGCAGTGTGGGCGCAGAGGGAAAATCGCGATCCCATATGTCATGATGCACGCCCTGAAAATGCCAGATATGCTTGCCTGTCGACGCATCGAGCGCAAGCAGCGAATTGGCATAGAGATCGTTGCCGATACGATCCGCGCCATAGAAGTCAAAGACTGCCGAGCCGGTCGGTGCGTACACGATGCCGCGTTCAACATCGACGGTCATACCGGGCCAATTATTCGCGGCGCCTGATTTCTTCCATGCCTCTGGAGGCCATGTGTCGTAGCCCGCTTCTCCGGGGTGCGGGATGGTGTGAAAACTCCAGCGTAACGCGCCGGTTCGAACATTGAAGGCGCGGATATCGCCGGGAGGAGCCGGATGTGTCTCCGGGTTGCGGCCGCCGACGATAATGAGATCTTTGTAGATCGCTCCAGGAGAAGTGAGCGCTACCGATTGCTGTTGATAATCTCCGCGCAGATTCTTGCGCAGGTCGACACGTCCATTCTCTCCAAAGCTCACAATCGGCTTGCCCGTGTCCGGATCGAGCGCATAGAGAAAGTTCATCTGTCCGGCAAAGAGACGTCGCTCACTGCCCTCGTGCCAATAGGTAAGTCCGCGCGCTGGCTGTGTGCCTGCAATGCCGGAATCAAATGTCCACAGCAGCTTTCCCGTGGCTGCATCGATTGCGATCACCTTTTGCGACGGCGTATAGCCATAGAGAGTTCGGCCCACGATCAATGGGCTGGTTTGCAGGCCGCCTTTTTCATGGGTATCAAACGTCCAGGCGATATGCAGCTTCCCGACGTTGCCGCGATTGATCTGGGTAAGCGGCGAGTAGTGATCGTTGGCAGTCTGCCCGCCATACACTGGCCAGTCGACATTCCGGCTAGACGATGAAGTATGTTTCTGTGGCGGGATACCCGCGGCGTCCACCTTGTCTGTTGGAAGGCCTAAGGACAGGAAAGCGATAGAAAGAGACATCGCAATCGCAAAGCGGCCGAGGGCTGCAGCATGCCTCCTGTTGTTGACGTGCATCTCTCCGCTAACCTCTCACCCATGCGCCATCGATCGAGCGCCATGTCTTCGGATTGCTTATCGTATTGCGTAAAACCGGGGGCAGTCGATCTTCGCGAACGCCATCGTAACACTGCAACATCGCAAAGCGAGGAAGGGATGTGGGAATGCCAACCGAAGTAAAGCCCGGATGCGAGGTTGCTGGATAAGGGCCGCCGTGCTGCATCGCCGGGCTCACGGCTACGCCAGTAGGCATCTTGTCATTGAGCAGGCGGCCTACCTTGCGTCTCAGCAGCGGCTCGATACGCGAATAGATCGCATCGTCGCCACCGGATTTTGCTGAATAAATGGAACCGGTGAGATTGCCCTCAAGCAGGGTAAGAATCAACTCAAGCTGCTCAGTGTTTTCTACAGTGACGGCCATCGTCACATTGCCGAAAACCTCACGCTGCAAATCATGCGGGCGAGCCAGGAACTCTTGCGCAGTGGCAGTAAGCAGCGTATGGGCATACCGGTATCCCGGGCCATTCGCAATCTCACCCCCCGTCGTCAGGTGAGCGCCGGCATCGATCAACGCGGTTACGCCTACATGCATCTGCTGCTGGCCAGCCTGAGAAAGCAAGGGCTGAGGCGCGCGCTCAGAAAAGATGCCAGCGACAGCAGACAAGAAGCTGTCTGTCTTGTTTCCCTCCCAAAGCAGAGTCAAATTTGGACTGGTGCAGAACTGGCCCGCACCTGCGAGGCAGCTGTCGGCTAGTTCCCGTGCCAGCCGATCACTGTCTTCCTGCAGAGCGCCCGCAAGAAAGATCACAGGATTGATGCTGGACATTTCAAGATAGATTGGTTTGCCTGCTTCTTCAGCAGCTCTCTTTAGATGCAGTCCCCCTGTGCGGCTACCGGTAAAACTGACTGCGCCGACGCGCGCATCGCTGACCAGCCTGAGTCCATCGGTATTGCGAATGTTGTAGAGCATCTGCAGGGTGCCGCTGGGCAATCCTGTTTGCTCGATCGCCTTGCGTGCTTCTTCGGCCAACAGCCGTGTTGTGTTCGGATGCAGGGGATGCGCCTTGGCTATCACCGGATTGCCGGTCGCGATCGCAGCCGCAAAATCCCCGCCACTGACGCCGTTAAATGCGAATGCAAAATTGTTGGGGCCGAATATCACAACAGGCCCAATCGGAGCGAAGCATGAGCGGATGTTGCGTTGCAGGTCAAGTGTCGCACGCTTCCAGGATTCTTCACGAGCTGCGGCAGCAGCCTGTCGCATCTGGTTCGTTGTGCGTGGCAACTCTACGTCTTTGAGGCGCGGCGAAACGGGCAATCCAGTTTCTTCGTGCGCGGATTCAACGATCTCTGTGGCATTGAGTTCGATGTTTGCAGCATATGCTTCGAGAAATTCGGCCAACTGTTCGGGCTCGACCTCGCGCAACTGGTCAAAGGCGCGCAGAGCCGCGGCCAGAGCGGCATCGCAGTCGCTCCATTCGCCAATGGGAAAGGGGATCGCCAGCATTTCGCCTGTCGCGGGATTGACTGCGTGGAATGTTTCCTCTCCCGTTGCGTCCCGCCATTGGCCATCGATCAGTATCTGTGCAGCTTGCATCGCTCATCCTTTTCCGTAGGTGTTAGTTATGATTTATACGCAGATGTTATGCGACGTTATTCGCTAACGTACCAATACCATCGATCGAGATACGCACTTCATCGCCGCTCTGCAAGGTAAATTCATCCGGCGGAATGATGCCAGTGCCGGTGAGAAGAAAGCAGCCATGCGGGAAGCTTTGATCACGATACAGATATTCGACCAAGATTCGTGGATCGCGCTTCATCTCGCTCAGGTGAATGGAGCCGAGAAACTCCATAACGCCGGAGCGGCGGATCTCCAGTGTGATCTGGGTGGTCGGAGGCATCGGCTCTTTGCGGACGAAAATTCCAGGCCCCAGCGCGCAGCTGCGGTCGTAGACCTTCGCCTGCGGCAGATAGAGCGGATTGGCGCCTTCGATATCACGCGAGCTCATATCGTTGCCGATCGTGTATCCAACAATCTCCGCACGCGGATTGATGACGAGAGTCAACTCGGGTTCGGGCACCGACCACTTCGCGTCGCTGCGGATGCGCACTTCGGAGCCAGGGCCGGCTACTTTGTGCGCGACGGCTTTGAAGAAGAGCTCAGGGCGCTCGGCAGAGTAGACGCGATCATAGAAGTCTCCGCCACCGGCATCTTTGGACTCTTCAATCCGAGCGCTGCGGCTGCGATAGTAGGTGACGCCCGATGCCCAAACTTCCTGATGCTCGATGGGAGCTTCGAAAGAATGCACGGATGCCTCGTCCTGAGGGATGCCGGAAGACACCGTGGAGCTCAGATAGGAATGCAGATCGTCATGTGCGATCAGCGCATCGAGCGACGACTCTTCGACACCGTAATACTTGTGGTCGTCCTCTACCAGAAGACCGTGTTTGGTGCGATACAGGATCAAGAAGTTACTCCCTTCGCTAAGTCATTTTCTTGTGGCAACGGCATTAGCGATCTTTCTGGCCGGCTTTTCTCAAGCATAGTAACAATGGCATCGGCATCATAGACGCAGCCTCCCCAGATTCCGCCGCTAGCCTGCACAAGCGCTGCCCAAAGCCGTGTGTCCTCCGGCAGATCCGGATGCGGACGCAGATCTGTGCGTGCTGGACGGGCGGCTAACTCAATCGCACCTTGAGCGGCGCCAAAGTTATCTTTCGAAGTTCCAACCAGATTGATCGAGCCATGCAGCCGGATGCGATCGATCACAATCTCAATCTGGTCTCCGTTCTGCACTCTGCCAATCTCACCCCCGGCAAGCGCTTCCGGCGCAATGTGTCCAATGCATGCGCCGGTGGAGACGCCGCTGAACCGCGCATCAGTCAGCACCGCAACATGCTTGCCAAAGGGCAGAGCCTTGAGTGCCGCGGTGATTTGATAGATCTCCTGCATTCCCGCGCCTGCTGGACCGCTGCAGATCAGCACCATCACATCACCCGCCACTATCTGGCCGGTCTTGATGGCGTCTATAGCCGATGCTTCAGTAATGAATACCTTCGCCGGACCGGCATGCCGGTAAACCCCGGATTCATCGATGGTTGTGGGATCGATCGCGGTGCTCTTGATAACTGAGCCCTCGGGAGCGAGGTTGCCAATTGGGAAGCAGACAGTCGACGTCAATCCCCGCGACCGGGCTCGGTCCGGTGACATCACAACATTATCCGGATCGATGCCATCGCACTCGACTAAATTCTTGCGAAGCCGATGCCGCCTCTCGCTCTGCTTCCACCAGTCGAGATTATGCCCTAACGTTTCGCCTGTGGCCGTGAGCGCATTGGTGTCGAGCAAACCGGCGCGTCTCAAATGCAGCATGACTTCCGGAGTTCCGCCGGCGAGAAAGACCTGCACCGTAGCATAGTTTGCGGGCCCATTGGGAAGTGCATCCACGAGCCGCGGCACCTGCCTGTTGATATGCGCCCAATCCGCAGCCACGGGACGGCGCAGCTTTGCCGCATGCGCGATGGCAGGCAGATGCAGCAACAGGTTGGTCGATCCGCCAAAGGCCGCGTGAACCACCATGGCGTTGTCGATGGAGCTTTGCGTAACAACGTCGCTGGTCCCCAGTTGCCGCTCGCGCATCCGCATCACGGCCCGCGCTGAACGAACTGCCGCATCAAGCCATATTGCCTGTCCCGAGGGCGCGAGTGCGCTGTGTGGGAGCGCCATTCCAAGCGCTTCTGCAACCACCTGTGACGTGGCCGCCGTGCCGAGGAACTGGCATCCGCCGCCCGGTGTGGCGCAGGCCCTGCAGCCCATCTCGGCAGCGTACTCCAGCGTGATCTGCTGCTGCGCGTAGCGCGTACCGATAGTCTGCACCTTGCCCGCATCTTCGCCGCTCTCAGGCAGCAGGGTTACGCCGCCGGGGATCAAGACCGTGGGAATGTTTCCCGAGGCCGCGAGCGCCATCATCATAGCCGGAAGCCCCTTGTCGCAGGTTGCCACGCCAAGCACGCCGCTCCTGGTGGGCAGCGAGCGCATCAGCCGGCGCAGCACAATCGCCGCATCGTTGCGATAGGGCAGGGAATCGAACATGCCTGTCGTTCCCTGGGTGCGGCCGTCGCATGGGTCGGTGCATGCCCCGGCGAAAGGCACAGCCTGCAGAGCCGTCAACTCGCGCGCGGCTTCGGCCACAAGCAAGCCAACTTCCCAGTGGCCAGTATGAAAGCCCAGTGCGATCGGCTTGCCGTCGGGCGCACGAACGCCTCCGTGCGTGCTCAGGATCAGCACTTCCGGCCCCAGAACCTTCGCTGGGTCCCAACCCATACCCGCATTCATGCTCAGGCCGAAGAGGTTTCCCGACGGCTGCGTCAACAACATCTCCGGCGTGATAGGTAGCTGCCCCGCCGGCCCTGGAGCATGCGTAGCCACGGCGCCTAGATCCAGGCCCTCCGTCTCCAGCACCGATGTTACAGAGATCGATTGAATGGGCGCGTCCCTCATTCCAAAGTGTAGTCGAAGTCAGTGTGAAGCCATGCTTGCTCTGTCATCCGGATCGCCGCGCATTTCAGCAGGTAGTGTAGAAAGCGTGTTGGCCGAACCGCTGCGCATTGCGAAGATCATGATCCCTGAGAGCACCAGCGAAATCGACATGAGCAGGAAGCCGGATCGCGAACTGCCGGTCCGCGCCTCAAGCAGCCCAACCAGCCAAGTGCCCGCAAAACCTCCCAGAGCGCCGCAACTATTGACCAGCGCAGTGACTTCGCCGGCAACGTTCCGCGGCATGATCTCTGGCACGATGGCAAAGAATGGTCCATAGGGCGCATACATCGCTGCGCCTGCGACGATCAGAAAACTGTATGCCCACCAGAAGCTAATCCCAGCCGTCGCGTAGGAGCCAAAGAGCGCTGCTCCGGAGAGGATCAAAAACGGCCAGATGAAGCGTTTGCGCCGAAAGCTGCGATCAGAGAAATAGCCCACCAGCACCATGAGCAGAATGGCAAAGATGTACGGCACAGCGCTCAGCAGTCCGGTGATGGCAATGCCCTTTGCCGCCCCTTTTTGGATCACCGAAGGCAGCCACAGCACGAAGCCATAAACGCCAAGGCTCCAGAAGAAATACTGCACAGTCAGGAGCACTACGCTTGGATGCCGCAGCGCAGATGCCATGCTCTCTACTTTCGGCAGGAGCCACTGCTCGCGTTCCAGTTGATCGTTCAAGGTCTTACAGCATGCGTCGTCCAGCCATGTGACCTGATACGGATGATCACGGATCACAAACAGCCACACAAATCCCCAAATCACCGACGGGATGCCCTCGAGGACGAAGGTCATCTGCCAGCCCACCGCGCGGATCAAAAAACCCGTGGCCATCGACATCCATACCACGGTCACCGGGTTTCCAAGGATGAGCAAGGTATTGGTGCGTGATCTCTCGGCGCGTGTAAACCAGTTCGTAAGCAGAATAAGCATGGCCGGCAGAATAAAGCTCTCTGCCACGCCAAGCAGCAGTCGGTCGACGGCGAGCAGCCAGAAGTTCTGGATGATGCCTGTGAGAGAAGCCAGTGCGCCCCAGGTGACGAGAGCGAGAAAAACCAGTGTTCTGGCGCTCTTTCTTCGCGCAAAGGCTGCGCCTGGAATCTGGAAGAGGAAGTAGCCGAGGAAAAACAGAGCGCCCAGCAATGCAGAGCGCGAACTGCTGATGTTCAGCGTCTTCGCCAGTCCAGCAGCGGCGCCAAAGCCATAGTTGGCGCGGTCCAGATAAGCAAGGCTGTAGGTAACAAAGACGGCAGGCAGAATATAGAGCCAGCGCTTGCGCAA
>DATAZR010000185.1:0-2481 GCA_036271955.1 Acidobacteriaceae bacterium
TCGGCGCTCCGGGCGACACCTTCTTGTGCTTCGGTAACGACGGCGGCTGCGGTGCTGGCAGCGGTACAGGAGTCCAGATCGGCATCAGTGGAATATTCGCCGACAGTCCCACCCAGAGCGGTGTGGAACAGATCGCCGCTACCTCTGCCGTCCCCGAGCCCTCCAGCATCGCCCTGCTTGCCCTTGGCCTCTTCGGAGCCGCCGGTGCAATGCGCAGGCGCCTCGTCTGATTCCAACCGTCGCAGCATGGCAATGAGCAGGGTATGACCACGCGACGCCCCGCTCCATCGCAACAAACCCTGGCCGGGGGTTGTCCACATATACGTCTTGACATATACAAGCGCTGGCCTTACATTCGCTTTAACGCATATGTAAGAACGCATAGGTAAGGAGCGCTCCATGAGCACACATACCGCAGTCCGCGAAAAGTACGGTTCGATCGCCAACAACGTAGCCGTCACAGGAACCGCCGCATGCTGCAGCCCGGAGCTTCGCTGCTGCGACCCCATCACCAAAAATCTCTACACTGCGGACCAGCAAGGCTCGCTTCCTGAGAAGGCCGTCCTCGCCTCGCTCGGCTGCGGCAATCCAACCGCTCTCATCGACCTGCGCCCCGGCGAAACCGTCCTCGACCTCGGCTCCGGCGGCGGCATCGACATCCTTCTCTCCGCAAAGCGCGTCGGCCCCACAGGCAAGGCCTACGGCCTGGACATGACCGACGAAATGCTCGAGCTCGCACGCCAGAACCAGCGACAGGCTGGCGTGACCAATGTTGAATTCCTCAAAGGCCAGATCGAGCACGTTCCCCTGCCCGACAACTCCGTCGACGTCATCATTTCCAACTGCGTCATCAATCTCTCACCCGACAAAGATCGCGTTCTCGCCGAAGCCCATCGCGTTCTTCGTCCCGGTGGCCGCTTCGCCGTCTCGGACGTCGTCGTACTCGGCGAAGTCCCGGATGAAGTTCGCAAGAGCATGTTGCTTTGGGTCGGCTGCATCGCCGGCGCGCTCGAGCAGACGCTGTATCAGCACAAACTCGAAGCTGCCGGCTTCACCAACATCTCCTTCGAGATCACACGCACCTACGACATCGAAGACGCGCGCCAGTTCCTCACCGAATCCGGCGTCGACGTCAACGCCATCGCGCCCCAGGTCGATGGAAAATTCCTCAGCGCATTCATCCGCGCCACCAAGCCCTGCTGCGCTCCCGGTTGCTGCGCTCCTGCAACCCAGGCGGGCAAGTCATGAGCAGACGCCCGCCGCCTACAGCAACGGCGTGTTGAAGTCGGCGATGAACTGGATCCCCGGAATATCCAGTCCCATTAACTGCTTGTCACCGGTAAGAAACAGATCGATGCCCGCAGATGCCGCGGACGCAAGATGAATTGCATCCGCGGCCTTCAGCTTCTTCTTGGCTCGCAGCCAGCTGAATGGTTTAACCGCGCCGGCATCAAACGGCAGATAACTGAATCCCATCTCCTCCATCGTCCGTCGGATCATCTCTGTCTTTTCAAAAGAGTCAACCGCTCCCGCCAGCACCTCGCCAAACGCCAGAAAACTCGTGTGAAGCGAATCGCCTCTCTCAAACGACCTCTGCAGAAGATGCTGCACCCGCTCTGAGTACGCCGGATTTCCTTCGAGCAGATAAATGAGCAGCATCGAATCCCAATAGATGCGGCTCAAGCGGCCTCCTTGTCATCAGACCGAACCCATCGCACAAAGGCATCGGCCCCGCCGTACTCGGCAAGCTCTTTGCTCAACAGCCCCTTCATTGCGTTCGCCAGCCGCTTCGCCCGCTCCTCAGCATCCACCCGGGACAGTTCCGCAGTCCTTTCCGGCTGCCTGCTCGTCGAGCTTGATCGTCCCCCCACGCCGTAATGCACCACCACCGTAGTGCTCAATCCCGAAGGTGGTCCCTCGACGCGGGTGATTTGGAGATCATCCTGGTTAAGGAACTTTGCCGTCTGAATGGCATTGCAAACCTGCGGAATACGATTCTTCTGGAACTCTGCGGGAAGCAGGACGAGCAACTCCCGTACTGGAATTGAGAACTCCTTTTGTCCCGCTCGAACAGCCGGATCGACATACCTCTCCTTGGCCAATCTACGGATCTGATCACTGAGATTGTTCTTCATTTTTGAACCTTCTTTCTTTACAGAGTAAAGCATGACATTCTGGACAAGTCGAGCGGCTATTGCTAGCCCGATTTCCGCCGCAAAAAATCCTGTCAAGTCCCAAAATCGGTGGAAAACCCGTAACTCGCACAAACCAAAGCGAAAATTCGCGGAAAAATCGCGACATGATAATTTCGCTCAATGTGTTAGACTGGAAGTAGAAGTGAAACTCAAAAGGCTGCCGCAGGCGACATCGCCCGGCGGCCTTTTCCTTTTTAGCGGACCACCCAGCCACCCGTGAAGATCCACAAGCGCTTCACCCGCTGGACCCTGGGCCCTGGACCGTGCTCTCAAGGTCCACCGCTAT
>DATAZR010000186.1:0-8534 GCA_036271955.1 Acidobacteriaceae bacterium
CCTGCCGCAGCAGTTCTTCCGGCGCGGCATGGGCCACCAGCGTGCCCTTCGAAATGATCGCGATATCCGTCGCCGTCGCCTCGATGTCCGAAACGATATGCGTCGAGAGCACCACGATCCGCTGCCCCGAAAGCTCCGACAACAGGTTGCGAAACCGCACCCGCTCCTCCGGGTCCAGCCCCGCCGTCGGCTCATCCACAATCAGCACCTCAGGGTCGTTCAGCAGCGCCTGCGCAATCCCCACCCGCTGCTTCATCCCACCCGAAAACCCGCCCAGCGCCCGCTTCCTGACATCGGTCAGGTTCACCAGCTCCAGTAGCTCCGCAATCCGCCGCTTGGCCGTGGCCGCATCCAGCCCCTTCACCGCCGCCAGGTACTCCAGAAACTCCCCGGCATTCAGCTTCGGATACACCCCGAAATCCTGTGGCAAATACCCCAGCACCACCCGGATCGAATCCGGCTCCCGCGCCACATCCACGCCATTCCAAAGCACCCGCCCCGCAGTTGCCCGCGTGATCGTCGCCAAAATCGTCATCAGCGTCGTCTTGCCCGCGCCATTCGGCCCCAGCAGCCCCAGCACCCCCGGCTTCAGCGTCAGGCTGAACCGGTCCAGCGCCCGCTGCCCGCGCTTATATTCCTTGCTCACGTTCTCAATCGCCAGCTCCACACGCCCGCCTTTCATTCATCCCCAAGGCCTTGATTTCCCAAGTGTCCTGCCAAGCTAAACGTTCTTTAGTCCGGGAATGTTCCATAGCGCTTTGTCAGGCTCATTTTGCCCGACCGCTTTGAAGACCCGCTTGACAGCCTCCGCTTTCCAATTCACACTGACATAGTCTAACTATGCAAGCGAGGAAAGCCATCCATGAGCCGTGACGAAATTCCCCCTGGGACCCTCTATCTCCTCATCCTCAAGACCCTCGCACTGCGTGGCCGCCTGCACGGCTTCGAGATCGCCGACTCCATCCAGCGCAACTCCGATGACATCCTCCAGGTCGAGGAAGGCTCGCTCTACCCCGCCCTCCAGCGCATGTTGATCAAAGACTGGGTCGCCGCTGAATGGGGCACCACCGCCGGCAATCGCCGCGCCCGCTACTACACACTCACCGCCGACGGCCGCAAGCAGCTCGCCATCGAGCTCTCGCAGTTCGAACGCGTCATCGGCGCCGTCACCCGAGTCATCCAGACAACCTGAACCAAGTAGTAGTGTCCTGCCCGCCCGAGAAAGGAGACCATCATGAGCTATCCCGCCGAACTCCTTCGCCGCCTTCGCATGGCTTTCCGCCGCAGTCAGCTCAACCGCGATCTTGAAGAAGAAATGCGTCTCCATCTCGACCTGCGCCAGCAGCAGCAGATCGACTCCGGTCTCGCGCCCGCCGCAGCCCGCCACGCGGCACACATTAAGTTCGGCAACACCGCCCGCATCAAGGAGAAAAGCCTCATGGCCTGGGGATCGGAAGCAATCGAAAGCTTCATCAGCGACGCCGTCTACGGCGCACGCGCACTCCTGCGCAGCCCCGCGCTTACCCTCGTCGCGCTGCTTTCGCTCGCCCTCGGCATCGGTGCCAACACCGCCATCTTCAGCCTGCTCAACGCCGTGCTGCTCCGCTCGCTGCCTGTCAAAGATCCGGGCCAGCTCGTCCTGCTGGGCACAGGAAATGGGGGCGGCATCGGCGACACTTTCGTGGATACAGAGATCTACTCCTATCCCTTCTTCCGCGAGCTGCGCCAGAAAAACGCTGTCTTCTCAGACGTAGCCGCAGTCTTCAGCATGTCCAGCGACGTGCATGGAATGCTCCTCGACTCCTCAGGCCAGACCAATGGAGAGGATGAAATCATCCACGCCCAGCTCGTCTCAGGTTCGTACTTCCAAATGCTCGGCGTGCAGCCTGCGATGGGCCGCGCGCTCGTCGATGCCGACGACGCATCGGAAGGCGATCATCCGGTTGCTGTCGTCAGCCAATCCTTCTGGAAGCGCCGCCTCAACCGCGACCCGAATGCCGTCAATCGCAAGGTGAAGCTTGCATCGACAGTATTCACGATCGTGGGCGTAGCGCCGCCTGAATTTTTCGGCACCAAGGTGGGTGAGTCCCCCGATATCTGGGTGCCCATGTCCATGGTCCGGTCCCTTCACCCGACATGGGACGCCTACCGGCAGAATTACACCCAGTCGCTCGATCTCATCGGCCGCCTCAAGCCCGGAGTCTCGCTCACCGAAGCCACCACCAATGTGAATCTGCTTCTCCAGCAGATCACCCAAAGCTTTCCCGACGCCAATCTGAGCCAGAAGAATCTCGCCACTCTGCACAAGTCGCATGTGCTCCTGACTCCAATGGCCAATGGCCTTTCCAGCATCCGCGGAGAATTCTCCGAACCCCTTCAGATCCTCATGGCCGTAGTCGCGCTGGTGCTGCTCATCGCCTGCGCCAACATCGCCAATCTTCTTCTCGCCCGCTCCACGGCCCGCGCTCGCGAGCTGGCCGTTCGCCAGGCTCTCGGAGCACGCCGCGACCGCATTATCCGCCAGCTCCTCACCGAAAGCCTCATCCTCTCTCTTGCTGGAGGCATACTCGGCATTGGCTTCGCCATCCTCGCCAGCCGTTTCCTGCTGCATGTCGTCTCCGGTGGCTTCGAAACCATCCCGCTCGACATCTCACCGGACCTGAGACTGCTCGGCTTTACTTTTGCCGTCACCGTTGCCACGGCCATTCTCTTCGGCACCGTCCCGGCCTTCCGCGCCACCCGGCTGCAGCTTACCGAGAATCTCAAGGCGGGCCGGGGCCGGGCCAATGCCGGTACTCGCAACATGTTCGGCAAGGCCCTGATCATCTCCCAGGTAGCGCTCTCGCTGGTGCTCATGGTCGGCGCTGGACTCTTCCTTCGCAGTCTCGCCAACCTCAACAAAGTCGATCCCGGCTTCAATCGCGAAAACGTCCTTCGCCTGAACATCGATACCGAGCCCACGGGCTTCAAACACGAAGATCCCGCCCTCAATCCTCTCTACCAGCAGATTGAGCAGCGCGTCGCGGCGCTTCCCGGCGTAAAGGCCGATAGTTTCTCCGCCTTCACTTTTGCCGAGGGCAGCTGGGGGGAAGGAATACTCGTCGCCGGCATGCCCAATGACGAGGACATCGCCGTGCGTCAGAACGTTGTTGGCGACGGCTACTTCGACACCATGCAGATTCCGCTCATCGCCGGCCGTACCTTTGGTTCGCAGGACACAAGCACCTCGCAGCATGTCGCCGTCATCAGCGAACACGTCGCCAAGACACTCTTCCCCGCAGGCAGCAACCCCATCGGCATGCACTTTGGCCTCGGCAGCCACAAGCCGGAGGACGATTACCTCGTGATCGGCATCGTGAAAGACGCAAAGATGGAATCGCTCAACGAGAAGCCGAAGAACATCAACTACCTGTCCTATCGGCAGCGCACCTGGGGTTTCGGCGACTTTGAGGTGCGCTATACGGGTGACTTCAACGCCATCTCCGCCACGGTGCAGCAGGCCATCAAATCCATCGACCGCAACGTCCGCATCGTCCACGTCACAACGCTCGATGAGCAGGTAGCTCGCACCATGACCAGCAATCGCCTGGTGGCGCAATTGTCCGCCTTCTTCGGGCTCCTCGCCGTCTTCCTCTCCTGCATCGGCATCTACGGACTCATGTCCTACGTCGTCAGTCGCCGCACCAACGAGATAGGAATCCGCATGGCCCTCGGAGCCGAACGCAGCAACGTCCGCAACCTTGTCCTGCGCGAAATCGCCATCCTCGTCACCATCGGCATCGCCATCGGAATCCCCGCAGCCCTCGCAGGCGACCGCCTCGTCTCGAAGATGCTCTACGGCCTCACCGGCACTGATCCACTCAGCCTCGCCGCCGCCACCCTCATCCTGCTTACGGTAGCGCTGCTAGCCGGATACATCCCCGCACGCCGCGCCTCACGCGTAGACCCCATGGTCGCCCTCCGCTACGAATAATCCCCAAACAAATTCATCGGGGTTACGAAAGTAGCGGAGATGCGGCAACTCATTTCTATTGAGCATCGTCCAACGGTACACTCAGGGTCTGGGGTGGCCGATGACTAAAACGCTGATCAACCTGCGCTTCGCCGTCGCTATTCTCTGCGCCTTGCTCGCCCTGCCGCTGGCCTCGGCCCAAACCCCCGAGCCGCAAGCTCCACCTGTTCAGGAGTTCTCGCACGTCATCACCTCCAGCTCCACCGTCGTCCTCGTCCCTGCCATGGTCACCTCCAAAAACGGCGACCCCGTCTTCACCCTCAGCGCCAAAGATTTCACCCTCACCGACGACGGCATCGCCCAGCCCCTCACCCTCGAAGAAAACTCCGGCGATGAGCCCATTGCCCTCATCGTAGTCATCCAGACTGGAGGCGACGGCGGTCGTCAGCTCGCCAAATACCGCACCCTGCCGCTGATGATCGAGACCGTAGTCGGCGGAGCGCCGCACAAGATCGCCGTCGTCACTTTCGACAGCGTGCCCAAGCTTGTTCAGGAATTCACCGCCGACCCCAACCCCGTCGAAGGCGCCATCCACAACCTCGCCCCCGGCGACGACGGCGCAGCCATCCTCGACGCCCTAGGCTTTGCCGTCGATCTGCTCAAGGAGCAGCCGCTCCAATACCGCCGCGCCGTCCTGCTCATCAGCGAAACCCTCGACCACGGCAGCCGCACCCAGATCGACAGCGCCCTGCGCCAGATCAGCGATACCAACACCGCCATTTACAGTCTCGCCTTCTCGTCCATCCGCTCCGAATCAGGCCGCGGAGCCTCCCGGGCCTTCAACGATCCCCGGCCAGGCCCGCGCCACGGATGCATGGGCAAAGACACCCCACCCGAAACCGGCGACCCCGATATCGATGCCGCCAACGCACCGCCCCCGCGCACCGGCAAACAGGTAGCCAACCAGGCCTACGACTGTCTCGGCACGCTGCTGCCGCCGCTCGCTCTCGCCAAGGTCGCCTTCACCGCCGGCATACACGGCCTGCAGCGCAACGTCCCCGAAACGGTAGCCGACCTAACCGGCGGCGAATACTTCCGCTTCAAAGACGTCAAGACCCTGGAGCGCGACCTCGAAACCATCTCCAACCACGTCCCCAACCGCTATATGCTCAGCTTCCATCCCCAGTCGCCTCACCCCGGGCTCCACGCCGTAGAGCTCCGCCTCAAGGAATACCCCAACCTCGACCTCTCCGCCCGCAACAGCTACTGGGTAGAAGGCGACGCTGCGGCCCCGTCTCTGCACTAACTCCAACTTGCTTGGCCTCCGGCGATCGAAGCGCATCTGAAGACTTGTCTATCCGAGTGTAGCTCCTCTATAGAATTGTCATCCTGAGCGCAGCGACCAAAGGGAGCGAAGTCGAAGGACCTGCGGTTCGTCTAGGTTGCACCGCTAATCTCCGTATGCATCAATCTCGATACGGCAAATCTTGCTCTGCGTGTCGAAGTCTATAAACATGTCGATTCCACCGGCCCACTCTATCTTGATGTAATGCTTTCCTGTCTTTGAATTCGTCCCTTCAATAAATCGCGTTCCATAGATTCTCTTGAATGTGCTCTCGGTATCGCCGATCAATAGACCCTTGCCAGTTTTCACAGTACCGCCAGTCAAGGCTGTCCTCTCCGCTGATACGCTCGATGGCTCATCCTCATCATTGTGATGAGTAGTCGGGTTCCTGGAATATTCGGTCTTAACGCGCAGAATCCATCCATTTTTTTGCCACATATAATGCCGCTCTCCCCCGCATTCAGGGCAACCCTTCACGGGCATGTCTTCAAACTTCAGCGGCTTTCCGAATCGCAAGATAATTTGACCAATGTGTCCGCGACGAAGATCGATACCAGCCAACATGGCCTCAGGCTTCCCCCTCGCTCCGTGATCAAAATCAACCTGGCATTGGTGGTAGTCGAGGCGGCACTCCTGATCCAGCTTCTCTCCCGGGGTTAAGGAGTCATCAGGCAATTGGCTCAAACCAGTCTGACCTGCGCATGAAATAGCTGCGGGCCCAAGAACAAGCAAAAAAAGAAGCACGTAACGAAATATTCCCATTAAATAATCTCTCGCTTTATGTCGACTGAGTTAGCTTACTCTCCGTCAACACTAATGCAATCACGACGCCGCTCGCCCTACCGCGTCTTCCCATCCGGCGCAGGCTGTTCCCCCACCAACACCGTCGCATCCGACCTGAAGATATGGAACTGATCGAACGCCACATCGTTCATCAGCATCTGCAGCGACTGATCCTCTTTGCCCCGGTCTTCCGGCCGCCAGGTCTTCATCGTATCGCCGAACTCCGCCACGATCGGCGTCTTGGCATACGGGTCAGTCTGCGCCACCACCACCGTCACGCTGCGCAGCGGGCACACATAATCCTTGCCGCCAATCTCCACCGGCCCATACTCCACCATCATGTCCGCCCGGTTCATCGGATTCGACGGCTTCATCTCTGCCAGTATCGTCAATCTCAGCACGGTCCCGTCCGCCGGATCGATGGCAATTTCACCGTGATAACCCGGCTCTTCCTTGACCACATTGCCGGTGTACCAGGGCAAGACCAACTGCACGTTGTAATGAGATTTCTTCTGCGGCACCGTGTAGCGGAAGATAGCCCGCACATTCGAATTGACCAGCTCCCAATGGCTCCACTCCACCTTGCCCTCTGAAGCGTCCGCCAGCACCTTGGCCAGCACCGGCCCAAACTGCCCTGAAGAGGCCAGGTCACCTGCGGTGTTCGCCGAGGCTTCTCTCTTCTCCGCTTCGCTATCGTGTTTCTCACTGCCGCCGCGATAGACCACGCTCGCAGTCGAGGAATCGATATAGTGCAGAGGCTCGGCCGACCTCACGTTGGTGCCAAATCTCTCTCCCGGTTTGTCCTCGAACAGAGAGCTATGCCGGGTAGCCAGAAAATTTGGCAGCTTGGAGATGGTCCTCTGCGCATAATCCATCGCCTGCGCAAGCAGCTTCTTTTGCGCCTCGGCATCCAGCGGCGGCTTGGCCGGAATCTCCGCTGCCGGGGGCTTCTCGAACTCCGATCGATCTGTAAGAGCCACCAGCGCGCGCAGCGATGCAACCCCATGCAGCTGCGCCCGTATCGGAGCGAACTTCTCACCGCTCAAACGCTCGCTGAGCTCCAGATAGGACAACTGTTCGGCCATCTTGGCGTCAGGCAGATCGTGCGACGAGGCTACGATCTGCTCCAGTTTTTCTATCGAGATGCGCTTCGCCCCAAATACAGGCAAAGCCATCAGTGGAAGAAGCATTGATACTGCTAGTCTGTGCATTGCCGTCCTCAAAGAAATCGCCTGTAGAGGCCAACTCATGATGCGCCTACCACCAATCCTCGCGCAATCCAAATACCCGAGTTGTTACTGTACGACTGCATCTCGAGAAGTCGCCGCAACCTTCTGCTCTTCCGACTCAGCCACCACAGCCCTCACCCGGTAGCTCCCCGGCTTGAGCGGAAAGCTGGTCGTGATCTCCACGCCATTCTCCTTCAAACCGGCCAGCTGCTCATCGGTTGCGTTCAGTTTCACGCTGCGCTGCTTCGCCGATACCAGCGTCCCAGCTGGATCGAACACGCCCACCGTAAAGGTAATCGTGTCGATGTTTTGGCCCGCATCCTTGCGCAGGTGCATCGGCTTGATATCCAGATGCGTCAACACCGAAAGTCCAGCCTCTCCACCGGTTGAGCCACCGGTCGGACTAACTTCAATTCCAATCGGCAGCGCCGCCGCTTCCTCCTTCGAATTCAACGCCGCACGCGTCTTCTCCTCCAGCAAATTGATAGCGGGACTCACAGGCTTCGCATTGGCATGAGCCTCGGCAGCAGGCTGCTTCGGCTCAATAGCGATAGGCTCAGGCTGCTTATTCCCTGCCGCCACATCCATCGGGACATCGCTCTTCTTCAATGGCGCAAAGTAACCCCGCCGCGCCTGGACACTGAAGCCCCTCTGCTTGTCGGTCAGCGCCACCTTCAGCTCGTGATATTTGCCATCCGGCTTCAGATCTCGCGGAGTGAAAGCCAGCACATAATGCGCCGGCTGCCCCGCAAGCCTCGCGAACCCAGCCTTCAAATCATTGTCGTTGTGTATGAACTCGCCACCCGTACCCTGTGCAAACTCCGCCATCACATCCGCCGCGGCAAACTCCCGCGCCGCATCCATCTGATGCATCGCCGAGTTCACATGCGGATCGGCGCTGAAGGTGTTGCGCGTTGCATCCGCCTCGCGCATCCCCACAGCCAGTCCCTTCGGGTCCAGCGAATTGATCACCACCTGCGACCGAATGGCCTCTTCCGTAATGCGGTCCAGCTGCACCTGCTCGCTCTGCGACAAAAAGCCGCTCGAAACCAGAATCACCGTCCGCAGCCCCGGCGCCTGCGCCAGATACTTCGTCACCGCTTCCAGCTGTTGCAGATTGCCGCGCGCCTGCACCGCAGACTCCTCCGCCACAGCGCGCGCCTTCATCTTCAGCTCCTGGATATGCACATTCGACGGCTGATTCGGGGTTCGGCCATCCAGCGGC
>DATAZR010000187.1:0-121874 GCA_036271955.1 Acidobacteriaceae bacterium
CGCGTCAGTGGGCATGCAACCGCAACAACTTTGCATCGCATCGAAACGAGAGACGTTTCACGTCTAATATGACGCTTGAATCCGCGTAGCGGCAGTTAACCGCCACGGCAGTCAAAACATGGAGACCAGGAATGCGGCTATTTCCGGCAGTGCAAGGCAGCGCACCGCGCAGACGGTTTCATACCATCTGCGCTCTCGTGCTTCTGTTGCTGGCTGGCCCAAGCCTGTTTGGCCAGGCTGCGTTGCTGATGGAGCAGCCCTACGGCGTTTTCGGCACACTCAACCCCACCGGCCACGCCGCCGTCTATTTAGAGCACGTATGCGCCGATACACCGGTGCGTGTAAGGCTCTGCAATCTCGGCGAAACCGGCATCGTCATCAGCCGCTACAAGGGCCTGGCCGGCTATGACTGGATCGCCATTCCGCTCATCCCCTACCTCTACTCGGTGGACAATGCTGCTGAAGTTCCCGCTAAAGTCGATGAGGATACCGTCAATCGCCTGCGCAACCATTATCGCGAAGCCCGTCTTGGCGAATTTGGCGAGAACCTGCGCCCCGGCAACTTCTTCAATGGCGGATGGACAGAGCTCGTCGGCACCGCTTATGACCGCCGCACCTATGCTTTTCGATTTGCGACCACGCCGGAGCAGGACAGGGAACTGGTCGACAAATTGAACGACCGCCCCAACGTGTCGCACTTCAACATTCTTTTCAACAACTGCGCCGACTTCGATCGCTTCATCTTGAACAACTATTTCCCTCACCGCTTCAAGCGTTCCATCTTTCCTGACGCCGGCATCACCACTCCCAAGCGCGTTGCCTATACGCTGGTGAAGTACGCGAAGAAGCATCCTGAAACGCAATTTTCGATTCTCGAAATTCCCCAGGTTCCTGGCTATCGCCATCAGAGCCGCGCCATTCACGGTGTCGCTGAATCGCTGATTCTCAACGGCTATGTGATTCCCATCGTGATCCTCAACCCCTATATCGCAGGTGGCCTGCTGGCCGATTATCTGGTGCGGGGCCGCTACAACCTGATACCTAAGGCTCCCGAGATCGTCGACGCCGCGCATCTGCAGGCCCTTACCAACCCGATGACCCCGACGTTGACTGGCACAGGCTGGCAGCAGGCAAACTCGGATCGTTCTGCGCAGTCTCTCGGATTTACCCTCAACGGCGCAATGCCTTTGGCTATGCCAGTTTCCGAGATCTCGATTCCGACAACCGATCCCACCACCGATCATTGAGAAGCGAAGAGTCCGTTTCACTGTCTACGCGAGCGGCAGTCGAATTCAACGCGAATTGGACACTGCAATAGTAGTATCGATAGACATGAGCAATCCAAAGCCGCAGAGCTTCAGCAGTCACGCCAGCATCGATCCAATGTTTCATTACGTCGGTCTGTTGGCGATCGTATCCAACCTTGGACTCGGCATTGTCGTTCTTCTCCTCAGCCTGCACAGCTCGCATCTACTTCTGGCGATCTGGGTGCTTGTGCTCACGTTATTTCTGGTCCTTACCTTCTTCAAGACTCGAATCTATCCGCTTAAACTGCAGGACCGCATCATCAGGCTGGAAGAGCGCCTGCGCATGGATGCGCTGCTGCCCGAGCCGCTGCGTAAGCGCATTCCCGAGTTGACTGAAGATCAACTCGTCGGCCTGCGCTTTGCCTCCGATGAAGAGCTCGCTTCGCTCGTCGAGCTCACCCTGGACAAGCAGCTGAACAGAAAGCAGATTAAAGAGCGCATCCAGAACTGGCGCGCCGATCATTTCCGTATCTAACTTCAGCTGTCCCTCTCAGAGTTGTTGCTTCGAGTAGCATTGTCATCCTGAGCTAAGTGAAGGATCTGGTTGGATTCAAACTCCAAGTGCAACACACTTTGTTTTTGAGGAGGGGTGTTGCGATGGGGCTCAGGTACGATCAGTTGTCGATAGGGGATCGGAGCTTAATCCAGGCTCAGTTGTCGTTGGGCATAAGGCCTGCGGCTATAGCCGCAGGCCTTATGCGGGCGCGGTCGACGATCTGGCGCGAGATGCGGCGCAACGGCTGGAAGGCGGCCGGGGATAAGCCGAAGCTAGGCCGGCCGTTCGTTGCCGGAGGGTATTACGCAGTAACGGCCGACCAGCGGGCGCGGTGTCTGCGGCGCAAGCCGCGTGTGGCGCGCAGGCTGGTTCCGAACACTCCGCTGTGGGAGCGCATGATCGCGGAACTGGCCCGCGGCTTGAGTCCAGAGCAGGTTGCGTTCACACTGGCACGTATGCCCGATCCGGTGCGTCTGTCTCACGAAACCATCTACACCGCGTTGTACGCGATGCCGCGCGGGGAACTCCGAGCCCGCATCATGACGTTACTGCGGCGCCGGCGGATGAGCCGGCGGTCGCGCTCCAAGGGCGGTGTGGGCCAGGCCCGCAGCCACTTCATCGATCCCATCCGGCTCATCGACCAGCGGCCCGAGGAAGTGAATATGCGCCTGGTGCCCGGCCACTGGGAAGGCGACCTGATCAAGGGCCGGCTCAACCAATCACGCGTGGGGGTATTGGTCGAGCGCACCACGCTGTTCCTCGCTCTGGTCAAACTGGAGGACGGTTCGGCCAGAACCTGCGCCGAAGGCTTCGCCTGCATCCTCAACCGTTTCCAAGCCCAGATGCGACGCTCGATGACCTACGACCAGGGACGCGAGATGGCCCAGCACAAGTGGATCGAGCAACAAACAGGCATCGAGGTCTACTTCGCCCATCCCCACTCTCCCTGGGAACGTGGCATCAACGAAAACACCAACGGCCTGCTGCGCCAGTTCCTGCCCAAAGGAGAAGATCTAAGCCGCTTCTCGCAGAAGAACCTCGACGACATCGCCCTGCTAATGAACGCCCGCATCCGGAAATCACTCGACAAAAGAGCTCCCGCTGAACTCTTCCTGCCAGAAGGAACCTTCAACTTCGTTGACTTTTGGCAAAATCCAGATAAGTTCACAAGTGTTGCACTTGGTCCTTGAATCTGCCCTGCTTCTTCCCCTTGTTTCTGCACAAAAGCAAACGCTCCAATGAGCCCAACTCATAGGAGCGTTTGCCGTATTCGTTTTTCTGATCACTGACCACTAATCACTGACCACTGACCACTAATCACTGACCACTGACCACTGACCACTGTCTTATTATTTCCTGACCAGCCCCACCCACTCCTCGTACGGACCCTTGTGATCTTCGATCGCGCCATGCTCAAAGTTCCAGAGCCGCGTTCCCACTTCTTCCAGCAGATCCTGATCGTGCGTCACCAGGAAGACCGTGCCTTCATACTTCTGCAGCGCAATATTCAGCGCATTGATCGACTCCAGATCCAGATGGTTCGTAGGCTCGTCCAGCACGAGAATATTGGGCTTCAACAGCATCAGCCTGCAAAAGAGCAGCCGCGCCGTCTCGCCGCCCGAGAGCGCCTTGGTCGGCTTCAAACCCTCTTCGCCGCTGAACAGCATCTGCCCCAGAATGCCCCGAATCTCCTCGCGAGTCTTCCGCGGATCCCATTGGTGCAGCCAGTCCGAAACCGTCATGCCATGCGCAATCTCACCGGAAACATCCTGCGGAAAATACCCGATCTGCGCCTCGTGGCCCCACTTCACCGTACCTGCATCCAGCGAGAATTCTTTATCCGCTGCATCCGTGCCCGCCAGGATGGCTTTCAGCATCGTCGTCTTGCCCACGCCGTTGCGTCCCATCAGGCACACCTTTTCGCCGCGCATAACCGCGCCCGAGAAGCCCTTGATGACAACCTCGTCGCCGTAGCTCTTCGCCACGCCTTCAAACTCCAGCGTGTGTTTGCCGCTAGGCCGCTGCTGCTCAAACTTGATAAAAGGCCGCTGAATATTCGATCGCGAAAGCTCCGCCGACTGCAGCCGCTCCACTTCTTTCTTACGGCTCGTAACCTGCGTCGAACGCGTACCTGCCGCAAACCGCGCAATGAACTCATTCAACTGCGCTACCTTCTTTTCGCGCTGCTCGTTCTGCGCCTCGAGCTGGGAGCGAATCTGCGTCTTGGCCACCACCATATCGTCATAGCCGCCCGTGTAAGTGATGATCGTCTGATAGTCGATGTCCGCCGTGTGCGTCGTCACTCCGTTTAGAAAATGACGATCATGCGAAATCGTAATCACCGTGCCCTGGTAGCCCAGCAAAAACTCTCGCAGCCAGTGAATCGATTCCAGGTCGAGATGGTTCGTAGGCTCGTCCAGCATCAGCGCTTCCGGCTTTCCGAACAGCGCCTGGGCCAGCAGTACGCGAACCTTTTGTCCACCCTGGATTTCGCTCATCTTCCGCTCGTGAATATCGTCGGGAATGTCGAGCCCTTGCAGCAGAATGGCGGCATCGCTTTCAGCCGTGTAGCCATCCTCGTCGCCGACGACGCCCTCGAGTTCGCCCAGCCTCATGCCATCTTCGTCCGTCAGCTCGGCCTTCTCGTAAATGCGGTCCCGCTCTTCAAGCGCCGCCCACAGCGGAGCGTTGCCCATGATCACCGTGTCGATCACGCGATAGGCATCGAACTGGAACTGGTCCTGGCGCAGAATTCCCAGCTTGCGCGGTCTCACCACCGAGCCCTTCTGCGCCTCCAGTTCACCCGTCAGGATTTTCATAAATGTCGATTTGCCGGCGCCATTGGGGCCCGTAAGTCCATACCGCCGCCCTGGCGTAAAACTTACGCTCACATCCTCAAACAGCACCTTCGAGCCGTAGCGCATGGTCACATTGCTGACACTGATCATCTGTTTCCGATTCCTGCCGTTTCTATTTGCCGCTTGCCAGCGAGTTGGCCGGCGTCTCTTGAACCACACAACGGGGTCAGCCCGCCGGGCTCATCTATTCCAGATTGTCTGGCCAGATTTTTGGATAAGTTTGGACTCGCCTGCCGCGCCGCCCAGCAAGAGCTTCTACCTCATCTAGTTTCTCACATTTGCGAAAAGCGAGAAACCGGGGCTTGTCTTTGCCTCTGCGCCGATTCACTCAGTTCTCGGAAACGCTCTGCCAGGGTGAACCGCTGGGACCGGGCACGTTGCGGCAGCTAAATCAGCCTGATACCTTCAAAGCTGTGCTTACCCGTCGCAGCCTTCTCAAGCTCGGCAGCATGGCGGCCGCCTCGGCTGCGATACCGAATCAGGCACGCAGCTTGTCTGCCTCCGTTAACCAGTCCGATATCAAGCCCGACAACAAGCCCGATTACAAAATAGACATCGCCCCTATCACCTTCGACATCTCGCCGAAGCACTCCATCAAGACCATCGCCTACAACCAGCAGGTGCCCGGCCCACTACTTCGCTTCCAGGAAGGGCAGCCCGTCGCCATCGATGTGACCAATCGCACCCAAAATGAGGAAATCGTTCATTGGCACGGGCTCTTTCTTTCTCCCGATGTCGATGGCGCCATGGAAGAAGGCACACCCATGATCCCCGCAGGCGGCACGGCGCGATACACCTTCGTGCCCAATCCAGCCGGCTTTCGCTGGTATCACACCCACACCTTTGCCGGTACCGATCTCAAGAAAGGCCAGTACACTGGCCAACATGGCTTTCTCATGATCGAGCCGCACGACAACCCCGCCCGTTACGACCAGGAGTTCTTCCTAGCTCTTCACGACTGGGACGGAGAAATGGCCGACAGCGGCGACGGCTCTATGAATCCCGAGTACAAATTCTCCACCGTCAATGGCCGCGTTCTCGGCTATGGTGAGCCATTGCGGGTCCGCCAGGGCCAGCGCGTTCTGCTGCACCTGCTCAACTCCAGCCCCACCGAGCAGCATTGGATCGCCTTCTCCGGCCATCAGTTTCGCGTTATTGCCCTCGACGGCAATCCCGTACCCAACCCGCAACTGGTCCCCATGATTCGACTCGCTCCCGCCGAACGAGTCTGCGCGATTGTAGAAATGACCAATCCCGGCATCTGGATTTTGGGCGAAGTCCGCAAACACATCCAGGCTGCAGGCATGGGCATCGTCGTGGAGTACGCCGGCCATTCAGGAAAACCCACATGGCAGCAGCCCGACAGCCTCATCTGGAGCTACGGCAAATTCGCCGCGACCATCCCGCCATCCGCCCAATCCGGAAACCCAATCGACATTCCGCTTGTCTTTCAATCCAAATTCGCAGGTCACGGCGCGCCCGATCACTGGACCATCAACGGCAAATCTTATCCCGATACGGAATCCATTCCGCTCATCTCAGGCCAGCGCTACAGGCTCCAGTTCAAGAACGTCAGCAGCGACGACCATCCCGTACATCTCCACCGGCACAGCTTTGAACTTCGCAGCCTGCCGGGCAATCCAGGTATCCGCGGCATCGTCAAAGACGTAGTTCTCGTCGAAGCCAGAACTCAGATCGATGTGGAATTCACCGCCAGCAATCCCGGTTCGACGCTCTTCCACTGCCATCAGCAAAATCATATGGACGAAGGGTTCATGATGCTCTTCCACTATGCTTGATACTCGACCGCAAACCACGCACCGCCAAAGGCTGGGCCCTGCGGTACGATTTCTCCTCGCCGTACTCGCTCTTCTCGCGTTGCTCACCCTTGTCTCGCGCTCTTCCCGTGCCCAGGGCAACTACGAGATTCAGGTCTACGGAGCAGATACCGAAGCCCCCCTAAGCACCATGGTTGAGTTGCACTCCAACTTCACCGCCAATGGCCAACGTCATAGTATCGACGGCGTCTATCCCACCAACCGTCAACAGCACGAAACCCTTGAGATCACGCAGGGAATCAACAAATGGTCGGAAGTAGGCTTTTACATCTTCACCAGTCTCCAGAATGGGCACGGCTGGCAATGGGTCGGCGATCACATTCGCCCGCGCGTACGTGTACCGGATTCCTGGCACTGGCCCGTGGGCGTCAGCCTTTCCTCTGAGATCGGTTACCAGCGCGCTGCCTATTCCCCAGATACATGGACATGGGAGATTCGCCCCATCATCGACAAGTCCGTGGGTCGCTGGTACTTCGCTGTCAACCCCGCCCTCGAACGCACCCTGCACGGCCCCGATGTGAACCAGGGCATCGGCTTCGCGCCCGGAGTGAAGATCGGCTACGACTTCACCAAAGCCGTCAGCGGCGGCCTCGAATATTACGCCGACTACGGCAGCATCACCCACATCGACGCGCTCCACGACCAGCAGCAACAGATTTTCGTGGTGACCGATCTCAACGTCTCTCCCAAGTGGGAAGTCAACATCGGGGTTGGCATTGGCCCTACTGCAGCCACCGATCACTGGATCGTAAAAGGCATCCTTGGCCGTCACTTTTCCTGGGTAAAGCAATCGGTCACCGATTGAATGTAACGAAATGGCCCAGGCGGCAGTCAGATAGAGTAAGCGTATGAGACGTTGGTGGCAGATTCTCGTGCTGGGCCTGGCGATTGCATCGCTGCTCACGCCGGCGTCCGCAATCTGCACCCTGCCTGCGCAAGCCGGTCATGAGTGCTGCGCGCCTCAGTCGCAGCTCTCCGCCGTCTCGTGTTGCCTGCCCGGCGAAGCTTCCCAGTCAGCCATCCCGGCGAGTTCCGCCGTTCTGTCCGCAGCTGAATTTGCGCCATGTTCCAGTCCTCTTTATCTGGCGATTTCTCAGCCTCCAGTTCGGCTCAGGCGCGCACTCTCAATTTCACCGCCAATCCTGCTGCCCGCAACCATCCTCCGAACCTGATTCTTCCTTTCGCGATTGCGAAGCCCTGCGAGTCGGCCTCAAATGCCGGCATCGCGCGATTCCGCATGCATGGCTTAGTTCATGCTCCCGATCAGGAGAATCCTCGTGTCCCGCTTCGTCTCATATTTATTACGCACCACTGCGCTCTCATTCTTTGCTTTGCTATTTGTCGTTCCAGTTTTTCCTCAAGCCGCAACTCCGGCAAGTACTCCACCAGCGAGTGAGCCGTCAGCAAACGTGCATGAAATGGCGAGCCAGCCAACGAATATGGACCAAATAAACATGGGCAGGATGGGTGGAAACGGTATGAACATGGGCGGACCCACCGAAACCCTCACCGCCAACGTCCTTCGCCACACCACCTCCGGCACCAGCCTCGAACCAGACTCCACCTCGCCACCCATGCTCATGCAGATGCACACGAACTGGATGCTCATGCTCCACGGCCAGGCCTCCATTGCCGAGCAGCAGCAGACCGGCCCACGCGGCCGCGACAAGCTCTTCTCTGCCAACTGGATCATGCCCATGGCCCAGCGCAACTGGGCATCAAGTGAGCTCACTTTGCGGGCGATGCTCAGCCTCGAACCAGCCACCATCTCCGGCCGCTATTATCCCGAGCTTTTCCAGCAAGGCGAAACAGCATTCGGCAAGCCCATCATTGACGGCCAGCACCCGCACAATCTCTTTATGGAAATCGCTGCTCTCTACGACTACAAGCTCAGCGAAAACGCACTCCTGTCTCTCTACGCCGCGCCAGTAGGAGATCCTGCTCTCGGCCCCGTCGCTTTCCCACATCGTGCTTCGGCTTCGGAAGACCCGCTTGCCCCACTCGGCCATCATCTCGAAGACTCAACCCACATCGCCGACGAAGTCCTCACCGGCGGCGTCACCTGGCGCAAACTCCATCTCGAAGCCTCAGGCTTTCACGGACGCGAGCCCGGCGAAAATCGTTGGATCATCGCTGTTGGCGGCCTCGATTCCTGGTCGACGCGCCTCACCGTCGCGCCTACCAAAGACTGGGTAGCGCAATACTCCATCGGCCACCTGCATTCCCCTGAAGCCCAGCATTCGGACGAAGACGTTCTTCGCCAGACCGCGTCCATCTCCTATCACCACAACTGGCACGCGGATTCGCTCGACGCCCTTGTACTATGGGGACGCAATCACACCATCGACACGCCGATCGATTCAAACGGCTATCTCTTCGAAGCCACAGCCCATCTTCACAATCGCCATTCCATCTGGACACGCATCGAAAACGTAGATCGCACGACCGATCTCCTCGGCTCAACAGCTCCGCCAGAGGAGACAGTCGTCGGCCGCGTTCAAGCCTACACCGGCGGCTACACGCATCACCTCTACAGCAACAACTGGAGCGCCTCGGAGTTAGGCGCACAGGCGACCTTTTACAACACGCCCGATCCTTTGCGCACGCTCTACGGAGATCATCCTGTGGGTGTAGCAGCCGTCCTCAACATCCACTTAGGTAAATAAAGGCGACAGCTCAGAAGAGTTAAGAAAATGCGGGCACCCATGTCTCGATTCCGAGACATGGGCCTAATTCATGCAAAGCACAAACCATTCGTAGATAGCCAAAACTTATTTAGAAAAATGTGCGGGGAAGAACGATCGAAGCTGACGGACGTCTCTAACCCCAGATCGCAGTAACAGCCCAATTGGTCACGAACGCCGCTCCATACGCCAGCGCCAGCATGTAAGCGAACTGCAGCGCAGGCCACTTCCAGCTATTGGTCTCACGCCGCACCACAGCAATTGTCGAAGTGCATTGCATTGCAAACGCAAAGAAAACCATCAACGCAATCGCTCCGCCAAGCGACATGTCATGGTGCAGCGCCGTTTGCAGGCTCAGCGACTGCGTTGCCGGGTCCGCGCCATAAAGCGTGCCCATTGTGCCCACCATTACTTCGCGCGCCAGCACGCTCGACAGCAGCCCAATCCCGATCTTCCAGTTGAAGCCAAGCGGCGCAATCACCGGCTCGATAAAGTGCCCGAGCCGCCCGATCACGCTCTCCGCCAGCTGCGGCGCGGTGCCGCCATGCACCGGCAAATGCGCGAGCACCCAAAGCGCCAGCGTCACACACAGAATCACAGTGCCAGCCTGATTGAGAAATACCCTCGCCCGGTCCATCAGCCGCAATCCCAGAGAACGCAGCGTAGGCATCCGATACTGCGGCAGCTCCAGAATGAACGGCGTCTCGCTCGACTTCAAAATGGAGCTCTTCAACAGCCGCGCCGTCCCCAGCGCCGCCAGAAATCCGATCAGATACAGGCTCAGCATGACGATCGTTTTCAGCCCTATCAATCCACCTGCGAAACCTATATTGGGTACAAACGCAGCGATCAACAGCATGTACACCGGCAGCCGCGCCGAGCACGTCATAAACGGCGTCACTAGGATCGTCGCCAGCCGGTCGCGCTTGTTCTCAATCGTCCGCGTAGCCATGATCGCCGGCACAGCACAGGCATAGGCCGAGAGCAGCGGAATAAACGCCTTCCCATTCAGTCCAATCGACCGCATCACGCGATCCGCGATGAGCGCAGCTCGCGCAAGGTAGCCCGTATCCTCAAGCACTCCGATGAACAGAAACAGCAGCAGAATCTGCGGCAGAAACACCAGCACCGAAGTGACACCCTTCCAAGCCCCATCCAGCACCAGCGACCTAAGCCACCCATAGGGCAAAAATCCGGTCGCAAAATTCCCAAGCCGTCCCAGCACATTGCCCAGCCCGTCGCTCAGTGGCTGCCCAATCGAAAAGACAACCTCGAAGACCGAAAACACCACCACCAGAAACAGCAGCGGTCCCCACACCGGATGCAGCAGCACCGAATCGACCCGCTGCGTAGCCTTTGCCGAAAGCGGAGCCCGATAGCCCGTCCGCGAGCTCACCTGCGCCGCCCAGCGATGCGTGCTCATCGCATTGCCCAGCACCGGCAGCATCAGCTTTGGCTGCTCAGCCTTGTTGCCATGGCGATTGAGAAACAGCTGAACCGCATCCAGCCCAGAGCCCTTCGTCGCGCTGATTAGAGCCACAGGAGCCTGCAGCTCCTGCGCCAGCAGCAGGGGGTCGACCACACCGCCGCGCGTCTCCATCAGGTCGCTCATGTTGAGCAGCACCATCGTCGGCAGACCCAGCGCCAGCACCGGAGCAGCCAGCATCAACTGCCGTGTCAGGTGCAGGGAGTCGAGCACCAGCAGCACCGCATCCGGCTTGGGAGTGCCCGGCATATGGCCACCGAGCACATTGATCGAAACCCGCGCGTCTTCTGAATATGGGTCGAGCGAATACAGTCCCGGCAGATCGATCAGCACCAGGTCGTCCCGGCCAATCCCGGCCATCCGCCCCATGCGCTGCTCTACCGTCACGCCTGGGTAGTTCGCGACCTTTTGGCGCAATCCCGTAAACCGGTTGAACAGCGTAGATTTTCCAGAATTTGGCGGCCCAATCAGCGCGATGGTCCGCAACTCTCCTGAAGACCTTGGTCCTGCCAGTTCAGGGGGAGGCTCAAACGCAACCGGAGTGCAGCAATCGCTCATCGCGTTGCCTCAGTCAGCTCTTCGGCGCGTTCGACAGACAATTTTTCTTCGACAATAGTTGCCGGCTGCGCTGGCAACTGAACCAGCTGGACGCGAATCGCCTTCGCCGTCTCCCGCCGCAGCGCAATCTCGATTCCATCCACCGAATAGACAGTAGGGTCGCCAGCCGGAGCCTTATGCAGCACCTTCACCCGCGCATCGGGCACAAAGCCCATATACATCAGGTGGTTTTCCACACCAGGAGGCAAGTCCAGCGCCAACAACACGCCACTCTCGCCTACTTCGAGTTCGCTCAGCATACGCAACCGACGCGCTCCAGATTTCGCCCCAGATTGCATCGGAGCGGGTTCATCCATCAAGGTGAACCGGAGAAATGCGACCAGATCAGTCGTACTTCAGTATACGACCTGTTCTGTCGGGATTGCAATGAAGCTCCCTGCCTGAGCAGGTATCTCAAAGTGAACCCAATCAAGTAGATGTCGCGTTCTCTAAATCGGATCGACCATTCGCGCCAGAGCAGACGTACAATTCCCACGAGGAAGCAGCCGCAATGAATATTTCCACCTTCCAATCCAGCATGAAAGACGACGCTCCTCCAGTCGGGCTTTCAATTCCTTTGCAAGCTCTTTGGTGGGACGCAAAAGGGGACTGGGCAGGTGCCCACAACCTCGTCGATGAACTGGAAACCCCGGATGGAATGGCCGTTCACGCCTACCTGCATCGCAAAGGAGGCGAGCAGTGGAACGCCGATTACTGGTACAACCTAGCCGGTCGCACCTACCACCGCGCCGAGCTCTCCGAGGAATGGACTGCCTTAGTAGAAGGCCTGTTGCGAGCAGCCTGAATCCACTAACGCATAGTTCCAACAATAAAAATTGTCATCCTGAGCGGAGCGAAGGACCTGCTTCTGTCTTTGCTTTTCTTGCTGTCATTCCCGCCGGGTGCCCCATCCTCGCCGCACCTTTGTTTTTGCGGCTAAGGTGGGTTGCCACAATCGGTCGAAGCGGAAATTCCGAACTAAATCAGAGCTTCCTTAGACGCCCATATCAGCCCAGATGCACCAGCTCCCGAGCCACTTCACGCGGCCCAAGAATCGACATCTTCGGAATCTTCCCCCGCACCATCGCAACCTCATCGCAGCGATGCAGCCGCGGACAGGTCTGGCAATCCTTAAATACTTTATCCGGCAGATCGGCCTTGTCTTCGACCGTGCGAAACCCATACTTGAAGAAGAAATCCGGAATGCGCGTAAACAGGCATACCGATTGAATTCCATGATCCTCGGCTTCCTCGATCAGAGCCTTCAGCACGCGTCCACCTGCGCCTTTACCCTTCGCGCCCGGCTTCATCACGATCGAACGCACCTCAGCCAGATGAGGCCCATACAGATGAAGCGCGCCGCAGCCGAGAAAGACCCCGGTATCCGACTCCGCCACAGTGAAATCGCGAATGTTCTCGCAGATCTCCGCAAACTGCCGCTTCAGCAGAGTGCCATCACCGCTCAGGCTGTTCACCAGTTCAAAGACGTTATTAGCGTCCTGAAGGCGCGCCTTACGCACCAGCATGAACGGCCTCCTGGCTGATCACACTTCGCTTCAATATCGAGTGGACTCGCTCCTCTGCCACAGCCAGCGCCTCGCGAACCTGCTCACGCGCCGTTCCGCCAATCACATCATGGCAATCGAGCGTAGCCTCAAGCGTGACCGCATCATAGAAATCGGCGCCAAACTCTTCGCCAAACGCGCGTAGCTCATCGAGCGTAAGACCATTCAGCTCCACGCCTTTTTCCAGCGCAAACCGCACCGCGTTGCCGATCTTTTCATGTGCCTTGCGGAAGGGAACTCCCTTATGCACGAGATAGGTCGCAGCAGCCATCGCATTCAGATAGCCCGACTCAGCAGCTTCCGTCATACGCCCCGCATTGAATTCCAGCGCCGCCGTAAAGCGAGCCAGCAACCCCAGCATCTGCGCCGTTCCACGCACCGCAAAGGCCGGTTCCTGCGTTTCCTGCATGTCCTTATTGTAAGCCAGGGGCAATCCCTTCAACTGCAGCGTAACCGCGGCCGCCGCCCCATGAATACGCCCTATTTTCGCTCGCACCAGCTCCGTCAAATCAGGATTCTTCTTCTGCGGCATCGCGCTCGACCCAGTAGAGAAAGCCTCCGGCAGCTGCACAAATCCATACTCCGCCGTAGCGAATAACGTGATCTCTTCCGCAAACCGGCTCGCATGCAGCCCTACAAACGTAAGCGCCTGCAGATACTCCAGCACAAAGTCGCGATCGCTCGTAGCATCCATGCTGTTTGCCGTTGGAGCAGTAAATTTAAGCTCCTTCGCCGCAATCCATCGATCCAGCTTCAGCGTCGCTCCAGCCACAGCACCCGAGCCCAGCGGACAGTAGTTCAACCGCGCTGCGCAATCCTGCAACCGGCTCACATCGCGCAGCAGCATCTGCGCATAAGCCTGTAGCCAGTGCGCTACCAACACAGGTTCCGCGCGCTGCAAATGCGTGTAGCTCGGCATCACCGCATCGCCCGCAGCCTTGGCCTTTTCAACCAATGCCAGCGCCCATTCGCCCAGCGCATCGATAGTCAGCCCGATCTGCTTGCGAACATACAGCCGCAGATCCGTTGCGATTTGTTCATTGCGGCTGCGCCCGGTATGCAGCTTCAGCGCCAGCGATCCAAGCTTCTCCGTTAACGAGAGCTCGACGAAGTGATGAATGTCCTCAGCCGTCGCATGGTCGCGCACCTTCGCCGCGCCCGCGGCATCCGCATGGTCCTGCGCAACTTCATCTAGCGCCATGCGCAGATGCACCAGCTCATCGGCAGTAACAATACCTGCCGCGTGGAGCGCTGAAGCATGAGCCTTGCTGGCAGCTACTTCCTCTTGAAGCAGCTGCCAATCGAAGACAATCGACCGCTGCCAGGCTTCAAATTCCGCATCGAGGGGCTCTCGAAAACGCCCCGACCACATCTTCACTGATTGTTCTTCCTTCAACATAATCGTGTTCCTAATTTCTTAGCCTTCATTTGAGTTGGCTTGTGTTTCCGCTTCTTCGGGTGTTGATGATGGAATAGCCTCAGGATCGCAATCGCAGCCTATGAGTTGCCCGTGACAGCGTGGACACTCTTCCCAATCGCAGCCCACGTGGTGATAGTGTCCCGGCAACACATCGCAGTCGTGACATCGTGGTGGATCCCCGATGAGAACACCGTGGTGCCGTTGCCCAGGTGCTGGTGGTTCATCCCGGCTTTCACTTCCGTACGGGATCGGGTCCATATCGCCATCGATTGTTCTGACCGGCATCTTCCTACAACCATCAGCGCCGTTCATTTCAAGTTCACAATACTTACAGATAGCCATTGTCTTGCTCGCGTATCTCTTCGCTATTCCTTGTCTTTCGCGCTGTTGGGCCCGCTGCTGAGCTGAGGCATTTCGCTGCCCCTAGTAAGCGTCAGCAAGCCGCTTGCAGCGTAGGTGAAAAGCTTCTCGCGCGTGTCGGCAATGTCCAGGTTACGCATGGTGAGTTGGCCGATGCGGTCACGAGGAGAGAAGGTCGATTCAGTCTTCTCCATGCTCAGCCGCTCGGGATGGAAAGTAAGATTAGGCGACTCCGTATTGAGAATGGAGTAGTCGTTGCCGCGCCGCAGCTCGAGCGTGACCTCTCCGGTAATAGGCTTCGCAACCCAGCGCTGCGCGGACTCACGTAACATGATCGCCTGCGAGTCGAACCATCGGCCCTGGTAGAGTAAACGGCCAAGCTTGCGCCCATGATCGCGATACTGTTCGATCGTGTCCTCGTTATGAATACCTGTGATCAAGCGTTCGTATGCGATGAAGAGCAACGCCAAACCAGGAGCCTCGTAGATGCCGCGGCTCTTGGCCTCGATGATGCGGTTCTCAATCTGGTCTGACATGCCCAGTCCGTGACGGCCACCAATGCGGTTGGCTTCAAGCATAAGTTCGACGAGATCGGAATACTCAACGCCATTGAGCGCAACCGGCACACCCTCATGGAAGCGCACAGTGACTTGCTCGGCTTTGACAGCCACATCATCGCGCCAGAAGGGAACACCCATGATCGGCTCGATGATGCGAACGTTGGAACTGAGGTGCTCGAGATCCTTTGCCTCATGCGTTGCGCCAAGAATGTTGGAGTCAGTCGAATAGGCCTTCTCCGAAGACATCTTGTAAGCAAAGCCCGCGCTCTGCATGAACGCCGACATCTCCGCGCGGCCTCCAAGCTCGTCGATGAAAGCAGCGTCCAGCCAGGGCTTGTAGACCTTGAGCTCAGGATTGACTAGCAGCCCATAGCGGTAGAAGCGCTCAATGTCGTTGCCTTTGAAGGTAGAGCCGTCGCCCCAGATGTTGACGTCATCTTCCTTCATCGCGGCGACCAGCATCGTACCGGTCACAACACGGCCCAGCGGAGTGGTATTGAAATAGATCACACCCGCGGTGCTGATGTGGAAGGCGCCAGCCTGCAGCGCACCGATGGCTTCGCGAACCAGCGCACTGCGGCAGTCGATCAGGCGAGCCTTTTCGGCGCCGTATGCCATGGCCTTGCGCGGAATCTCGTCGTAGTCAGCCTCATCGGGCTGGCCCAGATTAGCCGTGTAAGCGTACGGGATGGCACCCTTCTGCTTCATCCAGTGCAGCGCGGCTGAAGTGTCAAGTCCGCCGGAGAAGGCAATGCCGACCTTCTGGCCAACGGGCAGCGATTCAAGAATGACAGACATACTTTAGAACCTCAGAGCGTCTAATACCGCTCGGTATGAATTGCTATCAAATGATCGTGGTGTCGGAGAGGCACTATGGGATACCACCAATGTCGAATCTACACATTCCCGTTCTGAGTAAAGCTGGCAGTATTCGAAAGCCCACCCAGCAGCAACAGCAGCAGCGCCTTCTGCGCATGCATGCGATTCTCCGCCTGATCGAAGACGATCGACTGCGGCCCATCCAGCACCGCATCGGTCACTTCAGCATTGCGCCGCGCCGGCAGGCAATGCATAAACACCGCATGACTCGCGGCCTTCGCCATCAAAGCCTCATTCACCTGAAACGGCCTGAAGATCGGCGCGCGCTTGGTCGACTCATGCTCGAACCCCATGCTCACGCAGACATCGGTGTAGATCGCATCCGCGCCCTCCGCCCCAGCCTGCGGGTCCTGCGTCAGCTTGATTTCGCATCCATTGGCTTCAGCCTTCTCACGCGCCAGCGTAACGATCTCGATATCCGGCGAATACCCACGCGGCGTCGCCACCGTAACGTTCGCGCCCAGCTGCGCACCGGTGAGCATCAGCGAATGGCACACATTGTTGCCATCGCCGACATAAGTAAAGTTCAACCCGCGCACCGAGCCGAAGTGCTCTTCCAGCGTCATGAAATCCGCCAGCGCCTGGCAGGGATGTTCGAAGTCCGAAAGCGCATTCACCACCGGCACACGCGCATTCGCAGCCATCTCGGTAATCGTGTCATGTGCATACGTACGCAGCACAATTACATCCACCCATCGCTCCACGTTCTTGGCAACATCCGCGATCGACTCGCGCTCTCCCAGTGGAGAATTCGTCTGGTCGAAGAAGATAGCATTGCCTCCCATCGTGCTGAATCCTGCTTCAAAACTCAGTCTCGTCCGCAGGCTGGCCTTCTCAAACATCAGCACCATCTGCTTGGCATCCAGCGCATGCCGATACTCACGCGGATTGCGCTTCACATCGTGCCCCAGCTTCAAAATCGCACGCGTCTCAGCGCTCGAAAGATCGCTGATCGAACACAGATCCTCACCCGCCAGCCGCGCCGCAGCCGACAGAATATCCTCATCCCGCTCTACCGGAACAGCGGCCATCTGCCGCTCCATAAATGCCTTGCTAGCCACGGACCTTTCCTCCCACCACACCGGCATCTCCGGCTGTAGTGCTGTTGGCGTGCTCACTCAAAATCTCATCCAGCGCCGCAATGGCCTGGTCCACATGTTCCTTCTGCAAAATGAACGGAGGCAGGAAGCGAAGCACCGTATCGCTGGTCACATTGATCAGGATTTTCCGCTTCAACATCTCCTTGCCAACCAACTTGGCAAGGTCCGCGGAGTCAAGCTCAGCCGCCAGCATCAGCCCCTTGCCGCGCACATCGACAATCGCTTCGTACTTCTTCGCAAGCCCTTGCAACTGCGCTTGAAAGTAATCGCCAACCTCAACCACATGCTCCAGCAGTCCATCACGCTCGATCGTATCGATTACTGCAATAGCCACTGCACACGCCAGCGGTCCACCACCGAAAGTAGTCCCATGCATTCCAGGATGAATAGCCCGCGAAACTTCCTCAGTGCACAACATCGCCCCCAGCGGAATGCCACCCGCTAACGGTTTCGCCAGCGTAGTAATATCCGGTCGAATGTCGTAATGCTGATACCCGCACCACTTGCCCGTGCGTCCCATGCCAGCTTGAATCTCATCGACGATAAGCAGCGCGCCCGTCGACTCCGTCAACTCACGCGCAGTCGCAAAGAACTCCTGCGTAAGCGGCCGAATCCCACCTTCACCCTGAATCGACTCGACAAGAATTGCGCAAACCTCATTCGAAAACTTCGCGCGCAAGTCAGCGACATCGTTGAATCGCACAAACTCCACACCCGGCACCACCGGCCCAAAAGGCTCGCGGTACTTAGCCTTGTAAGTCGTCGAGATAGACCCAAAAGTGCGCCCATGAAAGCTCTGCTCCAGCGCTAGAAATTTCGTCCCGATCTGTTTGCCTTCCTCGCGCAGCATGCCCGCATGAGCCCGCGCCAGCTTCAATGCCGCTTCCCAGGCTTCCGTGCCGGTATTCGCAAAGAAGACGCGATCCATGCCCGTGCGCTCAGTCAACCGCAGAGCAAGCTCAGCCTGCCCCTCATGAAAGTAGAGGTTCGAAGTGTGAATCAGCGCGCGGCTCTGGCGCACAATCGCTTCCTCAATCGCCGCATGTCCATAACCCAGCGCATTCACGCCAATGCCGCTCAGCAGATCGAGATAGCGCTCGCCATTTCCATCGATCAACTCCACGCCTTCGCCGCGCTCAAAGAGCAGGGGATTGCGCTCATACGTCGAAAGCAGAAGCCGCGCCTCAGCCGCGCGAATCGTATCCAGCTTCATTTCAGCATTCATCAGTAAGCTCTCCTCATGCAGCATTACGCCACCATCACTTCCGTTCCCTCAGCCACCCGCGAAGTACACAAATCCGGCAACACCTTCGCAGCTTCCGCAGGCAGAATGCGCACCCGCTTCACCCCATGCAGCAGCGCCTCGCGGCATGCGCTCAACTTCGGCAACATGCCTCCCGAAATCACAGCACTCTTCGCCATCTCCGCAATCTGATCGATGCTCAGCCAGCGCATCACATCGCCGCTTGCCCCGCGCACTCCCGGCACATCTGTCAGAAACACCAGCGCATCGGCCTTGCAGGCAGTAGCACAAGCCGCCGCCATCTCATCCGCATTGATGTTGTAGTACTCGCCATCGAACCCAAGCGCCATCGAAGAGATCACCGGCACACCATGCAGCTGCCAGATCGCCTCAATCCATCGCGGATCGCTGCCCGCAATTTCGCCGACAAATCCAAGATCCGGCTCCGTCCGCTTCTTGCGTGCGCGAAACATCAACCCATCGCCGCCTGAGACCCCAAACGCAGGCTGCCCAACCGCTCCCAGAGCAGCGACAAGGCCTTTATTTACGCGGCCCGCAAGCACCATCAGCGCCACATCGCGCGTCTCTGCATCGGTCACGCGTAGCCCGTTGATGAACTCGCTCTTCTTGCCCAACGCCGCCAGCATCTTCGTCAGCTGAATGCCGCCGCCATGTACCACCGCCACTTGGTTGCCATCCTGCACAAGGTCGGCAATCGCACGCACGCATCCCTGCAACAGCGTAGGATTCTCGAGGCCCGCACCACCCAGCTTGATCACATACTTCATTCCAGACCCTCCGCCTCGCCCCAGCCTTGCATCACATTCAAATTCTGTACAGCTTGTCCCGCAGCGCCTTTGAGCAGGTTATCCAGGCAGCTCACAATCACCGCCCTGCGCCCATCTTTCGCCAGATTAAATCCGATATCCGCGTAATTCGTTCGCACCGAATACTGAATCTGCGGCAGCGTCGTTCCATACAACCGCACCATCGGACTGCCCTGGTAAAAATCTTTGAAACACTTTTCGATCGCGGCAGTTGTTTGATGCTCCTTGAACCGCACATAGATCGTCGAAAGTATCCCACGCGGAATCGGCAGCAGATGCGGCGTAAACGTCAGCGTCTCCGCGTCAACTCCCAACTGCTCTAGCAGCTCGCCCGTATGCCGGTGCGAAAACACCCCATAAGCCGACAAATTATCCGCCGCATACATAAAATGCGTCTTCGCCGTCGGAGCCTTGCCTGCGCCGCTCACACCACTCTTTGAGTCGCAAACAATGCCGTGCTCCAAATCCACCAAACCCGCTGCCAGCAATGGCTTCAGCGCCAGAATCACCGACGTCGCATAACATCCCGGATTCGCCACCAGTCCAGCCCCGCGAATCTCTTCTCGATGCAGCTCCGGCATACCGTACACCGCCTCAGCCTGCGCATGCAGCGCCGTCGCCGAGCCCTCGTCTTCAAAGCCATACACAGCCCGGTTGGCCGCTTGTTCAAGCCGCCAAGCGCCGCTCAAATCGATCACACGCAAGCCGCGCTTACGTGCCTCGGGAGCAGCCTCACGCGACATCTCATGCGGAGTCGCCAGAAACACCACCTCCACACCCAGATTCCCCAGCAGTTCCCACGAGAACGGCTGCACCCGCAGCGATCCAGTCTCATGGCTGTCTATTAATTGCGGATGAATTTCTCCCAGCGGAGTTCCGCCCCGCGCCTGGTCCCGCTCATCCACGCGCCCCGCAAACACCGGAGGCGTTCCCTTCAGCCTGGGATGCCGCACCAGCAGCCGGGCCAGCTCCGCGCCCGAATACCCCGTCACACCGATCACCGCAGTTTGTACCGCTTTATGCATTGCCTTAACCTTCCAGCATCTTCTGTAATTTCAATTGAGTCTCACCCGCCCGCCGAATATCCGGGCAGATGACCAATACGGTATCGTCGCCGGCAATCGTTCCCAGCACCTCGGGCCACTCCTCATAATCAAGCGCCGCAGCCACCGGCTGCGCTCCACCCATCACCGTTGCAATCACCACTTGATTCATCGCCTGCCGGCTGCGCATGCCAAAGGTCTCCAGCACCTCCGCCACGCTGGGCGGACGATCGTCGTCATCTGCCGCGCCAGCACTGCCGTTTCCATTGCCATTCGAAAGCGAATACCCGCTGGGGCTCTTGAAAAGATGCAGCTCATGCAGATCGCGCGAGAGCGTAGCCTGGGTTACCGCAAAGCCGCGCCGCCGCAGCTTGCGCCGTAGCTCATCCTGGTTCTGGATGGGCGAGCTGGTCACCAGCTCCCGTATCGCACTGTGCCGTTCCACCTTCATTGCTTCAGCCTTTATCCACCCACCGGCAAATCGAAAGCGCGGCCCCATTGCGAGGACCGCGCTTGCATAAATATACGGTACTTTGTATAAATATGCAAAGGGCTTCTTTCCGTTTTTTCTCCGTATTTTCAACTGAATCCCTGTCTGCCTCGGATTGCACCGGTTCGACGGCAGCTTTTGCGGGCGCATCGCGCTTCGCCGCACTCCACAGTAGATTTCGAATTCAAGAGGTCGTATAGTTACGTATGGATCGCCTCCGCCTTCATTCCGATAATTCAAGCAGGCAATCGCAGGTTTTCGATCGCGCGCGTCCGTCTGATACTTTTCCCACTCTTCTCGACCCGCGTTTCGATCAGGACTCCTGCGGTGTAGGCTTCGTCGCCCAACTCTCCGGCGAGCCTTCGCACGAGATTCTGCAGCATGCACTCACCGCCCTGGCCCGCCTTGAGCATCGCGGAGCCGTAGCCGCTGACGGCAAATCAAGCGATGGCGTAGGCGTCATGACCGCCATCCCGCGCGATCTGCTGCTCTCGCCTCTAGGCATCGAGCTCACTCACGACAAGCCGCTCGGTGTCGCCGTGATCTTCCTGGAAGGCGAGTCGCTGGCGTCACGCACCGAGCTCGAATCCGCATTCACCGCGCAGCAGATCACTCTGCTCGCCTGGCGTCCCGTCCCCATCTGTCCGCAGATTCTCGGTTCTATTGCTGCATCGACGCTGCCCAACATCTGGCATGTCCTCGTCACCTCCGACGATCCCACCGACTTCGACCGCCGTCTTTACCTCGTTCGCAAGCAGTTCGAGCGCTCCGCGCTGCCCGGCTATGTCGTATCGATTTCCTCCTCGACCATCGTCTACAAGGCGCTGTGCGCCGGCCGCCTGCTGCCCCAGTTTTATCCCGATCTGGCCAATCCGGAATTTGAAACGCCGTTCACCGTCTTTCATCAGCGCTACGCCACCAACGTGTTGCCCAGCTGGGATCGCGCCCAGCCCTGTCGCACCCTCGCGCACAATGGTGAAATCAACACCATCTGGGGCAACCGTTCCCGCATGGAAGCCCGCGCCGACACGCTGCCGCTCGAGCTGCACCCGGTCCTCACCATCGGCGGATCCGATTCCAGCTCGCTCGATGAAGTCGTAGAGCTCCTCTCGCAAAACGGTCGCACCGTCGCCGAGGCCCTGCGTATGCTCGTGCCGCCCGCGAACCACGGCAACACATCCTCCTTCCTGCAATACACCGGCGATTGCGTCGAGCCCTGGGATGGTCCCGCCGCTCTTTCCTTCGCCGACGGCCGTCAGGTTGGAGCCATTCTCGATCGCAACGGCCTCCGCCCCTGTCGTTATGCCGTCGATGAAGATGGCCTCGTCGTTGCTGGCTCTGAAGCCGGTCTCGTCGATATGGACCCCGAGCGCGTCACGCACTCCGGCCGTCTCGGCCCGGGGCAGATGATCCTCGTCGATCTCGAAACCCATGAGTTCCTCGAGAACGAAGAGCTCCTCACCCGCTTCGACCAGAACAATCGCTATCAGGATTTGATCCAGCGCGACACTCCGCTCATCGTCGTCGAAGACGCGCCCGCCGCGCTCGATCCAGTCGAACTGAATCGCCTGCAGCATCGCTTCGGCTACACCCGCGAAGAGGTGCGCATGATCCTCGCGCCCATGGCCGCCGAGGGCAAAGAGGCCGTCTGGTCCATGGGCGATGACACGCCGCTTGCTCCGCTGGCCCGTGCGCCGCGCCCTGTCTATTCTTTCTTCCGCCAGCGTTTCGCCCAGGTCACCAACCCGCCCATCGATCCGCTGCGCGAGGCCGTCGTTCTCCAGATGCACACACGCCTCGGTCCCTGGCCGCACATTTTCGAGCCTCGCGAGCCGTTGCCCGGCCTCTCGCTGCGCTCTCCAGTGCTTTCACTGGCGCAGATGCACGCCCTCAAGTATCAGGAGCATCCCCTCGCGCAGGACCTTCCGCTTGAGATCCTCGACTGCCTCTTCTCTCCCGAAGAGTCCCTCGAAACCGCGCTCGATCGCCTCATGCAGCGCGCTGTCGATCTGACCGCCGATCACGCCAAGGTGCTGCTGCTCACCGACCGTTCCGCCTCGCCCACAGCGATGCCTATTCCCATGGCCATGGCCGTTGGCGGCGTGCATCGCGCGCTCATCTCTGCCGGAGTACGCGCTGAAGTTGGCATCGCCGTTGAAGCCGGAGACTGCCGCGATATTCATCACGTCGCTGTGCTGCTCGGCATGGGCGCGGGAGCAGTCTGTCCCTGGCTGGCCCTCGAAACCGCGCGCACTCTCACTCCCGAGCAGGGCGAAGCCAACACCCTCCGCGCCCTCGAACTCGGTCTCGCCAAGGTTATGTCCAAGATGGGCATCAGCGTCGTCGACAGTTATCGCGGCGCGCATCTCTTTGACGCTATCGGCCTCGCTGACGAGATCATCGACAAGTGCTTCGTCGGCACCCCCTCGCCCCTCTCCGGCATCGGTTTCGCGAATGTTGAGAAGCTGATTCGCCAGACCTGGCGTGAGCAGCCGCCCGCTTTGCCCGATACCGCCAATGCTTCCGAAGACGGAGGCGCGTTAGTCGCCGCCATCGCTCCCGCCGCGCAAAAAGATCTGCCCGACTACGGCTTCATCCGCTTCCGCAAGGCCGACGAAGCGGAGTCGCACGCCTGGCAGCCCCAGACCGTGCGTGCCCTGCAAGCAGCCATGGGCTCGACCAAGCAGGGAGCGGCGCTTGCCCTCACCCCTTGGTCCGCCTTCACCACCCAGGCCAGCGAAGAGCAACCCGCCCATCTGCGCGATCTGCTCGAAGTTCGCCCTGCTGGTGCGGAACTGGAGCTGGCAGAGGTCGAATCTCCCGGCAGCATCTGCAAGACCTTCATCGCCTCGGCCATGAGCTTTGGCTCGCTTTCGCCCGAGGCGCACCAGACCATCACCCAGGCCATGAACTTGCTCGGAGCCCGCTCCAACACCGGCGAAGGTGGCGAAGACCCCGCAGTCTATCCGCCCATCGACGGCGCTCCATCTCTGCTCAACAACAAGATCAAGCAGGTCGCCAGCGCGCGCTTCGGAGTCACCGCCGAATACCTCGTTCACGCCGAAGAGATTGAAATCAAGATCGCTCAGGGAGCCAAACCCGGCGAAGGCGGCCAGCTTCCCGGCCATAAAGTCACCGAGCTCATCGCCCGCCTGCGCCACGCTCAGCCCGGCATGCAGCTGATCTCGCCTCCGCCGCACCATGACATCTATTCCATCGAAGATCTGGCCCAGCTCATCTACGACCTCAAGCGCGTCAATCCGAGCGCCGCAGTCGGCGTCAAGCTGGTCTCCGAATGCGGCGTCGGAACGGTCGCTGCCGGAGTCGCCAAGGCCTATGCCGACTACATCGTCATCGCCGGCCACACAGGAGGCACAGGCGCATCGCCGCTTTCCAGCATCAAGTACGCCGGCGACCCCTGGGAACTCGGCCTCGCCGAAGCCCAGCAGGTGCTCATTCACAACGGCCTTCGTGGACGTGTCCGTCTCCGCGCCGACGGCGGCCTGCGCACCGCCCGCGACATCCTGATCGCCGCTCTCTTGGGCGCTGACGAATTCGCGTTTGGAACTTCCGTGTTGGTAGCCCTGGGCTGCGATATGGCCCGCCAGTGCCACTTAAACACCTGCCCAACCGGCATCGCCACGCAAAAGCCCGAACTGCGCGCAAAATTCCGCGGCAAGCCGGAGCATGTCGTCCGCTTCTTCGACGAACTGGCGCACGAGCTGCAGCAGTTGCTGGCCTCGCTCGGCCTGCCGTCGCTCGCCGCAGCGACCGGCCGGACCGATCTGCTTGAACAAGTCCGCCACGAGGGCAATCTCGATCTGCGTCCCGTGCTCGCCGCTGGAAAACTAGCCGAGAAAATCGATTCACCTATACGCTGGCAAGGCCAGCGCAACGACCGTCCAGAAACTCATCCAGCCCTCGACGACGCCTGGGTAGAACCAGCCTTCGCCGCCTATCGCTCCAACCAGCCATATTCAGTGACCACCAAAATCACCAACGAAAATCGCACCGTCGGCGCGCGTCTCGCCGGCCAGCTAGCCCTCTTCCGTACCAACAACCCAACCGCCTCCGGATCGGCTCTGCAATTTGACATGAAAGGCGTAGCCGGCCAATCCTTCGGAGCGTTCGCCGTCCCCGGCATGACCCTCAAATTGGAAGGCTTAGCCAACGATTTCGTAGGCAAAGGCCTCTGCGGCGGAGAACTCATTCTTCGCGGACAGGGCCGCGCAGCGCGTCAAAGCACGGAGCACGTCATCCTTGGCAACGTCGCGCTCTATGGCGCAACCTCCGGTTCGCTGTACGCTGCGGGCCGGGCAGGCGAGCGATTCGCTGTGCGCAACTCCGGCGCGCTGGCGATTGTCGAAGGCGTTGGCGATCACGGCTGCGAATATATGACCGGCGGCCTTGTCGTCGTACTTGGCGATGCGGGCATCAACTTCGGCGCCGGCATGACTGGTGGCCTGGCGTGGGTTTATGACGACAAAGCTGCTTTCATTGAGAAAGGCATGTATCACGACGACTTTCTCATCGCCGAGCGCTTTGACGATCTCGACTATACGGCTCAGAAATCCATCTACGAGCTGGTCGAATTGCATGTCGCCAAGACTTCCAGCTCCTGTGGATTGGTGTTGCTGACGCAGTGGGACGCGCTCAAGAAAAACCTCATCCGGCTTACTCCCAAGGCTCAGTAAGCGCAAATTCGAAGGGTGCAAATTTCTACGTGGAACAACAATTGTTCCACGTAGAACAAATTCAACGCGGCGCGCTGCCGAAAAGCATGTCAAGCGAAATTTGTTGAAAGCCGCTTCTTATCCGATACTTGGCTTTGCATGCAATTAACGAGTTTTGTGCATCGCTGTGGACGCCTGCTTTTGGGATATAGCGATTGTGCTATGTTTCCCGCAACGCAAATCAGCGACATAAATTTCAGCGACATAAAAACTGGAGATGGCGATGGCAGAATTACCGGAAAAGGGAATGGTTCACCGGGAGAGTCCTTATTGTGTGGACGAGACGCTGGAGCGGCTGGGAGCCATTCTGCAGAAACTCGGAATTCCGATCCTGGCGCGGATCGATCACAGCGGCGGCGCGGCGGCTATGGGCCTCACCATGAAGCCGACCAAGCTGGTGATCTTTGGCAACGCGAAAGCCGGTACGCCGCTGATGCTGGCTGCGCCTACGCTGGCGCTCGATCTGCCGCTGAAGGCTCTGATCTGGGAAGATAGCGAAGGCAAGGCCTGGGTTTCCTACAACACTCCGCAATATCTGCAGGAGCGGCATGGATTTCCAGAAGCGATGATGGGAAATATTGCTGGAATCGTAATGATTGTGGATGAGACAGTGCGGCCTACGCAGCCTGCGTAGGCCAGCATCTGTCAGCACATTCTCAGGTCGCAATTGCGTCTAAAGGGGTTCGCGAAGTAATTGTCCTGGATCGCTCCGAGATTCAAGCAGCACTCAAGCTGGCGGCGTGGTTCATCTGAAGATGATCGCCGCAAAACGAAACTGAAGTGAAGAACCCTGCAGATGTTGGAGACCAAACACATAGGAGCAGGGTCGCAATCGATGGCGCGACTGCAATGATCTTCCATCCCATCCACAAGTTCTGCCTTTGAATGCGATAAATTGCTGCATTGCCTGCAACGCTTGTCCTGTTCGATTCACTCTATAATCGCGATGAATTTACGGCGCGATGCCGATGCTATCGTCTCGTTTATGGGTAAGGACATCAGGGAGCAAGGACGTCTCTGTACGCCAGGCTTAAGCCATTTTTTGTTTGACAAGGCCGTGACCATCGGTAACCATCAGGGCCTCTGAAGTTTTTACCGCCCCCACAAGCGGAACATTGAAATATGAGGCTGTCGTCATGAGGCAAAAAACTTTCTGTGTGCTTCGGGCAATTGTATTCGCGGCTGCGATTCTTCATCTGGCAGCCTGCGGATCTACCCGGATGTCAACCTCTTCACCCCTTGGAGGCACACCGGTAGCGGTCAGTAGCAACGCTGCATCCGGGCCGCTGCTTGGCGCCTGGTGGGATTCAAATCATAAAGGCCTGCGCACCGTGTATGGCGTCGCTGGTGCGGCGCATCAGGGCGCGCCCGCATTCAGCGATGGCCCGTATAGCGGCGGAGCAGCCTGCATGCGGAAGAACCTTGCTTTGCTAACCGCGCAGTCTGGAGCGGTATATTCCGTGGCTCTACCGCAGGGGCAGCCTGTCGAAGTTTCCAGTAATGGCATCCCCAAAGCGTCGATCGTATTCAGCCCCTCGTGCACAACATCGCTCATGTATGTGCCGGGCGGTTCCACGGCGCTTTTGGTGCAGGGGTTGCTCTCCACTCCAACTGCGACCTCAGTAACTTTTCCTGCAGGGAATACCGCGGCAGCCGTTGCAGACTCAGGCTCGATTCTGGTCGCCGTTTCTACAGCGAATGGCGCCTCGTCGATTCAACTGCTGACCAGCGGGACCAACTCTCTTCTGCCGGTAAGCGTCCTCGCCAAATTTGGCGGCATGACCTTTCTACCCGACGTAGATGCAGCGCTTCTCGCGGATGCCTCTGCGAACACTGTCGTTGAAGCATCGCACCTCACGAGCAGCATAAGCCTGACACCGCTTGCGGCTGCAGCGGATGGAGTTTCCCAGCCGATGGCGGTTGCGGTTTCAGCAGATGGCCAACTTGCCGCCATCGCTAACAACAATGGTGCGAGTGTGCTTCGTCTCGATCTTTCGGGCAAATCGGCTCCGATGAAAACGATCTGCCACTGCTCGCCCACGGAACTGGAACCACTTGCGGGTAACTTCGCATTTCGACTCAATGAGCCGGGCTCGGGAACTGTATGGGCCTTCGATGGAAATAACACACTTCCGCGGGTGGTCTTCATTCCCACGGATCAAGCTGCGACAACTCAGGCCGCAACCGCTCAGGCAGGAACTCGGGGACACGGAGGAAGCCGATGAGACACGCATGGCTCCGATGCCTCCCACTGCTGGTCCTGATACCTTCGCTAGGCGGCCTGGCGCAGACGCTGAAAGAAAACAGCTTCACTACGCTTCAGAGCAATAGCGCCACGCTACAGCTGCCGGGCAGTCTTACGCTCACGGCTACCGTGGCTGCTTCCAAGGAAACAACGGGCGGCATGCCCAGCGGAAGCGTGCAGTTTTTCAACAACGCCACGCATTCCCTCGGAACAGCGCCACTGAAGGTGATTCCATCTACACAGAACTTTTCCGCACCTGCGATCAACGGCAGTTTCGGCTATTACCCGTACGGCCTTTTCACAATTCCTACTGGCACGGGGAAATATTCAGCCCTGGGTGTGCTCGACTATAGCGTGCAGAGTCCCACCACAGGAATTGTCAATCCGCAACTCACCATCTACTCCGGGCAGGGCGCCAATCTCTTTCAAGCCCCTACCACGGCGTATGAAATGACAAACGCCAATATCGCCAGCACTTACCCCGGAGTCGACGCCTTTGCTGTTGGAGACTTCAACCACGACGGCATTCCCGATGTGCTCATTCATGGCTACAACGGCAACGGAAACGAATACTACGTGCTGCCCGGCATGGCAGGCGCGGCTTTCGATCTGGATAACACCGTAACCTCGACTGACAACTCAAACCTCACCTGCGAGGACTGCTACACTCCGACCCAGGCGATCGCCGCCGACGATTTCAATGGCGATGGCTATGCGGATATAGCCTATACAGCAACCATATTCGGATCTGGTGGACAGACAGGCGTAGCCGTGAATGCCGGCGCAGCCGCTCCAGCGAGCTTCACTACGTTCGTAACACTCCCTGCGATCACCCCAACGGTGTCAGGGGAAACCTTTGAATCGGCAGCGATTGCAACAGGCCACTTTACATCCAGCGGCCGCCCGGATATCGTGGTTGCCGGCGCACCCCTATCCGATGACCCAACGACGGTTGGATATGTGGCGCTGTATCTCAATAAGGGCGTCACTGGCGGCACGCTCACCTTCGCGGCTCCGGTCTTGTTCAATGTAGGAGATGAGCCGAATTCCATCGCAACCGCCGACTTCCGTGCCAATGGAATCACGGATGTTGTGGTCGCGAACCTTGTTCCAGACACGCAATCCGGCTCTGTGCAGGTGTTGTTCGGTGACGGCAAAGGCAACCTGACAAGCGCCTCTACAGTTGCCATCGCTGAGGAGCTCGCCTCGGTGTCTGTCATGGACTTCAACAATGACGGATACCCAGACATCCTTGCTGAAACCTACAGCGGTTCGATCTTTGTTCTGCTCAACGATAAGACCGGGCACTTTAGTTCCGCCGTTCCCATTACATCCGACTCCGGATCGTCGCTGACCGCTATCGGCGATTTCAACGGCGATGGTCTGGCCGACATCGCGGCTATTACCAGCAATGGGGTAGGCGAGTCCACGACGTCGGCGGCGTCGGCGTTTCTCAACTCGGCCTCTTCGCAGGCAACGCTGGTTACCGCAGCACAAACGCTGCCCGCAGGGGCGGACACGCTTACAGCTCAGTTTCCTGCCGACAACAACTTCAATGCCAGCACCTCTCCAGGTGTTGCGGTCACTGTAACGCAGACGCCATCCAGTCTGACGTGGGCCCAGCCGGCGGCGATCGTGTATGGAACTCCGCTGAGCGCAACCCAGTTGGACGCCACTGCCAGTGTCGCTGGCGCAATCACCTATTCTTCTGCGGCAGGCTCCATATTACCTGCGGGCGCTAACACGGTGACTGCTACGTTCATACCCACGGACGCATTCGACTACACCGGAGCCACGGCGAGGCAGACGATTACGGTCACGCAGAAGCCATCCACCTTGACGTGGGCCCAGCCGGCGGCGATGGAGTATGGAACTCCACTGAGCGCAACCCAATTGAATGCAACGTCCAACGTTGCCGGAGCAATTACCTATGCTCCCGCGGCCGGGACTGTGCTGCTGCCGGGGGCAACGCCGGTCGCTGCGACATTTGTACCCACGGACGTTATTGATTACACCGGCGCAACAGCAAGCAGGACGATCACGGTCAATGCTCCGACGTTGACTGGCATTGCTCCTTCCAGCGGCAAACTGGGCGATGCAGCCACGACCATCACTGTGAACGGCCAGGGCCTTGTGCAAGGGGCTGTGGTGCAGTGGAATGGCACGGCGCTGAGCACCACCTGGGTAAATCTCAATCAGGTGACGGCGGTTATTCCCGCGTCGTCGTTCACTGCGGCGGGCACTGGAACAATTACGGTTGTCGATCCGAACAAGATTGCAGTTGGCGGATCGCAGGTCTTCACCATCACCGCCAGCCCGGCAACGGCATCGGCCAGTGCTCAGGCTACTGTGGAAGCGGGCCAGGACGATTCGTTGACATTGACGGTCAGTCCCTATCCTGCACCGATTACTGCGACAGTAACGCTGGAATTTACGCCAATTCCGCCCAACACGGTTAGCGATCCGGCGGTGCTTTTCCCCAACAACACGACCACGGATGTTATTCAGATTCCAGCCAACAGTACGGCTGCTATCCCGGCGATCGACTTTGCCACTGGATCTACCGCTGGAACGATTACGCTGACGATCACACTCGCAGCAAGCGGCGTAGATATTACGCCGGCGAGCCTGGTTCCTGTCACCGTTGCAGTGCCAGCGGCGGCGCCGGTGATCAATTCTGTAACGCTTGACCGGAGCGGCAAGACTATCACGGTTACGATTCTTGGTTTGTCTTCGACGCGGGATATGACTCAGGCAACCTTCCACTTCATGGCAGCTGCTGGAGCAAGCCTGAAAACTACCGACCTGACGGTCGATCTCACCGCGCCCTTTACGACCTGGTATCAATCGGAAAATTCCGACAACTTCGGAACGACTTTCCTGTACACGCAGCCTTTCACGCTCAGTTCAGATGCCACGGATGTTGGGAGCGTGAGCGTCACACTCACAAATTCGCAGGGCGCATCCCAGCCGGGCACCGCACAATAACGCGCATAGGAGAATCCGATGTTTTTTAGGAATACGGTGACGAGACTCGCGATAGCCGCAGCACTGGTAATGCTCTTTGCTTCCAGTGAACCGGTTACGCATGCGCAGGCGACGAGCTCCAATCCTGCGCTGGTGATAACCATTCTCGACGGAGAAGGCGCGTTGAACGACATTCGCCAGCGTACCGCGCGCGAGCCCATCGTTCAGGTGGAGGATGAGAACCATAAGCCAATCGCTGGCGCAGCGGTGCTGTTCACACTGCCGGGCTCAGGGCCAGGCGGAGCCTTCGCTGGCGGCGCTCAAACATTCTCAACGGTAACGGATAGCGCTGGCCGGGCAGTTGCCCATGGTCTGCAGCCCAATAACGTCTCGGGCTCCTATAACATTCATGTCCATGTGTCCTACAACGGTTCAACCACGGATACCAACATCCATCAGCAGAACGTATCCGGTCAGTCTTCCGTGGCCAATCATGCGGTGCATGCCGCTACGGCAAAAACCGTATTGATCGTCGTTGCCGCGGCCGCCGTTGCCGGCACGGTAGCGGCTATCATTGTGACGCAGGAAGGCAGCTCTACTACGATCACTCCAGGACAGCCTACCGTGGGAGCGCCGACTGCGGGAGTGCGTGCGGGCATTCGCATTCCGCTGCACTTTGGCCGGCACTAAGAGCGACAACGTACACTTGAGAAGCATCCGATGAATCCGACCTCGCAGGCACGGTCACCCTTCAGGCAGTACGTTCGCCTCGCTGTGTTGTTGACACTGCTTTTCGCAGGACCAGCGCAGTACGTCCGGTCGCAGAACGCCAACTCAGCAGGATTGATATCCATCCGTTTGGAGCAGAAAAAAAGCGACGAGTCTAAACCTGTTGCCCAGAACAATGTCTTTCACAACGGAGATATTCTGCGCTTTCGCCTGACCAGCCGCATTGCCGGCTATCTTTACGTCGTGGACAAGGGCACAACCGGACAGACTACAACTCTGTTTCCCGTTTCAACTGGACCAGGCAGCCAGAACAAGATCGAGCCCGATCAAACCATGGTCGTACCGGCCATGGGTGATGGCTGGTTTGAAGTGTCCGGTCCGTCAGGATTCGACACGATCTATCTTCTGGTGAGCTCAAATCCGATCCTCGTCCCTCCGTCCACGCTGCCGGAGACGCAGGAAGCTCCGCAGAATGCGCTGCCGCCCAATCTACTGCCGCGCTGCAACGATGAGATATTCAAAGCCCGGGGCGATTGCGTCGATTCCTCCGCAGGCGTTGCTCCTTTGCCTGCAGGCGCGTCGGTGCCGCGCGAGCTTGTTCCGTTTGCCAAGTCTGCATCGAGAGATATTATCCTTACCGATGACGGTGATGGAGTTACCGTGAAGCCTGCCCCTTCGGCGAAGCTGCCCCTCATCTATACGTTTCGCCTGGCTCACCTGCAATAACTCGAAGGGAGGTCGACGATGCATCGCATTCCAGGCTCTTGCGCAACACAACTCGCGGGGATCGTCACAACCTTCCTTTTGCTATTGCCTGCATTAAAAGCGCAAACGCCTCCTGCCGCTCCTCCGGCATCACCGCCTGCGCAGCAGAGTTCTCCCGATACATCGCGCGATCTGAAGCCAATCCACCCCGAAGACAAGAAACCGATTGTGCCGGGCGCGGTGCCGCAAAGTTATGCGCTGGTAGTTGGAATTTCGAAGTACGCAAATCTTCCCGCGACGGCTCAGCTACAGTATCCGGGCCGCGATGCGCAGTCCATCTACACAACGTTGATCAGCGAACAGGGAGGCGAGTTTCCTGCGAGCCATGTCCACATGCTTACGGATTCGCAAGCCACGCTGAGCAATGTTCTGCATGAACTGGATACATGGCTGCCCTCGGTGACAGCGCCAGATGATCGCGTGCTGATCTATTTTGCAGGCCATGGATTCATCTCCGCCGGCAAGGGCTACCTTGCTCCGTACGACATCGATTTGCACAACATCGCTGCGACGGCGATACCGATGGAGACGCTGGGCCAGCTGGTCGGCAGCAAGATCAAAGGCAAGTGGAAGGTGCTGCTCACCGACGCATGCCATAGCGGCGCGATCACGCCTGAAACCGATCCCAAGCAGCTCAATCAGCTTCTCCTTGACGTGCATCAATCCATCTTTTCTCTGACTGCCAGCCGTGATCGTGAACAGAGCTTTGAAAGCGCAGAATGGGGCGGCGGCCACGGCATCTTTACTTACTACGTGGTGCAGGGCCTGCAAGGCGCTGCGGACGCCAATGGCGATGGCGTTGTTACCGCCGATGAGCTTGCGGAATATGTTCACACCAACGTGCGCCAGGCCACCGGCTCGCGGCAGAATCCGACCTCGGAGCGCGGCAGCTTCGACCCGAACATGTTGCTGGCATTCAATCCCGACCGTGTGAAAACGACAGCCCAGGCCGGCGTGAACTACGGAACCCTGATCGTTCAAAGCAATATGGACAATACGGAGTTCTGGCTGGATGGAAACAAGGCTGGAGTTGTAAGCAAGTCTGCGGCGCTTCGTCTCCCTGGACTTGCCCCTGGCTCTCACACCATCAAGGCAGTGCATATGGGCTATGAGCCGGATGGTCCGCGGGAAGAGATGATTTATCCCGGCCAGGACACTACGGTGAGTGTGCGGATTCTTATTCCTCGCCGGCGTACTCAGGCTGCTGTCGATCTGCTCGATGAAGGCGTCGAATTTTATAAAAAAGGCTTCGAGGCCAACTACAAAAAGGCTGAAGACAAGCTCAATCAGGCGATCGCATTGGACCCGAATTACAGCGAAGCCTACATGTACCTGGGCCGCGTCGAAAACGCCCTCTGGCAGGACGATAAGTCTACTGAGGCTTTCAAACACGCCATCGCCATCGATCCTGACTACGAAGAAGCGCGGGTCAGCTATGCAGCGGCTCTTCTCGATCAAGGCGGATTGGATGAGGCCGTCCGGCAATTGAATGCCGCGCTTGTGAAGTCTCCCAATGACGGCACTGCGCTCTATCTTCTATCCCAGGCCTATGCGCGCGAGGGCGACTTCGCCGCCGGTAAGAAAGCCGCATTGCGCGCGGTTGCGGCCGCACCCAGCAACGGCGAAGGGCACTTCTGGCTTGCCGAGTGCGAGCGGCATCTCAACGAAGCTGCTGAGGCTGAGGCCGAATACCGGCAATATTTGAAGCTGACAAATTTCAACTCAGGAGCCCTGGGCAACGCCAACTACTATGTGCTCGGATATTTGCTAGGCATGGGCAAGAAACATCATGCCGCGGAGCAGGATATCTGGAAGGAACAACAGGGACAGGCCAATCTCGGTATCTGCGATTGTGAGTTTCTGCAGAAGCGGCTTGATGCCGCGACTCCATTTTGCGAGAAGGCTTTGAGTCTGATGCCATCGGATCTCTGGGCGAACTATCGCCTGGGCTTGATCTACGTCGAACAGGCCAACGCTCATGCGCAGACTGTGAATACTGCATCAGCCAACACGCAAAGCCCGATGGATCTTCTCAAGGCAGCGAAGGTGAGATTCACCAATGTTGTAACCGTGAATCCGGATACGGATGAGGCCGGCCGCGCCAAGCAGTACATCGCGCGTATCGATGCCGCTCTGGCTTCGCAGGCTGCTTCTACTTCACATCCCTGACTTTGAATCCCTGAAGCGTCCCTCAATTTATTCGTGACGAAGATCAAGGCTCAACACAACCTGCGAGTTCGGGATCGACGCTCCACCTTTGGCCACAACGTAGATCGCCTTTTCACCCTGCACATCGGGCTTCGAAGACTCATCTACTTTCTGCTCATCCACCAGGCTCAGATCGCGGCTCGCCAGCTTCTGCATGAAGAAATCTGGAATGTTATTCTTTGCCTCCATCATCGGCCCGGCATCGCCTCCGACAGGCGGTGCTGAAGGCTGAGCGGCTTTGCCTGTTCTCAGATTTTCGATGACGTGATCGATATCCGCGATGGGTGTGCGGCTCAGGATGACGTAAAGCTTTTCGTCGCCAGGATTTTGGTCGAAGGCGAAGGCCCGAGTGCCGCTTGGCACCACCTGCGGCTGTCCGGCCACAATCTTGTTTGCATCCGGCCCAGCATTCGGCGGAGGGAATATCGGCGACCATGCGCCAGAAGAGCCCTGCTGAATCACATAGAAGTACCCCGGCTCGTTGGCGAGAAAGCTCAGACGAATGTGATCGCCACTGTGGAATACGGTGCCGGGCGTGACCTCCGCATACTCCTTGTCGGCGCCGCGAAGCATCACCGAGCAACGCAGTCCGAGACGACTCTCCGCAGCGCGCACAAGCTTCGGCGCTGCTCCATAGCCGTTGGTCGTCACCAGCTGCGCGACTTCTGCGTTTCCTCGCGAAGGCTTTGCCGCGTGGCCTGAGCCCGTTCCTCCAGACACCTCGCCAATGCTGTTTTGCTTAGGGCGCGGATGCGCTTCCGCCGGTTTATGTGCCGCTGGATTGGGCGCCAGGGAGATCAGATCATTGGCGGACCAGAACGCGTCCCGCGCGGTCAATTGCTGCGCCACAAGAGCGCATGGAAACATCATCGCGAGAGCAGCGGCCGGGAGTAGTCCTTTTCGAACAATCATCGATTCTCCTCATCGTGAATAGTGGCCGCAAGGCGCATCTGCGTTTCGTCATGCATACGAATTGCCGAGTTAAGGAGCACTCCGAACACAACGAAACCCGATCCAAAGCGAGTGTGCCTCGATCGGCAAACCGCGCTGTGCCGCGACATGGAACGCCTCTTTGGACCCCGCTGCAAAGCTGCCGCCTTTAATCGCTCGCCAGTTGGCTGAAAAGTGTTGACCGTTCGAAAGACGCGCCATTCCAGCAGTATCCGCCGGAGTTGGCGCATAGGGGCTTGCGGTCCACTCCCAAACGTTACCAGCCATGTTATATGCGCCGTAAGGACTCTTATGCAAGGGCTCTGACGTTACCGGCTGCATCTTGTCTGGGACATTGTCTGCCCACGGCTCATTTCCCCATGGATAGCTGCGCCCATCGGTGCCGCGCGCCGCTTTCTCCCACTCCTGCTCAGTAGGCAGCCTTTTGCCTGCCCAGGCGGCGTAGGTGGCAGCGTCCTCATAGGAAATATTGCTCACCGGGTAGTCGGGATGTGCAGTGTAATCCGGTACATCGGGAGGCGCATGCTTTGTGGCCTCGCAGAAGCGGCGGTATTCCGCGTTGGAGACTTCCGTCTCGTCGATGTAGAACGCGGGAAGAGAGATTGTTTGAGCCGGTGCTTCGAGTGAGGCGTTGAATTGGAAAGCTCCCTCAGGCACCAGAACCATGTTGCCGTGCGTATCGGAATATACCGGCGCAAGCGTACCGGTTGACGGCATAGTAGACGCAGTTGTCTGCGGCGCTGTTGCCTTGGTGTCTTTCGAGCGCATCAGCCAGACAGCTGTCCCTGCAATGGCCAGCAGCACGACAACGGCGATCCCGATGACCATTCCGAGCTTCGATCCCGACGGTGGCGCAGATACTATTGGCTCGGGAGCCGGAGGCGTTGGAACAAATGTAGGAGCGGTCTCAACGGATACGGCGGTAATGGGCGTAGATGGATTTGCCGTTTGCTCCGGAGCGTTGTTGAGTTGAGCCAGCGCCACGGAAGACGTTGCCGGAAGATCGAGCGGCATTTCATCGGCTCGAGCGATCACCTCGCCAAGTCCAGCCTCAACGGCAGGCCTCAGTTCGCCCGCATTGGGGCTTGCTCCGCGCGCAATCAATAACGACAGCAACTCTGCTGTGTTCTGATACCTGTCTTCGGGCTGCTTGGCCATGAGCTTTTGCACAATGACATCGCATTCGGCAGGCAGCTCCGGATCGTAAGTCAGCAGCGACGGCGGCGCGTTATTCAGGTGCGCCATCTGAATGCCTACCGTGCTTTCGATATCGAACGGACGTTTGCCGGTGAGCAATTCAAAGAAAACCACCCCGAGCGAATAGAGGTCGCTGCGGATATCGCATGTGTCTCCGCGGATCTGCTCGGGGCTCATGTAATACGGCGTGCCCATGCTCTCGCCGGGGCGTGTGAGCCCATCAGAAATATCGGCAACCCGGGAGATTCCGAAGTCGAGCAGCTTGATGCGCCCGTTCTCATCAAGCAACATATTTGCCGGCTTCAGATCGCGATGCACGATGCGTTTGGCTTCAGCGCAAGCGAGAGCTTCGGCGACCTGGGCGATCACGTTCGCGGCCTGCGGCAGATTCAGGCGGCCAGCGCGCTTCAAATAGTGAGCCAGGTCCTCTCCTGGAATGAACTGCATGACCAGGAAATACAGCCCGTTGCCTTCGCCGATGTCGAAGACCGGCACGATGTTGGGATGATTGCCAAGCGAGGCTGTCATGCGGGCTTCGCGCTGGAAGCGGCTGACAATACTGGGGTCTTCCGCAAGGTGTTCGGCTAATACCTTGATCGCGACTAGGCCACCATGGAACCGGTGCCGTGCGAGGTAGACCTGCGACATTCCGCCGCCGCCAAGACGGCAGAGAATCTGGTACTTGCTTCCCAATACTTCGCTAAGCCGTTCTTGAAGATCTGCTAATGCCATTCGAGGTTCGTTTCCGATTCCAGATCAAAAAATCTCAAGGCCTAACGCGCAAGGCTCACGCCATTTTGATATGCAGAGAATTCAGTTCGCAGCAGTCCGGTTGACATGATCAAAGCTGCTCGGCACAAAGAACGATCACTCCAGATCGTGAAGCCCCAGGACGTTGTGGAATTGTTCCCTGAGGGTCTGTCTAACTGTACGAGTTTAATCTATCTCATCTGCGGTCTGTACTTCGGTACAGTTTTCGCACGGTCGAGAACAATACCGCGCGACTGAACCTGTCGATGCCTGGTAGATCGCCTACTTCAAGCGCTTTTCTTCACTGCCTGTCGAATACCGCCGTAAACAGCGCGGAAGAATTCGCCGGCCTGGTGACGATTGTCAGCGTCTTGCCATCGTCAGACACTTTAAAGTCTTCACTTTCCTGCGGCTTGCCGTTGACTTGACCGTCGATCTGAAGGAAATGGCCGTTGATACGTTTTCCCGAGGACGAATCGCCCTTGGTGTCGCCAGCGCCGCTATCGAGGTACATTTTCCCGTCAAACTTCACTTCACTCAAATGCTTGTGGGCCGGTACGCTGAAACTCAGCCCATCGGTTTCGAAAGGCGCGATAATCAGCTTTACCGCTTCTCCGGACGTCTTCTCTTCCATCGAAACCGACTGCCATTCCCCGAAAATACTGTTGCCGTGGGAGAGACGCGCATATTTTGTGGTGGTTTCATAATTGTCCTCCGCATTGCCTGCGAAGACATCATGGAGGGTCAGTGTTTTATCGTCCGCCGAGATGTTGTAAGTGCGCACCATTTTCTGGCCGTCGTCCCTGATCATTTCCCAATCATGGTCATCGAGCTTCTTGAAAGAAACGGTAGCTCCTGCGGGCGTCTTGATTGAAACGCCGTCGGCTTGGATATCGATCGTTGTGCCAGTGCTCCCGGTCAGGGAATAGCGCCCGCCGCCGAGATCCTTGATCGCGTACTTTATGGTGGGTTTCGGGCTTTTTTCGGCGTTGTAAACCCAGGTTCCAACGAATGGATCGGTTGCAGCGAACGAATTTATACCTGCGAGAATGCCAGCAAGCAATAGGCCATAGAGTCTCAATGGATTTCTCCTCAGAAATTAATGAGCACTGCGGAAACCCTGGCAAAGCCAATTCGAGTAGCCGCGTTAGGTTGCCGCAGGTGCGATCTGCAACCTGCGGCTGAATGATGCAACCATGCCTACCCGCTGATTCTTAAGAAATTCATCGATTGAACTATCGATCTTTCTCGATTGGGGCGGGTGTTGCGTTGCGCACGACACCATGGATGGCCTGGGTGCCGAAGTGGCTGGTCGCAGGCCCACCGAAGACCAGCGAAATGTTCGAGTTCGTTACCGAGTACTGCACCGGGTCTCCTCCGGTGATGCAGACCTGTAGCGTGGAAGCAGGCGGGCCATCCGGGTTCTCGAAGGGAGCCTTGGAGCCATTTCCGGTTATGAGGCTGACGGTGCCGTTGATCTGAAAGCCGGTTAGCGTGGCAGGGCTGAAGGTGGGGCAGCCGTCCATGTTCGTGGTGACCGTTTTATTCGTGAGTTTGATGTGATGCGTGTGAGGGCTCTGGCCGCCTTTCGTCGCATCGGGAAGGCCGTTTGTAGTTCCGTAGTCGGACATCGTCATATCGGCCGAAAAGTCGGCGACGAAGCCCGATTCGACTCGCCTGTCCAGGTAAATGTCCATCGTCCATTGGCCATGCATTTCGTATGGACCGCCTTTGACAGTCGAGGGGGTGTAGTCGTTGATCAGGCCGGTGAAGTGAATTGGCCCGCGGTCCTGGGCCAAAGCACAGGAGCCTGAAGCCAACAAGAGCAGCGAAAGAGCACGTACCGCCGAGGTCAATGTATTGCTTTTCATGAGAGGTCTCCAGTTTTGAGATTGGCGCCTGAGCCGCCGAAAATTCATGCTCTTTCCGAGAGCCGAGTTCCTGGGAATTGGGGGAGGGCTCTGAATTTCCGCAGCTTCGCACCTGAACTGACCACACAATCGTGTTCTCTCTACACCTCGGTCAAGCGGCAACTCGCGGAATTGCCTCATGCCGTCTAATGCCGCTTATTGCGGCTTCCAAAAGGGGCGGTATACTGGCCTCGCTTCTTTGCAGGCTGGGCTGGCAGCCCTGGAGGGCAATATGGGAGGTCCGCATGGGTGAGCCCGCGCAAGTAATGCCGCCCGTGGAGAGGCAGCCCGAAAAATGGCTCGATTCGTGGAAGGCCATTGCGGCTTATTTGAATCGCGATGTCACGACGGTACAGCGCTGGGAAAAGAGGGAAGGCATGCCGGTCCACCGGCATGTGCACGCGAAACGCGGCTCGGTCTATGCGCTGCCCGAAGAGCTCGACGACTGGATTCAGAGCCGAAGGGGTTCGGTTCAGCCCGTGGAGGCATCAGAGTCGGAATCTGAGCCGGAGCAGCCAGAACCGGAGAAGTCCCCGGAAGCCACAGGCGAAACACCATCCCCATCCTCATTATGGAGAGCCTGGGTCGTTCCCCTGGCCGCTGCTCTCTGCCTAGGCGTGGCGGCGATTGCTGTCTGGTTCGCTGTCCGGCATCGCACGACGCCTCCTGTTGAGTTCAAGGTCCAGTCTCTGGCGGTGTTGCCGCTGCGCAACCTGTCCGGGGAGCCGGCGCAGCAGTACCTGGCGGACGGCGTCACCGAAGCCCTCATCTCCCGCCTTTCCACCATTCACGATCTTCGCGTGATTTCACACACATCCGTGAGCCGTTTCAAAGACCCGCAGCTCTCTGTACCGGAGATCGCCAAACAACTTGGAGTGGATGCCGTCGTGGAAGGTTCTGTCACCAAGCAGGGCAACCGTTTACGAGTCACGGTTCAATTGATTCGAGGTACAACGGACGAGCATCTCTGGTCCGAAACGTACGACCGCAAGATGAGCGACGCGCTCACGTTGGAAAGCGATCTCGCGCAGTCTATCGCCGAGAAGGTGCAGGTAACCGTCACCGGAGAGGAGCGCCAGCGGCTTAGCTCCGCGGCTCCCGTTGCGCCAGAGGTTTACGAGCTCTACCTCAAGGGCCAATTTGCCCTGGGGCAGGGAAACACGGCCGGTGTAGAGCAAGGTATCGATGACTTTCAGCAAGCCGTAAAGCGAGACGCGAACTTTGCCCCAGCCTACTTGGGTTTGGCTTCCGCATACACCGGTCTCGGAACAATCTTCTCCGGGGTGCCTCCTGAAGAGACGCGGCCCAAGGTAATTCATTTCGCCGAACAAGCGCTGGCGCTCGACCCGAATCTTGCCGATGCCCACGTGGTGTTGGCGAACACGCTGCAACAGCAATGGCATTGGGCAGAAGCGGAAGCGGAGTACCGGCGGGCGCTCGCGATCAGCCCCAACAGTGCAAAGGCCCAGGAGGGATTCGCCGATTGGCTGAGCGACCAAGGACGGACCGACGAGGCCGTGACCTGGATTCAGCGAGCACGGGCTCTCGACCCGGCGGGTGTCTCAGGCGGCGATGTTTCGTGGATGCTCTTCATGGCGCGTCGTTATGACGACGCCATTCGCGAGTCATGCAGCGCCCTGGCGCTGCAGCCGGACCACGCAGCAGAGCTGATGGGGTTGGCCTTTCCACTGATTGCCAACAACCAGGCGGCGGATGCGATTCCGGTACTGGAAAAGTCACTATCTCTTTCTCAGCAGAGTCCGGCTGTCGCCGGCATGCTCATCCACGCGTACGCCAAGGCTGGACGGCGCAGCGACGCCCTGCGGCTCCTCGCGGAACTGAACCGGCAGAGGAAGACGGGCTACGTTCCTGCGGGTGCGTTTGTGAATGCATATCTGGGTCTGGGCGACACCGAACAGTCCTTCTACTGGCTCGAGCAGGCCTATAAGGAACAATCGAATATACTGCAGTTCCTCAAGACCCATCCGCAATTCGACCCGATCCGCGGCGACCCGCGATTCGCTGATTTGCTTCGACGCGTGTTCCCTAGCTAAGTCCACACCGCCAAGTGTCAAATCGCTGGTTCAGGGGCGCTTTGGAGTGTCGACGGGATAGCCCTGCCATAGATATTCGAGAGCTTCGGGGAGGGTCTGTTCCTTGGTTGCCCGGTCGACGTGGCCGGCATTCTGAGCAAAGACGAACTGATAGTGATAGCCCTTAGCGGCGAGAGCTTTGGCCATGAGCTCGCTGGCCAGCACCCAGTCGTGCATGTCGTCGCGCATGGCGTTGGGGTTGTAGAGGTCGTGATCGCCGACTTCCATCCAGATACGGATTGGTTTGACGGGTGAGTCGGGAATCAGTTGGTCTTGAAATCCCCAGGCTCCGTGCGGAGTTTCCGGGTTGTAGGGCCACTGCTGGTTAATCCATGTGCCTGAATACGCCAGCACGCGGTGATACCACTCCGGGTGATACCAGGCCATGATCAGGGCGCACGATCCGCCGGAGCTGCCGCCCATGGTGGCGCGGCCCTCGGGATCTTTGGTGAGCTTCACATGGGCTTTGGCCTCCACTCGCGGCAATACTTCTGTCTCGACAAACTCGGCGTACTTGCCGGACATGGTGTCGTATTCGAGGCCGCGCTCGCTACCCTGGGCATCGCCGCTTCCATTGCCGATGGAGATGGCGACCATTGCCGGGATTTTATGTTCGGCGATGAGGCCGTCGAGCGCGGCAAAGAGCATATGGTCGGTTCCGTCGGCGCCAACGATGAAGGGCGCGGCTGTGCCCGGGACGTATTGTTCTGGAACATACACCGCAACATGGCGGGTGTAAGGTGCCGGATGGCTGGTGGTGACGATGAGGCTGGCAGGATTTTCCGGGTCGGGAGTTCCGAAGGTATTGGGCTCGCGCGCAATTCCGGGATAAATCTTGCTGTCCTTTGAGCTCATGGTGAATTCGACGATGTCCCCTTTTAGTGCGCTTTCAGGAACTTTCATCGCCGGCGCGGGCGGATGCGTGGGGCCAAGAATGAAATTTCCATCCGCATTTGACGGGGGTGTCAGACTATCGGGGAGTTCTTTGGCGTGGACATAGCCACGCGTATGCGGATCGCGAGTGGGAAAGGCGGGGCGATCTTGAGAGTGCGCCGGGAGCACAACAGAGAACAGAGAGATGGAAAGCACTAGAACGAGCGGGCGGCGCATGCGGAACTCCTGATGGGCATTTTTCGCAGCTGCCATCGTACGTTGCGCAGCGGCGTGCCAATTCTAGTGGATGGGAACGGAGCTGAGCGGAGATACCTGATTCAGGTGTGTGAATCAGTCTGGATGGATCAGCTGGTCTTCGGATCAAGTCGTTTTAGGTTCCATGAAGAGCTTGCCCGCCAGGGTTAGCAGGACGAGCATCGCGGCGCAGAGGGCAAAGACGGTTCTTACGCTGAGGAACTGGGCGAGGGCGCCGGAGAGCAGAAGGCCAAGAATCTGGGCGGTGAAGATGGCAGACATGAAGGTCGAGCCGACGCGGCCCATCAGTTCCGGAGGGGTCTCCTGTTGCATGAGCGTTTGAGCGGGGATGATGATGCCGGCAACGGCGATGCCAATGATCAGGTCTCCGAGGACGGTGCTCCAGACGAAGGTGAGCACGCATAGAAAGACAAGGCCAACCGCAATGCCGAGCAGGCCGGAGTAGACCAGGGTGGTGTTTTTGATGCTGCTGCCATAGGTATTGAGGACGTTAACGCCAACTAACATGCCGAGGCCGATCATGGCGCTGGCGACGGCGTAGATTCCGTAATCGGCGTGGACGGAGTCACGCACGTAAATAGCAATGAGCGGGCCAAAGCATCCGAGGACGAACATGCCGGCGGACATGGCGAGGACGACGAAGAGCAGGCCTGCGTGGTGGAGAATGAAATTCATACCCTGTTGCATGTCATGGAGGACCTTGGCGATGGCCCCTTTGTCTTCGGCGGCGGTGTGCTTATGCACAGCAGCCGAGCGCTTGATCGCGAGCGAGCCAATGAAGCAGGCAGAGGCGAAGAAACTGAAAGCATCGGCCCAATAGCAGAGGTTGTAGCCGAAAAGCTTGACGAGCAGGCCGGCGGCTCCAGGGCCGACGATGCGCATGGCAAACATCACGGTCTGCATAAGCGAGTTGGAGGAACGCAGGCCGTGGAGAGGCACAGCTTCGCGGATGACCACGCCCTGGGCAGGGCCGAAGAAGCTGGAGACCACGCTGATAGCAGCGAGAATGGCGTAGAACTGCCAGATTTGAGTGGAGACCAGCAGAAGCAGGCAGAGAAAGCCGCGGATGACGTCACTCGAAACCAGAGTAGGCTTGAGCGGCCAGCGGTCGACGAAGACTCCAGCGAGGATGCCGAGGATGGCAATGGGGACCAAATAGGCGATTTGGACTCCGGTGACCTGCTGGGCGTTGGCATTCAGCTTGAAGGTCATGTAGCCGATGACCGCGAAGAGCGCGAGGAAGTCGCCGAAGTTGGAGACGATCTGGGCGTACCAGAGCCGGCGCATCGTCGTGATGCGCAGCACCTCGCGCATGGACAGCGGGGTGGGCGGGGTCGCTGGCTGGGAGCCGACTGCGGCTTCGGGTCGTGCAGTGGTGCTCATCCGGTATTCACCTGTGGTTGACCTTATCCTAACGGCAGCTGCGGTTTTTTCATAAACGAATCGAAGGGCTTCACTGGTTCCCGGAGTGGGTACATTCCTTGATCAAAGTTCGTGTTGGGCAATCTGCCGCACAAATTGTGGCATAATGTCCCTATGGCGTCCGCAACTGCAAGTTCCACTCTAGTGCCCGCTGCATTCCATTACGACTGGAGGCAGGTTGAGCGTGGTTTACCTTTGACTGCTTTGGAGGATTTCGCGGCATACTCCGGAATCGATCTCAAGGCGATTCTTGAGGTTGTGATTCCATTGCGGACACTGAAGCACCGGCGACAACGGCAAGAGCCACTGAGTCTGGAAGAAAGCGACCGGTTGGGGCGTGTGGCTCGGATGTATGAACTTGCAGCGCGTGTGTACGGCGATCGCGAGGACGGCAAGGATTGGCTCCTTGAGCCGAAGGAGCGCTTCGACGGGAAGACGGCGCTGGCCATGTTGCGCTCAACGGCGGGGGAGCGGGCGGTAGAGGAGTTTCTGATTCAAATTGATGAAGGAATGTTTATCTAGAAATGGCGTTATGGGTGGAAAGAATATCGATTCTGAGAACTTGAGATCGAACAGGCTCTATTAGAGCCTCAATAGTTCGTTATAGATAGAGGATGAATTCCATGTTTCTTTGGCGTATCAGCAATCATCTTGATCTGAGTGGCAAAGGAGCTTTGATTGCGCCTGCACGCTGGCACGGCAGGGTATTGCCTGTTGTTTATCTGGCGGAAACACCCGCTGGCGCGTTGCTGGAGCACCTGGTTCATCTTGTCGGCAAGAATGGGAAGCTTCCGAGGACTTTCAGCTTGCTCAAGATAAGTGTTCCAGAGAAATTCGCGGTGCAGGAACTTAATCCTCTGGAAATACAGAGCTGGACGGACTCGCCTGAAATCACGCAACGGATGGGCGACGGCTGGCTTCGAAGCTTAGAGACGCCCCTTGCGCGAGTGCCCTCGGCAATCATTCGCGATACATGGAATATGCTGCTGAATCCGCTACACGCAAAAGCTGCCGAAATTGGGATCGTCTCAGCAACCCAGGATGCCTACGACTTGCGGCTGTTCCGTTTTGGTTCGCGTTAAGAGGAGTCGGTTTTCGGCCGTGGTTCCGTGCTCCCTTTCGGGGCCGTTACGGTTTCCCTGAAGGGTGAATCCGTGGTAATCTTGTTGGAGACATTGAGTTTGATTCGACGGTCTGAATTTGAAGACTTAGGAGTAACAAGAACGCTGTGCTGGCATCTGCAACGAAAACCGACCTGATTCAACGCTTCCGCACCCACGATTCCGACACCGGCTCGCCGGAAGTCCAGATTGCGATTCTGAGTGTGCGCATTGGCGAATTGACGGAGCATTTCAAGACTCACAAGAAGGATCACGCCTCGCGGCGCGGCCTTTTGATGCTCGTCAGCAAGCGCCGCCGCCTGCTGGACTACCTGAAGACGCATGACACGGACCGCTACCGCGAAGTAATCGGCAAGCTCGGAATCCGCAAGTAAGCGAAAACAACTTTGAACAGGAATCGCCTAGACCGGGAAGTGGTCGGGGCTGCGACCTCGCATAGGTTCTGCGGCCTTGGTGTATCTGTCGTAGGGCAATCCATGGGCTTTGATCCAAGGAACCAATCTGGGCAATCCGGGCATCGCGATCCACACGAACCTGTGCAGGGCTTTACGCTCCGCGCAGGTTCTTTGCGTGTGGGCGCGGATTTGTCCGGGGCGCGGTTGAGCCACGCTCTAGTTGCTTTCGACCGCACTTCTTCCCCCTCATCGGCCATTCCTGTGCCGCCAAGTTTCCCAAGTGAATATACCCGAGTAAATACCGAAAGAGGACTCTATGAAGCATGAAGTAGCAGTCGAGCTCACGGGCGGAAAGCGGCTGGTCTTCGAGACCGGTCGCATCGCCAAGCAAGCTTCAGGCGCAGCATTTGTGACGCTGGGTGAAAGCGTCGTGCTGGCCACCGCCGTCGCCTCTCCCGATCCCAAAGAAGGCATTGATTTCTTCCCCCTCACCGTCGATTACCGCGAATATTTCTATGCAGGCGGACGCATTCCTGGCGGCTTCATCAAGCGCGAAGGCCGTCCCAGCGAAAAGGAAATTCTCACCTGCCGCCAGATTGACCGCCCCATCCGCCCGCTCTTCCCGGAAGGCTTCCGGAACGAGACTCAGGTGATAGCCCTGGTGATGTCCGCGGACAAGGAAAACGATCCGGACGTCGTCGGCATCAATGCAGCTGGTTGCGCGCTGGCGCTTTCGGATATTCCTTTCGGCGCAACGGTTGGCGCGGTGCGCATCGGCCGCATTAACGGCGAGTTTGTCGTGAACCCGACCTACGCCGAGCGCAAGGAAAGCACGATGAATATCATCGTTGTCGGCCATAAAGACGGCATCACGATGATCGAGTCGGGCGCGAAGGAAGAGTCGGAAGAGAACATTCTTGCGGCCATCGAATTTGCCCATGAAGAGATCAAGAAGATCGCTGCGGCAATCGATGAGCTGGTTACCCTGGCCGGCAAGCCGAAGCGGACGTTTACGGCTCCGGTCGAAGACACCGAATATTACAACGAGCTCATGGCTAAAGTCGGCGACAAGCTCAAGGATGCGCTGGATACCAAGACGCATTCGAAGATCGAGAGCTACGACCTGATCAAGCAGATCAAGGGCGAGCTGACGAAGGAACTTCCTGCGGACGACCCGGCGGCCAAGAAGAAGCTGAGCACCTACTACGAGTTGCTTCGCGAGCGCATCTTCCGCGAGCAGGTAACGAAGGATCGCATTCGCCCCGATCGCCGCGCGTTCGATCAGATTCGCGAGATCAGCATCGAGACCAGCGTTCTGCCGCGCACACACGGTTCAGCCTTGTTCACCCGCGGCGAGACGCAGGCCATGGTCACCGCGACTCTCGGCACCACGGATGACGGACAGCGCCTTGAGGGCTATGAAGGCGAGCAGAAGAAGCCCTTCATGTTGCACTATAACTTTCCGCCGTTTTCCGTTGGTGAAGTTGGACGTATGACCGGCACCGGCCGCCGCGAAGTCGGCCACGGAGCTTTGGCTGAGCGTGCGATTTCCGCAGTGCTGCCCGGCCCGGATGAGTCGCCTTATACGATCCGCATCGTCTCCGACATTCTGGAGTCGAACGGATCGTCTTCGATGGCTTCAGTCTGCGGCGCGAGCCTTGCGCTTTACGACGCGGGTATTCCGCTCAAGGGTGCAGTGGCCGGCGTCGCGATGGGCCTGGTCAAGGAAGGCGACAGCTACGCCATCCTGACCGATATTGCAGGCGCCGAAGATCACTACGGCGATATGGACTTCAAGGTTGCCGGAAGCCGCAAAGGCATTACCGCTCTGCAGATGGACATCAAGATCGGCGGTCTGACTCGCCAGATTCTCCAGGAGGCAATGGAGCAGGCCCGCGTGGGCCGTCTCTTCCTGCTGGACAAGATGGATGCGGTCATCGATGGGCCTAAGGTTGAGCGCTCGAAGTATGCGCCGCAGATTCGCACGGTGCATATTCCGACCGACAAGATTCGCGACCTGATCGGACCGGGCGGCAAGACGATTCGCGGCATCATCGAGCAGACCGGCGTCAAGATCGATGTCGACGATACCGGCCGCGTCAATGTGGCTTCGAGCGATGCCGAGGGTCTGAGCCAGGCTCTGGCCATCATCAACAACCTCACGGCTGTGCCGGAAATCGGCAAGACCTATCTCGGCAAGGTGGTTCGTCTGGCGGAGTTCGGCGCGTTTGTCGAGCTTTTCCCCGGCACCGACGGCCTGCTGCACATCTCCGAAATCGCCGAGCATCGCGTCAAGGAAGTCAAAGACGAGCTGCGTGAAGGCGATCAGGTGATGGTCAAGGTGCTGGCTATCGAAGGCAACCGCATCAAGCTGAGCCGCAAGGCGCTGATCAAGGAGCAGAAGGCCAAGCTGGGCATCTCCGATGCTCCGGCGGAAGGATCTTCTGAGCGCTCTGACCGTCCCGAACGGTCTGAACGCCCTGAGCGGCCGGCTGCTCCGCCGCGTCCTCGCCACGAGTTCGACGAGCGTCAGCCCAGCTCCAATCAGAGCACCATCCTGATCGAAGGTGGGGAAGAGTTCGAAGAAGTGGAAGGCGAAGAGTTCGACGAGGAGAACGAGCCGAACTTCAACCTGGCGGATGACGCCGCACCGGCTCCGGCCGGGCAGCCTGGATCCACTCCTGGCGGACGTCCTGCTGGATCGGGCGGACCGGGCAACAATAACAACCGCCGTCGTCGTCGCCGTGGCCGTCCTGGTCCGGGTGGTGGCGGTGGTGGCCGCGGACCAAGCTCAGGTAACTAACCCTGGTTGGAATACCGGATAATCGAAGGCCGTCCCCAAGAGGACGGCCTTCATCTTTGTTCAGAAATGATTCACTTTGCCTGTGCCGCGGATTGCCGCTATCGCGCCTGCCGATTGCACATCAGCTGGCCACGGATTGCGATTCGTATTGAGCCTCTTCGCTGACCGGCTGCCGCCGGACAACTTCGCGGCGATCCTGCTTCACCTGGTACATTCGCAGATCGGCCTCGATGCAAAGTGCATCTGAATCCTGCGCATCGTCAGGATAGATAGCGATGCCGATGCTGGCCCCCACATGGACTTTCTGTCCAGCGAGCGTGAAGGGCTCAGCTATCAGCTGAACCAGCGATTCGGCTACCATCTCCGCATCCTCGCGGGTCGACGGCTCTTCCAGAATGATGCAGAACTCGTCTCCGCCGGTGCGGGCCACCGTATCCGAGCGCCGGACCCGGCGGTTGAGCAGGATAGCGACCTGGTGTAACAGCAGATCGCCGACGTGATGACCGTAGGTATCGTTCACTTCCTTAAAGCGGTCCAGGTCCACCTGCATGAGGGCGATGGTCGTTCCCGATCGGCGGGCTCGTTCCATCGCGATCGTCAGCCGGTCCTGGAAGAGGCGGCGGTTGGCCAGCGAAGTGAGGTCATCGTGGAACGCGAGATACTGTGTCCGCTCGATCTGTTTCTCCAGCAACAGCAGCAACATGCCGATGGCGACCACGTATTTGGGCAGGTTCCAGACTTCGCTCTCGAGCTTGAATCCGGGCACGTAGTGCTGCATGAGAGGCCCCACCACAAAGACCATCGCCCAGGCGAAAAAGCCACCGGTCGTGATGATTGCGCCTGTGGTGCTGCCCTGATGCGTGTACCAGAAGTAAAGGCAGCAGCCCAGGTAGACGATGAATAGAATTGCGTCGATGCAGAGGTTGAGATCGCCTCCGGTTTGCCGGCGCAGCACCCAAAGCTCGGCTCCTAGCGCAAATTGAAGTCCGGCTGTAAGCCAGCGCAGGGCATGCTGGGTATAGCGCAAATAGAAGAGGCCTACCGTCAATGGGCCGAGAGCGATGAAAACGGCGCAGGCGTCAAATGTCCAGCCGGGAGGTGTAGTCGGCAGACATGCCAGGGCCACGTACATGTTCATCGACACCAGAGTGATCGTGGCCATGCGCCGCGAACGGATGCCGGACTCTGACGGCACAGTGGCCCACATGAAAAAAACGCCTGCCGAGACCAACGAAGTGAGTGCCGTAGCCGTGCCCAGCGTTCCCACGGTGCCGTTGACGCCAACGGTCACCAGCGCCAGGAAATGAATGGCGATCATAATCCAGCCGGCGAGCCAGAGCTGATGCTGAGCCGTCCGATTCCGGCGGGAGATCGAATAGAAGGCGCAGGCGAGGGAGGCTATCGCCAAAACGTCCGGAATTTTCGACCAATCCATACCGTTCACTCCCAGGCCCACTATCCCTTACCAATAGGATGACCCATTTGAAGGTTTTTTTAGATAGCGCTATGGTGTTACTCCTTAAGATTGAGGTCAAACTTTGGTAACACAGGCTTTTCCCGCTCGAAATAATGGTGCAAATTTTGCGGGGAGGTTGTCTAGCTAGGATTTTACTGGAATTGCCGATTTTTCGGGTACACTCAAGCCGATGAGTGCAAGTTTATACATCGTGGTCGAGGGAGAAGACCCCGGGTTCGACATCTTCGTGAACGGCCATGCCCTGGCGCGGAACGAAGATGCCCTGGAGCGGCTCGCGGAACGGTTGAGCGTGCCTCCGCTGCTCGAATACTTCTCTGCCGACCGCAACTCGATGGCGCTGCTGCTCGATCAAGGCGCGGGCGATCCGGGTTGGACGGAGCATCTGCCGCAGCCGCAATGGTTTCAGCCGCAGGACGGCCTGAGGACTATCCGCTCGCTGCTGGATTTTCTTGCCATGTCGCCCGCCGCGCTTGGCTCGGATACGGAAATCGTGGTTCGCGAACTTACCGAGTACGAGACGGTGCTGCGCAAGACGTCGCAACGCGGGCTCAGGTGGCACCTGGCTGTCAGCTGGCGCTAACCCAGAGATCAGGGTTCAGGGATCGAAAAGCCGGCTCAAAAATCTGGTTCAGGCGGCGGGTTCCTCTCTTTTCCCGAAGACATTGCCCATGCGGCGAATCTGAGCTCCCACACCGCGCAGCTTCTCTTCGATGCGCTCGTAGCCACGATCCATGTGATACACGCGATCCAGGATCGATTCGCCATCGGCGACCATCGCGGCCAAAACCAGAGAAGCTGAGGCGCGCAGGTCGGAGCACATGACGGCGGTAGCGGAAAGCGGCGTGGCTCCGCGGACGGTGGCGGTACGGCCGTCGACAGTGATGTTGGCGCCCATACGCACCAGTTCCTGAACGTGCATGAAGCGGTTTTCGAAGATGTTTTCGCGAACCTGGGAGACGCCTTCCGACTGCGTGGCTAGAGCAATGTACTGGGCCTGCATGTCGGTAGGGAAGCCGGGGTATTCCTGGGTAGAAATATCGGTGGCCTTAAGCTCGCCGTCTGCGCGGACGCGGATGGAGTCGGGGCCGAGAATGTCGACGCGTGCGCCTGATTCCTTGAGCTTGCCGATCGTTGCGCCGACGTGGGCGGGATTGCAATTGGCGACTATCAGATCGCCGCGAGTGATGGCTCCGGCAACGAGGAAGGTTCCAGCCTCGATGCGGTCGGGATTGATGCGATGGTGAGTGCCGTGGAGCTTGGAAACGCCCTTTATTCGGATGGTTGCGGTGCCGGCGCCTTCGATGTTTGCGCCCATGGCGGTGAGCATGGCGGCGAGGTCGGTGACCTCCGGCTCCATGGCACAGTTTTCGAATAGCGATTCGCCATCGGCAAGGACAGCAGCCATCAATAGATCTTCGGTTCCGGTGACGGTGATCTTGTCGAAGACAATGTGCGCGCCTTTGAGGCGCTCGGCGCGAGCTTCGAGATAGCCGTGTTCCTGGGTGATGACGGCGCCCATCATTTCGAGGCCTTTGAGATGCAGGTCGATGGGACGGCCGCCGATGGCGCAGCCTCCGGGCATGGCTACGCGGGCCATGCCGCAGCGGGCGACCAGCGGGCCGAGGACCAGGGCACTGGCGCGCATGGTCTTGACGATTTCATATTTGGCGACGGGATCGGAAAGGTTTTTGCAGCAGATGGTCGTGCGATGCTGGGCGCGGCCGTAGCCGAGCTCGACCTCGGCGCCCATGGAGGCGAGGAGCTTGCGCTCGGTCTCGATGTCCTGCACCTGGGGGATGTTTTCGAGGGTGACTTTGTCTTCGGTGAGGATGGCGGCGGCCATGCAGGGAAGCGCGGAGTTTTTTGCTCCGGAAACGCGAATGGTGCCGACGAGGGGATTGCCGCCGCGTACTACGAATTTATCCATGGGATTCGAGTGACTCCTGAAGAATCAGTGTAAATCCGAGCCGCTCGCCTTGAGGGCGAACGGTATCCGAGGTAGTAACGGAAAGCTCGAAATAGTGGCGGGTTGCCGGTAGGGAATCAGAGTTCCAGGACTGTGTCTTCAATGGCTAAGCGGACGTTGCCGTCGGATTTGGCGAGGCGGCGAACGGCTTCCGGTTTGTCGACCTTGGCTTTGAGCATGACCAGCGCGACAGGGACGCTGCGGCCGGCGCTTTTAATCGTGTTCACGGCAGTCTCGCGGTCGATGCTGCAGGCGCGCATCAGGATGCGGATGCCGCGCTCGACCAGCTTGGAGTTCTGCATGTGCACGTTGACCATCAGGTTTTCGTATACATAGCCGAGGCGTGTCATGGTGCCGGTGGTGATCATGTTGAGCACCATCTTTTGCGCCGTGCCAGCCTTCATGCGGGTAGAACCGGAGACGACTTCGGGGCCAACTTCGGCAACGATGGCGATGTCGGCGGCGGCGGCAAGGGGTGTGTCGTAATTGCAGGTGACAGCGGCGGTTTTGGCTCCGCGAGCTCGGGCATAAGCTACGGCGGCAACTACATAAGGAGTTCGGCCGGAGGCGGAGAGGCCGATGACGACATCTTTACGTGTGGGACGGCGGCGGGCGATGTCACGCTGGCCAAGCTCTTCGGAATCTTCATTGACTTCGACTGCGGAAGCCAAAGCTTTTGGTCCGCCAGCCATAATGTACTGCACCTGGCCGGGAACGGTCGAATACGTCGGAGGGCACTCGGAGGCGTCGAGGGCGGCGATGCGTCCGCTGGAACCGGCGCCGATGTAGATCAGGCGTCCGCCATCGCGCAGACTGCGAGCGACCTGGTCGATGACCTGGGCGATCTCCGGCAGTGCTTTTTTAACAGCTGCGGCGATCTTGGAGTCTTCGTGGTTGATGATGCGGGCGATTTCGAGGGCGGATTTGGTGTCGAGTCCCTGGGAGGCCTCGTTCTGGCTCTCGGTAGTGAGCTGCTGCAGCTGCGCCGCCGTATCTCGCTTCGGTTTTTCGGTGGCGACGGGCGGTTCGTGGGTAGTCGAGCCAGTGAGCATCGTGATTTGTTCCTGCACCTTGATTGTAGCTGTTCTGCGTGGGAGCGCGTTGTGCGATTTGTCACGCTTTTGGGGGATGGAAGTTTTCTTGGCACTCCCAGGGCATATCTATCGAAATTGGACGATTAGGTTTTCATTGAGAAAGTTGTGCGGATGGCGTCGTGAAAAGCAGGGCGCACGGTACGGATCAGCTGCGACTCGCGATGCGGCCATGTGCGATTGGTCAGCAGGGCGATCGCGACATCCGCGTCGCGGTCAATCCAAAGCGAACAGCCGGAGTAGCCTAGATGGCCGATGGAGTTAGCGGAAAAGAAATGGCCAGACGAGGATTCTTCTGATGGTGTATCCCAACCCAGGGCACGTGAGCTGCCATCGGGGGGCTGGCGCTGGGCGAAGAGCTCGATTGTTTTGGGCAGGAAGAGCGATTTTGGTCCGGGGTTCAGGATGGCCTGCGAGAAGCGGAGCAGGTCGGGCACGTTGCTGAAGAGTCCGGCGTGGCCTCCCGCGCCGTGGAGGAGAAAGGCGTGCTCATCCTGGACTTCACCCTGGATGCGGCGCTGGCGGAAGAGCTCATCCTCTTCGGTAGGCGGAATCTCAGTACGAAGCGAAGGGGGAGGACAGTAACGGGAGGCGGTCATGCCCAGAGGCGCAAAAACTTCGCGGCCAACCCAGGCGGCGAGCGGCTCGCTGAGTATGGCTTCGAGAGCCTTGCCGAGCAGGATAAAACCCGGATCGGAGTATTCTGCGCGGGTTCCGGGCTCGGCTTCGATGGGCAGCTCGAGGCATCCGCGCAAGACGGCATACGGCGTAGTTGCGGTATGGAAGAGCGGAACGTAGCCGGGCAGGCCGGAGTTGTGTGCGAGCAGATGCCCGATGGTGACGCGGCGGGCGTGCTGCGCTGGGTCGCGGCCGATGATGAAGCCGGGGAGGAGCTCGCCGACGGGCATTTCCAGATCGAGCAGGCCGCGCTGGTAGAGCAGCATGGCTGCAGAGGTGGTGGAAACGACCTTGGTGATGCTGGCTATGTCGTAGACGGTTGAGGGAGCGACGGCGGGAGCTTCGCTTTCGTAAGTAAATCTGCCGAGGGCGTCGAGCAGGAGCGTACCGCCTTGTGCGAGGACTCCAAAGGCGCAGCCAGGAAAGGCCTGGGTTGCGATGGCCTCCTGCAAGGCAGCGTAGGCGCCTGCGAAACTGCTCCGCTGATCGGCGCGCGACAGTTCGGATTGGGATTGGGAACTCACGCGGCCCTCTTGATTCGCATCGTAACCCGAATCGGGCAGAATTCCGAATTTGTTTCCCACACGGTTGCCGGAGCGCTATCCTGAGGCTCGCGACGCACGTCTATCGAATAAGCAAAGCTGTGCGAGTTGGGGGATGGCGAATTGCGAGATACTGTGGCCGGATTGCGAAACGTTGCGCTGTTGGCGGCAATTTCAGGATGTGCGGCGGTGAGCTGGGCGCAGGCTCCGGCTGCCGAGCCGGATGCGGCCGCACAGTTGCCGGCTCAGCCACCCACTGATGCAGCTTCGGTCGCGAGCCAGCCGGCAACGGCTGCAGGCGATGCAGCTTCAGTTCCGGCTAGCATCACCGTTGCTCCTAAGAAGACCTATACCGTTCCAGCCGGAACCAAGGTGCTGTTGCAGTTGCGCAGTTCGGTTAATACCAAGTCTGCCAAACCGGGAGATGGGGTCTATCTGTCGTCGACGTTTCCGGTTGTGGTTGGAACGCGGGTGATGATTCCGCCCGGCGTTTACGTTCAAGGCATAGTGGATCGGGTAGTACGCGCGGGGCACGTCAAGGGCAGGTCGCAGCTGGATATGCACTTCACGTCGATGATCTTTCCCAATGGCACGGTGGTCGAGATTCCGGGCATGGTCAATAGCCTGCCGGGCGCCAAGAAGCAATCCGTGAAGAACGACGGTGAGGGCACCATCGAGCAGGCTGGCGACAAGACTCGGAACATGGGCAAAGTAGCGGAGATCGCGATTCCTACCGGCGGAACTGTTGGGTCTATCGGCGGACTTCAGTCAGGGCATCCTCTTGAAGGCGGCCTGATTGGGATTGCGGCAGGCGTGGCGACGATGGGGATCGTTTCGCTGTTTACTCGCGGTGCGGATGTCGATATTCCCAACGGCAGCCAGGTGGAGATGGTGCTGCAGCGGCCCCTGATGCTGGAGGAAGAGAATCTCGCGGCGGCTAATCCCGATGGCACGGCGCTGGTGCCGTCAGCGAATCAGCCGAAGCCACTGGGCAAACCTACCGCTCCGCGGTCGCAGCTGATTTGTCCGCCCGGTGGCCTGGGCTGCCAATGAACCGGGTGCAGTCGTAAGGCGGTCGCCGGAAGGGTTGCCGGCGAAATGCAGCGGGGCTGAGGACTTCGGTGAGTGCCGCTGAAACGCAGGTGTAAAGAAGAAACAGTTTTTAGTAGACTGAAATTGATGGACACGGAAATTTCTCAGGTTCGCGCGGACGAGGTGGTCGAGAGGGAAGAGCCTGCCTCACCGGCGCCAGCTGCCCTCCTGAGCAGCGGCGGATGGAAGCTGTGGGCGCGAGACCTGATGATTTCCGCAGTTGCGTCGGTTCTGATCATTCTTTTCCTGTATCAGCCGGTGCGGGTCGAGGGCACCAGCATGCTGCCCCGGCTTGAGAATCAGGACCGTCTTTTTATCAACAAGTTCATCTATCACTTCTCCGCCATCGAGCGGGGAGACGTGATCGTATTTCATTATCCGCTCAATCCGAAGGTCAGCTACATCAAGCGGATTGCCGCTACGCCGGGCGACCGTTTCCGCATCGATCGCGGACAAGTCTATGTGAATGGAAAGCCGCTGAACGAACCCTGGGTTCCGGGCGAGTATCGCGACACCCGCTCATATGATGAAATCACGGTTCCTGCCGGAGAATACTTCGTTCTGGGCGACCATCGCTCGATCGCCAGCGACAGCCGTGACTTCGGTCCCGTGAAGCGCGATTTGATCTATGGCAAAGCTGCGTTTGTCTACTGGCCAACGCAGGATGTCGGCGTGGTTCACTAAACGCTGCCGGCTTAGTTCTCCGAAGGCGCTTCAATATGGTCGATCACTGGGACCTGCAACGGCGCCCGGGCGGATTCCAGCTTCAGGCCTAGTTGTTCTTTCAGAGCCTCTTGAAATGAGGTTCCCCGCGTGTCAGGAAGAGCTGCGGAACCGGGAGACCCAGCCGCACTGGGGAGCGACGAAGGCCTGTCTGCTTCCGGCGTCCACTCTAATGTGAAGTCGAATTTTCCTGTGAGTCCCGTTCTATCTACAACCGGCCGGCCAAGATCCTCTATCGTCGTAAGCGAAACAGCAATTAAATCCATCGTGGTGTTGCGCGACCCAAGCAGAATCGCGTGATTCGGCTGCGAGTTTGCCATGTAGGCATCGCAGATGGGCGGATACACGTCGCCGGATTTTGAGGGCGGGATGGCCCCGGAGGGCGGCGCTGAAGGAGCGCATGGTGGACCTTCTGAGTGAGGCCGCAGCTTGGGTCCGGTTTTTCCTGGCTTAATGAGAGTCAGTGCGAGCACTGAGCCTTGCTGGGTCTCAAAGTGCAGGGCGAGTCCGAATCGTTCGGTGAGCAGAGACTGCATCATGAGGCGCATTTGATCTTTGGTCGGCTCTTTCGCCAGACTTGCGGGTGCACGGGCGTGGATTTCGAAATTATCTTCGGTGGCCCACTTCGGCAGGTGCGCGAACACGACGTTACGTTGTTCACGTGTGAGTTGAATCTTGTAGGCGAACTCGATGTAGACGTCGAGTGGGAAGTCGGCGGTGAAGAGGCCGCCTGTTGGCCGATACGCATCGTCGCTACTGAGCGGGAAGCTGGGAGGCGTAAATTCGCCAGGCTTGCTGCGGCGAATGGAGGCAACGTCGAAGGACAATTTTCCGCCTGCTTCGGTTTGCCATTGTGGCGCGGCTAATTGCTGGACGGAGGCGGAAGCTGGTTTCGAGTCGTTTTGCTGAGCGAACAAAGTTGATGTGCAGACTCCAACGAACACGATCATCGAGAGCAGGCGGCTGGAGCTATTCATCCTAATGAGACGTATCTATCAGCAGATTGTTCAACGCAGTAGGAACACAATTTACTACAGCTAAAATCGACGACCTCGGAGATTGCTACCGACGCATTTTCACATCTTCTTAATCCGTGGAACGCTTCGCTGGTTAATGTGCTGCTTTTGCCGCCCATAATGCTGTAGTTTTCTGGCCGCTCCATTGGCGACGCATCTTTCTTCGCCTGTAAATACGGGCAAATCAACGCTATGTTCGAGTGCGCCTGATTCCTCGTGCCTGCATGCCCGCGAAGCTACTCAAAAACTGATAGAATCGATTGAATCCACTCCTGGGAGACGCGATGCAAGCGACTCTTGCGCTCGAAGACGGGCGCTTTTTTGCGGGCGAAGGGTACGGCGCACCGAGCGAAGCTCTGGGCGAAGTGGTCTTTAATACTTCACTTACTGGTTATCAGGAAATCGCGACAGACCCGTCTTATGCGGGACAGATCGTAGTCCTAACCAATCCTCAAATTGGAAACTACGGCACCAACCAGGCCGACAATGAGGCTGCCAAGCCTTATATCGAGGGCCTGATCGTGCGCGAGTTTTCCGCGGTCAGTTCAAACTGGCGTTCGGAGCAGGTCACCGACGAGTACATGGAGCGTTACAAGGTTCCGGTGCTGGCCGAGATCGACACGCGCGCGTTGGTGCGGCATCTGCGCACCCATGGCGTGATGCGCGGAGTGATTTCGACGGCGGAGACGAACATCGAGAAGCTGGTGGCCAAGGCGCGCTCCATTCGCAAGATGGATGGGACGGACCTGGCTCGCGTTGTCTCCACGAAGACGGTCTTTAGTTTTGATGAGAACGACGAGCTGGCGCAGAGCGATGACGCGATGCTGGCCGGTTCTCCGACAGATAAAGACGGCAAGTCGCTGCTGCATGTCGTTGCGTACGACTTCGGCATGAAGCGGAACATTCTGCGCATGCTCACGCGCGAGGGCTGCCGTGTGACGGTGGTTCCGGCGGAGACGCGTGCCGATGAAGTGATGGCGCTGAAGCCGGATGGCGTCTTCCTGTCGAATGGCCCGGGCGATCCTGAGCCGGTGGATTATGCTGTGAAGTCGATTCGCGAGATGATGGGCCGCGTGCCGATCTTCGGTATCTGCCTCGGCCATCAGCTTACCGGCCTGGCGCTGGGCGGCAAGACCTACAAACTCAAGTTCGGCCATCATGGCGGCAATCACCCGGTGAAGAACAACATAACCGGCAAAGTCGAGATCACGGCACACAATCACAACTTTGCTGTCGATCCGGATTCGATCAAGGCCAATGAAGTCGATCTGACGCATGTGGATCTGAACGACAACACGCTCGAAGGTTTGCGACATAAGACGCTGCCGCTCTTCAGCGTGCAGTACCACCCCGAAGCAGCGCCGGGGCCGCATGATTCGCATTACTTGTTCCGCGACTTCCGCAATTTGATGGATGAGTGGAAGGGATGAGGCGATGGTTTCCAATCCTGGTAGTGATGGCAGGATTGGGGAGCTTTTTTCCCTCATCTACATCTGCCCAACAAACAGTCTCCAACAAATGTGATGACGAACAGGTGCGGCCCAACCTGCACATGGCAGAGGGTGCAAATGTGAGTGGGATGGTGCTCGATGCAACGGGAGCTGTGTTTACCGGGATGGTCCTGCGGATACAGAATCCGCATAACACCTGGGTTCTGATGTCAGCTGCTGTGAATGACAAAGGAGAGTTCGATTTTGGACGGGTTCCGCCAGGTGAATTTCGACTTGTTCCCGTCAAGCTTGTGGGTGGTAAGGCCATCAGAGTTCCGGGCTTTGATCCGCCTCGAAATCTGACCTGCATCGATGACAAGAAATGTGAGTTGCGGATCACATTGCCTGTGCGCCCAACCGATCAGCCGTTTGAATATTGCCCTCCCAGATAGAAGGTTTACGAAGAATGCCACGCAGAAATGACATCCAGAAGATACTTGTGATCGGCTCGGGGCCGATTGTGATTGGGCAGTCGGCGGAGTTCGACTACTCCGGTACGCAGGCCTGCAAGGCGCTCATGGCCGATGGCTACGAGGTGGTGCTGGTGAACTCGAACCCGGCTTCCATCATGACGGACCCGGAGTTCTCCGACCGCACCTACATCGAGCCGCTGACCGTGCCTTATGTCGAAGAGATCATTCGTGTCGAAGCGGCGATGATGGGGCCGGGTTCGGGCAAGTTCGCGCTACTGCCTACTGTGGGTGGGCAGACGGCGCTCAATCTCGCTGTCGATCTTTCTGACGCGGGCATTCTCGACAAGTACGGCGTCGAGATGATTGGCGCCAAGCTCGAGGCCATCAAGAAGGCCGAAGACCGCCTCCTTTTCAAGGATGCGATGGTGCGCATCGGTCTTGAGGTTTCGAAGTCGGTGCTGGTGAACAACCTGCGCGATGGTATGGACTTTGCGCAGAAGAATGGATTTCCCGTTCTCATCCGGCCCAGCTTTACGCTCGGCGGATCGGGCGGCGGCATCGCTTACAACCGCGAAGAGCTGATCGAGATTCTGTCGAATGGACTCAACCTTTCGCCGGTACATGAGTGCCTGATTGAAGAGAGCGTACTGGGCTGGAAAGAGTATGAGCTTGAGGTGATGCGCGACCTCGCGGACAACGTCATCATCATCTGCTCCATTGAGAATTTTGACCCGATGGGCGTGCATACCGGCGACTCGATCACTGTGGCTCCGGCGCAGACACTGACCGATCGCGAATACCAGAAGATGCGCGACGCGGCGATTGCCGTGATGCGCGAGATTGGTGTCGAGACAGGCGGATCCAACGTGCAGTTTGCGGTCAATCCAGCCAACGGGCGCATGACCGTGATCGAGATGAATCCGCGTGTCTCGCGGTCTTCGGCGCTGGCTTCAAAGGCGACTGGTTTTCCGATTGCCAAGATTGCTGCGAAGCTTGCGGTCGGCTATACGCTCGATGAAATTCCCAACGACATCACCCGCATGACGCCGGCATGTTTTGAGCCGACGATTGATTATGTAGTGACGAAGATCCCCAAGTGGCAGTTCGAGAAATTTCCCGGCTCGGACGATACACTGGGGCCGCAGATGAAGTCGGTCGGCGAAGTGATGGCGATTGGGCGCACCTTCAAGGAATCGCTGATGAAGGCGCTGCGTTCGCTTGAGACGGGCAAGAAGACCGGCTCGGAAGAGCTGGAGCCGCGGCGGTTGATTCAACGCCTGGTTACGCCGCAGCCGGAGCGGTTAAACTACATTCGCTTTGCCTTTGAGCGGGGATTGAGCGTTCGCGAAGTGGCGCGCTATACGGGCATGGACCCGTGGTTCCTGTATCAGGTTCGCGAGATTTGCGAAACGCAGAGGGTTGTTGGCACGGTCAGCGCCGATACTGTCACTCCAGCAGAGTTGCGCAAGTTCAAGCGAATTGGTTTGAGCGATGAGCGCATCGCGAATGAATGGAATCTGACTGGACATGATGGCATTCAGCAGGTGAGGGAATTGCGCTATGCCAATGGCATCCGGCCTATCTTCAAGCTGGTCGATACCTGCGCTGCGGAGTTCGAGTCGCATACGCCGTATTTCTATTCAGCATACGACGAAGAGGATGAAGCGCCGCCGACATCGAAGCGCAAGATCATCATCCTGGGCAGCGGGCCGAACCGCATCGGGCAGGGAATCGAGTTCGATTACTGCTGCTGCCACGCGGCCTTTGCACTGAAGGAAGATGGCTACGAGACTATCATGGTCAACTGCAATCCAGAGACGGTCTCGACGGATTACGACACTTCGGATCGGCTGTATTTTGAGCCGCTGACGCTTGAGGATGTGCTGGCGATCTACGAGCACGAGGCTACCTCCGGTGCTGAGATAGGGATGATCGTGCAGTTTGGCGGACAGACTCCGCTGAACCTGGCTCAGCGTTTGCGCAAGGCTGGCGTGCCTATTATCGGCACTTCGCCGGAGTCGATCGATCTTGCCGAAGACCGCAAGCGTTTTGGCAAGCTGCTCGAAGAGTTGCAGATTCCGCAGCCCTCGGGCGGCACTGCGACATCGGTTGAAGAGGCACTGGCTGTTGGCGAGCGCATCGGCTATCCGGTGCTGGTGCGGCCTTCGTATGTGCTCGGCGGGCGCGCGATGGTGATTGCGTATGACGCGGAGGAAGTAGCGCGCTACATGACCACTGCGGTCGAGTATTCATCTGACCGGCCGGTGCTTGTCGATCACTTCCTGGAGTCTGCTGTCGAGGTCGATGTCGATGCGCTGTGCGATTCGGAAGATGTCGTGATCGCAGCCATTATGCAACATATCGAGGAGGCCGGCATTCACTCTGGCGACTCGTCTTGTGTGCTGCCTTCCGTTGATATTCGCGCGGAAACGCTGGCAACCATTCGCGCCTACACACGCAAGTTGGCGCTGGCGCTCAAGGTCGTGGGGCTGGTCAATCTGCAGTTCGCAATTCAACGCGACGCTGACGATGTGGATCACGTCTATGTGATCGAGGTGAATCCCCGTGCGTCGCGTACTGTGCCGTATGTTTCGAAGGCCACAGGCGTGCCGCTGGCGAAAATTGCTTCGCGGCTGATGACGGGGCGCAAGCTGCGTGAGTTCCTGCCCGAGCAGCTTGCTAGTGGCAAAGATCTAGATCCGGGACAGCACTTCTATGTGAAGTCGCCGGTCTTTCCGTGGAACAAATTCCCCGGTGCCGACACGGTGCTGAGCCCGGAGATGAAGTCAACCGGCGAAGTGATGGGTGTAGCCGACAACTTTGGCGAAGCATTCGCCAAGGCGCAGTTGTCGGCGGGCCAGGTGCTGCCGAGTGAGGGAACGGTCTTCTTCAGTGTGAACGACCATGACAAGGCGGCAGCGACTGCACTCGCGAAGCGTTACGTCGAGCTTGGTTTCCAATTGGTGGCCACCGAAGGCACGGCCAATGTGTTGGAGGCTGATGGGATGATCGTTGAGCGGGTCTTCAAGGTCAAGGAAGGGCGGCCCAACGTCGTCGACCTGATCAAGGGCGACCGCATCCAGCTGATCATCAACACGCCGCGCGGTCAGGATACGATCTTCGATGAAAAGGCCATTCGCCGGGCGGCTGTGCTGGCGAGGATTCCGACGATCACCACGATTGCGGCTGCGCAGGCTGCGGCTGAAGGAATCGCTGCGATTCAGCGTCGGCAGCTTTCTGTGATTTCGCTGCAGGAGTTGCATCCGGTGAAGCTAGTGGTCAGTGATTAGTGCCAGTGATCACTGAGCAGGTTTCTTGCGTCTCAAAGCGAAGCTTGAGCCGATGCCGTAGCCGATGAAGGCTACGGCTGGCCAGGTTCCGACGAAGCGTCCCTGGCCGTCGATGAGGCCGCTGTCTTCGGTGGGGCTGAAGAAGGTTAGGTAAATCTTCTGCGTGGCATCGCAGTGATAGCACTGGTTGGGGCCGGTCGGCATGTCGAGAATCCACAGGCAGATGATCAGGAACCAGATCACTCCGATCAGCCAGGTGTAGGGCGCCATGTTGTTTTGCTTGATGCGTGTGAAGATGTTGCCGACGATAAATGGGGCCGTGAATGACGCGGCAAGCGTGACCAGCACCGGGACGCTCTCCGGCCGCGCAAGGCTGATTGCCAGGATCATCGCTACCCAGGAGCAGATTGCCATCAGCGTGTGAATGAGCATCCACAGCGCCCGGTGGGCGAAGTTAGAGACCTTCTCCTCTTCCTCGTGGATGGCTACTTCGTCCTGAATCCTGGCTTGGTTGATTTCGCCTGACATCGGGCTTGACTCCGGTGACTAGAGTGTACGCGAATGCGATTCGAGGCGGATGCCGGGTTGCACAAGATGAGGTGCCGTAGTTGATTCGCAAAGCCTTCGAACCCTGTATCAAGAAGGCACGGCGAAGGCACTAAAATAACAACTATGCTCCTCGAAGGCATCTTTGCCCCCATCACCACGCCCTTCTATCCGGACGAACGGATCTATTTCAAGAAGCTGGAATTCAACGTCGCTCGGATGTCGCTGACTGGCCTGGCCGGGATCGTGGTTTTAGGCTCGACCGGCGAGGCGGTGGCCCTCGACGATGTTGAGACCAGAGAAGTGTTGCGCGTGGCTGCCGGGTCGGCGCACGAAGAAAAAGTGCTGATCGCAGGCATTGGCCGGGAGAGCGTGAAGACGACGGTCGATCTGGCCGAAGCGGCAGCAGGCTTCGGCTATGACGCGGTGCTGGTGCGCAATCCCTGCTACTACCGGCCGCAGCTCACGAACGAAGCTCTGCTCCATTACTTTCGTACTGTGGCGGATCGATCGCAGCTGCCGGTGATTTTGTATTCCATTCCGAAATTTACCCAGGCGGAGATACCGCTGGAGGTGGTTGCGGAGCTCGCCCAACATCCGAATGTGATCGGCCTCAAGGAATCGAGTGGCAGCGTGGAGCGGGTTCGCGATGTGGTGCAAGCGACGCGGCTGTCGCCTCGGCGTACAGTTACGGTAACCCCGATTTTCGAGGCAGTTACGGGCCGAATGCTGGCTGCGAAGCCTGCCGCTGCGGGTAACTTTATCTCCGCGGAGGGTTTAGCTGCAGGCGCGGACGGCGGAGTCGCGCTGGCTGTCGCACCTCCATCCCCGGCGCGGAAGACGCGTACTCGCGAGGTTGGGTTCCAGGTACTGACAGGCTCGGCAGCGACGCTCAAGGAATCGCTCGATACAGGCGCCAGCGGGGCAATTCTGGCCTTTGCGACGTGCGCGCCACAGGCCTGCCAGGAGATTTACACAGCCTGGAAGGAGCATGACGACAAGCTGGCTATCGATAAGCAGCTGCGCATTGCAGAAGCCGGTAACGTGATTGCCAGCAAGCTGGGCATCGCGGGGATCAAGTACGCCTGCGACTTCAACGGCTACTACGGAGGCAAGGCGCGGTCGCCGCTGCTGCCTGTGAGCGCAGAGACGAAAGCAGAAATCGAGCGGCTGCTGGCGCAGATTCGCAACTAGTCGGAACCTCAATCGGCGAGCAAACATCGACTGAAATGATCAGGTTTCTAATTGGCTTTCTGTATCTCCCACATAATTTTTTCGTTATACCAACTAAACTGGCCCACATATTGGGACCACCCTGGGACAATTGTCCCATGTATGACCTTCTATCCAATTGAGCAGTAACCACTTGGGTCCGGATTGGGACGTATCTTCTACTAAATGGCTATAATTAACTGCTGAGAGAGAGTCGGTCTTTCTGGAATTTCATAGTGAAGGGAATCCCGCCACATGGCGATTGGAGACCTCGCTCTGGGTCAAGAGCAGAGCACAACAGCAGTTCAAGACGCTCAAAAACGCGTCGTAAATGACTTCAGCATTCAGGTCGCCACGGTCAACGGATCCGGTTCGCAATCGGCCAATAGCGTACTGCTGAAGAGCATTTTTGGAATGGGTGTTCCGGTCAGCGGAAAGAACCTCTTCCCCTCAAATATTGCCGGATTGCCCACCTGGTACACCATTCGCGCCAGCAAAGATGGATATGTCGCGCGCAAAAAATACATCGACATCCTGGTTGCGATGAACCCGGAGACAGCGCGCGAAGACATTCTGGCGCTGCCCACACACGGAGTTGCAGTCTACGACGAAAGCCTGAATCTGAAGCAGTACCGCGACGACGTGGTCTGCTATCCGGTGCCCTTCGACAAAATCACCGCCGCGGTCTGTCCCGAAGCCAAGCTGCGCAAGCTGGTTCGGAACATGGTCTATGTCGGCGTGGTGGCTCACTTGCTCGATATCGACATGTCATGCGTGGAAGCGGCGCTGAAGAAGCAGTTTGCCAAGAAGCAGAAGGCCCTCGATCTGAACTTTGGCGCAGTCAAGGCCGGCGCGCAGTATTTCGTCGACCACCTGACCAAGCAGGATCCTTTCTTCATCGAGCACATGAATGCGACCACGGGCAAGATCATCATTGACGGCAACGCCGCCTGCGGTTTGGGCGCTGTGTTTGCCGGTGTGACAGTGGTTGCGTGGTATCCGATCACACCTTCGACCTCGGTCGTGGAAGCGACGATCGAGTATCTGAAGAAATTCCGTGTGACCGAAGAGGGCAAGGCGACATTCGCTGTAATTCAGGCGGAGGACGAGCTGGCTGCTATCGGCATGGTGCTTGGCGCAGGATGGTCAGGCGCGCGTTCGATGACTGCAACCTCGGGCCCTGGCATTTCGCTGATGGCCGAGTTCTCCGGGTTGGGCTACTTCGCTGAAATTCCTGGCGTCATCTTCGATGTGCAGCGCACCGGCCCCTCGACAGGCATGCCTACGCGCACCTCGCAGGCCGATCTGCTTTCGACGGCATTTCTCTCGCATGGCGACACCAAGCATGTAGTTCTGCTTCCTGGATCGGTCAAGGAGTGCTTTGAATTCGGCTATCAGGCTTTCGATTTGGCCGAGCGTTTGCAAACTCCGGTCTTCGTGCTTTCCGACCTCGATCTGGGCATGAACAACTGGATGTCCGAGCCCTTTGTTTATCCTGAAACGCCGCTGGATCGCGGCAAGGTGCTCAGCGCCGATGACCTGAATAGGCTCGGCGGCTTTGCCCGCTATGCGGATGTGGATGGCGACGCCATCGGCTGGCGCACGCTCCCTGGAACAGACCATCCCAAGGCTGCTTACTTCACGCGCGGCTCGGGACACAACTCCAAGGCTGGCTACACCGAGCGGCCGGAAGAGTATGTGGAAGTGATGGAGCGGCTGTCGCGCAAGTTCGATACGGCGCGTAAGCTGGTCCCCGCTCCGGTGTTCGAAAAGAACGGAACCTCGAAGATCGGCATCATTGCTTATGGCACTTCGCACTATGCCATCACCGAGTCTCTTGACGAAGTGAAGAGCGGCTACGATCTCGACATCGACTACCTGCGTGTGCGCGCCTATCCTTTTAACGATGATGTGCATGAGTTCGTTGCTTCGCATGACCGCATTTATGTCGTCGAACAGGATCGCGATGCCCAGCTGCAAAGCCTGCTCAAGCTCGATCTGCCTGCGGAGCAGGTGACCAAGCTGCGCAGCATTCTTCATTACAATGGGTTGCCGATCGATGCGCAATCTGTGACCTCGGAGCTGGTCACCAAGGAAGGTCTATAGGTTATGGCAACAGCGACAGCAACACCACCCAGTGCTCCGGCTCCCAAGACGAATCGCATCGGCCTGCCGGTCATTGAATATCGTGGCGGTAAAACGACGCTCTGCGCCGGATGTGGCCACAACGCTATCTCCGAGCGCATCATTGATGCCATGTTCGAGATGGGCGTGCAGCCGGAGCGGTTGATGAAGCTTTCCGGCATCGGCTGCTCATCGAAGAGCCCGGCTTACTTCATGAGCCGTTCGCACAGCTTCAACAGTGTGCATGGGCGTATGCCTTCGGTCTCGACCGGCGCGATTCTCGGCAACCACACGATGAAGGCGCTGGGCGTCTCCGGCGACGGCGATACGGCTTCAATCGGCATGGGGCAGTTCGTTCACTTGCTGCGCCGCAATCTGCCAATGATCTACATCATCGAAGACAACGGCGTGTATGGATTGACCAAGGGCCAGTTCTCCGCCACCGCCGATCTGGGCTCAAAGCTCAAGACCGGCGTAATCAACGATCTGCCACCCATCGACACCTGCTCGCTTGCCATTCAGCTCGGCGCGACCTTTGTTGGCCGTTCATTCTCCGGCGACAAGAAGCAGTTGCTGACCATGCTCAAGGCGGCCATCGCGCATAAGGGCACGGTGATGCTCGACGTGATCAGCCCCTGCGTGACCTTCAACGATCACGAGGGCTCGACGAAGAGCTACAAGTTCATGCAGGAGCACGACGAGCCTATCAACGAGCTTGGCTTTGTGCCCAGCTTCGAAGACATCGAGGTCGATTACGACCACGGTACGACGCTCGATGTGCGCATGCACGATGGCTCAAGCCTGCGCCTGCGCAAGATTCGCGAAGACTACAACCCCAAGGACAAGACCGCTGCCGTCAAGACCCTGATGGAAGCGCACGAGAAGGGCGAAGTGCTCACCGGTGTTTTCTTCGTGGACACCGAGAAGCCGACCTTTACCGATCTGCTCAACCTTGTCGATCAGCCGCTCAGCTCCTTGCCTGAGTCGGTTATCCGGCCCTCGAAAGATGTGCTGGATAAGGTGATGGCTGGCCTGCAGTAACGCTTCTGCGATGGAAATGAAAGCCCTGCCCTGTGCAGGGCTTTCTTATTCTCTGATGTGCAGCGAACTCCCGAAAATCCTCAGCTTGGTATAATGAGTGAGGCCCGTCTCCACTCCGCATCTCTGAATTACCGCGCAAAATGCGCCACCGGAGAAACGAATGTCCCTCAAGCCTGAGCCGCTTGCCTCCGCTCCTCTGAGTGTTGGCATCTGTATCGGAACTTACAATCAGGGGCAATATCTTCGCGGCGCTATCGATTCGGCTCTGGCCCAGACCTATCCCATCCACGAGATATGGATCGCTGACGACGGCAGCACCGACGATACTCAAGCTATTGCCCTGGAGTACGGCGCACAGCATTCCAATGTGCACTACCATCGCCATCCTGAAAACGTAGGTCCGGCGCGCAATCTAAGCTGGGTTCTGGGCAGGCCTGAGACGGATCTGGTTGTGCGCCTCGACTCAGATGATCGCCTGGAGCCGGATTATGTGAACGTGCTCGCCGGTCTCATGTTCAAGCATCCTCAGGCAGGCTACGCCCATTGTGACGTGTGGGAGACCGATGGGGAGGGCCGCAGAAGCAGGCCGCGCCAACTCAGCCGCACCATTGAGTACGAGGAGCCCGAAGCGGCGCTCAAGAGCAATGGGAATGGCTTTCGTACCGCAGCGAACTGCATTTTGTTTCGCGCCAATGCGATTCGCGAAGCCAACTATTATCTGGCTCATCCAACCTGGAAGGCATCCGAGGATTGGGATCTGGCTCTGCGCATGGCGCTGAATGGCTGGGGCAATGTATATGCCGCGCAGAAGCTGACGAACTACCGCCAGTGGGATGATCCCAAGGGCGAGCGCGCCTATCGTAAGATCCAGGAGGTCTCTTCGAATACCGAGATATTCAAGACGGTCCTGATTCCGGCATACCAGCAGCGCGGCTGGAGCATTGCGCCGCTGCAGCGCAACATGCGCCGCAAGGCCGTGGGCTTTGCCGATTCGCTGGACTCGCCCAACTTCAGCGATAAGGATCGCGAGGAGTACAAGACCTATCTGAAAGACCTTGGCGACTCGGCCCAGCTCTCGTTGGCTATCGCGCTCGCTGAAATGGGGATCAATCCGCTGCTCCGAAAGTGGAAGCGTCTCGAGCGCAAAATGAGAGATACTGTCAAGCGCCTGCTTCGATCTGTAAGGCCTGTGCGCGCCAACGCTATGTAAAAGGCCGCCTCTACAAAGAGAAGCGGCCCGTTCACAAATACATAGGTGCAGTGTCTGCCCCCACTCTACTTATCGGGGGTTGATGCGAACTCCCAGAGCGTTCATCTTATTGCGCGCCTGCAGTGCCTCAGGGGTTTGCGGATAGCGCTGGATCAGCGAACGCAGCTCGTGAATGCCAGACTCTTTCTGGCCCAGTTGCAGCATCGCCAGTCCCTTGTGTAGCTGAGCCGTAGGAGCTTTGGGGCTGCCGCTGAAGTTCTCCAGAACCAGGTTGTAATTCTTGATGGCGTCCTTGAACTTGTTCTGGTGATAGGCAATTTCCCCGAGGTAGAACTGCGCATTCCCGGCCAGGGGATCATTGGAGTAGTACGTCAGCACATCGCTGAACTCGGATGTCGCTACGTCATTGTGCCCAGCGTTATAGTCGCGCAAAGCGCTCTGATAAGTATCCTGCAGCGGCGGAGCCTGCGGTTGGGCGGGAGCCTGAGGCTGACCTCCGGGGGGCAACGTACCAGCCCCATTGGTTCCGTCCGCCGGAGCCTGGCCCGGCTGCAGGGCTCCTGCGGCGGGCGCACTCTGGGCCTGCATGGTCTGGAGCTGCGCCTGGACATCCTGCATCTGCTTGTCGAGTTTGCCGATGCGCGACTTTAACTCGTCGAGCGAATCGTTGAGGGACTGCACCTGGCCGGAGACACCATCCAGCTTGCCATTGGTCGCTTCGCTTTGCGCACCCAACTTCTGCTGCATGGAAGCGACTGCGGCATTCATCTGGTTGATGCTGTCCGTGCTCTGCTCCACCAGATGCTGCACCACGCCAAAGCGCGAGTCCACTGTGGATTGAAGCCGCTGCATCTGGTCGAGAAGGGCCTGCACCTGGGTCTGCAGTTCGATGATCTCCTTGGAAGCCGCATGCGCGGGCAGGGAAGTCATCAATGCGGCAGCCAGCAGGAGAGCCGGAAAACGATAGCGCATCAGTTGTCGGATCGGATTACGTGGCATCGGGTTCTCCTAGTCTTTCCTAAAACGGAGTGCGGCAGAAGGGGCGAACCCTCATCTGCCGCAGTTATTAGACGCTCATCGAGCAGTCGTTGGTACACATCCATCGAGCTACCGGTCGATCGAGAAGCCCGCACGGCGATTCTGCTGCCAGCACTCCTCGGTAGATTCGGAGCAGAATGGCTTCTCTTTGCCATAGCTGACGACGCGGATGCGGTCTGCGGCAATGCCGGCTTGCACCAGCGCCTGCTTGGCGGAGTTGGCGCGGCTCTGGCCGAGCGTCAGGTTGTATTCATTCGATCCGCGCTCATCGCAGTAGCCGCCGATCAGGACTTTGATGTTCGCGTGTTGAGCAAGGTAAGCCGCCGACTTCGACAGGGCGCCCTGCGCATCGCTGCGAACTTCGTAGCTGTCGTAGTCGAAGAAGATGTCCTGCACGCTGGCCTTGAACTGCTCTTCCTCGGTCAGGTTGGAGCTCGACATGTCGTTCGGAACGGCTACTGCGTTTTGCGCAGCATTTACGGTCACGCGCGCCGTAGCATCCGCCGAGCCGCCTTCGCCGCGAGCGACGAGGTGATAGCTGGTCGATTCAGTCGGCGTCACCGTCTTTACGCCGGCGCTCGGAACGTCACCGATGCCGTCGATGGAGATGCTGTTGGCGTCTGTCGTGCGCCAGGAAAGAACAACCTGATCGCCTGCCGTAATTGTGGTCGGCGTCGCCGTCAGCTGCGCTGTCGGAGCTGGCCCGCTAAGCGAAGGAGCGGTGCCGGTGTTGGGCGGGGTCTTCTTTTTGCAGCCAGCAAAGCCAATAACTGCAACGAGTAATACAAGGCAGGTGAGAATGCGTTTCTTGGAACTCAAAGTATTTTTCTCCTTAACAACGATTTTGTTTTTGTCTCATTGTCGTGCAAGTCCCGGATACCGCCTCCGGGGCAAATTTACTTCCAGCTCCAGTTGGGCATCGAGTCCTTGCCGGAGTGAGTTAACTGGTGCTGTTCCGTGCCATCCGCCAGCATGGTCCATAACTCGGACTGGTGGCCGATCTCGCGCTGAAAAACGAGATGGCGTCCGTCGGGAGACCAGCTCGGAAAATCGTTGCTCCCCGCGTCATGGGTAAGCTGCAGCCAGCGCCGCGAGGCTAGGTCGATGACGTAAATGTCCTGTCCGCCGGGAGCGCCAGGCCCGTACTTGCGGTTCCACGAGAAAGCCAGAAACTGCCCATTGGGCGACCACGAAGGCGAGATGGCATAACCGCCATCGGTCACCCGCTGAATGTTTGCGCCGTCGGCATCCATCGTATAGATCTGTGGCAGGCCGGTGCGCCCGCTTACCCACGCAATCTGAGTATTGGTCTTGGGATTCCATGTTGGAGAAACATCGTGTCCGCCATGGAAGGAAGTGATCTTGTGCAGGTTGCCGCCGGTGCTGTCGGCTACCCAGATGGCAGGGTCGCCAGTGCGCGAAGAAGAGAACGCGATCCTTGCGCCGTCTCCCGACCAGGCAGGCGAGAAGTTGCTTCCGCCCGCGATTCCAGCGGGGAACGCGACCATCCGGCCTAGTTCAAGAGAGTACATGCGGATCGTCCAACCCTCTTTGCCGATCGAAGAAAATGCCAATCGGGTGTTATCCGGTGAGATGCGGGGCGATAACGATGTGCTGCCCAGCCGGGTCACGATCTTGGGATTTTGCCCATCGTAGTCCATCATCCAGATCTCTTTAGTGCCGGTGCGCGCGCTCACAAAGTAGATTTTCGTTTCAGCAATGCCATTCAAGCCGCTGAGCCGGGCGATGATGTCGTCGGCAAATCGATGAGCAATGGCGCGAGCATTATCCTGGCTGGCATTGTCTTCGTACTTCTTTCCCAACACCTGTGGACTGCCTGGATTTTTTGCATCCAGCACCCAGCCGGAGACACTGAGGCGGCCACCATTGGCAGCCAGCGCACCGAGGGCGACCATCGAGGCATTCGCTGGGTCGGCGGCCCATTGCGCAAGGTTGATCTCCTGCGGAGAGCCGGGCGTTCCTGTAGGAATCATGCTCTTCGAGACCATGTCGAAAACACCGGCGTTGGTCAGATCATTGAAGAGTGTGGCGTCGAAGACTGTCTTGAGCTGCGGCGTCTGCGGATCGTTGCCTACAGGCTTGAAATCGGCTGCTGCCAGGCGAATGTGCTGATTGGTAGGCAGGCCGATGCCGGTGTGCACCTGGTCCTGTGCATGCAGTGCGGGAATAACGGAGCTTAGAAGACAAAAAGAAAGAATGCCAGCAAGAGGCCGGGGAAGAGTTCGAAGACCAATCATCATTCGGGAGTGTGTCCTTCTCCTGGTTTCAACCAGGGTGCGAGAGCGATGTACGAAAGAGGACTCGCGTTTCGGCAAGAAACCGGACATATCTATCGATCATAATCGCAGTAAAACGAAACCGAGAGATTGCCGTCGCTTGGTGGAGATGGCAAGGGCCCAAATGTGTCAACACGGCGCGCCGCGCGCACGCAGGCCTGGTCAAGAGTTGGGCTGCCGCTGGACTTATCCAGCTTCGCATCCGCTGCCGAGCCGTCGCGGCGAATGGTGAAGATGATGTAGGAGCGTGCGCCCGCCGGCGTTCGAGGGTCCACTTCGCCCATATTGACGTTCTCGTGCATCTTGCGCTGGATATTCTCAACGTAATAAGGATAGTTGAAGCCACGCGCGCCCGCAGTTACAGCAACTTGTCCGTTAGTCGAAGTCGTCGTTGGCAGCGTGCTGCGAGCCATCGAGCTGGAAGATTGTTCACCATAGGTGGCGCGATTATCCGGCTTGATATTCGGAACATTGTGCGGCGAAGTGCGCGCTACTGGCGGCGGAATCACCGGCCTGGGCTGCACGCTGGCCTGCTGGCGCTTGTCCGCTTGCTTTTTCGGAGGCGTGATCTTGGATGGGATTGGGATTGCCGTCTCGTCTACCGTGGCCTTGGCTTTGGGCGCAGGCGGCGCTGGAGCCTCGCTCGGCGTTTCCGTCGAGAGTACGTTGTCGTTCGGAGGCTTATCCGCAGGCAAGGGCAGGGCACTGCTCACTAGCTGCACAGAAATCGCTCCGCCGTCGTTGGCTCCGCCCCAGTTGTTATGCGGGAACAGCCCGGCAAGAAATGCAAACACTACGCCGCCGCCAAACAGCGCCACGTGAAAGAGCACAGCCCCGATCATGGATCTGCCGATCGGCTCCCGCGTGAAGTCGGGATCGAACTGGCCGCTGACGTGTGCTGTATTGCTCATAGTGTCGTTGCTTAGAGTCCGCCCTGGGCTTTGGCGTCGAGTGGCTGGGTGACGATGCTGATGTTGGTGATGCCCGCCTGCTTCACTGCATCCATCACCGTGGCGAAGACGCCAAAGGGAATGCGCTCATCGGCGCGCAGGTAGATGACCTGGTGGGCGGGATCTTTGCCGTCTTGCCGCAGCTTGTACGGCAGATCGTGAATGTTGACCGGCTGGTCGCCCAGGTACACTTGCTGGCTCTTGGAGATGGTCACCACAACGCGAGATTCAGTGACCTCTTTGACCGTCTTTGTCTTCGGAACCGAGACTTCAATGCCCGACTGCAACACCGGCGCGGCCAGCATGAAGATGACCAGCAACACCAGCACCACATCCACCAGCGGCGTGATGTTGATCTCAGCCAGCGAAGTCTGCGTTCGTCCGTTGTTGCTGGTAAAGGCCAAGCTAGACCTCTCTGTCCAAAGCGCTCATCGACCCAACTGTCCCGACCGCGCGGCCTTGTGCGGAGCCTTGCCCGGAAGCCGATCGCTGAGGAATCTCTTCGAGCGAGTTCAGCAACTCGCGGGCGAAGTCGTCGATGCCCGATGCGAAGACCCGCAATCGCGCGGTGAACTGGTTGTAGGCCACGCCAGCCGGCACGGCAACGAAGATGCCGGCGGCCGTTGTGATCAGCGCCTCGGAGATGCCCGGGGCCACAGCGCGCAGCGTTGCCGATCCGGCTGTGCCGAGGCCATGGAAAGCGTCAATGATACCCATGACAGTGCCGAAGAGACCGACAAACGTTGCCGAAGATGCGATGGTGGCCAGCCAGGTCAGCCGCTGCTCAAGCCGTGTGAGAGCCTCGCTGCTGGCCGACTGCGCGGAGCGCTCCAGCGGAGCGAGGTTGCGTGGAGGCCCGTAGCCGCCGGTCTGGCGTTTATATGCCTCGTAAACTTCGTCGAAAACACCCGCCAGCGGACTGGGCGCGTAGTCGGCAGTGATGGCGGCGATCTCCTGCAGACGCGTCGCTTTGCGAAAGGTGCGAATGAAGCGCCGGCTCTGCTTGGTCGCTTTGCCGAAGCTGCTCATCTTGGCGAAGATCAGCGTCCACGAATAGATACTGGCAATGGCCAGAACCACGAGCACTGCCAGGGCGGTGGTGCCGCTGTTTTGCAGCATTTCGAGCAGCGCGCTCGACCCGGCGGCAGGCGCAGGCGGCGGTGCGTCCGACTGGAGAAAAAGGACAAAGGTCGCGATGAGAATCGGCGTATACCTCAACTTAAAAGCTAGCAGATGGACTAGCGGTATCCAAGTTGGTAACCAGGTTCATTGTCTCTATCGTTAACGGTGTACATACTCCAAAGGCACGCGCTGGCATGGTATGCTGCGCTCGGAATCCGGCATTTTCGGGCTTCAGGCGGCAGCAGCTTCTCGTCCGCCGTTGAGTCCGAAAATCACGGAGAATGAGCACACTATGCTGGTGGAACTTCGTGCCGAAAACTACGCCGTCATCGACCACGCAATCGCCGTCTTCGGTCCGGGGCTCAACCTGCTGACCGGCGAAACCGGCGCGGGCAAGTCGATCCTAGTGGACGCTTTGGCGCTGCTGATGGGCGGCAAAGCGTCCGCAGATGTCGTGCGCCACGGAGCGGATCGCGCCGTAGTCTCCTGCGTTTTTGAGGCAACCACGACGGCCGACGCCATTCTCGATGACAACGGCATCGATTCGACCGGTTCGGAGGTGATTCTGCGCCGCGAGATTCTGGCCAACGGTAAAGGCCGCGTCTTCGTGAACAACCAGCCCGTAACGGTAAGCGTGCTTAAGCTTCTGGCTCCGGAACTGGCGCTGGTTCATGCGCAGAGCGAGACGTTGAACAGCTTCGACCAGGCGCAGCAGCGCCTTTTGTTAGATCGTTTTGCGGGACTCGATACGTCGCCTGTGACTGAGGCGCATGAGCGCTGGCGCGAGGCTGTTGCAAAATTGGCCGATCTGGAGCAGGGCGAGCAGGATCGGCTCAAAATGGTCGATCTGTGGAGCTACCAGCGCAAGGAGATCGAGTCGGCGCAGCTTCTCGCCGGCGAAGACGAAGAGCTGGAGAATGAGAAACGCATACTGGCCAACTCTGAGAAGCTCTATGCCGCGGCACTCGGGGCCTTCGATCAGCTCTATGACGGCTCGAACTCCGCAGAGTCTTCGCTGCGGGCGGCGCTGCGCAATGTCGAGGAACTGGCCCGTTACGACAGCAAGTTCACAGATGCGGTACAGCAGCTGGCTTCGGCGCGCGCCATCGTCGATGATTTGAGCGACACGCTGCGCGACTACGCACAAGGCGTCAATGCATCGCCGGAGCGGCTGGCAGAGATCGAAGACCGTCTCGTCACTCTCGACCGTCTTAAGCGCAAGTACGGCAGCACCATCGCCGAAGTGATCACGTTTGGCGAAGACGTGACACGCAAGCTGACGGAGATTGAAGATCGCGACGAAATTCTGAAAGCGCTGCGTGCCCAGCTGGCAGATGCCCGGAACAAATATTCAGCTGCAGCGCGGTCCCTCAGTAGCCAGCGTCAGACGGCTGCCGAGAAGCTGGCGCAGATGGCCGAAAAACAGATCAACGACCTGGCTATGAAAGTTCAGTTCGAGGTCGTTGTTACGCCGCAGATTTCAGAATCCGGCTGGGGCTCTCAAGGTTGGGATGAAGTCGAATACCGCATTGCCACCAATCCCGGCGAACCGCTCAAGCCGCTCGACGAAATCGCTTCGGGCGGCGAAATGAGCCGGGTGATGCTGGCGCTGAAGGTCAGCGTTGAGGCTGGCACTTCAGCCACGAACACAAGCAAGACGCGCAAGAAGACTGTCACTCCACGCACGCTGGTCTTCGACGAAATCGACATCGGCATCGGCGGCCGCGCTGCCGAAGCCGTCGGCCAGAAGCTCAAGACGCTCAGCCGCGCTCAGCAGGTGCTTTGCGTCACCCATCTGCCCCAGATCGCTGCCTTCGCCGATCAGCATTTCCTGATCGAAAAGAGTGAAGAACGTGGCCGCATCAAGGTTCAGGTTCGCCTGCTCGATGACCGCAAACGGGTCGAAGAAGTTGCGCGTATGCTGAGCGGTGCTGTGGTCACCGAAGCCAGCCAGCAGCACGCCAGCCAGATGATTGCAGCGAGCCGCTAGCCAAGGTCGCTGGATGGTTGACATCGGTATATAAAACTTTGTATAAGCGAGCTTGTGGCCGTCTTAAAGCGCGTCAAGTTTCTCGGTGATTCCCTCGAAGCGCTCAAACACTTTCCAGAAAAGGCGCAAAAGAGAGCCGGTTACCAACTTGAGCTGGTGCAGAGTGGACTTGACCCTGCGGATTGGAAACCGATGACCTCGGTGGGTCCGGGTGTTCGCGAGATTCGGGTGAGGGATGAGCAAGGTATTTTTCGTGTCATGTACGTCGCTAAATTTCAGCGAGCGGTCTACGTGCTTCACTGCTTTCAGAAGAAGACGCAAAAAACCGACACTGCGGATATTGAGCTGGCCCAACGTCGCTACAAGGAACTCGAAAAGGAGCAACTCCAGTGAACGAAGAATTCGAAAGCATATGGGATGCGATCGAGGACACGCCGGCTGAGGCGGAGAACATGAGGCTCCGATCCTCTCTCATGATGGCTGTGCAGCAACACATTAAGGAAGCCGGCATGAGCCAGACTCAGGCAGCGAAAAAGTTTGGTGTAACCCAGCCTCGAATCTCAGATTTGATGCGAGGCCGAATCGATCTTTTTGCCATCGATAGCCTTGTCAATATGCTCGCTACGGCTGGTCTTCGCATTGAGTTGCGCATTGGCAACGCAGCTTAGTTGCGAATGCAGGCCAGGTGATCACTGCAGGCCGCTAAGGATTTCTCTGAAGAGAGCTAATGAGGGGAATGCCGATGGATAAGACAATCCGCAGGGCTCCCTCCGCTGTACAGCAGCAATTGGAAACCCATCGCTGTTGGTAAAGCCTGCCCATTGAGGATCGACTCTCCGCCGTGTGGGAGGTCAGTCAGGCCGCCTATGCTTTTGCCGCTGCGTTCAAAAGAGTAGTACCGCATGATGCCTCCAGTCCTGAAAGAACACTTACGCGCGTTCAACGAACATGGCGTTAGAAAATTTGATCGTTGGCGCCAAGTTTCTCCTTGCCATACCCTAGTCAGCAGGCGTTATGCTTGGCCGCGACAACAGCCTGGCAAGGAGAGATCGATGAAATTCAAACGCCTTAGCATCGCAGCGATAGTCCTAGCAGTAGCCACATTTTTCAGTGCATTTCCGGGCATTGCCTTGCAAACAACGCCCGCTCCGAAAGCTGCGGCGGCAGCTTCTACGAGCGCATTGCTGGACATTAATACCGCAACCAAGGATCAGCTCAAGGCGCTGCCCGGCATCGGCGATGCATACTCTCAGAGGATCATCGACGGCCGTCCGTACGCAATGAAGACGCAGCTGAAGTCCAAGGGCATTCTTCCCGCAGCAACCTACGATAAGATCGCCGGTATGATCATCGCCAAACAGCCGCCCAAGAAGAAATGATCTCCAGCCGGACCTGAGATTTCATTGGGGTTTCAGGCTCCGGCTCGCGCATGGCTCAAATCCCATTCCAGATGCCCCACATGCCCGTTGGCTGCCTGAATTCCCCTCTGGGGAAAACCGGCGGTCACGGAGGCTAACTAATTGATATACTTGCAGAGTGACACTTCTAGCTCAAGAAACCGTCCCCAACGTCGACCATGCCGATAACGTGGCTGGCCAGAAGCGTGTTCTCCTGCTGAAACCGCGCGGCTTTTGCGCGGGTGTGGTTCGCGCCATCGATATTGTAAAGATCGCCCTCGACACCTTTGGCGCGCCCATCTATGTGCGCCGCGAGATCGTCCATAACCGCTTTGTTGTGAACGAGCTGGCAGAAAAAGGCGCAATCTTCGTCAATGAAATCGAGGAAGTCCCTGCAGGCCAGCGCGTGATTTATTCCGCGCACGGAGTCTCGCCGGCGGTTCGCGATGCCAGCAAGGCGCGCGGCCTCAAAGTGATTGATGCGACCTGTCCGCTGGTGACCAAGGTCCACGTCGAAGCAGTTAAGTTTGCCAAGCAGGGCTATTCGCTGGTTCTGGTAGGCCATCGCGACCACGACGAGATCGAGGGCACGCTAGGCGAGGCTCCCGAGGCGACTCAGGTTGTCTCCAATGTCGCCGAAGTCGAAGCGCTGGTCGTTCCCGATCCCAATCGCGTGGCTTATCTCACGCAGACCACGCTTTCGCTCGATGAGGCTCGCGACATCATTCATGCGCTCAAGGTGAAGTTCCCCAACATCGTCGGCCCGCATACGCAGGACATCTGCTACGCCACGGAGAATCGCCAGGTGGCTGTGCGCAACGTGGCTCCGGGTGCGGACCTGGTTCTGGTGGTAGGCTCGACCAACAGCTCCAACTCCAACCGGCTGGTTGAGGTTTCAAACAATCTCGGCACCACGGCGTACCTGATCGATAACTCCGCTGCGATTGATCCCAAGTGGCTGGAAGGCGCGTCTTCGGTGGCTGTTACTGCCGGAGCCTCGGCGCCCGAAGTGCTGGTCGAGGACGTGATCAACTATTTGCAACTTAACGGCTATGCGAGCGTCGAAGAAGTGGAAGTAATGCCAGAGAATGTTCGCTTCGGATTGCCGCCTGAAATCATTCAGGCCATTGGCGGCGCGGGCGGCGGTCAGCCCGTCCCGGTACGCTAGCAATTTATCAATCAATTCTTGAGTTTCACACCCCCGGGCCGGGTGTCTTGTAGAGCAGCCGGAGCTAGAAGCCGGCGAAACGAGACGCATGAGTAGAGCAGATATAAAAACAAAATCCGCTGCTTCTGGATTGGATCGCTCCCCTCGATTTGGGCGGATTGATGCGGATTTATCCCAGGTAGACACGGCGGTCGCCCGCTCCTGCGACTACATCTTTTCGCAGCAGCAGCCCGACGGTTTCTGGTCGGGTGAGCTGGAAGCGGACTCGATGCTCGAGGCCGACTACATCTTCCTGCATACGCTGCTGGAAAGCGGCGATCCCGGCCGCATGCAGCGCGCGTTGACGGAGATACTGCGCTACCAGAATGCGGATGGAAGCTGGAGCATCTACCCCGGTGGCCCGGGCAATATCTCGCTGGCCGTGAAGTGCTATTTCGCCTGCAAGCTGATGGGCATGGAGCAGGAACATCCCATTCTCGTTCGTGCTCGCGAGTGGATCCTCGCCAACGGCGGCGTAGTAGCTTGCAACACCTTCACCAAGATTTATCTCTGCGCGCTTGGCCAGTACGACTACGATGCCGTGCCTGCCATTCCGCCTGAAATTGTGCTGGCGCCGAACTGGTTCTACTTCAACATCTACGAAATCTCATCGTGGTCGCGCGCAATCCTGGTGCCGCTCTCGATCATCTACGCGAAGAAGCCGTTCAAGAAGATTCCCGTAGAGCAGGGGCTCGACGAACTCTTCGTCGGTGGCCGCGAGAACGCTAATCTTCGCTTGCGCATGGACCGCAAGAATCTCGTCAGCTGGCGCAACTTCTTCCTGATGGCCGATCGCGCTTTTCATTGGGTAGAAGCTGTCTACATTCGCCCGCTGCGCAAGTTGGCTCTCAAGAAGGCCGAGAAGTGGATGCTGGAGCGCCTGGAGATGTCGGACGGTCTGGGAGCGATTTATCCGGCAATGCTCAATGCCATCGTCGCGCTTCGCTGCCTGGGATATTCCGATGACGATCCGCAGGTCATTCGGGCCCGCGATGAGTTCGAAAAGCTGGGCATCGAAGACCCAGGCGTTCCGGATTCCCCAAATAATGATCTGGGGCCGACCTTCCGTATGCAACCCTGCATGTCGCCGGTGTGGGATACGGCATATGCTGTCTTCGCTCTCGGTGAAGCAGGCATTCCCCGCACCGACCCGCGGCTACTCAAGGCAGCGGACTGGATGCTGGCCAAAGAAGTCCGCCACAAGGGTGATTGGGCCGTGAAGGTGCGCAATGCCGAGCCGGGCGGCTGGTACTTCGAGTTCAACAACGAGTTCTATCCCGACACTGACGACACGGCGCAGGTACTGCTCTCGCTGAGCAAGGTCGAGAACCCGCGCGAGCGTTATCAGTACGACGTTTCGCAGCGCGCCATCAACTGGCTCTTCTCCATGCAGTGCAAGAACGGCGGATGGGCCAGCTTCGATAAAGACAACACAAAAATGATCTTCCAGTACATTCCGTTTGCCGACCATAACGCGATGCTCGACCCGCCGACGGTCGATATCAGCGGGCGCATTCTGGAGATGCTGGCGACCTATGGCTACACACGCGACGACAAGCGCGTCGAGCGGGCCGTGCAGTTTATCTTCCGCGAGCAGGAGTCGGATGGAAGCTGGTTTGGGCGCTGGGGCGTGAACTACATCTACGGCACGTTCCTGGTGCTGCGCGGCCTCGAAGCGATCGGTATCGACAACCATGAGCCTCAGGTGCAGCAGGCAGCAGAATGGATTCGCATGATTCAGAATCCCGATGGCGGCTGGGGTGAGACCTGCGGCAGCTATGACGATCCCAACACGCGCGGCATCGGGCCAAGCTCGCCTTCGCAGACTGCGTGGGCGATTCTCGGATTGCTGGCCGCCGGCGATGACCGCAGCGACTCGGTAGCCAAGGGTATTCGCTGGCTGCTGGAGCGGCAGAAAGCCACCGGCGAATGGGATGAGTCGACCGGCGAAGGCGCGACGCGGCAGGCGCTCTACACCGGCACAGGATTTCCACGGGTCTTCTATCTGGCCTATCACATGTATCGAAACTATTTCCCGCTGCTCGCTCTGACCACGTACAAGCGGGCCATGGAATCTGCAGCGTAAGACGCTGCCGCGCCGGACAGGCGCAGGAGGGCAAGAACAATGGGTGTACCCATCTCGCAGATGTGGACGGTAGCGACATACGTGCTCAAGAAGAAGCTGAGCGGACAAAAGAAGTATCCGCTGGTGCTCATGCTGGAGCCGCTCTTTCGCTGCAACCTGGCCTGCGCCGGCTGCGGCAAAGTGCAATATCCGCCGCACATTCTGAAGAAGCAGCTCAGCCCCGAGGAGTGCTTTGCCGCTGTCGAAGAGTGCGGTGTGCCGATGGTCTCGATCCCGGGCGGCGAGCCGCTGCTGCACCCGCAGATCGTGGAGATCGTCAACGGCCTCATCGCTCGCAAGATATATATCTATCTCTGCACCAACGCGCTCAAGCTCAAGGAGCGCATCCACGAGTTCACGCCGTCGAAGTACCTCACTTTCTCCGTCCACCTCGACGGCCAGCGAGAGCACCACGATATGTCGGTCTGCAAAGAAGGCGGCTACGACGAGGCGATCGAAGGCATCAAGGAGGCTGTCAAGCTGGGCTTCCGCGTCACGCCGAACTCGACCTTCTTCGACGGCACCGATCCCAACATGGTCCGCGCCTACTTCGATGAAGTGATGGCGCTGGGCGTCGAAGGCATCGTGCTCTCGCCCGGCTACAGCTACGACAAGGCCCCCGACCAGCAGCACTTCCTGGGTCGCGCCAAGTCCCGCCGGTTATTCCGCGCGATCCTGTCGAATCGCAAGAAGTCGTGGAAGTTCAATATGTCCCCGCTCTTCCTCGAATTCCTGATGGGTAAGCCCGATCGGAACTATGAGTGCACCCCGTGGGGCTCGCCGGCCTACAACATCTTCGGATGGCAGAAGCCCTGCTACCTGCTCCAGGACGGCTACACAGACACCTTCAAGGAGCTGATGGAGACTACCCACTGGGAAGGCTATGGCACTGCCAGCGGCAATCCGCAGTGCGCCAACTGCATGGTCAGCTGCGGCTACGAGCCCACGGCCGTCAATCATGGCTTCGGTAGTCTGAGCGGATTTTTCGCCATGGCCAAGGCCGCGCTCTTCTCGACCTACGAGGACAAGGGCGCGCTCGATCTGCTCAATAACCACACCACCTTTGCCGCACAGCACGATCAATTCGTCAAGATCGAGAACATTGCGCCTGCAACTCGTCTCGAGGAGACCCGCGCATGAGCCAGCCCACACAGCATGCTGCCGTGAATGTAGATGAAATTGAAGTTGTCGATGGCCGGGCCTACGAAAACCTCGAAGGCTGGATTCCCGAGCTGGCCAGCGACGACGATGTGCGCACGGCTCTCGAAAAGGCTTTCGATTATCGCGGCGACATCACGCTGACCTTCAAGAACGGCGAGCGCGTTGAGGGCTATGTTTTCAATCGCGTCACCGGCAAAGGGCTCGCCGACTCCTACGTGCAGTACTTCCCGGCCAATGCACCCGACAAGCGTAAGACCAGCTACGCCGAGATTGCGCGCATTGAGTTTAGCGGCAAGGATCGCGCGGCTGGTAAGCACTGGGAAGCCTGGGTGAAGAAGTACGCCGAGAAAAAGGCGGCGGGTGAAAAGAACATTGCTCTTCATCCCGAGGCGCTGGATTAGGTGTGACCACCTACACCGTGCAGGACTGCGGCTGTATCGCTCTTCCCGAAGAGCTGCAACGGAAGACCGGCCTCGGTCCTGGCGCATCCTTTGAGATTGCTGTAGCTGAGGATGGGAGCAGTGTTACTCTTATTTGCACCCATCCCTCGGATACCAGGGAATTTTCTTCACGTACCGCCTGCAGCATTTCCGCAGCCCGCAATCAGTAAATCTTGTTGTACCTGCCAATCATCGAATGAAAATCTTTGTCACAGGAGCGACCGGCTTTGTGGGCCATCATGTGGCGCGCGAACTCGCAGCACAAGGCGCCGAATTGCGCCTGCTCGTCCGCAAAACCAGTAATCTCGCTAATCTCGAAGGCATTGCCGGTGAGACGCACATAGGCGATCTCTCCGAGCCGGACACGATCAAGCCAGCCCTCGTAGATTGCGAGGCATTGATGCACGTAGCCGCCGACTATCGCCTCTGGATTCCCGACCCAAAAGCAATGTATCGCGCCAATGTCGATGGCACGCGCGAGCTGCTGCGCCTGGCTAGCGAAGCCGGCGTGCGCCGCGTCGTTTACACCTCAAGCGTGGCGACGATGGGTTTTCGCTCCGACGGCCTGATCGTCAATGAGGACACACCTGTCTCGCTCGACAATATGGTCGGTCACTACAAGCGGTCGAAGTTTCTCGCCGAGCAGGAAGCAATCACCGCAGCGCAGGCCGGGCAGCAGGTGATGATTCTCAACCCCACCACGCCCATCGGCTCGCATGATGCCAAACCCACCCCGACCGGCCGCATCTTTGTCGACTTCCTCAACCGCAAGTTTCCTGCCTATGTGGATACCGGCCTCAATCTTGTCGATGTTGAGGAAGTCGCACGCACCCATGCCTCTGCGCTTGAAACCGGAACGCCTGGCCGTCGTTATATCCTGGGCGGCGAAAATCTCACCCTCAAACAGATCCTCGACAAGATGTCGGCTATCACTGGCATCCCGTCGCCCACCGTCGAGATTCCCTTTGCCATCGCCGCTGCCTACGCCTTCTTTGAAGAGAACATCACCGGCCGCCTGATGGGCAAAGAGCCGCGCGCAACGCTCGAAGAAGTTCAAATGGGCCGCAAGAAGATGTTCGCCTCATCGGCGCGCGCGCAGCAGGAGTTGGGCTTTCGCGTTGCGCCGGTCTATGCCGCAATGCGCTCTGCCATAGAATGGTTTCGCGCCCACGGATATGCGCCCTCTTGATGAATAGCCTGTCCAAAGCCCGGCCGGTCTTCATTGCCGCATTGCGGCGCGAAGTTGCAGCCTTGGTTGGGCAAAAAGGCTGGCAGGCGGACCACTCCCGGCACGCCCGCAAGATTCATGTCTACTTCAGTCAGGACGCGGTCGTCGCGTGGGCAGGCATGGGCGCCCGCCGCGCCTCGCTGGCCGTGGAAGCGGCTCTGGCGCTTGGCCCGGCATCCGAGCTGATCTCGGTAGGCCTGGCTGGCTCATGCGATACCTTCATCCAGCCGGGCGACGTGATTTCGCCCATGATCGTGATCGACGCAATGACTGGCGAGCGCTTTTTTCTGGCCGAGCCTTTGACCACGGAGGCGGCGCAGATTGTAGTTTCCGTAACCTCGCCGGCGGGGCCGCTGACTAAACACCGGCTGGGCATCAGTTACTCGGCCAGCGCGGTGGATATGGAAGCTGCGACCGTGGCCCGGCTGGCCCAGGCGCACAACCTGCCTTTCAGCGCCATCAAAGCGATCTCCGACGGGGTCGATTTCGAACTGCCGGAGCTGGATCAGTTCTCCACGCCGGACGGCCAGTTCGACGAGGCGGGGTTCGCTTTCTATGTCTCTGTGCGTCCCTGGCTGTGGAAGTCTGTGCTCGCGCTGGCAAAGGGCAGTAAACTAGCAGCAGAGCATCTTCGCGCCCAGATGGAAGCGCATATCCAACAATACCGGGACCGTTCATGATGAGCACCGCAACAGCTACGCCTGAAGTTCTGCATTCCGCAGCCATCCCCGCAACCATGCTGGCCGCCGTGTATCGAGGCATTAACGATGTGCGCGTTGAAACCGTGCCGGTGCCCAGGATCGGCGTCGGAGAAATCCTCATCAAGGTCGCTGCCTGCGGCATCTGCGGCACCGACCTGAAAAAGATTCACACCGGCTCGCACTCCGCGCCGCGCATCTTCGGCCATGAGACGGCGGGCACCATCGCCGCCATCGGCGAGGGCGTCGAGAACTTCTCCGTCGGCGAGCGTGTGATGGTGTTCCATCATGTTCCCTGTGGCAATTGCTACTACTGCCGCAAGAGCACGTACGCCCAGTGCCCGGTCTACAAGCCGGCCGGCGTCACTGCGGGATTTGAACCCTCCGGCGGCGGCTTTGCCGAGTACGTTCGCGCCATGGATTGGATCGTGCGCGGCGGCGGCGTGGTTCGTATTCCCGACGACATTCCCTTTGAACAGGCGATCTTTGTCGAGCCGGTCAACACCGTGCTCAAGGGCATCAAGACACTCAACCTGCAGCCGGACGAAACAGTGCTGGTCATCGGTCAGGGCCCCATCGGCATACTGCATGCCTCCCTTGCCCTGCGCGCGGGCGCCAAAGTTCTGACCTCGGATCTCTATCCTGAGCGCCACGCGGTAGCAGCCAGCTTTGGCCTCAAACACCCCATTCACGCCGGCAGCGAAGACGTAGCCCAGCGCGCCCGCGAAGCTACCGAGGGCCGCGGAGCTGATGTTGTGATTCTCGCCGTTGGCGGCAATGCCCTCATCAAGACCGCGATGGATGCAGTGCGGCCCGGAGGCAAAGTGCTGCTCTTCGCCCAAACCCAGCACGGCGAATCCATCTTCGATCCCGCCGCTGTCTGCATGGATGAGAAGTTCCTGCTGGGTTCCTACTCGTCTTCCGTAGACATTGAGGACGAGGTCGAGCAGATCGTCTTTGGCGGCTACCGTAATGGTTTTGATCTCACGCGATTGATCTCGCACCGCTTTCCACTGGAGCAAGCCGTTGAAGGAGTTCACCTTGCATCCAATCCCTCGGCCAGTTCAATGAAGATTATGATCGAGCACGAACGGCCGGATTCTTTTCGCTCTCAGACTGAGACCGGAGCCTAACCCCAATGCACCCCACAGTGCCTGATGTCATTCCCGCGCCACTCACGGAGATCTTCCGCGAAACTCTCCCCCAAGCCCTGCCTCAAACCATGCTCGCCGCCGTCCTGTATGGCCAGGAAGATGTGCGTATCGAGCAGGTCTTGGTGCCGCACGCGGGGCCGGGGGAACTGATCGTTCGCGTCTCCGCGGCGCTGACCTGCGGGACGGACCTCAAGGTTTTCCGTCGCGGCTATCATGCCAAGATGATTCAGCCGCCGGCGCTCTTCGGCCACGAATTAGCCGGGGTTGTCGCCGAAGTGGGCGAGGGCGTGACCAACTTCTCGATAGGCGATCGCGTCGTGCCCATCAACTCCGCTCCATGCGGCGCTTGTTACTTCTGCAAGCGCGGGCAGGAGAACCTGTGCGAAGACCTGCTCTTCAACAACGGAGCCTATGCGGAATACATTCGCATCTCGGCTCGCATCGTCGCCAAGAACACGCTGGTCGTTCCTGAACATGTCTCGCTGGAGCATGCTGCGTTGACCGAGCCGCTGGCCTGCGCACTGCATGGCCTGGAAGAATCGAATCCTCGCCGTGGCGATGCCGTCGCCGTAATTGGCGGAGGGCCGCTGGGTTTGATGATCATGCATGTAGCGGCATTGTCTGGCTGCAGCGTAATCGCCGTGGTCAAGCACGATGCACAGGAAGAAGTGGCCAGGGCGCTCGGCGTGGCGCATGTGATTCGGACCTCCGAAACTGAGGATGTGGTCGCAGCAGTTCGCGCGCTTACACCCGGCGAGCGCGGAGTCGATATCGCGATTGAAGCCGTAGCGTTGCCGGAGACATGGCAGCAGGCCGTCGGCATGGTGCGCAACGGTGGTGTGGTCAACTTCTTCGGCGGCCCCGAGGCCGGCACAACGGTTGCCATTGATACCAATCGTCTCCACTACGGAGACCTGACGTTAAAGGCCACCTTCCATCACACGCCCGCCATCTGCCGCCGGGCTTTTGCGCTGATCGCCGGAGGCAAGTTCCAGGCCGAGCGCTTCATTACCGGCCATGCGCCGCTCGCGAATCTCAACCAGGCTTTTGCCCAGCTGCTCGACCGCGGAGGCGAGCGCTGCGGCAACTGCATTAAAACCGCCATCCTGCCGTCGCCAGGGGATCGGCCGGCAGCCGAGGCGCTACGGTAAATATTGTGAGCACAGTTACTACTCCCCCGACGGCTTCTTCAACCGACCGTGAGCTCTTGCTGGAAAAGGGTTGGGCCGCGCTGCCCACAAGCTATTGCATTCCTGCGGTTGCGCCCACGCTGGAAGAGGCTCGTGCCTGGTGTAAGAATCTTGCCGAGACGCACTATGAAAATTTTCACGTCGCGTCATGGTTCCTGCCCAAAAAGCTGCGCCCGCACTTTCACGCCATCTACTCCTACTGCCGCGTATCGGACGATCTGGGCGATGAAGTCGGCGATCAAGCCGCATCGTTAGCCCTGCTCGATCAATGGAACGAAGAGCTGGATGCCTGTTACGCTGGCACGGCTCGGCACCCTGTCTTTGTGGCGCTGGCCGAGACCATTCGTGCATGTCAGATTCCAAAAGAACCCTTCTCCGACCTGCTGACAGCCTTCAAGCAAGACCAGGTCGTTACGCGCTTCAGCACTATGGACGAAGTCCTGGCCTATTGCCGCTACTCCGCGAACCCTGTGGGCAGGCTGGTGCTCTATGTCTGCGGATACACCGATGCCGAGCGCTTTCGGCTCTCCGACGCGACCTGCACGGCGCTGCAGCTGGCGAACTTCTGGCAGGACGTTGCCAGCGACTACAAACTCCGCGACCGCATCTATCTGCCCCAGGATGCAATGCTGGCCTTCGGCGTGACCCAGGAGACAATTGCGAGGGGCGTCGCCACGCGCGAGTTCCGCTCGCTGCTCAAAGATCAGGTCGCCTATGCGCGCTCACTTTTCGAAGCTGGCCTGCCGCTGATCGGCATGGTCGACAACGAGCTGGCCCTCGATCTCGATCTCTTCAGCCGCGGCGGCCTTGAAATTCTACGCGCCATCGAGCAGCGCAATTACGATGTCCTCTCCGCACGGCCGGCCATCTCCAAAACGACCAAGATCGCACTTGCGCTGCGTGCCGTCTCCGGCAAATTTCTTCCCGGACTGCGGCTCAAGAGCAAAGCAGCATGACCACCCAGCAGGCCGGTTTGCAGAGCGCGGCGGTCACTTCCACCGAACTCGACAAGGCTTACACAATCTGCCGGGCCATCGCCAAGCGGGAAGCCAAGAATTTCTATTACTCCTTTGTCGCCCTGCCTCCTCCGCGCCGCAATGCGATCTGCGCGATCTACGCTTTCATGCGCAAGGCCGACGATCTCTCCGACGATGAAAGCATGTCTCGCGAGGAGCGCCGCCGTCAGCTCGACGGCTGGCTGGCCGAGTGGCATGCTGCCCGGTCGGGTGCGGTCACAGCAGATCCCGTCTTCGTTGCCGTTCGTGATGCCGCAGCCCGCTTCCAAATCCCCTTCAGCCTGCTCGACGAACTCGTCGCCGGAACGACGATGGACCTTGAAGCACCTGCGTCGGACGAGCCGGACACCTACGCCACCTTCGCCGATCTCTATCGCTACTGCTACCTGGTAGCTTCGGTTGTTGGGCTGGTCTGTATCCGCATCTTCGGCTACACCGACCAACGTGCTGAAAAGCTGGCAGAAGAAACCGGCATAGCATTCCAGCTCACCAACATCCTGCGCGATGTCCGCGAAGACGCCGAACGCAATCGCATCTATCTGCCCCTCGACGATCTGGCGGCGCATGATGTTTCGGTCGATCAGCTCGTTCACCATCGCGGCCAAGTTACCCTCGAAGAGCAAACGCTGCTCAAAGAGATCGCCGGCCGCGCTGAGGCTTATTACAAGTCCGCACAGCGATTGCTTCCGCTCATCGATGCGGAGAGCCGCCCCGCGCTATGGGTGCTGGTCTCGATCTACCACCAACTGCTTAAGCGCATCGAGAAGGCGGACTACGATGTGTTCTCAAAACGCATCAGCGTTGCCACCGTTCAGAAACTGGGAATTCTCTCCGCGGGCATGACGCGAATGGCTGTGGCGCGGCTCTTCAAGCCACTATCCTGAAGTTGCGACATCAAAGCCGATATCTAAGGCAAGGAGCCATTCCATTTCCCCGTTCAACTTGAAGTCCATCACCAACGAATCCAGTCCCGGCGGCGGTGTGCAAAATACCGTCACGGTGGTTGGCGGTGGTGTCGCCGGCCTTACGGCGGCGTGCGCTCTGGCCGATGCCGGCTTCCGGGTTACGGTGATCGAGCGGCGCGGCTACCTCGGCGGGCGCGCTTCCTCCTACCTGCATCCTGGCACCGGCGAAGTAATCGACAACTGCCAGCATGTGCTCTTCGGCTGCTGCACCAATCTGGTGGACTTCTACCAACGCGTTGGTGTCGCCGACAAGATCTTCTGGGACAGCCGCATGACCCTGATTGAGCCCGGAGGCCGCCGGTCCGTGCTTGCGCCGTCTGGCCTGCCGGCGCCCATGCATGGCCTCCCGGCGATATTGAAGTCACACTGCTTCTCGCTCACCGACAAGCTTTCGCTGATCTTCGCCCTGACCTCGGCAATGTTCAGCCGGCGCCCCGATCCCAATCGAAGCCTCTTCGACTGGCTCGAAACGCATCTGCAGAGTGCCGGCGCGATGGAGCGCTTCTGGCGGCTGGTCATCGCCAGCGCGCTCAATGCCGATCTCGACCAGATCGGCCTGCCCTACGCCATCAAGGTAATGCGCGAACTCTTCCTGAACTCCGCCTATGCGGGGGCGATGGGCATGAGCACCATCCCTCTGAGCGAGCTATATCGCGGCGCGCAGCAGTATCTTGAAGCCCGGCGCGGCAGCATCGAGTTCAACTCCAATGTCGAATCAGCGCTGTGGAATGAGGAGACAAGGACATGGTCTATTCAGACCCAGGGCGGGGAATTCACCTCCGGGCAGATGATTCTCGCTTTGCCCTTCGAGGCCACGGCAAAGCTGCTTCCCAGTCTCCCGCAAAACCCCGCCGCCGCGCAGCTGGCGAACAGCCTTAAGACGTTGGAACACTGGCCCATCTGCAGCGTTCACCTCTGGTTTGATCGCGAAATCACCGAGCTCGATCATGCCGTCCTGCTCGACCGCGACATCCACTGGATGTATCACAAGTCGCGCTGGCAGCCATTGCGTGATTCCAAAGCCAGCTACATCGAGCTCGTCGTCAGCGCCTCGCGCGAGTTCGCCGCGCTCAGCCGTGAAGAAGCCCTCGCCCGCGCCATGAGCCAGCTTACCGAATTTTTTCCCGAGGTCAGGACCGCAAAGCTGCTCAAGTCTGCTTTGATCAAAGAAATGCGCGCCACCTTCGGCGTTCCGCCGGGCATCGATGCGGTGCGGCCCGCCGCCGAGTCACCCTGGCCGAACTGCTTTCTGGCTGGCGACTGGACGGCGACTGGCTGGCCATCCACGATGGAGTCTGCCGCGCGCAGCGGCTATCTCGCCGCCGAAGCTCTTTGCCAAAGCCTCGCAGACAATCGGAAATTCCTCGTCCCCGATCTTACTCCCACGGGCCTCATGAAGCTATTCAGTTAATCAATTCTTTGGCTGATCCGGAGGCGGCGGCAACGGTTTCGGCTGGTCGGGCTTTTGCTGATCGTCATCCCGCTCCTGATTCTTTTCATCTTTATGGGTTGCGAAATAATCGGTCTGCTCGCGCAGCAGCCGGGTCGCCTGGTCGGCCAGTTCTTCGCCGCTTTCGATCGCCTCCTTGCGGGACAGATCGAATCCCGACTCGCCCGGCAGCACGCGCAGAATATTCAGCCAGCGGGGAGCTGCCTCGCTCAGCGCCTTGAGGCTCTTGCGAATGTCCGAGTGGCGATCCGAATATTGATCGAGATTGCTCCCGGTCTCGTCCATCAGCGCTGTAAAGTCCTGCAGCGTATCGTCGATCTTCAATACCCGCTGCGCCGAGCGCGGACGGTTGGTGAGCGACTTGATCTTGTCCGCCCGCTCCTCGATAAATTTGGTGTAAAGCTTGACGCGCACGTCCGGAAAGATCGACGCCTCGCGCACCTGCTCCTCTTCCGCCTCGGTCAGCGAAGCAGTGCGAACATGCTGCGCCCACAAGCAGGCAGAGGAGGGAATCGACAACGAAAGCAGAAGGGAAGATACAAGGCGATTTAATTTCATAGGGCGATTCAGCTCATACAACGCTCGCCATCATTCAAACACAGCTCACGCCGGCAGTCATCTACCGAAAGGCGGACGTGTTTGCCGTTACTTGCGGAACACCTGCAGCATGGTTTCCGTCTGCACCTGGTTCACGGCCGAAAGTGTCTGCTCCATCAGAGGACGGTCTTCCAACGAACTGGCATGCAGCAGTTCATTGAGCCGAAACGCGGTATGACGCAGCAGAATCTGTGCATTCTTCAAGCGCTTTTCATCGTTCGCCACGGCCATGTGGATCTTCTGCGCGAACTGATTGACGTGCTTGAGCGTCTCGTCTGCCTTGTCGACGTCTCCCGCGGCATACTGCGCCGAAGAAAATTCGATCATCTCGTGCACCAGCTCGGCATAGAGGAAACACTGCTCCCGCGGCTGGGCCTGACTGGCCTTCAGCTCCAGGGCCGCGATGCTCTGTGCATCCGGGGCCTTGGCGTCAAGACTGGCGTTGGCAGGGCGAGAAGAGGCAACTACGAACAGGAGCGACACAACCGTGACAGAAACCGCACAACGCATGGCGACCTCCCGGCTTTATCGGTTCATCGGCTATGAAAGCAGAATCAGCACAACTTTAACCAGCGGCCAGGATGTCAGGCTGGATTTTTTATCAAGAAAAATCCAACTTCCCAGATGTTAGGCCGGGATGCCTATGCTGATTCTGCTTTTAGTGCGCCTTCTCTAACAAAGCCAATCGCTGTCGCGCCTGCCATTCCTGATCTGGAAATTTGCCCTGAGCGGAATCCAAAAATCGGTGATAGTAGGCGACGGCCTGCTTCTTGTCGTGAAGCGTATCATACGCCGTAGCCCATAAGAAGAAAATTGTTGGTCCCTCTGGAAGATACTTTGACCGCGCCGTAAGCGCCTGGATCGTAATGGCCGGCTGGTGGGTTTCAAACGCCGCAAACGCCAGCCCGTTCCACGCATCGCCGTTAGTTTGATCGGCCGCAGTTGCATTCTCGAAGACCTTGAGTGCCTCGGGATACCGTCGCAGCCGGATCAGGTTTTGGCCATGACCGGCCAGCAGGCCGCCATCTCCCGGTTCGGCGGCAAGCAGCGCAACATAGAGTTCATCGGACTCGGCGTAGTCGCCCGCATCGGCCTCTACCTGCGCCAGCATCCGGGTAATACCTGCATCCTTGGGGCGCTTCCCGTGAAGCTCCTGCAGCAAGGGCAGGGCATCTGTCTTGTCCTCTGCCACATATACGGCTGCGAGCTGTGCGGTCATCGCTGCGTCGTCCGGAGTCTTCTTCAGAGCCGTCTGCAACAGGCCTTCGGCCTCGGAATACTTCTTCTGCGCGATCAACAGGTGGGCCAGCCCGGCGCTGGCCGCGCCAGACTCCGGATCCTGCTTCAATACCCGCCTGTAAGCATCTTCAGCGCCAGCCGCGTCGCCATTGGCATCGGCAAGCGTAGCGGCGAGCATCGTGTCGTCGGCAGTTTCAGGGGATAGCTTCAACGCCTCCAGCAGATCGATCGAAGCCTGCGCCGTATCCGGCTTGCCGCCAATATCCGGATTGCCGTGAGCATCGATCTGAGCCAGTGCTCGCCAGGCTCGCGCCTTGGCCGCCGGACCGGCTACGCCGGGATCGAGCGAAGTGGCCGCCCAGAGTGCCGCCCGCGCGTCTGCCGTCTTGCCCATCCTGCCCAGCAGCAGGCCCAGCGAAATCTCCGCCTCAAAGCTTTTGGGATCAGCAGCGATGGCCTTGCGATAGAACCCCGCAGCATCGTCGTTCCGCCCCTGCGCGTCGGCAATATATCCGGCATCGAAAAGCGCCCGCGCATCAGTAGGGTGGGCCGCCAGCCATGTATCGAGGATCGGCTTGGCTGTTTTCCAATCCTGCTTTTGCATCGCCGCCTCGGCGCTGGCGACCTCAGGCGAAAGGGAATCCGTATCCGCACCCGGTTTAGCTACCGGCTTTTGAGAGCCTGAAGGTTTTTGAGAACCCGAAGGCTTTTGAGAGCCCGGAGAAGTCTGCTGCGCCCAGGCATACCCTGGGCCACAGACGACGGAACAAAACAGCAAGCAAAGCAGCAACCGACGCACGAAATACCTCACTCCCAGTTTACCGGCCCAACCTGCCCAGGATGAATTGGCAAGGATGGAAAGCCAAGGCTTAGACTCGTTCCTCGGCAATCGGGAAGAGATGGGGAATCCTTCCGCATGCACTAGACTGGTTTGGTCCAAGTCTGGAGACGCTCATGCATCGGAAAACCGCAGCGATCTGTACATTTGCTTTGAGCACGTTGCTTTTCGCTTGCGGAGCCGCAAACGCCAGCAAAGTCCTGAAGCCCTCTCAAGCCTTCCTCCTGGCTCAACGCTGCCACATCAACGGCACCGTGGATTACGGATGCTTCCAGGCGAATCTGCCCCGCTTCGAGGAATTTGTGCTTGTGGACGAAGCCGGTTGGCTGCAGAAGTCGATCGTTGCTGAGGGTCTCGTTAAGACCTACGACGCTCTGCACATCACATCCGCCAACGCAGCGGCCGTTCAGGCCAAGGCCAAGATCTTTGCCAAGGTCAGCGAAGTCCTGGACAAGAGCGAGATGGGCGAGATCGACGACTGTAAAGACGAAGCCAATCCCGACGCCTGCCTGAAGGCGCGTTATTGCTTCAAAGAAGCCTACATTAAAGTCAAAAACATCCTTGTCACCAACGAGCCAGAGCGCTTCCAAGCCGAGATCCGGTGGTTCGACAAGCAGGGTCCCGGCAACTGCTAGCTTAGTTTTCCGCCATCTCGCGCCCAAATATTCCTACCTATAATCCTCACTTCTTCAGTCAAGCCGAAGCTAATTCCTTGTAGCCAATAGGGTTATCCAACAGACAGATACAGGGAAAAATATTCAAGATACACTTGACGCCATACACTGTGTGTAATACAGTATATTTTGTACAGTGTATGGAGTACAGCATGACCGTTGCAGAAAATCTATACGAAAACCTTCGCCTTGAGCTTCGCCGCGGCTGCCTGGGTCTGGCTGTTCTGGCGCAGCTTCGCCAGGAACATTACGGCTACACCCTGCGCAAAGCCCTCGCCGAGCGCGGCCTGGCCATCGATGAAAGCACGCTCTATCCGCTCCTTCGCCGGCTTGAATCCCAGGGACTGCTGGCCAGCGAGTGGCGCGAAGAAGACAAACGCAACAAACGCTTCTACCGCCTGTCCAGCGACGGCGAGCAGATCCTCGCCCAGCTCCTGCAGGAGTGGAACGAAATCAACACCGCAATCGACAAGATCAACAACAGCGGCAACCTTTAACCACCCAACCAATCCCGTACGAGGAACTCATCATGGACCGTCTCGAACGCTACCTTCAATCCGTTAAGAAGTACCTGCCCTGGCAGCGGCAGGACGACATTCTCGCCGAGCTGCGCGCCAACCTCGAGTCCCAGCTCGAAGACAACGAAGCCGAAATCGGCCGGCCTCTTACCGATGCCGAGATTGAAACCTGGCTCAAGCAATTTGGGCCTCCGATGCAGGTCGCCGCGCGCTACGCACCACAGCAGTACCTGATCGGCCCCAACATTTTCCCGACCTACTGGTACATTCTGCGCATGGCCTGCTTCTGGGTGCTGGTGGTTTACAGCATAGCCAACGCTATCCAGATTGCCGTCGCCAATTCGACATGGAACGCCGTGGCGCATGCCATCTTTTTCATACCTTCCGTGCTGGTGATGACTGCCGGTTGGGTCACGCTGGTCTTCGCCGTGCTGGAATATGTACTCGCCAATTACCCGCAGAAATGGCCGGAGCTCACATCCTGGATCGATCGGCTGCCCAGCAAAGTGCCCGATATCGAGATGGACTTCGCCTCCGGCAAAAAGCCGCGCAGCTATCCCATGGCTGTCGCCGGAGTGGTCTTCTCGGTCCTCTTTCTGATCTGGTTGTTGTTAGTTCCCAAACACCCTGTCCTGATGTTCGGGCCCGGCGCCCAGTACATGAATGATTCGCCCTTTCTCCTGGCGCCTGTCTGGTATCAGTTCTACTGGTGGATCGTCGCGCTGAATGTAGTGCAACTGGCCTGGCGCTGCATCGACCTGCTCCGCGGAGCATGGCAGCATCCAAATCGAGCAGAGCAGATCGTGAGCAAAGCTCTCGGCCTGGTCCCGATCCTGCTGGTGCTCTTTGTGCCGGATCACGTTTATGTCATGTTGAAAAACTCTGGGGCAGACATGGCTCACTACGGAGCAACTGCGACTGTGATCAACCAGGCCATCCACACCAGCACGCTGATAGTCTGCGCTATCGTTACCATTCAACTGCTGTGGGAGATTGGCCGGACGATTTGGGAAGTTTCCCGCAAACGCGCGGCAGCCATGTGATCACGCTCGACATCCGGCGCAGACACTCGCTACTCTGGCAATATCCATGCAACCGAGTGAGCACCTGCGCCGCATCCGCTTCTGGCTGGTCATCTTCATCATCGGCCTCGTTCTCAGCGGAGTGACCGCCTTCCCGCTCCAAACCGAACTGAGCTGGCTACTGATGCTTCTGCACAGCAGCGCGCTTCAGCCCATCGCGCAATCTACGCATCTGCTGCCATGGATCCAGCGCGTTCACGATGCGCTCTCCAGCACCAATGCCAGCTATCCTTTCCTCGCTTATGGCACAGACTGGCTGGCCTTTGCACACCTGGTCATCGCAGTAGCTTTCATCGGTCCTTATATCAATCCGGTCCGCAACAAGTGGTTCATCATCTTCGGCTTAATCGCCTGCGCGGGAGTGATCCCGCTGGCCCTCATCGCCGGCCCGATTCGCGGCATCCCATTCGGATGGCGGCTCATCGACTGCAGCTTCGGCATCGTTGGCTGCATTCCGCTGCTGATCTGCCGGCGGTCGATCGACGCGCTCGAGGCCGGCCCCTGACACAACCGTAGCCAAAACCTCGCTCTTGCTGTAGGCCCCGAGCCGGGATACTCTTGCCTTGGATTCTTCCTCCAGCGGATCGTATGAAGCGCGTAGCCTCGAACAATACCCTGATTCATGTCCTGATCTACGGGCTAGTCGGTGGAGTGTTCATCTTTCTGCTCAAATGGATGGAGTATCGCTACCTGGTCGTCGAGCACTCGGTTGAAATCTACGCCGGATTGATCGCCGCGACCTTTGCAGTTCTCGGCATCTGGCTCGGCCTCAAGATCACCGGCAAGCCAAAAATCGTCGTAAAAGAAGTGCCGGTCCCTGCCATGGAAGTCTTCCAGCATCCCTTCGCACCCGACGAGAAAAAGCGCGAAGACCTCGGCATCACCCGCCGCGAGTTCGAAATACTCGGCCTGATCGCCCAGGGCATGAGCAACCGAGAAATCGCCGAAAAACTCTTCGTGAGCGAAAACACCGTCAAGACACACTCCAGCCGGGTCTTGGACAAACTTGGCGCAAAGCGGCGGACACAGGCCGTGCAGCTGGGCAAGGAATTGGGATTGCTTCCCTGAGCTGCGGCGTTGCTCAAATCGCGTTTTCAAATCATCCGAAGGGGTGATTTTGCGCTATCCTCATCAAAATCACCCGAAAGCATGACGACTGCGACCCCCATCGGCGCGGTATGGTGCATCAGCAACTGACGTTTACACTCCAGGAGACAGCCATGAAAAAGACCATACTCACCTTCGGACTCATATCCGGCGCCATTTCCTCGCTGATGATGATCGCCACCATGCCCTTTCAGGACAAGCTCGGCCACAGCTACCTCCTCGGCTACACGACCTTGGTTCTCTCGTTCCTGCTGGTCTTCTTCGGCATCCGGTCGTATCGCGACAACATCGGCGGCGGGCAGATCACTTTTATGAGGGCCCTCGGTGTCGGACTGGCGATCACGTTGATTTCGTGTGTCTTCTATGTTGTGACCTGGGAGATTGTCTACTTCAACTTCATGCACGACTTCATGGATAAATATGGAGCTCACGAGATCGAGAAGGCGCGAGCCGCAGGCGCGACGCAGGCAGCACTAGAGGCGCAGCGACAGCAGTTTCAGAAATTAAAAGTGATGTACGAAAACCCGTTCTTCAACGCCGCCCTCACCTTCCTCGAACCCGCGCCAGTGGGGCTCGTCATCACCCTCATCTCCGCGCTGATTTTGAAGCGAAAGCAGCGCTCCGAACCAGCACCTGCGCCCCTAACTGCATCTTGACGACCTCATCCTGAAAGCCCGCATCCTGAAGTCGAGCCAGTCCACAGGAGAAGGGAATGGGCTTACTTGACGTGGACCTCAGGCGCGTGCCCTTCCACTTCAAAAGCGCGAAACATCCCCAGCGTATTCGCGCTGGAAACAGGGTCGGCGGTGGGTGTGAGTACGATCACTCCGCCCTCGCCGCCCTTGAGCGCTGGCAGCTCAGAGTGGATCATGTGATCGGCCGCCTGTTGCGGTGTCTGCCCCTGCTCCACCAGCGTGCATACCTGCCGTGCCAGCGTCAGCCGGATGAAGTACTCTCCGACGCCTGTGCCCGAAACAGCGCAGGACTTATCGCTGGCATAGGTGCCCGCGCCGATCAGCGGCGAATCGCCGACACGCCCAGGTAGCTTGCCCTGCATGCCTCCGGTTGAAGTCGCAGCGGCCAGATGGCCTTCGCTGTCGCGGGCCACGGCGCCTGTCGTCCCAAAGCGGTGAGAAAAGCCCGGCGTCATCGCAGCCATTCCCGTCGGCGCAGGTGGAACGCCTTCCGGCCGAGGAGGAACCGCCCGTCCGCTGGCCTTCATGATGTTGGCAAACTCCTGCCAGCGCATCTCGGTAAAGAAGAACGAAGCCGGCTCCTGCTCCAGACCTTGATCTTTGGAGAACGCATCCGCCCCAGGGCCGACCATCATCACATACGGCGTATGCTCCATAACGGCCCTCGCCAGCGAGACCGGATGCCGCGTGAATCGCACCCCAGCGACCGATCCAGCAGCCAGCGTCGCGCCATCCATCAACGCCGAATCCATCTCGTTGGTGCCATTAGCTGCAAAGGCCGCCCCGCGCCCGGCATTGAAGAGAGGATCGTCCTCCAGCACCTTGACCGCAGCCTCAACCGCATCGAGCGCCTTGCCATGCGCCTTGAGAACCGCCGAGCCAGCCGCCAGCGCTTTCGCCAGCGAGTCATGGTAGGCCGCCGCTGTTGCTGCGTCCATATGCTCCCACTCGCTTTCGCCCGCGCCACCGTGAATCGCAATCGCCCAGCCCTGAGCGGGTTTGGCGGCGGTCTTCTCAGGCGTGGACGCGGCATGTGCAGCAACAAAGGACGCGAGCAAGGGCAGCGTGATAAGCGAAGCGCGGAAGCTTTTCATGCTAACTATCTTAGCGGGCGCACCGAACGAGTCATGTTTGACGGCGTGTACTTAATGAGATGCCCGATGCAGCGCTCTCGGCGCGATCAGCTTCCACGCCTGCCCGATCAAAGTGCTCAGAATCTCGTTATTGATCATGCCCACCTGCACACCCACCCATCCCTTGACCCCGACATAGGGCGGCTTGAAGTAGATCTCGGGCGCCTCGGCGATCATCGCCGCCTGATGCCCAACCGGCACAGGAATCCAGATCGCAATGCGGCCATCGTTGTGGTGATTGTTCGAGAACATCACAAACACCTTTTTGCGCACAAAGAACGTAGGCTCGCCATGCGAGAGCTTTTCGCTAGCCTCAGGTAGAGCCAGCGCAATGCGCCGCACGCGCTCGATGTGGTCTTCGGGAGTGAGAATACTGCGGCTCATGCTGTTAGCAACTTAGCACGTCTGCGCTGTGCCATGGAGTCCGGCGTGTGGCCTCACGTTACTTTGTCCTCGATCCACTCTTGCGTAAGATCGCGATGACCTTGAGCCACGCTATGATGCGGGCAAATATCTTGCGGGTCTCATCCCGATCGCCTTCTCGCTGCACCCACAGAAAGAGAGTATCGGAATTCTCATACCCAGAAACATCGTCGATCGGCTCCAACGCCTCGATAAAGCGATCAGCATACTTCGCACTGACAGATCGAAAGCGAGCAAACTGTTCATGCGGCATGCGGTGAGCAAGGAGGATAGAAAGGCCAAGGTCGGCCAGCAGCAGGTAGTCGAAGATGGCGATCATCTCCCGATTCAGCTGCATCTCTCGTATTGCCAGAGGCGGCGGATAACCGGCGTACAGCCCGACATTTTCACCTTCGTTGGCAGTGTTGAGGTAGGTGTTGGTTACAAGAAGATCTATCTTCGGCAGCAGCGAAAGCTCCAGCAACGTACTTAGCTGCTCCAGCACACGGGCAATACGAAATGCGTCTTTGTCATCCAGAAGATTGGGGTCCAGAGTAAGTTGTTTGGATCGATCGAATTGAGCCCCGACATACTTCGCCAGTATCGCCTCGTTTTGCATCACATCGCGCGCAACCTTGTACTGCAATGCGATGAACTGCTTTTGATTATTCGCGGCTTGAAGGAGCACAGCATCTGATTTTTCGAATAGCTCGGATAAGGACATTTTCCCTACTCCCTCCACATCGACTGGAGGTATAAGTGCGTCAATCTCAGCAGGGATAGAATTTGCGATAGCCAGAGCGGTAACATCTTCCCACGCATCCGACTGGCAGATGCGGTACAGGTCCATCGGTAGTACCTGGTTGTCCGGCAGCGTAGTCAACGGCATATCGGCTTCACGATAGGCATGAGCCACCAGTCGTGAGCAGAACTGCGTGGTATCTTCGGCATGCGCTTCCAGAAAATAGGTAAAGAAACTATAGCGCTGGTGGTAATAACGCATTGCGGGCTTGACGATGTGATCCGCCTGCTCCGCTGTGATGCCTTTGCGCCGGTAGATCTGAAAGCGTGATGCGTCTCTTGTGTCGTAGCGCAGGGCATCCGAAACGATCTCCACAGCCACTGTCTTGCCGTCGGCATGGATGATCAACCCCTGGCCGAGGCCAAGCATCACATGCGAATACTTCTGCGTCTCCCGTTTCAGGGGTGACGGATCTGTCTTCCGCATAGCCGCGAGAATCCGCTGGCCCAGAATATTGATCCAGCGTTTGACGCGCTTGATTGGACTCCTGGACCCATCGTAAACAAAGACGATATCGCCCGTGGCTACCGAGGCAATCTGGAAGCTGGGCGCGCTTGTCTTTCCGGCATGCGGATTGCTTTTGGATGGGTCGGCGGCCATGCGGCGTATTCTAGTGCACTTGAGCGCTCTCGCGAGGCTCATTTTTAGGAAGTATTTCGTCGGCCGCTCAACGCTCTCTACAGCACCTGGGCCAGCCACTTACCAGTGTGCGAATGCAGGTTCGCCGCGATCTCTTCCGGCGTGCCGGTAGCAACGATCTGTCCGCCGCCCGAGCCGCCTTCAGGGCCCAGATCGATCACCCAGTCTGCCGACTTGATGACATCCAGATTGTGCTCGATCACCACCAGCGATCCGCCGCCATCGATCAGCTTGCGCAGCGCCGTCAGCAGCTTCGAGACATCGTCGAAGTGCAGTCCAGTCGTTGGCTCATCCAGAATGTAGAGCACCCGGCTACCGCCCGCCGCCTTGAGATTCGCATTCGCCGATCGCACCTGCGCGAGATGTGCTGCCAGCTTGACGCGCTGCGCCTCACCGCCCGAGAGAGTCGTCGCTGACTGGCCAAGCCGCAGATATCCGAGGCCAACTTCATCGAGCACCGCCAACCTGTCGAGCAGGCGGGGAATTCCGACAAAGAAACGCAGCGCCTCTTTGACCGTGAGATTCAGTACCTCGTGTATGTTCTTGCCCTTGTAATGCACGCCGAGAATCTTGGCCTGGAAGCGGGTTCCGTTGCAGTCTTCGCAGGGCAACTCGACGTCGGCCAGGAACTGCATCTCGACCGTCACCGTGCCGTCGCCTTCGCAGGTTTTGCAGCGGCCGCCGGGGATGTTGAAAGAGAAATGCCCTGGCGTCAACGAGAGCTTTTTGGCCTCCGGTTGCGAGGCATACAGCTCACGTATCAGATCAAATGCCTTGATGTAAGTAACTGGATTGGAACGAGGTGTGCGCCCGATAGGCGTCTGGTCGACCAGCACCACGTCGTTCAAACGCTCCGCTCCAGTAAGGTCGCGGAAGAGCCCCGTCGGATCTGCGCCTTCAGACTGGCCCAGCGCGCGAGCCACGGCGCGATAGAGCACCTGGTGCACCAACGATGATTTGCCGGAGCCGGAAACGCCGGTGATGGCGACAAGCATTCCCAGGGGAATCTCGACATCGATGTTCTTTAGATTGTTGGCTCGCGCACCGCGCAGCTTCAGCATTTCGCGTCCCGGCTCGCGCCGCCGTGTTGGAACGGGGATGGTTAGTTGATTGGAAAGATAGCGGCCGGTGAGGGAATTGGGGTTGGCGAGAATCTCTGCGACCGACCCTTCGGCGAGCAGTTTGCCACCGAATTCGCCGGCGCCGGGGCCGAGATCGAGCAGATGATCGGCTGCGCGGAGCACATCGGGGTCGTGCTCGACAACCAGGATTGTATTGCCCAAATCACGCAGATTCTTGAGGATGCGGATCAGCCGATCGGTGTCGCGGGTGTGCAGGCCGATCGATGGCTCATCGAGTACATAGAGCGCTCCGACCAGCCGCGAGCCCAGCGAGCTGGCTAACTGGATGCGCTGCGCTTCGCCGCCGGAGAGCGTCGAAGCGAGGCGATCAAGCGTCAGGTAGTCGAGGCCGACAGCGTCGAGGAAGCTGATGCGCTCACGCACTTCTTCGAGGATTGGCCCGGCGATTTCGTGCTGCATGGGGCTCAGGCGCAAGTCGAGAAAGAACTTGTAGGCTGCGGAGATGGTTAGCCCGGCGACTTCGCAGATGTTGCGGTTGTTGATTCGGACCGAGCGGGCCTCAGCGCGCAGGCGCTGGCCGCGGCATTCGGGACAGGTCGCATATCCCCTGTATTTTGAAAGCATTACGCGGACATGGAGCTTGTATTTCTTGCGCTCCATCTCAGCAAAAAAACCGTAGATGCCAAGAAAGCCTGTGCCGCTGTGCTTGTCGCCGTAAAGCAGGACTTCGTGCTGCGCCACGGTGAGATCCTGCCACGGAACGTCCATTGGAATATTCAAAGTTTTGGCCTGGCGTTTGAGGTCGGTGAACCAGGTGCGATACTTTGGGCGATTCCAGGGATCGATGGCTCCGTCGTTTAGAGTCAACGACTTATCGGGGGCGATCAGGTTCAGGTCGAAGTCGATGGTGTTGCCGAAGCCCTGGCAGCGCGGGCAGGCGCCGAAGGGGTTGTTGAACGAGAAGAGGCGAGGCTCGGGCTCGCGGCCGGGTTTGTGGCAGGTGCGGCACTCGTAAGCTATTGAAAAGCGATGCCTTGGACGCTCTTTGCCTTCGGCAAGCTCTTCCCTTGGAACTTCCTCATAGATGACTTCGCCTCCTTCGCGGTAGGCAATTTCGGCGGCGTCGACGATGCGAGCTCGGTTTTCCGGCGAGGTGACAATACGGTCGACGAGGACGAAGACGGGAAGGCTAAAGTCCACATCCAAAAGGCTTTCCGGGCTGGAGAACTCGAAGATCTGGGCGTGCTGGTACAAGCGATTGAATCCATTGGCTCTTAGCTCGATGAGGCGGGCTTTCATGGCTTCGGATAGAGCTGATTGCGGAGCGGACTCATCGTCGAGTTTAGGCGTTGGTTTACGGCCGCGCCTGATTATCTTTGGAGCCTCATCTTCCTTGGTTTCAATAGCTTGCGTACGTACGGGGAAGAGCGCGTGAAGGCGTGTGCCCTCGGGAAGAGCCAGGATGGTCTCGGCGATTTCGTCTACGGAGTCGCGGCCTACCAGGCCGTCGCAGTGGATGCAGTGGACGGTTCCGCAACGGGCGTAGAGAAGTCGCATGTAATCATAGATTTCCGTCGCGGTGGCTACGGTCGAGCGGGGATTCCGGGTGGTGTTTTTCTGCTTGATGGCAATGGCTGGAGCGAGGCCGTCGATGAGGTCTACATCGGGTTTTTCAATACGCTCCAGAAATTGGCGGGCGTAGGCGGAGAGCGATTCGACGTAGCGGCGCTGGCCCTCGGCGTAGACGGTGTCGAAGGCTAAGCTGCTTTTTCCTGAGCCACTTACGCCGGAGACGACAGTGAGCTTTCCGTGCGGGATGTCGCAGCTTATGTTCTTTAAATTGTGTGTCCGCGCGCCGCGGATGAGGATGGCGTCATTCAAATGGAAGCACCTGGATGTTGGTTGCTGCGATGAAATGCGAGTCCGCTGGGTGTGTTCACTGCGGGGGCTGAGGCACAAAAGTCCAATCCTGATTATAGGCGTTGGGGAGCTCAGCCGAAATCGCAGACAGTTGATGTTTGACTTGATTGCCGAGAATTATTGCTATTTTTTGTACTATTGAAGTACCGATCCAAAACAACTAACGGCAAAAATGACTGACGGCTGGCGGGCCCCTTATGGCCGCCCTGGGCCAGACGGGGAGACGTGTGCATGAAAGCTAAGAAGTTTAAGAAGGAAGAGCGATTCAATCTTCCGGAATTCCGGAGCGCGTGCCGGACGGGAGGATTCCAATCTGTGATTCTGGAAGGCATGTCGGGATGCTTCGCACTTCACGCCAGATCGCGGGAGGGCGGTTTGGTGACGCTAGTTACGACGAGAAGTCGAAGCGGGCGGATTTTCAAGAATCCAGAGGATGCGTTGCGACTGTTGCACCGAATGGGCGCGACGCGGGTGGAAGTTGCTATCGATGCGTGGCAACCGGTCAAGAGACCGATCCGGCGGCCCGACTCGTCGGAGCGGCTGAAGAAGATGCATGGAGCAGCGAAGCGGCAGGCTGAGGCTGAGGCGCGGGCGCTGCTGGCCAAGGCGGAGGAGGAGCGAAGAGCGGCGGCTGGGATGGTGCTGAGTTTACTGAAGCGCGGGCTGGCCGAGGGGCTGTTTCGGGATGAAGATAGGGAAGCGAGCAGATGTGATGGAGCGGAGGAAATTGGAGTGGGATTGAGTTAGAAGCACAATCCCAGGTTTGGAGATGGTGGCTCAGGTCTCGAGGGCGATACCTGGGCCATCTGCCTCAAATAACCTTAGTGGTTGTATTTATTGAGACCGATTCCAAAATGAATTGTTCATTTCTCCCAATATCCGGTGAAAATCGCCATGAAGGTTGAGTACAAACAAATGTACGAGTTTCACTGGGCTCATGGTCTGCTTGTCAATTCAGAGCTTGTTGCCGAAATGAGCAATCTCTATTCTCGCCATTATGGTATTTGGGGGCCGACAGGAAGGAAACCTGGCGAACAAATTAAGTTGTCCTCTGCACAAATTACAAACTGGTTGACGGAGGATTCACTCGTTGTATGGGCGACAGCCTTCGGCTCAATGGTAGGCTATGCGATTGCGATTGATACGCAACTATCTGGGCACGGAAAAGTGGCTTGGATTACGCAGTTAGTGGTTCATAAGGACCACAGGCAGGTCGATGTCGGGAAAACGCTCCTTTTCACAATTTGGGGTTTTTCTGATTATTTTGCCTGGGGATTGCTGAGCGCAAATCCGTATGCGATCAGGGCGCTTGAGAAAGCTACTCGGCGCAGATGCCAGCCCGAGTTCATCGCGACACATGCAAGCGCACTTCTAGCTTTGGGAGCAGAACAAGTACATTACTTAGCCGATTCCAGAGAGTTTTTGATCGATGAGAATAAGTCTCGCGTCGATACAGCCTTTGATATCGATCATTCTGAGTTACCTGCAATGCTTTTGAAAGCGACAGACGACACGAAGCCATGGGTCATGGGTGATTTGCCCGAAGGATGGGAATGGCTTGCTTTTACGTTTCATAATCAACCGCAGATTTCCTTAGCTGAGAAGGAATTAGAGGAGATGCTCTTAGCCTCGGATAAGATAACCAAGCAAGCTTACTCTCGGATGCGACACCAATGGCAATTACATCCATGGGCTCAATATGCCAGTGAAGAAGTGGAATTCATGCTCAGGTATTCCGGCATCCCGGATGGTGCATCTGTGATTGATTTCGGTTGCGGCAATGGCCGACACTCGTTTGAATTCGCAAAATATGGTTTCCAAGTTACTGCGGTTGATTATGTTCAGGAATCAGTTGGTACTGCCCGCGAACTATCACAACAAGAAAGTCTTCCGAATATTCGATTTCATTATGGCGATTGCAGGACCACTGAAATCGGTGGTCAGTTTGATCTTGGTATTTGCCTATACGACGTGATTGGGAGCCAAACCGACGGTAATAGCAATGCTGAGATACTTGAGAACCTAGTAAAGCATACTAAGGATGGTGGGTATATATTTTTGTCGGTGATGAATATGGAACTGACCGAGCGGTTAGCTAAGAATAGGTTTTCTATTTCCGCTAATCCAGATAAATTACTATCACTTCCTCCAAGTGACATTATGGAGAAATCAGGCAATGTTTTCAACCCTGACTTCTATTTAATCGACAATGACAAGAATGTCGTCTACCGGAAAGAGCAATTTCATAAAGGGGAGGAACTCTTCGGAGAACTCCTTGTCCGAGATCGCAGATATGCACAAGAAGAAATAGTCCGTATGTGTACTGCTGTCGGACTCGATGTGGTCTGGTCAAGATTCGTAAGGGCAGGACACTGGGACGAACCTCTTGATCGTGAAAGTGACAAAGCTAAGGAGATCCTCGTTATGTGCCGAAAAACATATCAAGAAGCCCTACAGCAAAGATTATTTTATTAACGATGGTTGGCGGGCAGCGCCCACATCGGATTCCAACTCAGCGCTAAAGAAGGGTGTCTCAGGTCTGGATTTCAGACCTAGGTTTCGGCAGTGCCACGTTCTCTCCGCATGGCAGACCACCATGATTCGATTTCTACTACGCCAGTCACTCCGGTCGAGTAATGCCGAAAGCTAGACCACTGCCAATCTTCTGGTTTCGCAGCCAGGCCTCGCTTGACCGGGTTGCGATGCATGTATTTGAGCTTCTCTACATGCTTGGCATTGGTGAAGACGTTGAAGGCCTGGTAACGCGCTTGCCGAAAGGGCGCACGTTGCGCTGGACGGCGACGGAAAGCTTTTCTACGAATAGGCGATTCGGTGCGTTGTCGAGGCGTTGGATGCGCTTGATGGGATTGGAAAACACGATGGGTCGGGCTTTCTGCCCTTTGGGTTTTGGCGCATGCTTTGACCCAGGCCGGTGGCCTGGGCTGGTATGACTTCGCGCCTTTGGCGCTATGGGACGAGTATTTTGTTTGGGGCAGGAGGCAAAGAGGGGGTGCGCAACGATAGGGCATCGCTGAACCCAGGTCTGAAAGTCCAGACCTGGGCCACCTACCATCCACCCACTTGTCCAGACTTGGGGCACCCGCTCGCCCACCTATTCGCCTGGGGCAGCCGCCCGATAGGGGTATTTTGCCGGGCCTACTTCGAGGCATGCGCTGGGCAGAATCTCAGCCTATGCTGATTGCAGGGCATTAGATTAGATTCGAAGGAGAATTTATGAAAAAGCTAGAAGGAAAAGTCGCTGTCATCACGGGCGGTACTACGGGGATAGGGTTAGCTTCGGCGAAACTCTTTGTTAGCGAGGGCGCCTATGTCTTCATCACGGGCCGCCGCCAGAAGGAACTCGACGAGGCTGTGAAAGAAATCGGCAGCAATGTCAGCGGCGTTCAAGGGGATGTTGCGAAACTGGCCGACCTCGATCGGCTTTATGAGACTGTCAAGGCCAAGGGCCGGATTGACATCGTTTTCGCCAACGCAGGTGTCGGCGATTTTGCTCCTCTGGTCAATGTTACGGAGGAGCATTTCGACAAGATATTCAACATCAATGTGAGGGGAACACTGTTCACGGTGCAGAAGGCGTTGCCGCTGCTGAATGATGGCGGATCGATCATTCTCACCGGCTCGGTTGCGAGCGCCAAAGGCACTCCTGCCTTTGGTGTGTACGGCGCGAGCAAGGCCGCCTTACGCAATCTTGTGAGGGCATGGACCGTGGAGCTGAAGGACCGGGGTATCCGCTCGAACGTGCTCAGTCCAGGGCCTACGGATACGCCGCTTGTGGCTGGCGCTCCGCCGGAAAGAGTGGCACAGATCGTGTCCACAATCCCAATGGGACGCCTTGGGGAAGCCGACGAAGTTGCCAAGGCGGCGTTGTTTCTGGCTTCGGATGATTCCAGTTTTGTCACGGGCATCGAGCTGTTTGTCGATGGAGGCAGGGCGCAGATTTAGCTGACGTAGAGGTGCAAGAAAGGCTTGCCCGGGATGACGGCTCCTGTGGGTTGGTTAAAACCCAGGTCTCAAAAGCGAGACCTGGGCCACCCTCATATCTCCTGAGTCATCCTCATTTTCTTTTCTATTGTTCTGACCTGCGCCATGCGGCTGGCGAGCTATGCGTTCTGGTGGAGGGCGTAGTTGATGTGGCCGTTGGGGCGGATGATGCATTGTTCGAAGAGGGCGGGCAGCTGGGATGGGTTGCTGTAGATGAGGCGGACGAAGTAGAAGCTTTGCTGGTGATCCTGGGCGAGTTTCAGGACTTCGGCTTCGAGGCGTTTGAAGGCTCCCTGATTGAGCTTGCCGGCCTGGGGAGCGAGGTTGATGTCGAGTTCGCCGCCGATGGAGTGGGCCATGAGATGGCCTCGGTTTAGGCCCTGGTTAGGTGCGAGCGGGTGGCCGCGCAGACGGCTCTTGTCGCGGGCGTGTTTGGCGGTGGAGGGGATGCCGAAGGCGGCGATGGCGCGTTCGAGCTGGATGTCGAAGAGATAGGTGAAGGCGGAGCCGGGAGAGCCGGTTTCTACTTCGACGATGTCGGCGCTGGGGCTGGTGAGGACGTATTCCTCGCACCAGAGCGGGACGAGGCGCGAGGGGAGATCGGCGAGGATGCTTGCGCCCTGGCAGGAGGCGGAGATGTCGCGGTATGTCTTTTCGGTGATCATGAAGGGCTAGTAGTCAGTGGTTAGTGATCAGTGGTCAGGGAACAGGGAACAGGGAACAGGGAACAGAAGTAGGTGATCGGGACTGATGTGGCGTTTCAGGTTCGATGGCTGCCGGGGAAGCCGCTTGTTGGCTTCGGAGATGGCTCCCTCCGGTGCGGAGATCAGGGTATCACTCCTTTATCCAGATTTCGTGAACGAGATTCAATGGATGTAGACGCGGAGGAGCCACCAGACGAGGGAGAGTGCGACGACGGCCAGAAGGAAGCGGACGATCCATTGGCCGGGAGTGGCGGGGGTGCCGAAGTTGAACATGGCGAGCCTCAAAGTAAGTAGTGAGCGCAGCGGAAGCGCGATGCAAAGGGGGCCATGCCGCAGCATGGTGGGGCAATCCAGCTGCGAGAATCAGGGGTTGTAGTACTTCTCTTCGAGGTGTTCGTTTTGGCGCTCGATCTGGGCGGAGGCTTCGGGCTGGAGCTTTTGCAGCAGCGCGAGGAGGAGTTTGGGATCGAAGGATTCAAGGGTGTGGTCGGCGGCGTCGCAGGTGGCCTGGCGCGGGGTGCAGACGACAACGATCTCAATGCCTGGCTTGATCTTCTTGAGGGCGGCGATGAGCTCGTGACAGGGCATGTCGGTCATGCCGGAGTCGGTGACGACGCCATCGAGGGCAGGGAATTTGCGCAGGGTTTCGATGGCCTCTTTGCTACTGTAGGCGGTGATGACGTTGAACTTGGCGGTCTCGATGATGAGCTTGCGGGTGGAGATGCCGGTGGAGGTTTCGCGGTCGACGACGAGGTAGCAGGGACGCAGCATAATTAGTTCGATGCTTGCTGATGCTGCGACGGATACCTGCTGGCCATTGGTTTGAATGATTTCAATCGAGGCGTAGAGGAGGCAGGCATGGGGCTACCAGGGCGGGGTGCCGAATTCTACGCGGGTCAGCAGGGGATTGACGGTGAGGACGTCGTTGATGGTGAGCTGCTCAAGCTGGAGTCCTACACCGGTGGCGGGTGCGGCGCCGGGACCGTTGTGGCCGAGGGAGACGAGTTCGTACTGATTGCCGGTGGCGATGGCGACGTGCGCAATGTAGTCGATGCCCGCGGCGGAGAATAGAACCAGATCGCCTTTGGTGGGATAACTGCCGGCTATGCGCAATGGCGCAAGCATATTGAAGTAGTAGCGATGCAGGCCGCCGACGATGGAGTTGGCTCTGGGCTGGTTGTGCTGGGCGTTGGCGCGAAAGAGATCGTCGATGACATTCCAGATGGTGGCCTGGGGAACAGCGGTCTGATAAGCGGCCCACAGGGCGATTTCATAGCAGGAGATCGGCGTGGTCATGATTTCGCCAGCGAAGGGAACCTGGCCGGGCGAATAGCTGCCGGCGACGGTCATCTGTCCGGGAGCCCAGGTAAAGCCAAAATTTACGAGTTGAAGAAGACGATCGCAGACGGCTGCCGCTGGCATGAGGTTCTCCTATTGGGGTGTATGGGGAGTTTGGAGCGGGCTTTTTGCCGGATGCAGGGAAATGGCGCGTTGCACGATGCGGCGATCCGCTCCCGTTTGGATCGGGATTACGGTATGCGATTTCAGGCTGGCGGCAAAGATTACGTTTGTACCGAAAGCGAATGGCTTTAAGGAATGTCCGATCCAGTAAACCGGCCATCCCTCGGGGGCTAAAGCCCCATCGACTCGGCATGGTTTATGTACGGGCTAAAGCCCGTACCCTTCAAAACAAAACTTATTCAGATTCCTAAACTTATTTAGATTCCATAATCGAGGCGATAGAGGGCGCAGGCGTGGGGCTGGAGCTGGATTACATTGCCGCCAGCGGTGGAGATGGTGGTCTTGTTCCAGAGGTCGTACATGTGCTGCGGCTTTTTTTCGGATTGAGCCCAGGAGAGGTTGAAGTTGGTGAATCGATCACCGATGTTGAAGACGGCCATATAGCGGCGGGGATGAGGGCCGCCGGTCGTTGCGGTCCACATGCGAATGTTTTGGTCATGCGGGTCGAGATTGGAGGATGAGGTCACTGTCTGGTTTATCTCGTTGACTTCGCGGTTGGTGATGAGGGAACGGGTGAAGTCGTCGAGCTTGGTGAGATTGTTGCCGAGGATGAGCGGCGAACGGGTGATGGCCCAGAGGGTGAATTCGGTGCGCTGCTCGTCGTGGGTGAGGCGGGAGTCGCGCGGGTCTCCCCAGCCGGGGTGGGGCGAGAGGTTGCCGATGGGGAGCATGTCTTCGTCGGGCCAGCTGCCGGATTTAACGTAGGGCTGCCATGCGGCGAGGCGATCGAAAGCCTGGCGGGTGCCCATGGGGAATTCACCTTTGCCGGGCTCGGGGAGGTGCGACCAGACATCCCAGTGGTCGTCGGAGATGCGCCACATCTGGGCATACTTGGCGACTTCGGCGGCATGGCCAAGGGCGGTGGGTCCGGGTGAGAGGCTGAGGACGATGGGATGGCCGGTTTTGGCAGTGGCTTTGCGGATGGCTTCGGCGAGCTGGCGGATTTCGGTGGCCTTGTAGGGACGGTCGGAGATGCAGTCGACTTTGAGGAAGTCGACGCCCCAGCCGGCGTAGAGGTCGATCATGGAGTCGTACCAGGCCTGGCCTGCGGCGTTGTCGCGGATGCCGAAGTTGTCTTCGCTCCAGGGGCAGGTGTCACTGGGGTCGGCTGCGTCGCGGGCGTGGAAGCTGGAGCCGGCAATGGGCGTGTTGGCGGCGAGATCCTGTTTGGGCATGCCGCGCAGCAGATGGATGCCGAATTTGAGGCCCTGGGCGTGGACCCAGTCGGCGAGGGGTTTGAGGCCGGCTCCGTTGGCGGCATCGGAGAAGCGATTGAGGGCGGGGATGAGGCGGCCGTTGGCGTCGAGCTGGAAGTGTTCTTTGGCGGGTGTGCCGCCGAAGGGGTCAGCCATGTACCAGCCTTCGTCGATGACGGCGTATTGCCAGCCGTATTGCTTGATTCCGGCGAGGACGGAGACGTTGGCTTTGAAGTCGGCTTCATCGATAGTGAGGCCGTAGGCGTCCCAGCTGTTCCATCCCATCGGCGGCGTGGGGGCGAGGGTTTGCGCGGGTGCTCGATGTGGGAGTAAAGCGAAGACGGCGAGCAGGATTGCGACGATTCGAGCGGCGTTCAGGATGGGGCGCGGCATGTGGAAACGTATACCACAGGGTCTTAGGCATTGGCCATTGTGTAGAAGGTAAAGCAGCGCACATAGGTAGTTGTTCTGGAAGTACAGGCGCTGTAGAAATACTTTGTGAACTAACTTAGTTGCGATAAGTAAATTGCGGGTTGTTTGTAAGTTGCGCTGTGGGGGCGTTTTTGTTGGTTTGGTTCTAAGTGCTCAGTATCTGCATTGTATTTGTGGGATGTTGGTTGGATTAGTTTTCGTGCTGCTGGAAAGCTGTGGTAATTGAAGATGGTGCGCGGCAAAATCCAGCGGCAAATCAACCGCAAGAGAACGACCTGCAAGGTGGTGCACGATGCGTGGAATGCGAATGTTACTGCAAGGTTTGTTAGTGGCTGCGATGCCAGTCGCGGCGATGGCGCAGATTGGGGTGTCGATTACGATCGCTCCTCCGGCGCTGGTGGCGTATGAGCAGCCGATCTGTCCGCAGGAGGGGTATATATGGACTCCTGGTTACTGGGCTTACGGAGACGAGGGTTATTACTGGGTTCCGGGAACGTGGGTTGAGCCGCCTGAGGTGGGGGTGTTGTGGACGCCGGGATACTGGGGCTGGAGCGGCGGCTCGTATCTCTGGAATGCCGGCTATTGGGGTCCGACGGTGGGCTTCTACGGCGGTGTCAACTATGGGTTTGGTTATGCCGGCGTGGGGTATGCGGGCGGCTACTGGAATCACGGAGCTTTCTATTACAACCGTTCGGTGAACCGGATCGGCAGCGGCGGCTTTCACCATGTATATGCACGCGGGGCGGTGAACTATCGCTCGGTCAGCCGGGTAAGCTACAACGGCGGACGGGGCGGACTCAGGGCTCGGCCTTCGGCGGCTCAGCAAACGGCGCGACGCGATGCGCATGTGCATCTGACGGCGGGGCAGACGGAGCAGCGGCGGGCCGCGGGTGGCAACCGCGCGATGCTGGCGCGAGAGAATCATGGGCGTCCGGCGATTGCGGCTACGTCTAAGCCGGGGGAATTTCAAGGCAGAGGTGTTGTAGCGGCTCGCGGGGCGCGTCCGGTTGAGAACAGAAGTGAAGCTGGTCATGCACGGGAGGCTTCGCGGGAGACTCCGCATGAGACGCGGCCTGCGCCGGGGTCGACTGCCGCTCGTTCTGCTGAGGCTAGAAGTGCGGAAGCGCGGTCTCATGCTGCTTCTCATGCGACTGGGGCGGAGCGCGGCAGGGAAGCTGCGGCTCGCTCGAATACGGCGAGGACGGAGGCAAACCGGAGTGCTGAGGCTAGCCGGAGTGCGGCGGGCAGGGCGGCGGAGAATCGTTCGGCTGCGGCTCATGCGACTGAAAACAGAGCGGCTGAGGCTCGTTCGCGTGAGGCTGCGAAGACGCAGGAGAATCGGGCTGCCGAAAACAGAGCCGCTACAAACAGGGCTTCCGAGGCGCGTTCGAATGAAGCGCGAAGCGCTGAGGCACGGTCTCATGCGGCGGAGCAAAGCAGGGCAGAGCAGAGCCGTGCTTCTGAGCAGGCAAGGGCGGCGCAGGCGCGTTCGGCAGAGAGCCATGCTCGTGAGGAGCGGGCTGCTTCGGCTAGACCGGAAAGCCATGCTGCGCCAGCGCCGCGACAGCAGAGTGCTCCTCGTCCTGCGCCTCGGGTGCAAAGCGCGCCGAGGCCAGCGGCTCCGGAACATGCGCAACCTGCAGCTCGTCCAGCTGCTCCTCGTCCAGCTGCGCCGCATCCGTCTCCACATCCTAGGGAAAAGTAATAGAGCAGAGTGCTGACGAAGCTGCTGGACGGATGGAACTCGTCCCTCGGGGGCTAAAGCCCTCTCTGATTCTGTGAGGCTTATGTACGAGCTGAAGCCCGTACCCTTAAAACCACCCGTACCCTTCAAAGCACAGACGCGCTTTTTGAAAACAGGGGTTCTTCATCAACCTGAGGCGTGCTTCGGCACGCCTTCTCTTTTTGAGTCATAGGCGCGGGGCTGCGATCCGGGGGCCGACTATTCGGTAAGTGGTAAAAGCAGATCCTTCACTTCGTTCAGGATGACAACTCTTCGGCTGTAGGCAACTCTTCGGCTGTAGGGGGTGATCCGCTCAAGGCGGTTTCGGTGTCTGTAGTAAGGACGGAGATTGAATTCAAATCGGTCTAGCCGCAAGAAAGGCAGGAATGGACGGCCTGACTGATGGATCAGGCCGTAATTGAGCGCAGGGGGTGTAGCTTTTTATGACTGGCCGGCTTGTTCGAGGTCGGCGATGATGAGCTTCTTCATCGCGTACATGGCTTGCATGGCTTTGGGGTGGCTGAGCAGTTCGGCGATGTTGGCGGGAACGACCTGCCAGCAGAGGCCAAACTTATCTTTGAGCCAGCCGCATTGAATTTCGCTGCCGCCGGCTGTCAGTTTGGCCCAGTAATCGTCTATTTCCTGCTGGGATTCGCAGCGGATGACGAAGGAGATGGCTTCATTGAATTTGTGGTAGGGGCCGCCGTTGAGGGCGGTAAACTTCTGGCCGTCGAGTTCGAAGGCGACGGTAAGGGCTTTGCCTTTGGGAACGGTGTCGTCATTGGGTGCGCTGAGGTCGCCGATGCGTCGGGAGTTGGGAAAGATAGAGATGTAGAAGTCGGCTGCTTCTTCAGCGTTGCCATCGAACCAGAGGAATGGCGAGATGAGAGGAAAGTTCTGAAAGCTCATGGGAGTCACCTGTGCGGGAAGATTTGGCAGGCTACCGGAGCGATGCGGGGCCCAGCCGGATGTTGGCGGTATGTTCTCGGGCCGGTGAGGCGGCTGTCAAGCGGGAATGAGACAGTGCGGGGCAATACGGCAGGGTGTTTGAAATGGAAAGCAGGACCATTGAGAACAGATGAGAACAGAAAGCCGGCGGGTTTCAAGGTAAGGTAATGGAATGTCCGATCCATTTGACCGGCATTCCCGTTTACGTACGGGCTGAAGCCCGTACCCTTCAAAACAGAGCTTATTCACAGAACGTATTCAGAGATTCCTAGAGCAGTGGGGACAGGTAAGGCAAGCGCATGAGAACGTGCAAGTGGCAAGGACGGGAACGGAAGCAGACGGCTGCTGGGCTGACCGGTGATTCGAAACCGGCAGGCAGAGGCCTGAAATCTGCGATGCGCGATTCGCCGCTTGTCACTTCGGGCTTGTGTTTCTATAATCCCCACATCACCGCATGGAAGGCAGGGCAGTCGAATGGCGACCCTGGGATCCAGCCGCCTGGCGAAGCTTGGCAGTACTTGCTTGGCAGTTCTTGGGAGACCGTCCCCGTGTGCGTGTTTACGAATATGCTGCGATTTTCTCAATATCCCAGGAGCATTGAATGAAGAAGTTTTTCCTCGCGTCCGTCTTCGCGTCTGCGTCCGCGCCTGTGTTTATGCTGACAGGGGTCGGCATGGCTACAGCGCCTGTTGCCTTGGCTCAAGCACCTGCAGGTGGTTCCGACTCGATCAGCATGAAAGATCCTGCCGAGTACAACGCTTACCAGGATGCCACTACACAAAGCACTCCACAGGCCAAAGCGTCGGCGAGCGAAGCCTTTCTCACAAAGTATCCTCAAAGCCAGGTGAAGAAGGCAGTCCTAGCCGGACTGGTGGACGCGTATTCGTCGTTCGATCCGGCAAAGACGATCGATGCGGCCAAGCGGCTGTTGCAGATCGATCCCAACAACCTGAAGGCGATGTACCTGATTGCCGCTTTTGAGAAGCAGCAGGCAGCGAGCACTCCGGCGCAGGCTCCGCAGTTGCTGGATGATGCAGCGGCGGATGCAGCCAAAGGTCTGGCTGCGACCAAGCCCGCGGAAGTGAAGGATGACGATTGGACGAAGCAGAAGGCGGCGACGGACCCGCTCTTCTATTCGGTGATCTCGAACGACGACCTGTATGGGAAGAAGGATCTACCAGCTGCGGTGGCCGCGTTCCGCGCTGAGCTCGAGTACCTGGCGAAGAACAATCCGGATGCGACCAAGGTTGCTCCTGGACTAAACGATACGCTGCTGCTGGGCCAGACGTACACGCAGCTGACGCCTCCCGACATGGTGAATGGCGTGTGGTTCCTGACCCGTGCGGAGAACTTCGCTCCGGCAGGCTTCAAGCCGGTGATCGACAAGCAGGCACGCTATTGGTACAAGCGCTTCCACGGCAAAGAAGATGGATTCGAGGCGGTGCTGGCGGCTTCGGCGAATTCCGTGTTTCCTCCCGCGGACTTCAAGATCGATCCCGCGCCGACGCCTAAGGACATTGCCGATGGCGTGGTAGCGAGCACTCCAGACCTGTCGACACTGGCGCTGGGCGATAAGGAATACATCCTGGCCAACGCTTCGCCGGACAATGCGCAGAAGATGTGGGCTATCCTCAAGGACCAGGTAACGGAGCTGCCGGGTACGGTGATTGCGGCAACTGCGAGCCAGATCCAGGTGGCGGTAACCGACGACGCCAAGGCGGACAAGAAAGCCGACTTCACGGTGAATCTGAAGACGCCGCTGGCGGACAAGGATGTTCCGGCGGTGGGATCGGAGACCAAGCTGGATTCGCCGGCGGAGAGCTCGATTCTGATCGGCACCTTCGACTCGTTCACGCAGGCTCCGACGCCGATGATCACCATGCGCGATGGCGAGATCCAGGTGACGAAGAAGAAGGCGGCTCGCAAGCCCTCTCCGGCGCACCACACCACTCCGCATAAGGGCTGATAACTGCAGCAGACGCGAGAGGCGCTCCGGTGACGGGGCGCCTTTCTTTTTTTGCGCGGATGGTAAGCTGGAGGGGAGATGAGGTACTTTCCCCTGCGCACTAGCTTTAGGCTGAGCCTGGTATTTGCCTGCGGACTGAGTTGCGGCTGGAGTGTGAGCGGCGCGGCGCAAAGCCCGGCTCCAGAACCGGCGCAAAGTACGGCGCCCAATCCCGTTCAAGGGCCTGTTCCGACTCCCGTTCAGAATTCCACGGACAATCCATATCACTTGAACCGGCGGGTGATTCATCCCCTGCCGATCGAGTCGCCTTTTCCTGTGAATGCCCATACCGGGCGGCGGCAGGAGCTGGAGTTTCGCGCGCCGGAGCAGATGACGGCCGGGGACCGGGAGCTGGCCGAGGGAGCGGGGATGGAGATTGCGCGGCGGGCGGAGCTGCAGGGCTTTCGGGGAGTCGAAGGGGCAAACCGCGCCGAGGAAGAGACTTCAAAAGATGGTGGCTGGGGTTATGAGCAGGCGGTTTGTCCAGTCTTTCCGGAGCACCTGATTCTGGAGTACAGCCGCGGCAATACGGCGGGGGATGTAACGCTGTTTGCGGCGGTGATTCCGCGAGGCAGCGAGGGGCATGTGCGGGTGATTCCGGTGCGGCGGCGGGGGTATTCGCTGTGGACTCCGACGTCTTCCAATGCGCTGACGATCAACGACTTCAATCACATGGTGAAGGAAGGCGAGACGGGGCTAAACCCGGACTGGCTGACGCTGGGGCTGTGCTATGCGGCGCTGGCCGGCGGGCATGTGCGGGCAGCGCTGGTCCCGAAGATTGCTGCGGAAGAGAGTTTTCCAGAGAGCGCGGCGGCCATGCTGAAGGTAGGCAAGAAGGCGGGCGCGGAAGTGAGCTTTGCCGATGCGACGCCGGGCGTGAAGGCGATGGAGTGGGAGATGAGCTTCGATCGCCGGGGACGGCTGCTGAAGGTGAAGCATACGTCTTCGCAGCTGGTGCGCGAGAGGCCGGTGGCGGGCGCGCCGATCGAAGTGGCGACCAAGGCCGGCGCAGCCAAGGCGCAGTGAGGGCGGCGGATCGATTCGTGCCGGTCGAAAGCCATTTTGCGATTCTTCGAGACGGGCGAAGGCATTTCAGGAAGATGATTATCAGCTCGGCTCCGGCTTGGGTGCGATTGCCGGTTGAAGGGCTATGGGTCGGGCTTTCAGCCCTCAGTTGTGCTGTGTTCCGCTTCATGGGGCGTTGCCCCATGCTGGTATAGAGCGCGCCTTTGGCGCTTACTGGCTGTCCGGCTGAGGAACTGGCGTGAAGAGTGCAATGAACCATGCCGCACCTGAGCAAGATGATATTTATCTTTAGGAATAACGTGAACTGGCCTGCCTGATCATGGGCCGCTCTCCCCGCTGGCCGCGCCTATGCGACGGTTTTAGTTTCGGTATACACCAATTCCTAAAATGCGTTAGGCCCAGGTCTCAGGATCGAGACGGGGGCACCCGCACCTGCGGCTAATCGCGCTAAGCAAGTGGCGGTCAGCGGATGTAATGCAGGATGGAGTTGCCGGAGAATGGGGCGGCTGAAAAAGTGAGGATGAGGATAAGGAGGGCGAGGAAGCTGAGGACTAGACGCCTGGAGTCGAGCGGCTGGCCGGTTGGAACGCGGGGGTGACGCATGGCGGGGATGAAGAGGATGAGTCCCCAGAGGATCCAGCCGACCCAGAAGAAGAATCCGAATACGAAAAGGGCGATGGGCAGGACGAGCGTGAAGAAGCGGTGCAGACGGGGCGAGAGGGCGTAGAGGATGTGTCCGCCATCGAGCTGGCCAGCGGGGATGAGATTGAGCGAGGTGATGAAGAGGCCGACCCATCCGGCGATGAGGGCTGGGTGGCGATTGGCCAGAGCAAAGGCCGGCGCGGCCGGGTAGAGCTGGACTATGGCGCCGTGGATGATGTCCAGGGTTAGCGAGTTGCCGAAGTGGACGAGTTCGCGATGGCCGGCGGCAGGGGCGATGCGGGAGAGCAGGAACCCGGCGGCAATGACGAGCAGCGAGGCGAGATAACCGGCGAGGGGTCCGTAGGCACCGACGTCCATGAGCGCCCGGCGATTGGGGATGCGGCCGCGAATCTGGATGACGGCTCCCGCAGTGCCGCTGAGGGTAGGCGCGGGAAGCACCCAGGGCAGCGTGGCGCGGATGCCGTGGGCGCGGCAGGCAAAGTAGTGACCGAACTCGTGGGTGAGCAGGATGGTCAGGAGCGCGAGGGAGAAAGGCCATCCGAGGAAGAAGCGGCTGGGCTGCTCGAAGAGCCAGGGCCAGGGCCAGAGGTCGCTCTCATTGACGAGAGTGGGAAGGCCATCTAGATAGTTCTGCATGAAGCGGGCGCCAATGGCGGTGGTGGTGACCAGGCTGGCGGCGAGGAGGAGGCCGGGAATGCCGTATTCGCGCCACCGGCTGGTGAGGGACATGCTGCTGGTTCTTGACGGAAATGCAGTCTCGTCCGCCGCAATGGGGACCGGCGCGGTGACTGATTGACCGGTTTGGTATTGAGCGCCGGAGCTGGGAGGTGTCATGAATCCGGCTTCCGCGAAAATCTTGAAAGGATGCCGAGCGCCGCAGAGCGGCTGCCCTAGCTGGTGGAGCCGCTGTCGAGGGCGTGCAATTCCTTACCGGGCTTGAATCGAACGGCTTTGCCGGGGGCGATGTTGACTTCTGTGCCGGTGCGAGGGTTGCGGCCGATGCCGGTCTTGCGGGGACGGACGCTGAAAACGCCGAAGCCGCGCAACTCGATGCGATCGCCGGCTGCCAGCGCCTGCTTGAGGCCCTCGAAGACTGTATCGACTGCTGCTTCCGCCTTGGCCCTGGGCAGGCCTGTCCGCTCGATGACGTGGTGCACGATATCCTGCTTGATCAATGTCCTGACCCCTTAATCGAAGAGAATTTGGCGCCGAAGCGCGGCGGTGTACCGGAGAGGCCTACTGGCGAGATGCTAGTGGGAGTTGGCTACGTTGTCAATCTTCGCGTACTCCAATACCATAAACAACTTAGAGACCAATGCTGTAAGAAAAGACACACACCGAGAGGAAATTTTAAGAATGTCGATTCAAAGCGATCGCTGGATACGTGAGCAGGCACTAACGCACGGGATGATTGAACCGTTCAGCGAAAAGCAGGTGCGGGAGGGTGTGATCTCGTACGGACTTTCGTCGTATGGCTACGATCTGCGAGTCTCGGACGAGTTCAAGATCTTCACCAACGTGAACAGCGCGATCATCGACCCGAAGGCGTTTGACGAGCGGTCGTTTGTGAGCGTGCAAGCGGAATCAGTGATTGTGCCGCCGAACTCGTTTGCGCTGGCTCGGTCGGTGGAGTACTTCCGGATTCCGCGCGATGTAATCAGCGTGTGCGTGGGTAAGTCGACTTATGCGCGGTGTGGGATTATTGTCAATGTTACTCCGTTTGAGCCGGAGTGGGAGGGGTTTGTAACATTAGAAATATCTAATACGACTCCATTGCCAGCACGGGTTTATGCTAACGAGGGTTTGTGCCAGATACTTTTCTTCCGAGGCGATGAGCCTTGCGAAGTTAGTTATGCCGATCGCAAGGGGAAATACCAAAAACAACAGGGGATAGTTCTGCCGAGACTTTGATTCGAAATGCGTTGCGGTACGATAGTAATTGATTGATATATAGCGTGATGGGTTCCACGTCCCTAGATTCAAGACATGGAAATCTGTTGTAGTTTTCTTCTACAGGGGTTACATTCTGGTGAACATTTCTGCAGCACACGATCTGTCGAGCAATCCGGGGTTGCTCCATGGATGCGCTTCATGAATCGCTAAGAAGCCGAGGGATACTCCGTGGCTGCTGCAGGGATGATAAAGACGTTTATTGGGAAGGCGGGACATGCAAGTTACTTCGGGGAGTACTTGTATCCGAGTTGGATTAATTTCAAGCGAACCAATCCGGTTAATGGGTGTGATCAGCGCTTTTGAGGATCACCCTTCAATTCGAATCCATATAGCGGATCTTGATACGCTGCTGGGAGATCGCGCACTGCGGTATCTAATTCTCGATGTTAGCGGCGGAGCCTCGTGGCTGGAAGTGCAGACGAGGGTGCACAAGCTACGGCCGGAAGTGCGGCAGGTGCTGTTAGGACCGGGCGGGGACGAGGACCTGATGCTGCGATCGATAGCGGCTGGGGGCCGGGCCTTTCTGGACTCCAATTGTGGACCGCTGGCGGTGCGGCAGGCTGTGGAGTCGGTGATCCAGGGATGTATCTGGGCGCCGCGCAGGGTGCTGACGAAGCTGATCGACCGTCTTCTGAGTCAGGGATGTCCTGCAATTGCCCTGCCGATTCCGACGTTCAGCCCACGCGAACGCCAGGTACTCGAGCTGATTATGACGGCATGTTCGAATCGTGAGATCGCGCATGAACTGGGGATCGAAGAGCGCACAGTGAAGGCCTACGTTGCGAGCTTGATGCGAAAGACAGGCGCGGAAAACCGGGTTACGCTGTCGGTGCAGGCGACGCAGAATGTAATGCGGGAGCAGCGATTGTCGATCTCGTAAGTTACGCCTGAGATCGCGTGCCACGAGCATGGGGAAACGATGCTGATCGCGGCGGATCCAGAGGCAACGCTGCATGAGGATTTACTCATGTGACGCGCAGGAGAATTGTATCTTGACTATCTCCGCGTTTGATGACGTGACTTCGTTGTCATGTTAACTAAACAGTGCATATGGCAAGGTACTGTTTTTAGTTACTTACATACAGTGCCCCTTCGTTATGTTGTTTTACTTATGTGAATAACGGAGGATGAAGATGTAACAACGCAGATCTGGGGAAAGGACTTCCTGGAGCGGATGAGAATCTCATCTTCTTCATGAAGTCCTCTTTTTTGTGCTGGAGGACATGCCCGTATTCGCCATGCCAGGATTCGTCAAGGAGGACAAGTGCCAGATTCGCTTTTCTAGCGGTGCGCGGGTCCGAGTGCGTTACTTTCCGGGTACCGCTTCCAACCTTTTGCCGGCAAATGGCGTCTCATTCACTGAATGCCAACGCTGAAAAGCTGTTGTGGTGCTTGTAATCGGCATTTTCTGTTTCCTTTGAAGCGCGAATTGGCCGCGATGCGTGAATATCTGTAGCGCAAGGCAGGATTGGCGATTCTTCCGTTTTAAAATCCGATTCCAGTACAAGATTGGCGGCGGAGTGTATGGAACTTCGCGAGCGATATGTGAACGACAGGAGAGAACGCATGAAAAAGAATAGGATTTTCCCCACTTTGACCCTTTGCCTGGGTCTTCTTATCCCAGGCTTTGCAGCAACTTCCGCATTGGCAGCGTCTTCAAAGGATGACCTGCAGGACCGTGTCGATGCAGCGAAGACGGTGATTGACGAGATCGTGAATACGCCAGACAACACCATTCCGCTGAATATTCTGAAGCAGGCGACTTGCGTTGCCGTGATTCCCAGCCTGAAGAAGGGGGCGTTTTTGGTGGGCGCCGAATACGGCCGCGGCGTGGTTACCTGCCGTACCGGACATGGCTGGAGCGCACCGGCATTCATCACCCTTGCGGGCGGGTCGTTCGGCTTCCAGATTGGCGGACAGGCGACGGACCTGGTGCTGGTGGCGGTGAACGATCATGGCTTCCAGGATCTGCTGAAGAGCAAGTTCAAGCTGGGCGGCGATGCGGCTGCGTCGGCTGGGCCGGTGGGACGCAACTCGCAGGCGGCTACGGACTGGAAGATGAATGCCGAATTGCTGACGTACTCGCGCAGCAAGGGCCTGTTCGCAGGCATCGACCTGAACGGCGCATCGGTCAGCCAGAGCACGGATGACACGACCGCCTATTATGGTCAGGCTTATGGCTTCCGGACGATTCTGCGCGGTGAAGTGCCGGTTCCGGCGGGTGCGGAAAGCTTTGTGCGCGGTGTGGCCCACGCATTTGTGGATGCGAAGCTGAACAACTAAAAGGTAGGAAAATAGGGAACAGGGAATAGACGAAACCTTACAGGTTATGCCTGTGGTTCGGATATTCCCTTTTTCATTTTGTGAGGATTTTATAGAAGAGGCTGGGCGGCTGCCTAAGTGATCCCGCGAGATAAGGGCGTACCTTATTTAGAGCTTTACACTTAGATATCGGATCGATTTTGCCTGAATGAATACAGTTCTTGAATCGCTTGAGTTTGCCGTGGTGTGGTGCGTGGCTCGTGTGCTGGGGCTGCTGCTGCGTGGATTGGCGCGCCTGCTTGGGGCGGGTGTGGGGCGGGCGGTTTATTTGCTTCTTCCAAGATTGCGGCGGACGGGGATGCGCAATCTTGCAGTGGCATTTCCGGAGATGCCGGTCAAGGATCGTCAACAGATTTTGAAGGGGACGTATCGCAGCCTGGGCTGGCAACTGGCGGAGTTTTGCCGGATGGAGCGCTACACGCGGGCGAATACCGCGGAGTGGATTCGCTACGAAGGGCTGGAGCATTTTGAAGCGGCCGAGGCGCTTGGCAAGGGCGTGCTGATCCTGACCGGGCATCTGGGGGCGTGGGAGCTCTCGAGCTTTTATCACTCACTGATGGGGCATCCGATGGGAATGGTGATTCGGCGGCTGGATAACCGGCGGCTGGATGAGTTTGTGAACCGCATCCGGTGCCGGCATGGGAATCGCGTGAATCACAAGGATGATTTTGCGCGGGGGCTGCTGGTGGCGATGCGGCGGGGCGAGAGTGTGGGGATTTTAATGGACACAAACATGACTCCGCCGCAGGGTGTGTTTGTGGACTTCTTCGGCAAGGCGGCGTGTACGGCGAGCGGGCTGGCTCGGGTGGCGCTGAAGACGGGCGCGGCGGTGCTGCCGGGGTTTCTGGTTTGGGAGGCTGCGGAGCGTGGTGGTAAGGGCGCTTACGTGCTTCACTTTGGCGAGCGGGTCGAGTTTGAGGCGACCGGGGATGCGGAATCGGATATTGTTGCTCTGACGCAGAAGTGTACGTCGGTGATTGAGGCGTGGGTGCGGCGGTATCCGGAGCAGTGGCTGTGGATTCACCGGCGGTGGAAGACGCGGCCGGATGGGACAAGGGATGAGGGAACAGTGACCAGGGAATAGGGACCAGGGAACAATTTGGAGTGTGGTGTGACTGTTG